>LUQO01000031.1 GCA_001627865.1 SAR324 cluster bacterium REDSEA-S27_B3
AAAAAAAATCTCTGAACACCATTTTCACAATTTGTTCACATTACCTATGTAAATGTTCATGAAAGTTGGAGGGAATTGCCTCATTAGGAGCAGCAGGACAAAAAAATCCCAGTTTTGTTACCAATGCATGTAATAAAATTGTGACAATCTGTTAATTGCCATCATCTCAGCATACATTTCTAAAGAGTAAAGAATATGATTTAAAAGGGAATTAAATGGCGCACCCGGAGCGATTCGAACGCCCGACCTTCTGAACCGCAATCAGATGCTCTATCCAGCTGAGCTACGGGTGCAATTGGTTGTGGCGGAAAATTTAGGGGGTAATGTGACTGTTAAATGCTTTCAGGGTGCCTTGAAGAGGAAAAGAAGTCAATTGAAATATTTTTACAGCAGCGAATCTTGATGTTTATCCAGCTAATGCCAGAGGCGGTTCGAGCAGTTGAATTTCCCTCATGCATCGCACAAAAGAATTTTCATCCTGGCACTGCATCAATCGGTTGCGCCACTCTTTGGCGTTGCGGAATCCATTCACATAACTGCCGAGATACTTGCGAAATTCCTTTACTGCAATTGTTTCTTGTTTGAAACGCCTGAACAAATGGAAATGTTCCAGCGCAACTTCTATTCGCTTAAATTGAGTTGGCAAAGGGTATTTACTGCGATCCTGAAAACACCAGGGGTTGCCTATTGCAGCCCGTCCTATCATAAATCCGTCAAGATTTCCCAGCTGTTTGATTCCATAGTTGTAATCGCGGACATCTCCATTTCCTATCAAAGGAATTGAAAGATGTTTTTTCAGCTCATAAATTGGTTCCCAGTCTGCCTCTCCTTTGAATGCCTGGTTGTATGTGCGACCATGGATTGTCAGCATTGAGGCCCCCGCAGACTCAAGGGATTTGGCAAAATTGATCAGGTTTTTATGGTCTTTCCAGCCCAGACGAGTTTTAACTGAAACTTCCAGCGAACATGCCTTGCGGATGGAATCAACAATCCTGCAAGCCGAGTCTGTATCCTTCATCAATGCGCTGCCATGCTGTGAATGGACAATTTTTTTTGCAGGACAGCCCATGTTAATGTCCACACCCAGGATTCCACGGTCTTCCACCATCCTTGAAGCCTCTGCGAATTTTTCCGGAGAATTTCCAAAGAGCTGCATGAAAAACGGATGTTCACAGGGGTTGTAGTCCAGACGTGAACGTACTGATTCACTCAGCATCAATCCGTCAACACTTGTAAACTCACTGAAAAGAATGACATCCCTATTTAATGATCTTACAATTTGCCGATACGCGGAATTTGTTACTCCGTCCATTGGTGCCAGACAAACAATTGGACGCTTGACTTCAGACCAGCTCATGGCATGATTGGGAGAGGAGTTTTTCATTTATGAATGATATTGAGATTGGTATCTGATTCTGCAGAAATAACTGTGGAGTTGGGATTTAAGTCAATAAAATAAAACCTATGTAGTAACCTTCAAAAACTGCTAAAAGTTTAACCTCAAACAATATAAATGTCCATTTCGAAAGATTACACTCAAACTTCTGAACAGCCGATAATGCCTTCTGGATGGACAAATTTGGGGACCGCTCGTTCGAAATTTGCTGAGCAATTTGCTGATGACACTCTTAAAAATCAGCTTGCTCTTCCCGTTCTGTCGGATTCACTTTTGAAATTAAAACAGCAGTTTTCGGAAATACAGATTGGGAGCGAATATTTTTTTCAGGTATTCGATTTTTTGCACTGGGCAGAGGGAAGCAGCACAAAGGATAATGAGACCGAGAACATGCGATTTCATGTGCTGTTAACAGGAATACTTTTGATGCGCAAAGCAACAAATTCCGGAAGTACATGTCTGCCCTGGACAGAACTTCAGAGCCAAATATCCACAATGCTTACCAATTCAGGATTTTCAGGAAAGAAATATTCTCAGGAAAACTGGAAAAATTGGCTGCTGTCATTCTGCAAAACGAGAGAAGAAGATGAAGAACTCAGTGCCGGAAACTCCATATTTACAGAAAATAACTCTTTGCTGTATTTCAATAAATTTTGGAAGTGTGAATGCAGACTCATGTCTCTGTTGAAGAATCGACTGAAGATGCTTCCGGATATTATTGAAAAGTCTGTTGTTGAAAATGCAATCAGGACTGTGCTTGAAGTACATCCGGTGCTTTTTATGGATCAACCGCTAAAATTGTCAAAAGAGCAGAATGATGCGGTGCAACAGGCTATTTTATCACCATTTCTAATAATTACAGGCAGTCCGGGGACAGGGAAAACCTCTGTTGCACTGACTATACTGAGAGTGCTCAAAAGGCTTGGTTTAGCAGAACAACCTGCATTGGCAGCTCCTACAGGCAGGGCGGCAAACAGGTTGTCTGAATCGGTGGTGAATGGATTAAACTCAATCAAGGATTTAAGCAATCTCAGGCATGATCAAGATTTGTTGAAGTTTGCTGCAGATGCTAAAACACTTCATCGACTTTTAGGCTATCATCCTGTTAGAAATAGTTTTAGACATCATGAGTATGACCCTTTGGAACACGACTTGCTGATTATAGATGAAGGGTCGATGATTGATCAGGAACTGTTGCTTCGATTACTAAGGGCTTCAAACTCTGAGCTGCCGTATCAGCTGCCTGTACAGCGGATTGTAATTCTCGGTGACTCACATCAGCTTCCTTCAGTTGGCAGTGGAGCAGTAATGATGGAGTTGACACTGGAATCAAGTCAGGCAAGTCCTGATGTTACAGAAAATCCTGTGCATGTGGTCAGGCTGGTAAAAAACTATCGGCAGGAGATCAGTAATCCTGCGGGGAAGAATATTCTTGGAGTGGCAGTAACAGTGAGAGGTATGGGCTCTGACCCCCGACCGCAGTTGCTGTTTGAAGCAGAATCTCCAAATCACCAGGTTATTCAGAAGCTGAAAAGTCTTGACGAGGTAAAGCTGGAAAAGATTACTTTCCTGAATCAGGAAAATTCTTTTGATCAGCTTAAAGATTTTGGAAAATGGTGGTTTGATAAATTTCTCAAGGATGAAAATTTCAATAATTTAGTTCAAAGGGAGTATTCTTTTGAAAATCCTGTATCCTTGGAAAATGATCTGAATTATTTGTTTAATTATTTGAAGCGGTTTCGTATATTAACCGCTACTCAGGTTTTTTCCACAGGAGCAAGAGCGCTTAACATAATTATTCGGGATTTCTGGGTTTCTGAAAATGGAGTCCATAATTTAAATTCGGAGCACTTTCCGGGGGAACCTGTAATTGTGACGGAAAATAATTATCAGTTAAGTCTTTTCAACGGCGATCAGGGAATTTTTTTGAAATGTTTAAATCCTGAGACAAAAAAATTAGAATTAAAAGCAGTTTTTGAAATTGAAGGAGCATATAGGACTTTTTATGGACATCAGCTGCATCACCTCCAGAGAGGATACGCTATAACTGTTCATAAAAGCCAGGGCTCAGAGTTTGATTATCTGGCGTTGATCTTGCCTGATATGAGCATTGATCATGAAATAGGTGAACCGGATACACCATCAGTGCAGAATCTTATAAGTCGGGAAATGCTTTACACCGCACTGACAAGAGCAAAAAAATCGGTGCTGATTCTTGGCAGGCAATCAGCGCTGGAGACCGCGGCATTACAAAAAGAGAGACGATATTCCGGACTTGGGGATTTAATACGGAGTAATAAAGAATAACTATACTAACCTCTGTTCCGCAAATAGAAACATAAGGCGAAAGAACCTGGCAAATAAAATGCGTTTTCTTACATTCCTGTACATCTTTCTTTTTTCAGCAGTTACTGTTGTGTATTCTGCGGAAGAACTTGATTTGTTCCAGGCTGCCAGAAACGGAAACGCGTCACAGATGCGGGACATAATTGATTCCGGAGCAGATTTGAACAGCAAAGATGCATCCGGAAGAAACGCGCTGATGCAGGCGGTACTATACGGAAATCAGGAAACGACATTGGTCTTACTGGAAAACATGCCTGATCTGGAAACCAGGGATGAGTTGGGTCTGACTCCTTTGACATTGTCAATACGTTACGGTGATACGGAAATGACTAAGATATTGCTGGAACATGGTGCGAGTGTGGAAAACAGAATGGAAGACGACTCGACTCCTCTGATCTTTGCCGCACTTGAAGGACAAATGTCTGCTGTACGCCTGTTGCTTGAATATAATTCAGATGTCAGTGTACGCACTACATACGGTGAAACTGCACTGATAGTTGCTTCATTTGAAGGTTTTTTGGGAATAGTACGATTACTTCTTGACGAGGGAGCAGACATCAATGCAGTTAACGACGAAGGTTTTACCGCACTGTTAGCGGCAGCCAGTAACGGTTATCTGGAAGTTGTAAATTACCTCAACTCTCGTGGTGCAAAATCCGAAAAATTACAATTTCAAAACAATGTAGTTACTCCGGAAAATCTATTTGGCAGCAGCCGTGAAGAAGTTGATCTTCAACTTGATTCCAATGAAACAAGGGTCTCTGAACCTTTTTATGAATTGATAAGCGCCGCAATTGAAGGTCGCTTGAGTGTAGTTAATCAACTGCTGAAACAGGGTGCTGAAGTTAATAAAACAGACGACGTGGGTCGTACCGCACTGATGGAAGCAAGCTCATTTGGCCGTTATGGTGTGGTAAAACGTCTTCTGGAAGCCGGCGCGGAAGTCAATGTTTCAGACAATCAAAAAATGACAGCATTGATGTTTGCCACACTTGAAGGGAGAGTACGCGTGACAAACCTGTTAATTGACCGTAAGGCGGATGTGAACGCGGCAGACGCGGAAGGCATTACCTCGCTGATGCTTGCGGGAAATGAAGGCAGGACAGAAATTGCGCGTATGTTGATTGAACATGGAGCAAAAATCAACTGGCAAAGCAAGAGCGGAAGCACTGCCTTGATGGAAGCTGCGTCTGAGGGACGTACTGATACAGTCATGCTGCTTCTAGAAGCACAAGCCGATCCATTACTTTCAGATTTATTAGAACGGACAGCCCTTGTTATCGCGGAACAGCAAGGTCACAATGATATTGTGGAATTATTAAAGTAAGAACATAAGTTCCCTACCTCTTTAAATTAATTGTTCCACTGAATCTGATACTTTTAAATCCAAGCTATTGCGTCAAATCCTCCAAGTGAAACAATCCCAGTGGAAAAAACATATTGAGTCGATTGAAGCAGAATTGCTTAAACGTGGTCGTGAAACAAGCGCTGCTGAAATTCTGCAGCAGTTCGGCAGGAGATTATCTTCCACAATTCAGCAATTTTTTTCCGGAACGGACTCATTTGTTCCGGGAAACTCCTTAACTGTAGAGCAACACGCATTCACGCATTCTCTCCAGCTTTATGATATGAAATCAGTAATGCGTTTGGTTGCAAACTATGATGCAACTAAAGGCCTGAAAGTTGTTCTTCCTGGAATAGAAAAAAGTTACCGCTCCCTGATGGTCATCCCTCAGTTGAAACCGCTCACAAAGAACTCATCAGAAACCACGGCTTTAGATGAATATAAATTGCGTCTTGAAAAAGCATTGAGCGAAGTTCTTGATTGCCGGAAAGAGGACCTCTATGAAGAAGATGTACTTGCAGAAAAAATGGTTGTAGTTTCAGCAGCCACAGAGGAACTCAAGAAAAAATTTTTCAGTGAACGTTTACGCACCTTATTTTCAACAAATTATCGAATATATCTGATGCTGAAAAACCGCTATTTTTTGCATCGACTGAAACGGTTTGGAAAAAATCCTGATGCTGAAAAATTACAAAAAATCCGTTTAGCAGAGCTTACTTCTCAGCTACATAAACATCATGATGCCTCAGTTGGTGAATTAGTTGAAAACACCGATTTCCGTGTTATTGAACATTTGGTTAAAGAACAGATTTCAAAAAGTGCGGAAAAATTAGATGCAAAATCAGATTCAAAAGAATTGAGAACAGAGGGTGAAACTCAGGATAACTGCGGATCAAAATCCCGGCAGACTGAACAAAAAGAAGTAATACAGCCAATTTCAGTTATAGAAAACAGGGTGGCACCGGATATTTCTTTTGAAACAATCATCCAGGAAAACACTGAAGACACCATGTCTGCCTTTGATCAACTATGTGAAACATACTCTGAACCACTGGAAGAATTGTCTGCCAGTATTGGTCCGGTTCCGGAATGTTCTTCACCATATTTCCTTTCCAGAGTTGAAGAGTATCGTGATGACTTTGCAAATTATTTCCGACAAATGCATGGCGGCGACATGCAGGTAAATGCAGCAGTACATAATTTTACACTGGAACTGCTGATTCAGCGAGGCAAGGAGTACAATGCTGCAGAACGTTGGGGAGTGATTTCCAAATGCAGGCAGGAATATCAATCAATATATTTTCGACCCACAGAAGATGATGCTGCAGTACTGGACCGAAAAGCTGAATGGAATATGCTGATGCATGCGAGACTGCCTTTCATGTTTAATGTGCCACTGGAAAAGAACAGAATTATTGGCGTTGAAAAGGATAAGCTGTTCATTTTTCAAATTGGCACAGCGTTTTTCGACCAAAACCACCAAAGCAAGCTGGATCAATATCCTGATACATTTTACAAGCTGATGTTCGGCGGGCATCTTCTGGCCAACAAAAATGCTGTTATTTATGTTGAAGAAGAACCCTATTTCACTACAACACTTGAACAGATGTGGCGCTGTCGGGGGCTGGTTTACCTGTTTTTAATAGCAATTTCCCAACGCTTTGCCATAGAGCTGTCTCCGGCAATGCAGGATTATTTAGTGGAGGTATTGCCAAAAACCCTGCAAGTAAACGGAGAAATGCCTGATACTGCCTCTTTTCCTGATGTGCCTAATAAAACAGCAGTAAATTAAAACCTTCCTGACTACTAACTTCAGTCCCTACTACTAACTTCAACAAATTTTCCAAGCCTGAACTCTTGTGTTCCTTTATCTAATGCGATACAAAAGATGATATGTTCCACTGATTGAGTTCGACAAGATTGTGTTGAATGGTTACAATCAGATGAAAACTTATCACATAAAAACAGAAAAAGAATATTATGACTGCAAAAACGCAATCCGGAGAATCCGGACATCGCCGCGGACATCGCCGATACTCAAAGCTTGTAACAGAGACAAATGCACGTGCTGCCAGCAGGGGCATGCTCTATGGTGTTGGTTTCAAAAAAGCTGATTTCCAGAAATCGCAGGTCGGCATTGCCTCTACATGGGGAACAATTACACCATGCAACATGCATATAAATGATTTAGCCGAACATGCAGCGCGAGGTGTACGAAAAGCGAAAGGGATGCCTTTGACTTTCGGTACAATTACTGTTTCAGACGGAATTTCAATGGGAACGGAAGGAATGAAATATTCGCTGGTTTCCCGTGAAGTGATCGCCGATTCGATTGAAACAGTGGTAGGTTGCCAAAGTTACGACGGCATAGTAACCATTGGTGGTTGTGATAAAAATATGCCCGGCTGCACTTCCTGGAACACACAATGGTCAGGATGTAGATATTGTTTCTATATTTGAAGCAGTCGGGAAACAGGCAGCGGGTACGATAACCCAGGATGAGCTTGAAAAAGTTGAATCATGCGCTATTCCCGGTGCAGGTTCGTGTGGTGGGATGTACACCGCGAATACAATGGCCTCGGCCATAGAAGCACTTGGAATGAGTCTGCCAAACAGTTCCGCGCAGGAAGCAGTTTCAGAGGATAAAGTGCGGGACTGCGTGGAAGCAGGTGAAATGGTTTTACGCTTGATTGAAAAAAATATTTGTCCACTTGACATTCTTACCAGGGAAGCCTTTGAAAACGCGATTACAGTGGTAATGGCACTCGGCGGTTCCACGAACGCGGTTTTGCATTTGCTGGCAATGGCAAATGCGGCAAAAGTAAATCTGGAACTGGACGATTTTTTGAAAATTGGGAATAAAGCGCCGGTGCTTGCGGATTTAAAACCCAGTGGGAAATATTTAATGACTAATTTTGTCAAGATAGGCGGATTGCCACCCTTGATGAAAATGCTGCTGGATACAGGACTGCTTCATGGCGACTGTCTGACTGTGACAGGGAAAACAGTACGCGAAAATCTGGAAAACGTTAAGCCTTATGAGGATGGTCAGGACATAGTACACTCCCTGGATGATCCGATTAAAGAAACAGGACACCTTGTTATTCTTCGTGGGAATCTTGCCTCCGAAGGAGCAGTTGCAAAAATTTCCGGAAAAGAAGGTGAATTTTTCAGGGGAACAGCACGTGTTTTCAATTCTGAAGAAGAAGCCCTGAATCGGATTCTGGATGGCACTGTGGTTAAAGGAGATGTGATTGTTATTCGATATGAAGGTCCTAAAGGAGGTCCGGGCATGCGTGAAATGCTCTCACCAACTTCTGCCATTATGGGACGGGGCCTGGGTAATGACGTAGCCCTGATCACTGATGGGAGGTTTTCCGGCGGTTCTCATGGTTTCGTGATTGGACACATCACTCCTGAAGCCCAGGAAGGTGGTTTGCTGGGAATTGTTGAAAATGGTGACAACATCATAATTGATATAACAAAACGCACCATAGATCTGGAAGTTACGGAAGATGAAATAAAAAAACGTCAAGCAAACTGGACACGACCTCAGCCACGCTATACACGCGGAGTACTGGCCAAATACGCAAAAACAGTCAGTTCAGCCTCGCTGGGAGCAGTAACGGATTTGTGATAAAAAACTTAACTGAGACTCATGCTTTCCCCGGAACAATTTAAGAAAGATTCTTTTTCTGCGCTGAATAATCCTCAGCTGCGCCGTAATTTTAAACGCGCTATGTCCGGATTGATGCAGAAACGTCTGGCGGTGTTTCCGGATGATGAAGAATATCAGCAGCTCCGTGAAATAGGACATTCAGCACGGGAAAATGCCTTGCGCAAGCTTCCGGAATTGCTGGAACAGCTGGAAAATAACTGCAGCAAAAACGGGATTCAGGTTTTCTGGGCGGAAACTGTTGATCAGGCTAACCAACTGGTACTGGAAATTGCGCAGCGGCATGATGCCAAAAAAATGGTCAAGGGCAAGTCAATGGTTTCAGAGGAAATGGAATTGAACCATTTTCTTGAGCAGCATGGAATTGAAGCCCTTGAAGCTGATCTGGGCGAATATATAATTCAGGTCGATCATGAGCTGCCTTCACACATCATCATGCCGGCAATTCATAAAAACAAGGAACAAATCGCGCAGATGTTCCATCAAAAAGTCGAACCGAGTGTATTCGCTGAAAGCGCGGAAGAAATGACAGCAATTGCGCGTAAAGTGCTGCGCAGTAAGTTTTATCAGGCAGATATCGGAGTTTCCGGAGTTAATTTTGCTGTGGCGGAAACAGGAACACTTTGTCTGGTTGAGAACGAAGGCAACGGCAGGTTCTGCACAACTTTGCCGCCTGTGCATGTGGCTTTGATGGGCATTGAAAAAGTAGTAGAGCATCTTGAGGATGTGCCTCCATTGTTGAGTTTGCTCACACGTTCAGCAACAGGGCAGACAATCACGACTTATTTCAATATGATAACCTCGCCTCGTAAATCCGGAGAAAAGGATGGACCGCAAAATGTGTATCTGATTTTGCTGGATAACGGTCGTTCCCAAATGCATACAGATCAGCTTTTGCGTGAAACACTGATGTGCATACGCTGCGGTGCCTGCATGAATCACTGCCCTGTCTATTCGCGAATCGGCGGCCATGCCTACAACACAACCTATCCCGGACCCATCGGGAAAATTCTTACTCCGCAACTGAAAGGACTGCACAAAGCAGGCTATCTGGCGGAAGCCTCCAGTTTGTGCGGCGCCTGTGTTGAGGTTTGTCCGGTCAAAATTCCAATAACTGAAATCCTGCTGAGTTTGCGTCATAAGGTAGAGGCGGACAAAGGCAAAGTTTCTCTAAGCAGTCCCGGAGCTTGGAAAGCTAAAGCAGGAAATATTGTTTGGAAAGGTTGGGAAACAGTTTTTGCTAATCCACAGCTGTACCGCTTAAAAAGTCTGGGAATTGCTAAACTTGGGAATTTAGTTCCGCGCTGGCTGCCTGTTCTCCGAAATTGGACTTTGGTAAGATCAGCCCCTGCTTTTGCCAAAAAAAATCTGCATCAGCTTGCCCTTGAAGAAGGATTGTCTGATGAATAGTTCCGCGGCCTCACGAGAAATTATCATGACCCGTCTTGAGCAAACTTCCGGACTTCCCCAAGAAGATTCAGAAAACTTTTCCTTCATTGAAGGCAGGTTATTAGACGAAAGTAAGCGATGGGCTTCGGAAGAAAAAGTGAAGCGTCTTAAAAGTATGATGGAAGCAGTGCATACAGAGGTGCATCTATGTGGGAAAAATACATGGGGAAACACTTTATGTTCTGTGGCAAAACAAAAACAAATCAGCAGAATACTTTACGGAGCAAATACAGCTTTGGCTCTGGAACTTGAAAACCTGAAACAAGAGTCTCCTGCGATGGTACCGGAATTGATAGATTACAAAGATCCGATTGAGGAAAGCAAGGATTTGCTGTTTGAAATTGATGCCGCCATCACCACTACCCGTGGAGGTATCGCGGAAACAGGTTCGCTGATACTCTGGCCTACACCTGATGAACCACGGCTGATGTCCCTTATACCTCCGATTCATATTGCTGTTCTCTATGCAGAAGAAATATACAGCACTTTCAGGGAAGCAATGATCACAGAAAACTGGACTTCCGGAATGCCTACTAATGCTCTCCTGATCTCCGGCCCCTCCAAAACTGCGGATATAGAACAAACTTTAGTGTATGGAGTCCATGGCTGCAAGGAACTGGTTGTAATTGTAATACAGTAAAATGAACATTTAATCGTTCATGCAGCAAACTGACATCATCATCATCGGCGGCGGCATATTAGGTCTTGCCACAGCTTTTCAGCTCTCCCGTGATTATCCTCGCCTGAACATCACCGTGCTTGAAAAAGAATCTAAACTGGCAACACATCAGACCGGGCATAATTCCGGAGTATTACACACTGGTATTTATTACAAACCCGGCTCGCTTAAAGCAATAAACTGTCGTGAAGGAAAATCCCGGATGGAGGGTTTCTGCAGAAACGAAGGAATTGATTTTGAAATTTGCGGGAAGGTGATTGTGGCGATTACCGAGGATGAGCTGCCTGTTCTGGAAATGATTTATCAACGGGGCAGAACCAACGGAGTACGCTGTGAAATGATCAGCAAAGAACAATTGCACGAACTTGAACCGCATGTGGCAGGGATAAAAGCTATCCATGTTCCGGAAGCGGGCATTGTTGATTTTATGCAAGTCTGTGAGAGGCTCGCGGAACGTGTGCTTGAAGTTGATGGAAACAACATTGAATTTTCCGCGAAAGTATCCGGTATCCGTCAGACAGCACAGAGGGTGGTTGTTCAGACTGATCAAACTGAATATGAGGGACGATTACTGGTGAATTGTGCAGGTTTGTATTCAGATAAAATCACCTCCATGACTCAAACTCCGGATGCTAAAATCATCCCCTTCCGTGGTGAATACTACATGGTACGCCCGGAAAAACATCATCTTTGCCGGAACCTGATCTATCCTGTACCGGATCCTGAATTTCCTTTTCTGGGGGTTCATTTTACTCGAATGATAGACGGCTCACTGGAGTGCGGCCCGAACGCTGTTTTGGCTTTTGCGAGGGAAGGTTACACTAGAAGCAACATAAATTTATTAGAGTTGGCAGAAGTTTTGTCTTACAGAGGTTTCATAAAAATGGCATTAAAATACTGGCGTGCCGGAGCTGGAGAGATGTGGCGCTCCTTCAGCAAAGCAGCATTCGTCCGAGCTTTACAGCGTTTGATTCCGGAAATTACTGCAGATGACTTAAATGCCGCACCAGCAGGCATTCGGGCTCAGGCAGTAATGCCTAACGGCAAGCTGGTTGATGATTTTCTGATTCAGCAAAACGAGAACATCATCAATGTTGGAAATGCTCCATCACCGGCGGCGACGTCTTCTCTGAATATTGGCAAGCACATTGTGGGCGTTGCGGCAGAACGACTTGGCACTGAATTTTGAATGTGGATTATTTAAATTGCAATTTGCAATTACGTGTTTGACACTTATTATTCACTGCTCCAGCGCTCCAAAACTTCATTCAGCAAATTTGCAGGCAGCACAAATTTGCCTTTCACAGGCGGCACAAGTACTTCACATTCAGGCCATCCACAATCAAATAAATTTTCATAACAAAACTGACCGCTTGAAAGAATTGGTCTAATTTCCAATATTTTTACATTTTCCGGAGTAAATAAAATATTTGTCAAACCTGCTCCATGTGCTGCTATAACATGAGAAGCACAACGAAAAAGTTCAACCTGCTCCCTGATACTCAGTTGTTCAAGGTAAACCTTACGGAAGTTGTGTTTTTTCAATAAAGGGAAAAATTCCTCTTCGTTGGACAAGTGGCGTTTAACTGCCAATTTGCGAGAAACATAAATCCGATTGTTTGATAATGAATCAGCGGGTTCAGCATAAGACTTGCGGGGGAATAATTTTTCAATGAAATTTTGTATTTTTTTCACTTTTTCAGTATTCCAATCAGGCCGCATAATTTCTGGAACATAAAGCCGTTCAACTCGTACTGTTTCCAGTGGAAGTACCTTAATCTCAAATCCTGCCTCATTCAAAAATTCAATAAATGATTTAGGCATAAATTCAGGAACAAGTACAGGATATCGGGGTGTATCAATCAGATGAGGCAGCAAATCCGCAAATAAGTGATAATAACTGTAAATGTGCGGAGAAATTCCTGAATGGTAAGTTCCCGGAAGGGAAGCGGAACCTGAAGGATCAGGGAGGCCTTTCCTGAGACGTGATTCAATAATGCGGCGATGCTTTCCGGGTCCAGGATTGTTTTCCGGACAGGTCAGATCCCATGGATATTTTTGAAAATGAAACCAGATATTTTGGCCGGATTGAACTAAACCATCCGCGCCGCAAAGCAGGACATTCTCAAGTTTCAAAGACATGAATTAATCAGCATTCACGCAACAGAAGCTGGTAATGTTTATTGGCCTTAAATGGTATAAATTTAGATGACCAGATCATCAGGATGGCAGCGCAGCCAGTGGAGAACCAAATATGTTCCGATGAAACCAGCGCCACCGGTGATCATCAAATTCATCTGTGCTTCAGAAAGTAGCAGTCAGCAAATCTAGTCGCCATTGAGGTGAGTTAGTTGTGGTCTCTAATTCAGGTCGAGGAAAAATTTTTCCCGGAGTAACTGCTAATATATGTGTATTCATGTCCAGGTGAAAAAGCCCCTTTGGATTCCCATCACTCATGAATATCCCGCCATCAGTACGGGCTTCATAAATGCCGACTCCCATGCCTGCAAACAGGCCTAAAGCCATGCCTTTAATAACGTATTTGGGGAATAATTTGTCTTCCTTATCATCGTCCTGTAATGCCCATATTGCTAAACCGGAAACACCTCCGATTGCTGAACCCCAGATACTGTTTCTAAAGACGATTTCAAGAGTTTCTGAACGCGCGGTAGTGATCCCGCTAAATAAAATAGTAACGGCAAGAGCGCATATTCCCAATGTTTGTTTAAGCCTGTTCATTATAACCTCCATGTTAAGGCGTGAAAATTTTTTATTTACTGCATATAAAATCTTTTTTTAACCGACTTTCAGGTAATTACAAATTAGATATTAATGCTGTTTTAATTTCAGTTCTTTCCAGATGTACAAGTTGAAATGTTCTAATGCTGTAAGATGCACTAAACTTTGCAAAACCCTGACCAGTTTAGCTTGCGGGTGTTAATAAGAAGAATGTTTTTATAAGTTAAACTATTTTTTATGATGAAGGCGCATTATCCCGTGCAGGAAAGTAACTGATTTCGAGATGAAAGTTTTACAAGTTTATGCAAAAAATTAATATCAGGTACTGCCTTGTTAAACAGTGATGAATAATCATTATGCACCATGGTCGTAAAATCGAGCCTGTCTCTTTCGGTACATCCCATTATCCGCGCCAACGCCACCAAATGCTCACCACTTCCCCTGGAAGCATCTTCTTCCAGAATTGACCACTGATTTTGAAGAAAATGCAGCTGCTGCTGTCGGGCGTAATCCCAGTTTTTGCAACCGGCTGTACCGACTGTACTGGCTGCGACGTATGTAGGAGATGATGAAATATCAAGGGAAAATGCACCTGGGTCATTATCTGCAAAGCCCATTGGGCCGCCCTTATGGCATGCCAGCAGAATCTCACTCCACAGTAATAATACAAGCAGAACCAGTAACAGACTAATCCAACGCATTTTTTCCCTCATTAAGACAGATCGCATGTATCCCGCAATTCAGGATTATTCTGCATCCATTGCCTGAGTTCAGCAAGGAACTCCGCTGACTTATCCGAAGCAGTAAAAATTTCAACCGTTTGCTGGCGATGTTCCCTCAACATCTCAGTAAATTCATCTGCAGATGAATTTGGACAAGCCATAAGCTTTGATAATGCATCCAGATGAGGGCCGTAACCCTGAACTGTTTCAGTTAACAGTTGTTTGTGTGATTTTTTAAGAAATTGTCTCAATACATAATCTGTGTAGCTTTCGTATCCAAAATCCCAATTTTTACATCCCGAAGTTCCTGATGTGCTGGCGCTGGAATAAACAGGAGAAAATGTTAAATCGACCCAGGACATGATTGGATCATTGGAGGAAATTCCCAGGAATCCTTCCCCTCTGCAGCCAGCTTCCAGTTCAGTTTTATTGATCAACAGCAAAACCAATGATGCTGCCAAAAAGCTTTTCAGAATCGTTTTCAAAACTGAAGAAACAATTCCAGACATTAAGCAATAGCATTGAGAAAAGTGATGTTCACCGGCAATTCTTCTCCAAGGATACTCATCAATCAGCCCCGGACTTTCTCTGCTTTGCGTATTACCTGGATTTTCATTGTATCAATCCCTTTGGAAAGAGCCTTATACAGATTTTGATGGTCAGCTTTGCTGGAAAGATGTTTGCTTTGATAACTGCAGTTAATGCCTACATGATAAGACTCTTCTCCGACTTTATTCAGATTCACATGAAAGGGATATTTATCGTCAGTAATTTTGATCAATTCTTCAAAAACATGATGTACATGTTCTGTTACAGCTTTAGAATTTCTAATGTTGTTGAAAGTGAGATGAATTGGCATAATTACTCCTAAAGGCAAAGGATTGGCGAGAAATAATGCGGTAAAACACATTACCACATTCTGTTGAAGTACAGAAAAGTACGGTTCCAAAAAGTGAGGAATCACTTTGCGGGTGGCGCATCTCCAGGATTGGCTATGGGCTGTTCTGATGATTGTTTGGCATCTGAATCTGCAGGCAATTCCACCGATGTTTTTTTATCGGGAAGCACCTCGGATTCATCCGGGACTATAAAAATATATCCCGGAAGGAAAACAAGTAAATAAGCTAATATTCCAATAATGACAATTATTGCAATACGCATATTATTTCTTTACAGGGAGAACTGAGAAATGTCAAGTTAAGATTTAATTTGATGAATCAGTTTAACAATCTCAAGATGAATGTTCAATTATGCAATTTTGCGAAAGATAATTTTATGTATATGTGGAACCAGATTGTAAATAGCCCAAAACGGTTCAGATATTAGCATTTATACATTTTCGTCAATAATTCAGCAATTACAAATGATGATACAAACTGTTACACCCTGTTACCGTAAAGAAAAGCTTTTTCTCAGAAACATAAATAAACTTGATCTCAACTGTATAGATCAGGTTTTGTAAACATCAAAAACAAGGGGTAAAATGTATGAGCAGAAAAGCAGAAAAAAGCATAGTGCAAAACGCCTGGTGTTATGCATCCTGGCTGTTGCCTCAGTAGTATTGACGCTTAGCGGTTGTCGAAATCAGCAAATGAATGCCGATCAAGCAAATCAATTTATTGCTGACAGATTGGAGCTCTCCCAGGAGCAATCCAGTAAAATTTCTCCGGTAACAAAAGATTATTTTGCGGAAAAAGAATCTCTGGGTGAAATAAAAAAAAGTGTCAACGATGAAATCCTGTCTCAATTGAAAAGCGATACAGCTGATCCGGAAAAATTAACAAAAGTTCTCACAGACAGTTTGGATCAGATACGAGAGAAACTACCTAAATTCGTCGATGGATTTACAACATTCCATACGGCACTGACTTCTGAACAGCGGGCGGAAATCGTGGAAAAAATGAAAAAGCGACGTGAACATGCTGAGCAACATGGCTGGGGTAGAAAGTGGGGAAGGCATTGGCATTGATAATTTAGGTTATCAGTTCCTGTCTATTTACCTGCATTTTCGCTAGTTAGAGGGAAATTTAGCTGAAACGCTGATAGTAAGGAAAACATGAACCGAGTTATCAAAACTTTTATTATCAACATTTTACTTATTTTAAGCGCACAAACGTTGTTTGCAGAAGAACATGTTTTTGCTCCGGATGAACATTGCCTGGCATACAAAACAGAAAAAAGTGTTTTATTTGTTGCCGATGTTGAAGTAATCGGAAAAAGCTGTGAGGTCACAGCAAAAATGAACTGGAACCATTCCGGAGAAAAGGCTCAGGTGAAAGTCAGTGTTCCGGTTATTTCACTGGATTCAAATAACGCATTTCGTGATGAAGACATTCCGGAAATTCTCAGGGTTGATCAAACATACGACATTCGTTTCATTTCAGACTGGCTGGAAATTGAGGTTCTGAAAAAAATGCTTCAGGAAAAAAAAGGAGAAGTTTCCGGAATACTGGAAGTCGCTGGCGGAAAATTTCCGGTAAAGTTCATGATGACTTTCACAAGCAAACCCGAATACTATCTTGTGACAGGACATCTCAATACTACATTTACCGCCCTGAATGTTGATGTGCCTGATGTTGCCTGGGGATTGGTTGCGCAGCCTAAGGAGTTTCTTGAATTGCTGGTACACTTGCGCTCAGATAAAATTTCCGGTGCAGAAAGATTGGCCATACAGCAATGAGCAGTTTAAAGCTGAAGAATTATTTTGTTGCCGGCACTGTGGCACTGGCTGCTTTCAGCTGTTCAGGCAATGTGCATTATGATCCTGACAAAGACCACCATTTGAAAAATGGTTTCAAAACAAAGACTGATACATCGTTTACAGATTGGCTGTTTATGAGATTCAAGGAAGGAGATTATCCTTCTATCGATCCAGAACAAGTGCAGACAATCATTGCTGAAGCTGATATCAAAACAATTAATTCGCCGGCAAATGTCCCCCGTGCCACTTGGGTTGGACATGCAACTGTGCTGGTGCAGTATAAGGGTATAAATTATTTGACTGACCCCCATCTGACAGAATATCCCGGTCCATTGAAAATGTTTGCCCCAGAACGCATCACATCACCAGCCCTCAGTTTTGAGGAATTACCGAAAGTAGATTTTGTGCTGATTTCACATAACCATTATGACCACCTTGATTTACCCACTGTGGAGATGCTTGGAAATTCAGTAGTATGGTATGTGCCTTTGGGTTTAAAATCTTGGTTTTTGGATCAGGATATTGCTGCTGAAAAAATAGTCGAACTTGATTGGTGGGAAACAGACATTTTTTCAGAAAATGTAAGTATAACATTTACTCCAAATGTACATTGGTCAAAACGGACTCTATGGGATCAAAACCAAAGTTTGTGGGGCTCATGGTCGGTTCAAATTGGTGATTTTAATTCCTGGTTTGCGGGAGATACAGGCTATGATGAACAATTGTTTAAGGAAATTGGAAAAAAGCTGGGGCCAATCGATCTAGCAATGATACCAATTGGTACATACGGTCCACGATATTTCATGCTGCCTATGCATGTTGATCCGGATCAGGCAGTATTAATCCACAAAGACATCCGGTCAAAAAAATCAATCCCAGTACATTGGGGCACATTTCAGCTGTCCTATGAACCGTTTCTGGAACCTCCTCAATTATTGGCGCAAGTCTTAAAGCAAAAAGGAATAATTGAAGATCAATTCAGCCCAGTAAAAATTGGAGAGACGTTAGAAATAACAGATCTCAGTCAATAAGCAGTATGAACTCTCGTATCCTTATCATTGATGATGACGAAAAACTGAATCGTCTGCTGACAGATTATCTTGGGAGAATGGGATTTGAAGTGATGACATCGATTCTTCCAGGAGAAGGTCTGGAACTGCTGGAACAGGAAAATCCGGATTTGGTTATTCTTGATGTTATGCTTCCTGAAATGGACGGTTTTGAAGTCTGCCGCACAATCAGGCAGTCAAGCAGTGTGCCGGTCATTATGCTTACTGCCCGCGGAGAAGTGATGGATCGTGTAGTTGGACTTGAAATCGGCGCGGACGATTACCTGCCGAAACCTTTTGAACCACGAGAACTAGTGGCACGCATTCAATCAGTTTTGCGTAGAGCGCAGACAAAAAACTCTTCCGGAAGTCAACAATATGGTAATCTCAGCATTGACTTTCACCGGCGGGAAGTAACACTTGAAGAGCAGGTTTTGCCGCTTACTTCAAATGAGTTTGAATGCCTTGCTCTGCTGGTCAGGAACACTGGTATAGTATTGGACAGGGATAAAATCATGGAAGAGCTGCGTGGAATCGAATGGGATGCGTTTAACCGCTCAGTTGATATTACCATGAGCCGTCTTAGGCATAAACTGGCAGATGATCCAAAAAATCCGCGTTTTATCAAAACCATCTGGGGAACAGGATATTTATTCATCGGAGGCGATAATGAAAATTGAGTGGCTGAAACGCCCTTTTGATTCTGTTTTCACAAAGTTGATCGTGGTGATGCTGATTTCCGGAAGTCTGCTGGTGATCGGTATTATTGCGGTCAGCTGGCATGGCTTCCGCGAAAGTCAGAAAAATTTTTTCCGCAACAACCTGGCACAGTACGGGTCATATCTGGTCAGTGATCTGCAGAGCAACACTAACATTGCACATGCCAGGGATCTGTCTGAGCAGTTATTATTGATTATCCGCTATGAGGGAAAAGACAGCACATGGCAAACCGGTACAGGAATACCTCCTTTGCAAAAAGTTCGTTTCCGCAAGTGGTCAGAAAGTTCAGCTTCCACTTTTGGTTCTCATTCGCAATCTGAGAAATCTGCGGTTACAAATGTGCGATACGGACGTTACCGTGGGCAGGGGGTGGTAACAGTAGATACAAATGGAGGACGTTTTATTTTCGCGGAATCTGACAAGTGGCATGAAATGCATCTTGGCATCCCATGGATATTAACAATTCTGGGAATTACAGGACTTATTCTGACATTAACATGGTTGACGATGCGCTGGATAATGAAGCCGATAAACTGGCTTTCTGAAGGTGTGACCGCGCTGGGTGACGGCAATCTGGAACATCGTCTTCCGGAGAAACGCGGAGATGAGCTGGGTAAATTAGCTCGTGCCTTTAATCGAATGACGGAAAGTCTGCGTGAGATGATTTCCGCACGTGAGAGACTTTTGCTTGATGTCAGCCATGAACTGCGCTCCCCCCTGACACGCATGAAAGTCGCGCTTGAATTTGTTCCGGAAAATAAATCCCGTGAAAGCTTGCTTGGAGATGTGCAGGAAATGGAACAGATGGTGACAGAGATTTTGGAGACCGCCCGACTGAAAAGTGAACATGGACAGCTTGAACTGCAGACTGTAGACTTGAAGCTGCTGATTCAGGAAGTTTGCTCAGCATTTGAAGGAAAAATCCCAGGAATCCTTTTTGAAAAAGACAGCAAGGAATACTTGGTTCGAATTGATGTTGAACAAATTCAGACGGTATTGAAGAATATACTTGTAAACGCGCTCAAATACTCGTCTCCGGGAAATAATCCGGTTGAGGTTCGTTTGCGCAAAGATGATTCCGGATACAAAATTGAAATTCAGGATCATGGACAGGGAATTCCGGAAGATGAACTGGATTTGATTTTTGAGCCGTTTTATCGTGTTGATAAATCACGTACCAAAAGTACCGGCGGTTATGGTTTAGGTCTTAGCCTTTGTAAAACGATTATTGAAGCGCATGGTGGAAGAATCGCTGTACAGAGTAAACCGGGAGAAGGAGCGACTTTTTGTATTAGTTTACCGGACTCTGCTTTAATAGTAACTTAATCTAAAATGTGGAAAAAATTATTTAATCTTAAATTCTGGCTGCCCATTCTGGTGCTTGGACTTGGAGCGGGGCTTACAATGGCTCTGCTTAAAAACAAGCCCACTGCCCGGAAAAAACCAAATTTCAAAAGAGGAACTTTGGTGGAAGTGATTGAGGCGGCCAGAACCAGTCCGCAAATTGAAGTCCGCACACATGGACGTATCCGGGCCGCAAAAAAAGTGGTCTTGAGCGCGCGTGTTGGCGGAGAAGTGATCTGGGTCAGTCCTAACCTGCGGGAAGGTCGATTTTTCAAAATAGATGAACCGCTTTTGAAAATTGGCATACGCCAGTCAGTATCTCGTCTTAAAGCGCCATTCAACGGAGTGGTTCAGTCCAGGAATGTGGATTTAGGACAATATGTCAATCCTGGGGCGCAATTGGCAACTTTGCTGGGAAGTGATCAGGCAGAAGTTGTGATTGACCTGCCGATGGGACGTATGAGTTGGCTTCCTCAATCAATCACTCCGAATGATCAAGGGAATCAGTATCAAATACCGGCTAAAATTTCACTAACCGGAATCAATTCTGCCCCCTCTCACTCTTCAACCATCACAAGGCATCTGCTTGAATTGACTCCACGCGGGATGATGGTGCAGTTGATTGCGGAAACAGCTGATCCTTTTCTGCTCAATCAAAAGCACGATTCACAAGACACACATACACCCGGCACAATTCAGCTCATTGGAAAAAGCGCTGCAAACCCGGAAATTCCACTTAAAGAACAAATTAAGCAGATTCCGCTTTTTGTAGGCGCGTTTGTGGATGTGATCATTCCCGGAAGAAAACTTGAGGATGTAGTCCATATACCCGCCCAGGCTCTGCGTGATCGTGACACAGTCTGGATTGTATCTGATGGAGAACTTCAAGTCCGGAATGTGAAAATCGCTCATGTTGATTTTGACAATGTCTATCTTGCAGTCGGTGTGAATCCTGGAGAAAAAATCATCATCTCACCAGTGAAAGGGGCGGCTAACGGAATGAAGGTTCAGCTGGCAGGCAGGAAAAGAATGGAAGGAAAAAGAAAGTCCGGAGAAAAATTCGGAAAAGGTAAGCGTCCGGAGGATAAGGGAAAAAGGCGAAATAGAAAACACAATCGCCCGGATGCAAATATCAGCAAGGAGAGCCAATGATTCGCTGGATGGCAGAACATAAAGTTGCCGCAAACCTGTTGATGATAATAATCCTGTTCGCAGGGGCATTAGGTGTTAAAAACATTAAGCAGGAAGTTTTTCCTGAAATGGATTTGCCTTTTATCATTGTGGCAGTGCCTTATCCGGGCGCGACACCGGATGAAGTTGAAGAATCAATTCTACTGCCCATTGAAGACTCTGTGAGCGGCATTACCGGGATCAAAACAATCACTGGCACCGCCAGGGAAAACATGGGTAGTTTGCGCATAGAACTTGAAAATGACGCCGATAAAGATGACGTGTATGACGATGTCAAATCTGCTGTTGAGCGCCTGACAACTTTGCCTGAAGAAGCTGAAGATCCCCAAATACAGCAGCCCAGGATTCGACACGAAGTACTGAATCTTACCATTTTTGGAGATGCCCCGGCACGTTCTATGATCGAACAAGCGCAAATGGTACGGGACTCATTGCTGACTCATCCGGACATTACTCAAGTTGATGTGGAACAGCCCCGAGGTTTCGAAATGACTTTGGAGATTTCCAGCAAGGCACTGCAGCAGCACGCATTGACTCTGAATCAAGTGTCCCGAATCATCAGTCAGGCTACTCTCGATCTGCCGGGCGGAAAAATTCAAACTTCCGGAGGAGATATTCTGATCCGCACCAAAGAGCAGCGATACACTGCCTCGGATTACGCCAGTATTCCACTGCTGACTACTGAGCAGGGAATCCTGAGGCTGGGTGACATTGCCCGCATCAGTGATGGTTTTGAGGAATCAGACATTCGCTCGCGTTTTAACGGCAAACCGGCGGAAAACATTAAGGTCTTCCGTGTCGGAAAGCAAACGCCAACTGACGTTTCAAATGCAGTGCGCTCAAAAATTGATGATTTGAGGTCACAACTTCCCTCCAGTATAGAAATGCAAATTGTGAATGACCGCTCATTGGTATTGCGTGATCGCATCAATTTGCTGATGAAGAATCTGTGGCTTGGACTGGGTTTGGTATTTTTGACATTGGCGCTCTTTTTACGCATTGATTTATCTTTCTGGATAATGATGGGTATCCCGCTAAGTTTTGCCGGCGCCATGATTGCTATGCCATCACTTGATACAAGCATCAACATGATTTCTCTGTTTGCCTTCATTCTGGTGCTGGGAATTGTTGTTGATGACGCGATTGTGGTTGGAGAAAATATTTTCGCTCATCAGGAGATGGGCAAGACACCACTGCAGGCGGCCGTAGATGGCGCATTTGAAATCGGTCCACCTGTGTTGATCACCATTCTTACTACCATTGCAGCCTTCATCCCAATTTATTTTATTCCAGGAGTGACTGGAAACATTTTTGTAAATATCCCGAATGTGCTGATAGTTGTTTTATTGTTTTCGTTGATTGAAGCCATGCTCATTCTGCCGGGACACCTTTCTCATCTGAACAGGTTGATCAGCTTTATTCTTACCCCTTTAGGAAAACTTCTGGAGGTGCCTCGGCACTATTTAAGCTCCGGACTTCTGTGGTTTTCACAAAAACCTTACCGGAAAATACTGGACAAGTGCATTGCTTATCGCTACGCGATTTTTGCTCTGGGAATATTTTTCATTCTGCTCTGCGTGGGGTTGGTGTTTGGCGGACATCTTCGTTTCACGTTTTTTCCCAAAATCGACAGGGACAGGATTGCAATTAACGCTAGAATGCCTTTCGGGACACCTGTGGCGGTAAGCAAAGAAATTGAGCGGAGAATGCTGCGTTCTGCCGACGACTTGCTGCGGGAATACGAAGCTCAGGCGGGACATCCTGTGCATGATGGAATTTACAGCAATGTTGGAAGAGGCGGCGGACATAATGCTGCTGTTCGAGTCTTTCTTAAACCACTTGATGAACGAGGATTTTCCTCGGTCGAATTTTCCAGGAGATGGCGCAAAAGTATGGGTGAAATTCCCGGAATTGAATCCCTGAATGTGCGGGCACGTCATTCTATGGGTTCAACTTATGACATCGATTTACAGTTGAGTCATCCTGATCCAGCTGTGCTCCTGAGGATAGTTGAACAATTCAAAGAACAATTTTCCGAATACCCTGGAGTCAGTAATATTGAGGACAGCACTGAAGACGGAAAAAGCGAGGTTCAGTTAAAACTCAGTCCAGCCGGACGCACTCTGGGTTTGAGTTCACAGGAACTGACTCAGCAGGTTCGTGCGGCGTTTCAGGGTGTGGAGGTTTTTAAGTATTTGCGTGGAAGTGATGAAGTGAGCGTGAAGCTTCGTCTTCCTTTTGATGAACGCAGATATTTACGCGACCTTGAAGATCTGGTGATCCTTGCGCCCGGTGGAGAGCGTTTGCCGTTGGGGCAGGTTGCGGAGTTGAAATACGGCCAGTCTTACAGTGCCATCAGGCGAGTGGACAGCAGGCGAATCATCAGTGTACGCGCGCTGGTGGATTCCGGTGTTTCGAACGCGGGACAAATTCAACGTTCACTGGAACAGGAAGTACTGCCCCGGATAACGGGCGATTATCCTCAATTACAATACAGCTTTGAAGGAGCGCATCGGGCACAGACCAATACAATGGCTGGAGTCAGGCAAGGCGGAATTGTGGCCCTGCTTCTGATTTTCAGCTTGCTTGCTTTGCAGTTTCGTAGCTATCTACAGCCGATTATCATCATGACCGCAATTCCATTCGGACTTGTCGGCGCAGTCCTTGGTCATATTTTTATGGGCTACAACTTGAGCATTGTCAGCGTATTGGGACTTGTTGCCTTGACCGGAATTGTTGTCAATGATTCGCTTATATTAGTTGATTTCATCAACCGCACACGTGATAAAGGCACAACAATTAAACTAGCAGTCCTGGAATCAGGAGTCCGTCGTTTTCGCCCGATTGTGCTTACAACTCTTACCACTTTTTTTGGATTGCTGCCCATGCTGTTTGAACAGTCCCTGCAGGCTCGCTTCCTGATTCCAATGGCCATCAGCCTGGCCTTCGGTGTACTGTTTTCCACATTCGTTATTCTAATTTTGACTCCTGTGCTTTATGTCATTCTGGAAGATTTCAGAGCACTTCTGGGGAGGAGTGCAAATAAAGAAGCTTTGAAAGAGAAACTGGCTTAATTTAAGTTGCTGAAGGTGATTATATTGATCAAAGTGTGAAATATACCAACCAACAAATTACGACCTGTTCATCCTGGAGAAGTATTACTCACAGAGTTTCTAAACCCTCTGAATCTGAGTGCAATTGCTTTATCTAATACTCTGCGGATTCCTGCTCCACGTATCAATGATTTAGTACGAGAAAAGAGAAAGTTGAGTGCAGATACAGCTTTAAGATTGGCTCGTTATTTCGGCACGACTGCTCAATTCTGGCTGAACCTTCAAACTGCTTACGATATGAAAGTTGCTGAAAAATTTTAAGTCATAGCCAAATATTAAGTTTATACAACTACTATAATTCCAACTTCAATGATTTAATGCCAAAAGACAAAGTAGAAATCTACACAGACGGAGCCTGTTCGCCTAATCCTGGAGTAGGGGGTTGGGGGGCAGTATTGATTTCCAGCAAACACAACCTTCGCACGGAGATTTCGGGCGCGGAAGCAAAGTCTACCAACAACCGCATGGAAATGACTGCCGCAATCAAGGCGCTGGAGGCGCTGAAAAAACCATGTGTGGTGAAACTATACACAGATTCAAGCTACCTAAAAAATGCGTTTGAACAAAAGTGGCTGAATAACTGGCAGAACAAAGGATGGAAAACCAAAGACAAGAAACCTGTGGCAAACAAAGATCTCTGGCTGCGTTTGCTTGAAGTCAGCGGAGACCATGAAGTTTCATGGCATTGGGTCAAGGGCCACTCAGGTCATCCGGAAAATGTGCGATGCGACGAGCTTGCGGTTCAGGCCAGGAAGAAGCAGGCAAAATTGATTAAGTCAGCCCCATTCTGATTTTTTGAATCTGCTGTTATGGCAAATTATCCCAAACCACTTTTACAATTTCCTTAACCTGTGCATCAGAGAACTTACCGTCCACACTGTAAAGCACCTTGCCTTCGGGACCAAATACCAGTACATCACTGTTATCGTCACTTAGACCCCACTCCCGCACAATCAGTTTATCATTATCACGCACATAAACTGTGGATTTGTACTCTTCCTGCTTGCTTTTTAACTTCATATTTATGGCAAAATTAGGCAGCCATGTAGCAGCCATATTGATCATTCCAACGGAGCCATATTTTTCATCCGGATAATCTTCCGCCTTGAGCGCCTCACTAACATGGTTGTTCAGTTCGGATTCATCCGGATCAACATAAAACAGTACAATGACTTTCCCGGAAACAAGTTCCTCGCTGCTCCATTGAGTGCCGTCAATTCTTCCACCGGAATCGTCTTTGAGCACAACTTTTGGCGGAATTTTTCCGACAGGCAATTCGGCAAAGGCAAGTGCGGAAGACAGCAAAATAAAGATAAATATCGAGAGTGTTCTCATAGCAACCTGTTTGAATAAGGATTAGTGTTTATAAGCAAATTATTGCTTTTGAAGCTCAATTGAAAGTCAAAAATGCTTTTCTCAGTTTACCGGAGCAGGAATATCCGAGAGATTCAGACAGCGAGGGAGTTTGATTGAGCCGTCATTTTGCTGACCGTTTTCAATCAGTGCAATTAAAGTTCTTGAAACTGCAATCGCGGTTCCGTTAAGCATGTGAACAAATCTGTTTTTGCCTGTTTCTGTGTCCTTGAAGCGTATGTTCATGCGTCTTGACTGGTAATCAGTACAGTTTGATGTGGAAGTTACTTCGCCCCATTTCCCGCGTCCCGGCATCCAGGCTTCAAGGTCATATTTTCGATAAGCCGGCCCTCCAAGGTCTCCGCTGCAAATATTGACTACTTGATAGGGAATTCCCAAATCCTGATAAATCTGCTCCTCAATCGCCAGCATTTTTTCATGCATTTCTTCAGACTTATCCGGATGTGTGAAGGCAAACATTTCGACTTTGGAAAACTGATGTACCCTGAATAATCCACGTGATTCCCTGCCTGCCGCCCCTGCTTCAGTGCGGTAACAATGGGAAAAACCGGCATACATAATCGGTAATCGCTCCGGCTCCAGAACCTGGTCCAGCAGCAATCCGCCGAGTGTTATTTCCGCGGTGGCAATCAGGCAAAGGTCAAAATCCTCGACTGAATAAATCTGTGTTTCTTCTCCACGCGGATTAAATCCGATGCCATCCAGAATCTGATGACGTGCCAGATCGGGGGTCATGTGTACAGTAAAACCTTCCTTCTGCAGCAACTCCAATGCATACTTTGCAAGAGCCAATTCCAGGAAAACGGCCTGGTTTTTGAGGAAATAAAATTTTTGTCCGGAGACTTTTGCACCACCGTCAAAGTCAATCAAATCCAGCGATTCCATCAATTCAACATGATCTTTTGGCTCAAATTCAAATTCAGGTATGGTTCCCACTGTCCTGATGGGCTGATTGTCCTCATCAGTCAGGCCTTCAGGTGAATCAGGATGTGTAAGATTTGGCACCTGCTTGTGCATTTCATGTCGCTCTCCAGTCAAATCGCGAAGCGTTGATTCTTTTTCTGACTCTTCTTCACGTAATTGTTTTGATTCTTCTATCAGCGGTTTGCGTTCTTCTGCAGAAAGATTGCCTTTCATTTGATTGTTGATGTCATTCCGCCGCTGCCTTACTGAATCCACTTCAGTGGTTAATTGCCTTACCTGCTCGTCAAGCTTCAGTAATTGTACAATATCTATTTTGACATTTCTTTTACGGCAGTTTTCGGCAATTTCTTCAGGCTGAGTTCGGATTAGTTTTAGATCAAGCATAGGTTTAGTTTGGGGTTAAAAAAGGTTTAACAATACATATATGTCATTGTACGTATTATTATAATTAACAGGGACGTTTTAAATGGTAATCCGTTAATTCCTGTATGGCCGTCGCGGCGGCTAAAAGGTTGTGATCCTGAAATCGCTTCCCCATAAATTGAACGCCTACAGGCAAACCTTGCTTTGTTGGTTTTCCAGGGATTGAGATTGACGGCGTACGAGTCAGGTTCGAAAGAACACTGCAGATGTCAGCCAGATACATTGCCAGTGGATCTTCAGTTTTTTCACCTAACTTGAATGCGGGAAATGGTGAAACCGGACCAAGTATGAAATCAAATTCTTCAAAAATACGGTCAACCTTCTTTTCCATCCACGTTCTTACACGAAGTGCTCGGCCATAATATTGATCATAGTATCCGGAACTGAGTACAAATGTTCCAAGCATAATTCTGCGTTTTACTTCCTCGCCAAATCCAGTTTTTCTGGTAGTTTGGTAAAGTGATTTCAATGATTGTTTTTCCTGCTCTCTGATTCCATAGCGAATCCCGTCAAAGCGCCCGAGATTGGAACTTGCCTCGGCAAAAGCAAGCACGTAATAAGTTGGTATAACATATTTTAGAAACGTAAGTGACCGCCGTTCAACAGTTGCTCCCTGATCCAGCAGCAATTCGGAAATTTCATTTATGCTTTCCACTACTTCCGGATCAACAGAATCCGGATCAAGATATTCATCCGGAAGACAAATATTCAGGTCCCGGAGATTAGCGCTTTCAGGAGCAGGTGGCATTTCAATATTAGCGGAGGTACTTTCGTTTACATCATGTCCATTGATTATGGAAAAAACATAACGGCAGTCTGAAGCTCTTTGTGTGAGGCAGCCGATTTGATCAAGAGAAGATCCATAAGCTACCAAGCCATAACGTGAAACAGTTCCGTAACTTGGCTTCAGGCCGGTTACTCCGCACATCGAAGCAGGCTGCCTGACTGAGCCACCTGTGTCTGAACCCAAGGCCAACAGAGCCATCCCGGATGCTACTGAAACCACGCTGCCGCCACTGCTCCCTCCGGGGACACGCTCAGAGTCCCATGGATTTCGTGTCACACCATAAGAGGAATTTTCTGTGGAGGAACCCATCGCGAATTCGTCCATGTTAGTTGTTCCAATAATCAATGCATCTTCATGCAATAATTTATCTACCGCAGTGGCATGGTAAGGTGAGTGATATTCTTGAAGAATTTGTGAACCGCAGGAATTACTTAATTCAGGATCATTGATGCAGATATTGTCTTTGATTGAAACCGGGATTCCTGCAAGTTTCCCCACTGTTTGTCCGGAAGCAATTTTCTCATCTATTTGGCGGGCACGGGATAGCGCTGTTTCAGCTGGCAAAAGACTAAGGTAAACATTTAACCTGGAATTATATTTGTCAATCCGGGAATAAACTTCCTCCATCACAGATTCTGCACGGTACTTTCCGGACTTGATGCCTTCAACGAGGTCGACTAAAGACAGGTCAAATGGCATGAATGTTTAACCCGCAGCTTCTTGTTCAAGATTTTCCACAAGTGAAATATACTCCTGTTTTGCTTCGTCAGAAGATTTTCCTTTCAGTTTATTCCAGGCGTCATACTTTGCTCGTCCTTCAAAATCAGCAAATCCGGGGCGCTCCCCTGTTACATCACCTTCATTGCCTTGTTTGTAAAGAGCGTAAAGCTGGAGAAGTATATCATTTGGCGGGCGCTTTGGTAATTTGGTTGCTCTGTCAGCTGCAGATGTGAAATCATCTTCAATGGCCATGGTGTCTCCGTTTTGAAAGTTTGAAAGTTCATCTAAACACTACCAGAGAGATTGGAATATTCAACACAAAAACTTGTGTTTTCCCACTATTTAAGCCGTTCATACAGTCTTCACATCTTGCCTGTTTATTTTATGAAAATTATTAAGACTGTTTTGGAATCATAATTTGGAGCATCAACAAGAGTCCTTATAATTTGCTAATTCCACTGCTCATTTGTGAAAATAAATATTTCATAATATTTCGCATGAATCGTGCATTGCCAAACCGGATATGTTATGATCGTGCGAGTTTTGCGGATTGGTAAGTTAATCTCATAATGGTCACCAATTGAAAGGATTGAATAATGGTTAACCAACCCGTTTTAATTGTGGATGATGAAGTTGAAATGCGCATCGCCATGTCAGAAACATTGAAGCATTGCGGCTACCCAGTGGAAATTTCACACAACGCCATTGATGCTCTCAAAAAGTTCAAGCAAAACAATTACTCACTGGTAATAACAGACATGACCATGCCGAAACGCAGTGGACTGGAATTGCTTAAAGACATAAAAACCATTGCGCCAGCCAAACCCGTGATCATGGCTACCGCATACGGGACAGTGGAAACCGCGGTTGAAGCCATGAAGCATGGAGCGTTCGATTATATTCGCAAACCGATCAATTTTGATTCTTTCCAGTTTATTGTACAGCAGGCATTGAATTACAACGGTCCAACCGGGAATGTAGTAAAAGATGTAGAAAGCAAACCTTCCAAGACAAAACCCGTTGATTCAATAAAAGAAATCGTTACACAGAATCAAACGATGTTATCTTTGCTGGAAGTTTCCAGAAATGTGGCAAAAAGCAAATCTACCATGATGATACAAAGTGAAAGCGGAACAGGAAAGGAGCTGCTGGCATATTATGTACATGAGAATTCCGACCGCTCAAAAAGACCTTTTGTAGCTATAAACTGCGCCGCGTTGCCGGACACATTACTGGAGAGTGAATTATTCGGACACGCGAAAGGTTCCTTCACCGGCGCCACTCAGGATTATCGCGGAAAATTTGAACAAGCCCACACAGGTACAATTCTTTTGGATGAGATCAGCGAAATGGCTTTGCCGCTGCAGGCAAAACTCCTGCGTGTATTGCAGGAATATCAAGTTGATAAAGTCGGAGGTAAAGAACCTATTCCGGTGGATGTAAGAGTCATTGCGACCACTAACCAGAACTTGCTGGAAATGATTGATGAAGGAAAATTCCGTGAAGATTTATATTTTCGATTGAATGTAATTCCACTTGCGCTGCCGCCTTTACGAGACAGGATGGATGATGTTCCAGTGCTTGTGACACATTTTGTGAAAAAACACTCTCAGATAAACAAGCGCAATTGTCCTGCTGTCAGTCGTGAAACCCTAAATATCCTCACAAATTATCATTGGCGAGGGAATGTAAGAGAGCTGGAAAATGTCATGGAGCGGGCTTTGCTGCTCTGTAATGGCGAGGAAATTCAGCCAAACCATTTACTCATGTCATCTCAACTTGGTGAGACCTCAATAAACGCCGATTTAGCATTAATAACAGCTGCAAATACAAAAAGTTCACAGTCTGCAGCTGAGTCAAAAACCTCAGAAATTACAGACTACCAAAACCCACAGGATATTTCGGCTTTGGGAATTGAAGTGGGAATGTCGATGAAGGAAGCAGAAAAACGCTTCATTTTTAAAACCCTTCATGAAACTAAGGGCAACCGGACTCATGCAGCAAAAACTTTAGGAATCAGCATCAGGACCTTAAGAAACAAACTCAATGAATATCGGGCTGATGTCGAACAGTTAGAGCTCGAAGTAGAAGATTGATCCACACGTTTTCCGCACAAAATTGCCGCAAACAGGAACAGTAGTCAGACGGACCAAAAACTTCTACTACGTGGATGTTGGAGAGCCGAAGCCCAGGCTCTGCCACATTCGAGCAAACCTGTTTCATGAAGACTCCCAAAAAAATATAATTGCAGTTGGTGATCAGGTAGAAATCGACACAGCTGCTTCTGAAAATGCGGGGTGGATTCTGAGAATGCTTCCCCGTCATACCAAACTTTCCCGAATCCAAAGCTCTGACTCCCTGGAACAGGTTTTAGTCAGCAACGCAGATACCGTGCTTATAGTAGCCTCGATGCGGAAACCGCCATTTCGAAGCAGGCTTGTTGATCGCTTCATTGTGGCCGGTATTTGCGGCGGACTTGAAACTGTACTTATCCTGAGCAAAGCTGATTTATCAATTCCGGAGGAAATTGCTTCAGTTAAAAATCTTTATGTTTCACTCGGATACACAGTTCTGGTTACCAGTGTTCCGGAATCCAGAGGATTGGACTCATTGAGTGAATTGCTGAAAAATAATACATCCGTCCTGTGCGGGCATTCCGGGGTGGGGAAATCTTCCCTGATAAATGCACTTTTTCCTCAATGGAAAATTCGCACAGGTGATGTGAGCGGGAAATCAGGAAAAGGACGCCACATCACAAGGTTATCAGAAATGTTCCCAATTCCGTCAGGCGGATTTATAGTCGATACCCCCGGAATTCGTGAAATGCAGCCGGTTGTGTCCCCGGAAGAACTGGATTCAAAATTTGTTGAATTCCTGCCTTATTTGGGTCAATGCCGATTCAAAGGATGCACTCACCGGCATGAACCAAATTGTGCAATAATTGCTGCTGTGGACTCAGAAAAAATTACGGAAAAACGATACGAAAGTTACTGTGCGCTTTATGAGTCACTTTGACTGGAAACACTTGGAGGAGCGGTATTCCTGTTTAAAATTTTTCTTATTTTAGCAAACTGTTCTTTTGCATGAAGTGAATTTTTTAATGGCTGGTCTGCCGTCAGTCCACTTTTTACATTACTGACAGAAGACTCATCCCCGGCTGTATTTCCAAGTACAACTGTTCGCAATCGGATTTGTTCCAAATCCAGCTCATGCTTTGGAACAAATGCAATCTTCTGAACAACTTCCTGAAGTTCCGGAAGCTGATTGTGTAAATGCTTCACCAGCCAATCTGCACCAGGAGTTCGCTTCAATAACGCCATTTCTTCTTGAGTTTTAACATAAATTACCAAAACGGCATGCCCTCTGGATACTCTATGCAGAAAGGCCGGCATGCTGAGTTGATGAACTTCAGGAGGTGTGATGAGATGCCAGTCTTTCGCCAGCGAGGCTACCTGACGCTGGTCATATTGTGTCTGACCTAAATCTCCCACATGACATTGTATGTCATCCAATTTTAATTCTGGCAACAACCGATTAAACATGCGAAGATAAGCTTCTGTTTCAAAGCGGAGTGCCTGAGCTATTCCTCCATCGTACACTGTTAAGTGTAAAATGGTTTTTTGGGGCTTAAAGCGAACTTTGTTTTTCAACAACTCTGTTTCTTCCGGGGACAATGGTCGTTTTAGAATCTTTTGCAGTCGGGCATTAAATTGCTTAAATTGTTTGAATGATACTCCCTTTAATTTTTCCAGTGCATTTAAAAAGTCAGCATGAATGTGTGTTTTTGAAAATTCCTGCAGCACACTTTCATTGACTGAAAATTGACTAAGTACGGAGATGTTGCGGGGATAGGAATTTCTGGCCAGGAAATTGTCAACTTTATCAAACCAGAGCTTGCGGAGTTTTACCAGGTACAGTAAATGCTTCTGACCTGCAGCTTTAAATATTGCGCTCAGGATATTTAGTGTGTTTCCATAAGGCTTGTCTCCGGATGAGCTTTGGTAATGAATTGACCGTAGAAATTGTGTTACCAAATTGTGATCTTGTTTCTGATGGAGTAAACTAACCATAAATACAATTGTTCTAATGCTGAAAAATGCTTTATGAAAAACAGTGAAGTCCCAGGAATCCTGATAGCAATGCCTACTCTTGACGGCACTTTTTTTGAAAAATCAGTAATCCTTTTGTGCAACTATGACACAGAAGGAGCATTCGGTCTTGTAATGAATCATCCTTCCAAAACCAAAGTAAAGGAGGTACTAACTGAAGAAATGCAGGACAATTCCGCATTCGATGTTCCATTACTAGTTGGAGGTCCAGTACAGCCTGAATCATTTTGGGCCGTGCACAGCTCCGATTTTTCAGTCAAGGAAACAACCGTTCTGTCACCAAAAATTCATTTAAGTTCCGCGCAGGATATACTCAATTCTCTTGCTGAAGGGAATGATGTGCAAACATATCATTTCGGCAGCGGATACTCAGGCTGGGGCGCCGGACAACTTGACCGTGAAATCCAGGAAGAATCATGGTGGCTCGGTCCACTTGATGAATCTTTGCTTTTAGATTTAGATTATGACCTGCGCTGGGATACAACTATGAGCAATCTTGGTTTTGACCCACTGACCACTGCTTTTACTCAGACAGGTTTAGTCTGAAAATATTCATCCAAGCTCAACTAACTCAGGACAATTTTCCGCAAACGCGTTGAACTCATTCCAGAGCATTTCCACAGAGGTTTCCTGTTGGATAAAACTCTCCCCCAATTTATTCAGTAAAATAAAATTTACCGCCTGTTTGTGAGCTTTCTTGTCATGTAAAATCAGCTCACGAAATTGTTCCTTTTGCAGTGGAGGTAGTTTAATTGGTGTAATTATTTTACTGAGATAACTTTTGATACGTTCCCATTCATTTTCCGGCAGCTCATTGCGGCGCCACGACACAAATGCGGCAAAGCATATTCCTGTTCCAACTGCCTCACCATGAAGGTACTTGCCGTATCCGGCATGGGTTTCGATTAAATGTCCAAGCGTATGCCCGAAATTCAGCGTAGCACGTATTCCTGCTTCAGTTTCATCTTGTTCCACCACACGAACTTTAATAGCACATGAGCGAAAAATTGCTTCTTCTAAATAATCAAAGTCAAGCGGCTCCAATGAATGGTTTTGAGCATAATCGAACAATTTCTCATCATGTATGATACCATGCTTCAGCAACTCAATGTATCCGGCTTTCAGCTCACGAGAAGGCAAGGTATTTAGAAATGACAGCTCAATGCAGACATATTCAGGCTGTTTAAAAGAACCAATCGTGTTTTTCCCTAAAGGATGATTGACTGCCGTTTTTCCGCCGACACTGCTGTCCACATGAGCCAGCAAAGTTGTGGGTATTTGTATGTACGGGATGCCTCGCACAAAAGTTGCTGCGGCAAAACCGGCCATGTCGCCGATTACTCCTCCGCCAAACGCAATTAATAATGTTTTGCGATTTGCACTGACATTCATCAGGAAATCGAAAATTCGTGAAAGTGTATCCAGATTTTTGTACTGCTCACCATCTGGCAATATGCATGTTTTGACTCGTACTCCGGTATCTTTTAATACATTGCTTATATGGTCTGGATACAAATTTTGCAGTGTAGTATTTGTGACAACGATTGCCAGGTCAGTTTCTTTTTTCAAAACAAAATCCGGCAGCTGTTCCTGTAGAATATTGGAACCTATGTCAATATCGTACTCTCGTCCCGGCAATTTAACTTGAAGAGTTCTCATTCAGTATCCCATTTTATTTGATCTTAATTACATTTCCTGCTACACAAAAGTTGACTTCGTCACATGCTTCAGCAAGCTTCTGTGATATACGTCCTGACAAATCTGCAAATTTTCTTGCTAAAGGATTATCCGGGATGATGCCCAGTCCAACCTCATTCAATACAAAAACCACATCACATTCCAAAGATAGTAATTGATCAATTTCAGCAAAGATCTTTTTCTCTGTATAATTATGATGAAGGGTGTTGTTTAACCACATTGTCATACACTCTATCAGCACAGGACCTTCAGTATTTCCAAGTACATCAGACAAGCGCAATGGTTCTTCTATGGTTTGGAATGCTGTGCCGCGACGATTACGGTGCTCCATAATTCGGATCTCCATTTCTTTATCATGTAATTCTGTTGCGGCCAGATAAACAGGTGTTTTCCCGTTTGCCATTTTCAGTGCACGATTTTCCGCATGACGTGATTTCCCGCTTTTCACACCTCCTGTAATTAGAATTTTCATCTGCTGAAAATTGGCAGGAATCCGGAAAAACACAATACAAGTATGACGAATCCGGTGACGATTAATGTTGAAGTCAGTGCCAGACTGTTCGCCAGCTGAATATCCCGTACAGTAGCGCCTTCCCTGTCGTTTTGCCTACCAAGCCAGACATTATGTGCCAATTTGCCTTCCCGCCAGATTGGACCGCAAAGTTTTAATTTAAGAGCCCCCGCAACCGTGGCTTCGCACCAGCCCGCATTGTAACTTGGAAGTTTGAAATGATCCTTCCAGCCTGCTTTCAAGGCATTTATTCCGGATAATTGGGGGTACATTGCTGCGGTTCCGGATAACAACAGCCAGCTTATTCTGGCAGGGATACAGCTCAAAAAATCATCCAGTTTTGCACTGCACCAGCCAAAATCCTGATAGCGCTCGTTTTTGTAACCAACCATTGAATCAAGAGTGTTCACAACTTTATAAATCAACATGCCTGGGATGCCAAACAGACAAAAAAAGAAAAGCGGAGCAAGAACACCATCATTGAAGTTCTCTCCTACACTTTCAACAGTGGCGCGTCCACATGCAGGTAAATCCATCAGCTTTGTGTCTCTTCCCACAAGTTTTCCTACATGTAATTTTGCCTGCGGCAAATTTTCATTTGCCATTGCTTCTGCAACATTTCTGGCATGTGCCAGCAAATCACCCAGAGCCAGAAAACTCCATCCCAGGTAAACATACCAAAACCAGCTCAAACTCCAATGGATATACTCCAGTACTTTGAAAATCCCAGTGCTGACAAGGAGTGTGCTTAAAATCAAAAAAACGACTAATAAAAAACCACCTGCTTTACTGTTCAATCCTGAATTGCGCAGTTTGGTTTCGTACCAAGATAATAAATTGCCTGTCAGCCGTACCGGATGTAAACGATAAACAGGATCACCGAACATCATATCAAGTCCAAGAATCACTGTAAGCATAAAAGCCGGATGTGTCAGCAGTTCTGCTAAATCAATGTTCATGTTCATTTACTCAATGCTTCATCCTGATACCAGAGTTTTTGTTTGTAGATCCAGATTATACCTGATACGAACAGCAGTATACTTATGGAATATGCCGCAAGAAACCTGGTATCCCCAATCACAAAAAACTGGTTGTCCATACGCAGCGGTGTTAATAAAGAGCGCAAAGTGGAATATGTGAGCAAATAAATTGCCCCCAGCATTCCAGGGCGAAAATTCCTCAACCTAAGTTTCCAAAGCAATGCCAGAATCAGAAAGTTCCCCAGTGATTCATAGATCATTGTAGGATGTACCGGTGCTCCATTAGCATAACGATCAACGGCTGTTCCTGCAGGAAAGACAATACCAGTCCACATATCAGTGACCGGGCCTGCTGCTTCTCCGTTGGTAAAATTTCCCCATCGTCCTATTGACTGACCAAGAATCATGCAAAGGGCGCCTATATCAAGCATTGCGGCTAATGAAATTTTTTTGATCCGGCAATAAACTGAGAGAGAAACAATACCACCGATGATTCCTCCGTGAATTGCCAATCCTCCTTCCCAGATTGCAAAAGCTTTCCAGAATGACTGAAACTTATAATAATTTGACCATTCGAAAATCACTTCATACATACGCGCACCAATTAAACTGGCCAGAAAAATGAGAAGCGTCATGTTCAGCGCCTCATCCTCATTAAGTTTAATACGACGCCTTTTAATTTCAGAGATCACAATTCTGGATCCGATTAATACCGCTATTGCGTAAAATAATCCGTAATACCGTGGTTGCAGGGTAATATCTAACCAGGGGATCTCAATGGAAAATATGTATGGGTGCATGTTTTATTCAGGTAAATACTTTATCCGGCAAGTTCATTTCCTAGAACATCTTTTTGTGAATCAATATGTGTAAGGATTCCTTTTTCGGCCAAATCCAGCATCAAGTCCAGCTGATAGCGTGAATAGGATTTTCCTTCGGCAGTTCCCTGAACTTCCACTAATTTACCTGAATCCAGCATGACTACATTCATATCAACTTCAGCATCTTTATCTTCATCATAATTTAAATCAAGTATAGGGCGCTGATTGACAATACCGACACTGACAGCTGCCAAAAAATCTTTTACCGGAAACGCTTTGATTTCCCCTTGTTGATAGATTTTTCTTAAAGCCAAAATTAAAGCCACAAATCCACCAGTAATTGAAGTAGTTCGTGTTCCTCCGTCAGCTTGAATTACGTCACAGTCCATCAAGATGGTATGTTTCTCAAGCACGTGTAGATCAACAACTGAACGTAGAGAGCGTCCTATCAGGCGTTGAATTTCCTGAGTGCGTCCCTGAATCGCGCCTGTTTCTCTGCGGCGTCGCGAACCGGTTGATCGAGGGAGCATTCCGTACTCAGATGTGATCCAGCCATGGCGTGGCTTATTATCATCATCCAAAAGCCAATTCGGCACTTTATTATCTACTGATGCGGTACAGATCACTTTAGTATGTCCGCAGCATACAAGCACAGAGCCTTCGGCGTATTTTGTGTAATCAGGAGTGATTATGAGCGGACGTGTTTCATTGTCTGCCCTGCCATCGTTTCGAGTATTTTTTGTCATTTAGTTAACTGTATTCATTGATTAATTGGCCGATACCCTGTGCGTCACCAATAATAGTCAAGCGGTCTCCTTCCATTAATACAGTAAGACCACGAGGAACAATGGTTTCTCCTTTCCTGCGAATCAGGGCAACCAGACAGCCTTCAGGCATTCGAATATCTCTTAATGAATGACCTATAAGGGCTGAGGATGCTGTATTGCTGCGAATCGTAAGAGAGAAAAATCGTTCATCGCGCAATAAAATTTCCTTCAGTTCTTGATCATTCGTGGCATCAAGCCAGTCTTTGATAAAATCTTCATCATCAACACGGCCTGCTATCTGGGCCAGTATCCTCAGGTGTTGTCCGGGATTCTCATTGGGACTTACTAAAAAGAAAAAAGCATGGATAGGACCTTGAAGTGAAGTTTTTCCTGAAAAATCTAGTGCCTCTACAAAACATTGCTCTTTGGTGCGAACCAGCACCATTTCTGCCTTTGCAATTTCCGGAAGACGAATATGGGGCAGGGCAGCGCCGTGTGATATCGGTGTTGCTCCAATTCTGCTTCCTTCCAGAAAACGTTGCTCCAGCTCTTTTGCGCCAACACCAAGACTGTGATCTAACTGAATTGAAACTTCACGTGCTATATCTTCAAAAGGGTGTACCTTTGTAAATTCCATTACCTTTGCGCGAGTCACAACTTCATCAAAGGGGTCCTCTTCACGCACACCTTTTTCTTTCAAAATTCCGCGCAATTCACGATCAAGTCCTTCAAATCTGTATTCCCCGAGTCTGGCAAATAAATGATAAATTGCTCCGGAACGTACTACTTTTTCCCGTGCATAAGAAAAATACCAGATAGTACCAATTGTGAAGAGTGCCAGAGAAAATAAAATTGGTACAAGTCCCATCTCGGCGATCAGCCATAATGGCGCAAATACGCCAAAAATTTGCATCCATGGATAAAGCGGTGATCTGAAACCGGGATCGTACGCCTCAATTCTGCTCTCGCGCATTACTACCACTGCTAAACATATCAGGGTAAACATCAACAGTTGAAAGGCACTGGCAAGCTTGGCTATGCTGGCAATATCGAAGTTGAGTACAAGAAAAATGATCAGGCCGACTGTAACAGCAATTCCGTAATGTGGAATATTCCGAGGCGTGAGTCTGGAAAATCGTCCAGGTATGAGATGATCACGGCTCATTGCAAGCGGATATCGTGAAGCGCTTAAAATTCCCGCATTAGCAACTGAAGCAAAAGCAATCACTGCCGCAACAGTGATTCCTATTTGGCCCCATTTGCCAAACAAAACGTATGATGCTGAAGCAACAGGAGTCAGATCACGTGCCAGTTCTTCAGCAGGAAGTACACCGACCATTATTGTTGTTCCTACTGCATAAATTATAATTGCAGTACCAATTGCCAGGAAAACTCCAAGGGGCAAATTACGTTCCGGATTTTTGACTTCTTCCGCGACACTGGCAATGTTGGTTATTCCTACATAACTGATGTAAACTAATCCTGCTGTGGAAATAATTGAAACACCACCTTTGTCAAAAAACCCTTCAAAATGTTGATAATCTATTCCTGAAACACCCTGACTGATAAAAGCTAACAAAATCAACAATAAAGCAAAAACCATCAAAACTTGCAGTGTTCCGGTTTTTTTGGCTCCAAAAAGATTTATGATACCAAAAAGAACTGCTAATGCAGTGGCTAAAGTTACTATCGGTACTTCCGGCCAAAAAATGCTTAAATATGCTCCCATCCCAATCAAAGCAAAAGCAGTTTTTAAAACAAGCGCTAACCATGTTCCTAAACCGCCAATTGTGCCTAGAAAAGGGCCCATGCTTCTATCAAGAAAATAATATGCCCCGCCTGCCCTGGGCATGGCTGTTGCGAGCTCGACAATGCTGAACATAGCAGGAACCAATGGAATTGCGGCGATTAAATAACTTAATATAACCGCAGGTCCTGCTTCATTGAAGGCAATTCCTGGAAGCAGAAAAAATCCCGCGCTCAACGTAGTCCCGGTCGCAATGCAATAAACATTGAGTAATGTCAGTTCTTTTTTAAGCATAAATTCACAGGGGTTTTTGCGTAAATATCAATTGTCAAATAAACCAATCTCAGGTTAGGTATTATTTCTGCTTATTTGTTAGATAAGTTTGTAATAAACTGATGATGTGGGGATTTTTAGTTATCAGTTTCAATCACTTCCATATCATCGGTGACTATGAATTCAAATATTTTATCATCAAGCACAAGATTGTATTTCATGCTTTTGAGTTCGATAGTGCGATAATTACCTTGCTGATCCATCAAAGCTATTGACAGTAAATCGTAGGTTTCCGGATGAACATTTAATTGGATGAATGCCAGATTAGCCGTTGATTTTTTTGGTTCCAGTTCAACTACCAACCCATCCTGGTAACTAATTAATTTTTTGCTTATTTTCCTGCGGTTAAAATCAGACTTTAAATTCCCTAAACCAAGTAAAAAAGAGAGTGCGGTTCCTTCTGTGATTTTCTCTAATTTTTGAACAGTCACATTTTCCAGCAATGGGTCAAAAAGCCACATAGTTTTTCCATTTGTGACCAGCAATTGCTCTTCAGGCTTTTCATAAAGCCAACGCATTTTTCCCGGACGTTTGTAGTCTACTAAACCACCCGCTTTCTTTGGGCCGGTCTCTGTGTCTACACGGTGGCTGGTTTGGATAAAACGTCCAGAAAAGCTCAGGATACTTTGATACTGCTTCTGAATAAGCTGGAGTAGATCCGTTTCTTCTGCACCCGATTGACTAACAAATCCAACACAAAATAAGTAAATCAATATCAACCTAATATATTTCATATAAAACCGGTTTACATTCAGTTTTGAGTAATTCAATTATTTAGATCGGCCTTGTTTTGACGGATGGATTCAAAAGCTCAAGGATATTTTGCAGGTTCAAGTTACATTTATACATGCTGTAAAGTCCGAAAAGCCAGATCAGAAGAGGAGGCATCCACAATACATGAGGCTGAAAATTCATATTCATTGCCATTTCTTTTGCACCTATCCACAAGATGTAGTAAATGATAACCAGGATTAGTCCTCTTAAATATGCTCCTGATCGGCCACGTCTTGGATTGATTAAGCCCAAAGGTATTGTTGCCACAGAAAATGCAAGACAAGCCCATGGGGTGGTGAGCCTTAAAAACAGTTCCATTTGAGATGAATGGCTGGGATTCTGTAAAAGCGATTCAGTAGAAACACCCCATATATGCCCGCCCTCATTTGTTGGAACAATTTGTGGCGGACGGAAGATATAACGGAATTGCTCAAAAGCAATTGTTCTGTAATTATCAGATGTTCCCTGTGAATGAATTAGGCCGTCTTCCAAATGTAATATTAAATCCCTTTCGCCTTTGCGGACTTTTATACGTCCTCGATCAGCAAGTGTCACCATTGAATCAAGTGTAAGCTCCTTATCAGTAATAAAGACACCGCTTAATTCCTCATTTTTATCTTTGTCCTGTACATGCAAAACCTTCCCTGGAAAATCGTAATTCAGCACTAATGGTTGAATAGTTTTTGCGGTTTGTGTTTTAAGTATCATCAGTTTTTCCTCTTCAAAAGCCGCATATCCCGCAGGCTGCAGCCAGAGGGTAATACTTAAAGCAAAAGCAGTGATAATCAAACCAAATAAAAAAAATGGCAGACCGATTTTCCAGATACTAATTCCCATCGCATTCATTGCAGAAATTTCATAATCTGTGGAAAGACGCACCATCAACACTATACATGTGATAACAATGGCCAATGGTAATGTTACAGAAAAAAATTGCGGAAGACGGTATATCAGCATCATGCCAACACTGAATACACTAACGCCACGTTCCACTATCAGGTGTATCAGTCGATACACTGTTTCCATTGAAAGTATAAAAGTCAGAATTCCCAATGCCATCAGGAAGGGCATGATCATTTGTAAAAATATTGAACGAAAGAGCAGCATAAAAAATTACTTCAGCTGGTCCTTAATTTGCCAGGCAACTTTCATAGCATTCAGCCCATCTTGAGCACTGACAATAGGGGGTTTCCCTTCGCGGATTGATGAAACAAAACTTTTTATTTCTGCTAACAATGCGTCACCCTTATCAAGCTGATAAACCTCAGGCTGAAGTTTGTCAGGATCCGGTGTTTCTGCTGAATCTACCTGGAGCTTACGGGCTTGACCGCCTGCATAATCAAGTGAAAGATAAAGTCCGGATTGGAATATGCGCATTTTGCGTTCTGCTTTATCTGAGATGCGGCTTGCGGTCAAATCAGCAATGCATCCGGATGGGAATCGCAGTCTGGCTTTGGCAAGATCTGCAGTGGAAGTGACGAATTGCGCCCCAATGCCTTCAACTGATTCTGGATATTCGCCAACTGCAGCCAAAACTAAATCTATGTCATGAATCATCAAATCCAGGATTACATCAACATCAGTTCCACGTTTTGGAAAAGGTGCAATACGTATGTTTTCAATAAATATTGGCTGGTCAATTAATTCCTGAAACTCTGCAAAAACAGGATTAAAACGCTCAAGATGGCCAATCTGCAGCTGTACATTTTTCTGCCTTGCAAACTGAGCAAGTTCTTCTGCTTCTTCTATTGTTGCCGCGAACGGCTTTTCCAGCAGAACATGAACATCATTTTTTATAAAAGATCTTGCAGTTTGATAGTGATGAACTGTGGGAACGACTATGCTAACTGCATCAACTTGATTAAGCACTTCTTGATAATCAACATGGAATGGCACATCAAGTTCGTCAGCAACTTTTTGTGCCTGCACCGGATTAACATCAACCACTCCAATAAGTTCTGCGTCCGGCAGAGACGCGTATTTCTGTGCATGAAAACGACCGAGGTAACCCACCCCAATCACTGCGGTTTTAAGCATATTTATTCCTATCACATTAGTAAATAGATTCAGCTGGCAAGCTTCTCCAAGTCACGAATTTGCTGTTTCAACGCATCAAGTGTTTTTTCAGTATCGTTGACTTTTTCCCTTAATTCAGTAACAACCTTTTCCGGGGCATTTGTGAGAAAGCCTGGATTATCCAGCTTATTTCGGCTTTTTTTCACAAATCCGGATTCAGTATTGAATTTTTTTTGCAAAGTCGCGATTTCCTTTTTCCAATCCACGGCAGTTGCATCGATACTGGCATAAGTCCCGTGAAAGTATGCGCCAAGCAAATCACTTTTTCCTTCAGGTTCTTTTTCGCTGATTTGTAATTCACTCAAACGTGCGAGCCGAATAATCAGCTGCTGATGCTCACGATACAGCAAAGCATTTTCGGTGGAATTTAAGGTGGCAGGAACTTTTCTTTCAAGGCCGATGTTTGCTTTTTCACGTAATGCACGAATTTGTTTAATGCTTTCTTTTACGATTTCAATACGCTGATATGACTCTTCATACTTATATGGCAGTGCTGCAGGCCATTCGCTGCAGGCCAGCATTTCAGGTTGCTGAAATTCTTTCCATAAGGCTTCAGTGACAAATGGCACATAAAGATGCAGTATCTTTATCAATGTTATGAAAGAAAAAGCCAGCACCTGATTATCCTCATCTGTGCGATTTTGTTTCTTATCCATTTCAAGGTACCAGTCACAGAAGTCGCCCCAAAAGAAACTTTTTAAGTTATCAGCAACATCAGATAAGCGATGGGATTCAAGTCGAGCTTGAGTATCTTGAATCAAATTATTCAGGCCATGCAGCAGCCATTTTGCCAGTTCTGAATTTATTGTTTTCGGTGCAGTAATCGGAGTCTCGTCCGGAACAGTCATCATAATGTATCTTCCGGCATTCCAGATTTTATTGGCAAAGCGCCGGCTGCTTTCCAGTTTTTCCGGATAAAGCCGCAAGTCCTGTCCGGGACCTGTTCCGGAAACAAGTGCAATTCGCAACGCGTCTGCTCCGTATTTTTCAATACTGTCCAGAGGATCAATCACAGTTTCCGGCTCAGATTTGGACATCTTTTTACCTTCACGAGTCCGGATAAGTCCATGCAGGTAAACTGTTTTGAAGGGTATTTCCCGCAGCATAAATGTAGTCATCAAAATCATGCGTGCCACCCAGAAAAACAGGATATCGTAACCTGTTTCCATGATGTTTGTCGGATGAAATTTCTGGAAATCCGGGCTGCGTTCCAAAACATCTTCAAGCGAAAGTGAATAGTTCTTTGCCAGTTCAGGATCAATCAGTGTACTCCACGTCCATAATGCGGATGAAAACCAGGTATCCAGAGTGTCCGGATCCTGTTCCCATCCCTCGGAATCTTCCAGTTTTTGCAGACTGACCATTGTTTCACCATCACGGTAATAAACCGGGATACGGTGTCCCCACCATATCTGGCGTGAAATGCACCAGTCCTGTAAATTTTCAACCCAATGGAAATAAGTGGAATTAAAACGTTCCGGAACAAGGCGAATATCTCCGGAACGTACCACATCAATCAGAACCTCCTTCAGGCTTTGTGTTTTACCTTTCCACTCAACAGCGGGCTTGTTTACGTCTATAAACCACTGCTCTCGAATTTGCGGTTCAATTGCGCCTCCTCCCCGGCTGTTAAAGGACTTACTGTGAGTGTATCCGGAATCAGTATCTACCAGAAGTCCTTTATTCCTGAGCTTTTCCACGATTTTTGGACGTGCCTCTTCAATCCCCATTCCGGCAAATTCCTGAGCAATTGGCAGCAGTTTACCTTCAAAATCGATAATCGGTTCTTTGTCTAAACCATGTCTTTCCGCGATTCCAAAATCCACATGATCATGCCATGGTGTGATGGTCATCACACCTGTACCGAATTCAGGATCAACCACATCATCTTTCACAATTGTTGCTGTGATTTTTCCATTGATCCATTCACATTCAAATGTATCACCATGTTTATATTGTGTGTAACGAGAATCATTTGGATGCATAACTACATACTTGTCTCCAAACTTTGTTTCCGGACGAACAGTGCCGATCTGGAAGGGGCCGTATTGAAAAGTGTAAAAAGGTGACTGAGTGCTTCTTCGTTCAACTTCATCATCTGAAACATTTGTTTTTAGGTAAGGATCCCAATTGACGATTCGTGGGCCACGATAAATTAAACCTTTTGTATGCATCCTTAAAAATGTCTCATTCACACATCTGTTCAGTTGATGATCCATCGTGTAACGCTCACGGCTCCAATCGCAGCTTGAACCCATTGCCTTTACCTGACTGCGGATAGTTCCCTGTGAATTTTTTACATAATCCGAAATACGCCGCAAAACTTCTTCCCTGCCCAATTCCGTGCGAGGATCAGCAATGCCTTCATGCTCCTTTATCTGCTGCAACACCACATTTTCTGTGGCAATTGCTGCATGATCAGTTCCCGGAAGCCAAAGCGCTTCATGACCCATCATCCTGTGCCAGCGAATAAAAATATCTTCCAGCACCAACATAACAGCATGACCAACATGCAGCTGGCCTGTGGCATTCGGAGGCGGCATGGAGATTGTGAAAGCGGGTTTATCAGAAAACGCGTCCGCGCGGAAGGCGCCATTGCGTTCCCATTGTTCAGTAATTATTTTTTCAAACGCTTTGGGATCGTAGGTTTTGGCTAAAGAGGTCATTATTGGTTGGCTAATGTTATAAATCAAAAGTGGTATTGACTATCTGCAAAATTAAAAAAAGTGTCAGGAAAAAATCTTTTTGTTATAACTGATTAGATTCTTCCATTAAGTTCGGAATGGCAGAAAACATGTCTGCTATTAACCAGTCCGGCAAAACAGATCAGGCAATTTTTTTGGCAAGACCACAACATTTTTTGTATTTTTTACCGCTGCCGCATGGACATGGCGCGTTACGTCCAATAGTTGGCTGAGCGCGAATAGGTTGTGGTTTTTTCTTTTGAGCTTTTGCTTCAGATGGTTCCTCAACTTCTCCATGGATGAATTCCATATCCTGTGCCAGCGGGGCAGGTTCAGGTTCCACTAAGGGGTGAGCGATTGTCAGTTTATAGAATGTGCTGATTGCCTCCAAATCTATTCTGTTCATTAAATCAGAAAACATATCAAATGCCTGTCTGCGGTATTCGTCCAGCGGTTTCTTCTGCGCATAACCAACCAAGCTGATACCTTCCCGCAGATGGTCCATGGAAAGCAGGTGATCTTTCCACAGATTATCGTTCACTTTCAGCAACACTTGCCGTTCCAGATCAAGAATCATTTTTTCTAACAGCTCTTTGCGATCATTTTCCTGAACATCTGCTTCAAAATTTAGTTCTGCAACTTTACTGAAAAACTCAATTTTTTCTTTGTAAAGTTTTTCAACCCATCCGTAAAAAACTTCTGTGTATTCCTCAGGTTTAAGTTCTTCTTCAAACCATTTTTCGTTTGGAACGCTGGCAAAGACACCCTCAAAAGCACGGTTGAATCCCTGAACATCCCATTGATCTGCATATTTGTCCTGGCAGTATTGATCCATAAGCTGATCAACTACCCCATCACTCATTTCCAGGATCAGGTTCTGCACATCATCTCCAAGTATATCCCGGCGTCGGCCATAAATGATGGAGCGCTGCTTTTCCATCACATCATCATATTCAAGTACATGCTTGCGTATATCAAAGTGATAGCCCTCCACCTTCTTCTGTGCGTTCCCTATGGCCTTTGTAATAAATACATGTTCGATTGGTTCGTCCTCTTCAATATTAAGCTTGTCCATCAGGTTTGAGATGCGCTCACCTCCAAAAATCCGGAGTAAGTCATCTTCAAGCGAAAGCAGAAACTGTGAAGCTCCCGGATCACCCTGTCTTCCTGAACGTCCCCGGAATTGATTGTCTATTCGGCGGCTGTCATGCCGTCCTGTTGCAAGAACAAACAAGCCTCCGACTTCCAGTGTTTCCGGAGAAGGTTTGATGTCTGTTCCTCGTCCTGCCATGTTTGTGGCAATAGTTACTGCGCCAAACTGACCGGCATTCGCAATAATTTCTGCTTCACGCTCATGATGTTTTGCGTTAAGAACTTCATGGTTAATTCCATCTTTATTAAGCAATTTACTGATTGCCTCAGACACTTCGATGGAAACCGTTCCAACCAGGACAGGCTGCCCCTTCTCATGAAGTTCAGAGATACGCTGGATGGTTGCGCGATATTTTGCAGCAACAGTTTTGAATACAACGTCCGATAGATCTTTACGGGCAAGAGGTTTGTTTGTGGGAATTACAACAACACCAAGATTATATATTTTCTTAAATTCATTCTTTTCTGTTTCCGCTGTTCCAGTCATACCGGACAGTTTTTTGTATAGCCGGAAATAATTTTGAAAAGTAATTGTGGCAAGGGTTTGGTTTTCCCGCTCAATATTGACACCTTCTTTTGCTTCCAATGCCTGATGCAAACCGTCGCTAAAGCGTCTTCCCGGCATCATACGTCCTGTAAACTCATCAACTATGATTACTTGGCCATCCTGAACAACATAATCGACATCCTTATTGAACATATAATGAGCTTTCAATGCCTGATTAACATGATGCAGTATTTCCATGTTTTCATAATCAAACAAGCTTGTTTCTTTAACCAGCAGGTCCTGCAGACGGCCTTCGATTTTTACTGAACCCTTATCTGTCAGGTTGATGCTTCGTGCCCTTTCATCAAGCGCGTAGTCACCTTCACGGACAATGTCATGGTCCTCCAGTTCTTCCAGATTATCAGCTAGATTGTGCATTTGATTCTGCGGCAGTTTCCCCACTTCTTCTTTACGGATTTCACGACTGAGGCCATAGACAAATTTATTAATCTGGTGATATTTCTCTACATTGTCTTCAGTTGGGCCGCTAATAATTAAAGGAGTACGTGCTTCGTCAATAAGTATGCTGTCTACCTCATCTACCACGGCAAAATTAAATTCACGCTGTACATATTCCTCCAGGGAAAATTTCATGTTATCACGCAAATAATCAAAGCCGAACTCATTGTTTGTGCCGTATGTAATGTCTGCTGCATAAGCACTGCGGCGTTCCTCGTCATAAAAACCGTGCTGAATCAATCCGACACTCAAACCAAGAAATTCAAATATTTGCCCCATCCATTTGCTGTCACGTTTTGCCAGATAATCATTCGGAGTAATGATGTGAACACCTTTTCCGGTTAATGCATTCAGATATACAGGGCAGGTTGAAGACAAAGTTTTACCTTCACCTGTAGCCATTTCAGCAATGTTGCCATTATGCAAAGCCAATCCTCCAAGCAGCTGTACGTCAAAATGACGCTCGCCAATCACGCGATGTGCCGCTTCCCTTACAAGCGCAAAAGTTTCCGGAATCAGCTCATCCATTGATTGGCTTTGGCTCAGAAGTGTCTTGAAATCACTGGTTTTTGCAGGAAAATCTTCATCCTTCAAAGCCTGCATTTCCGGCTCAAGGGCATTTATTTTATCTACATGTTTTTGGTAACTCTTCAGCGTCTTCGCATTTTCGTCACCAAAAATATTTTTAACTTGTTTCCACATATTTCCCTTTTGCCTGATTACGGCAATGTGAGGACGGTTGAATGGAGGAAAGACTTTAAAGTCCCAACGAGGCCCAATGTATCCATTAATTTCTTATCTGGATTTCAGCCTTTGTTCAGGCTAAAATCCAGTAGTGTAAGTCTAGCAAAACCAACGTACTTGGTCAAGAACTACAAAGATTCAGAAACATTGTTTTAGCGGGGACAAATTTCTCAAATCTACAGGTTTTACATGTCTTCAAACATTGCTTTTATTTTTATAGATTTCAAAAAATTGCGCTCATTCAGCCTGTATTTTCTGTTGATATCACTAGTTTTGGGAGGATGCTATCCGGAGTCACTGAATTATAGGCCGGGCTGGGGGACACGCTGGATTGAAGGTACTGTGCAGGAGGAAAGCGGAAAAGCACTGGAATCAAAAAACTTCATTGTGGTTCTAGAGTATTATTCTCAATTCATCCAGTTTGAAAATCAGTCCCCACTCTATGCGCCAAATGCTCGTTTAGTTTTTCCTGAAAAGAATGGGAATTTTCGAATTGAATTTGATCTGGAAGCTTCAGCTATTGAATTGGTTTTTGTCGCATCAGGTTATGACATGCAGCGATTTCGTTTTAAGCGGCAAATCGGAGTAGGAGAATTACGTTATGATGCACGACTGAATCGAAGCGAAGACTGGGGCAATCAGTTTCTGCTTCAAACAAGTCCGTTTCTGGAAAATTTTATACTGGAACAGCGTTACAAAATGCCGGATGCCCAGCAGTTGTTTTTAGGGGATTGGCTGGATGCAGAGCGGAGAAATATCGCTGGCAAAAAACAAAGCTGAAGTCACTGATCAATTCAGGAAAGTTCTGATTTTTTCTCCATCATGATAAGCATAATAGACCTCATTCAATGCTGAGGTTTTTCCCACCTCGAAATTCCCCTTGGAATCAAGGCAGATCATTCCGAATAAATAATTGAATGAGTCGCTTTCCTGTATTACTTTAGCAACAGAATCTTGGAGAGTGATACCATCTTCGACTCTTGTTACTATCTTCACTGCAGCGCCTTGCTGTGTGATTTGCTCACCAATTCCAGTACAGGAAACGCCGGCTTTTGCTGAAGAGTATGTTCCGGCTACAGTTGAACTGTCGCTGACTCGTCCTGGAATTTCACAACCGATTCCGCCTGTGGATGTGCCTGAAAATATGCGGCCTTCCTTATCGAGTGCAACTGCTCCTACTGTTCCGTGAATGCCGGCACACTTTTTTTCAAACTCCTGCAAACGGACGGGTGTTATCGGGTCATAGTTAGAAAAACCGTTATTAAGGCAGAATTCCGTCGCTTGATCAGCGCTCAAAACGGTATGCTTTTCTTTTGACAGTAGCTCGGCGGCTTCAATAGGATTGCGGATATTTTGTACATTGATGACGCCTGAAAAGCGATTATTAATTCCATCCATTAAGGCAGCACTCATGCGCACCTGGCCGTCTGCCTGAAGTTTTGAACCTGTTCCCGCATTGTAAATAGGATCATCCTCCAGCATGCGGACCCCATGTATTACAGCTTTTTGGGCTGATCCAGTTTTTTTCAGCACCTCAAATGACTCTTCCCAGATAGTACATAGGGACTCATGCATTTTCTGAGCTTCGGCAGTTTTACCTTCAAGGATTCCGGCTCCACCATGAATGATTAACTGCTCCATCCCTTAGCTGTTGCGGCCAACCATCACAAACGCGGACCAATAATATGGAGCACTCCACTGTACATCTTCCAGCATTTCCAGGCGTGCTTCCCGAATAGCCTGACGTGCGTCTGTTCCTGTTAGGAATTTGTCATAAAATTTTGTCATCAACAACTGTGTTCCTGCATCACTGACTTCCCAAAATGAATTTATAACATTCTTAACTCCGGCTTCCTGAAAAGAACGTCTTAATCCATATACTCCTTCACCTTCATGTATTTCACCCAGTCCGGTTTCACATGCTGAGAGAACCACCATTTGCGTACCTTCCAAATTTATACTAAGTACTTCCATTGCGGTTAATACTCCGTCATTATCGGTGTCAATTTCACCAAGCAGAGGAGCATTTGAGTTTAGTCCGGCAAAGGCTAAACCGGCGCGCAACAAAGGATTGTCTGCTGGGGGAGGAATAGAACTTGACCCTCTGCTGAGACCCTGGATACGCTTGGCGAGACGCTCATCTTCTTTAAGGAAAAATCCGTGTGTGGCAATGTGCAGCACTTCCGGAGGTCCTTCCATTTTCCGGAGCAGATTTTCCTCTGCAATACGTTTGGAAAAAATTACGGTTTCCCTTTCCTTTGTGTCAGAAACTTCCTTGATGACCTCGCCTTCTTTTTCTGCTCCCGGCAGCGGATCAAAATTAAGTCCGCGTAATCCGGAGCCCATACGGGCTCCTCGAGATACGCTTCGGGATCGTTTGTGTGTAATTTCTCTGGCTTCAGGAGATTTTAGAATTTTGTCAGAATCGTAATCCGGTCCTGCAATGATAAGCAACTCTCCTTTTGAGGCAGACAACTGATCGAGCGCAAGGTCCCTTGCGGAACTGATGATCCTCAAATCATAATTTTCAATCAAATAGCTCTCATCATCGTCAGTCAAAGCATCAAAAGGTAAAACATTCAGCACACTGTCCGGTGAAACAAAGATCGACTCTGTATCCGCCAGATATTCATTGAGCGGTGACCAAAGAATTTCCCAAAGATCAAAAGCTACACTTTTTATATCTTCATCCTCAGCCCCTTCATCCTGGATAATTCCCCGCAATTCCATGATTATTACACGGATCAGCTCTAAATCATCATATTGAATCACATTTAACTCTCCCTGGTTGGCTACAACAGCAAGAAGGGCCAATGTATCATCTTTTTTACGATACGTAATAAAATCAACAAGTGCGTTTTCAGCTAATCCAGCCAGCACATCATCAGTCTTTATTTGGCGGGTGGATTGTCTGAAGCGCATACTTTGCTCTCCAAGCTGCAGTTGTAAATTATTAACCTGCTCCTCCAGATCAAACACCATTCTGGCGAATTGACCGCGATTTTCTTCAGTCGGTCCGGCCAGAGTTAATGCGGCTAGTTTTTTGCGGACATTGGTCAGTTCATCTGTGATTTCAACCAGTTCGGGAGCTCCGGAGAGCATAACCACCTGTTGTGTCTCGCTGGTAACCTTTAATAGCATTCCTTTCCTTTGCAGAATAATATCAAAAAGGTCTTGAGCAGTGCGTTCATCATTCAAACTGAGAAGCATACGAATGTAGGCATCCTGTTCAGGTTTATGCAAACTGACATACGATTGTCGAGTATTGTCACCAGCTACCCAGAGAACGCGATCAAAAAAGGTGTTTCTGCGCTTAAAACCGGTTTTATACATTTCATAAGCTTCTTCTGTTTTTCCAAGATCTTCAAGTAAGCGTGACAAATTGTTTAGTGTTTCAAAAGTGTATGGATGGTTTTCACCCAGCACTTCTTCTTCAAGTTTCAAAGTCTCCCGGAACATTTTAAGTGCTTCTTCCTTTTTGTCCTGTAACACAAAAAGCTCTCCGATATCATTCATGCTGCGTAAGGTGTCAGCATGTCTTTTACCAAAAACTTTGGTTCTGCCATTTAAGGCAGCAGTTAGATGTTTTTCCGCTTCATCCAAATTGCCAAGTGATTTGTGAACTCTCCCCAGATTGTTCAATGCTTTCAATGTATTTTGGTGGTTCTCACCAAATTGTCCGCTCCACTGTTTGTGAACTTTCGCAAAGATTGGTCTGGCTTCCTCAAATCTTTGGGCTCTAAGGAACAGGTAGGCTAGATTGTTTTGATTCGAAAGAGTGTTTGAATGCGTTTCACCAAAAACATCTGTATTGAGTTTAATAACTTTTCTATAATTCAGTTCCGAACGCTCAAAATCGCCTTGGGATTCATAAAGAAACGCGAGGTTATTCAGTAATGCCAGAGTTGTTGGATGCAGTTCTCCCTGGATTTTTTCTGAAATTGCGTGTGCTTTTTTGAAAAGAGGCTCTGCCTCATCATAAAGACCCTGGTTTTCAAGCAGCAATGCCAGGTTATTCATCACAGAAACAGACTGTGGAGATTCTTCTCCAAGCGCTGAAACCATCACATCTAAAGATTGTCGAAAAAGTTTTTCTGCTTTTTGATAGTCACCCAGCCTCCTCCTGACACTTGCTAAATTATTCAGATCTCCGGCAGTGTTTGGATGATTTTCTCCTAGCATTGCAAGATCAATTTCGTAAACCTGCTGGTGGAGGGCCAGTGCTCGTTTCAGCTTGCCTGTATCTTCATAGAGCTGAGCCAAATGACTCTTGGCTTGTATAACCAGCTGTTCTTCCTCCCCATATTCTGCTGCGGCGGCTTTCATACTTTCCAGAAAAAGTTTTTCTGCCTGGGGAAATTTTCCCTGCTGACGGTAAATTTCACCAAGATTTTCTTTGCTTTCTAAAACAAGAAAACTTTTTTCATCAAGAGCATCAAGCATTAAAGGTAGTGCTGTTTCAATTAATTCCTGGGCAGGCTTTAATTTTCCCTGAGACATATACAACTGAGCCAGATTTGCCATTGCAGAAAGTGTTTCAGCATCTTTTTCACCCACTAAAGTCTTAAATGCTTTCAATGAGTCACTTAGTATTTCTTCAGCCTCGCTGATGCGTCCCATATCCTGTAAATTCTGCCCCAAAGATTTCATTCGTGCAGCACGTTGCGGGTCATCCTTGGCTGTAAGTCGAAGAACTTCCCTTAGAATTGGCTCAGCCATTTCCGGATCAATTGCATTTAAAAACTGACCATAGCTGTCAAGCACGGAAAGCGTTGCAGCATCACTTTCACCAAATGCAGCAACAGTGATTTCGAGAGTCATCTGGTAGATTTGGTTCGCTTCTTCAAGCTGGTCCATTTCAGCATGTATTTGTGCCTGTAATAACAAACTGGAAATTGTTTCCAAAGCTTCTGAACCAAAAGCGGTTTCCGCCAAAGAAACTGCTTCCTGGGCAATATTTAAAGCTCCCTGAAGGTCACCATCCTGATAAAGCTGTTCAATTTCTGTCTGCCGTAAATTCCACTGCTCTGCAGCCTGTTCCGGGGTTGTTTGAGAATACGCTGTGTTATTAACAGACAGCATCAGCTGTGAAATAAAGATAAATGCTAAAATTATGCACTTAAAAGAAAAAATTATCTTTCCCATGAGGACCTCTATTTTTTAAGTTGGTTTTCTATCATTGTACATTTTTTCAAACATTTCTGCCAGCAATCGAAAATACAGTCTTTTCATATAAAAAATTGAAGTTTCTGAATTGGATTTTGTTATGGTAATTCTAAAACTGCAACCACGCAATTCTTTTGGTCTTGATGCAATCTTCAAAACTTTTGCACATAATTATAATTCAAACCGTGCTTTTGCATTTTCTAAATCCTGAGAAGAAATTTCCCATTGTCTGAGGTGCCCTGTCAACTGTAGGCTTAGATTGCTCTTTTCAGCTTGTAATCTGTTAACTTCATCAATTGATGCTGTCTGAAAGAAATCCTCTATTCCAAATTTTGCTTCAATCTCAGCAATTTTCTTCTCAGTTTCTTCAACTAATAATTCAAAACGTGTTGCCTGTTTATTTAATTTTGAAATATCACGCTGTAGTTTTTTTCTCTCCTCAAAGCTCATTTGATGATTAACAGGAGATTGCATTGATTTTGTTTTCTTAATTGAACCGGAAACATCATGATTTAGATAATCCTCTCCAAATTTATCGAGATACTCAGCATAACTTCCTGAAAAATCCCTTATGCCATCCGGTGTCAGTTCAAGAATATGATTTGCGACTTTTGACACAAAATGTCGATAGTGACTTACTAACAGCACGGTTCCGTCAAATTTATTTAATGCATCACCAAGCGCGGCCACCCCTTCAAGGTCCATGTGGTTTGTTGGTTCATCCAGGATCAGGACATTCTTTTTTTCCAGCATTATTCGCGCAAATAGTAAACGTGCCGATTCACCTCCACTCAATGCAGACACCTGTTTCAGCGCTTTATCTCCGGAAAGTAAAACTCTGCCCAACAAACCGCGTATAGCACCAATTGTTTCATGCGGTGCAGACGAATAAAGCCAGTCGAAAGTATTGATTTTTCCATTCAAATGTTCATGGTGATCCTGTGCAAAATAAGAGATATTTGCTTCGTATCCCCACTCGAAAGTTCCTTCATCAGCAGAGATTTGATCCTGTAATATTTTCAATAATGTTGATTTGCCTATTCCGTTCGGACCAATAATGGCAACCTTTTCTCCTCGTTGTATCTCAAAAGAAATATCTTTCAGCACACTTTTATCAGCAAATTTTTTATATAAATTTTTTACAGTCAATACAATTCTTCCGGAGGGTCGGGACTGTTCAAAGAAAAAGTTCGGGGAAATTCTGGAGGAACGTTTTACCTCCGGAACTTCCATTTTATCTAATTGTTTGACTCGTGACTGTGCTTGACGGGCTTTTGTTGCTTTTGCTCGGAAGCGATCGACAAAGGCTTGTAATTCAGCAGTTTTGCGATTGAAGGTTTCCAGCTCCTTTTGTTTTTGATTTTCCGCAAGAACTTTTGCTGCAAGAAATTGATCATAATTGCCGCTATAAAGTCGTAATTCTTCATAATCAATATCAACTATGCAGCCGGCAACAGCATTTAGAAAATTGCGATCATGGGAAATAAACAATAGAGTGCCGTTAAATTGAGTACATAAATAGTTTTCCAGCCAGCGAATTGAAATAATATCCAGATGGTTGGTTGGTTCATCAAGCAATAACACATCTGGCTGCTGGAAAAGCAGTTGCGCCAAAAGCACACGTAATTTATATCCTCCTGAAAGCGCGCTCATTGGGCCTGTGTGATATTCCGGTGCAACACCCAATCCGGATAATAATTCTGCAGCAAATGGTTCCGCCACATAACCGTTTTCTTCCGCAATGATTTCTTCCAATTGTCCCAGTCTGATTCCTGTTTCGCTGCTAAAATTCTCTGATTCTAGTATTTTATCTTTTTCACGGAGGGCTTCACACAAGTTGGGCTTCCCTAGAAGTACAACATCTATAACTCTGATATCCTCAAACTGGAAATGATTTTGCTTTAGAACTCCAATGTTTATATCTCCTGGAACAGAAATTGTCCCGGAAACAGGTTTTTCGTCCCCGGATATCAATCGCAATAGCGTAGATTTACCTGAACCGTTTGCCCCAACAATCCCGTAACTTTTTCCAGGGTCAAAAGTGAGTGATGTTTTTTCAAAGAGCGTTTTATTACCGAAATGCATAGCTAAATCAGTAATGTTGATCATAATTAAATACAGATGATAGTATTAAAAAAATAACTGTATAATGTTGTTGTTTCAACATTCACCGGGCTTGTGAAAAAAATAGTTTGTCGAGTTTTCCAAATAATTCAAATGGTTGTTTCTTCATTGACTACCTTAGAAAAAATCCTGACTAATCACAACGCAATTTTATTTTGCAGCAAGTAAAAGCTAATTGAAATATATGCTGAATTTTCCCAAATCAATATTTTTGGACACTATAATTTGCATTAACATTTTAAATCTGATTTATTTGTGTTCCTTTACATTTTCATAGCATAAATTGCGGGTCAAATGCAACGAAATAGTTTTCTTCAAAACAATAAAGGAAGTTTCGATTCTTTGCTTTCTGAAGAGGAATCATTGCTCGTACAGCTTTGTGAACAACTTCATTTATCAGGATTTGTGTTTGAAGACTCCTCAGAAACTGAGATTGAAGCCGGAGGTCAAGTGATTAATGAATTTGTTAACCGACAAGATCAAATGATTCGTCAACTTGTTCCCATGGAGCGTTTGCATGCTTTCACAGAATATCTGCAGCAATTCAACTGGTCTGCGGAACAGCTTAAAACAAAACTTTGCCTGAGAATCACTAAAGCTTTTGATCAAATGGCTAAGGGAGCACACCATCATTATAATGTTCGTTACAATATTTCCCAGGGACTGCGACAGCAAAAAGAACATCCTTTATATGATCTGCTGATGTATATTGAAGCATATTACATACTTGTTTTGGGAGGAGAAAAACCGAAACCGGATGGGGAGGAAGTAACAACTGATTATTCAAAAACCAACTTCAGGATTGAAGACTTGATGCAGCTGAGAAACCAAGTACTTGAACGGTTGGAAGGGCGCGCATTGGTAAAAAGTTTTTTGAGTCATATTGCAAAATCACGCGGAGTTTCAGTTGAAAATTTGGTTTCTGCAGAGAATAAAGGAAGCAACTCAAGTTCAAAAAAAAATAGCGAAGGTATTAAAGTTACAACAACTGAAAAACAGAACACCGCAGTCAAAAAAACTCCGGATGTATTACAAAACGAAAGCAATGAAGAAGAGAAGGTTTTAATTAAATCAGAAAATTCTGATGCGCAAGTTGAAGAGGATCAGTATGATGATTATGAAATAGAAGATGACAGCAGAATGCTGTCAACTGACTCTGATGATGCAGATGTAGTATTTGGCAATTCAAAAATCAATATTACTTCAATGGAAAAATTTGTGCTGAAATATCCTGACAGTGCACTAAAATTTCTTATGCGTCAAAATATAGATGGGAAGCCCTTGCCTGCTGATGTTGTTTTAGTTCATTCGGGCTGGGAGGAGCGTGGGTTATCACGAAATCAGCTGAAGAAGTATATGATGAAACTAATGGAATGGTCAGACTTCCCAAATCTGGTGATTCAGGATATCTACCTTAAACTGCGGGATCGAGTTTATGAAGTATCACGGGGAAATTAATTCAGGGTTTTTTAGGCTCTTTCATTTTTTCAATTCTTCACTCAGTTCAGCAAAATATGCCAGGCTTTCCGAATTTGCAAGTGCAGCAATGTTTTCAACACTTTCCCCTTTGATAGTCTGCAGCACCGCCTTTTCGACTTTTTTACCGCTTATTGTGCGGGGCACATCCGGAATTTTTAATATCCGTGAAGGAACGTGACGTGGTGTGGCGTCACTGCGTAAAGTTGTTTTTATATTGGTGACAAGCTCATCATCCAACACTATTCCATCCTGCAGAACAACAAACAGCACAATCCTCACATCACTTTTCCAGGGTTGAGCAATTACTAAACTATCCACGATCTCATTCATTTCTTCTACCGGTCGGTATATTTCAGAAGTCCCTATTCTCACTCCACCAGGATTAAGAACTGTGTCGCTTCTGCCATATACAATTACCCCTCCTCGCTCAGTAATTTCTATGAAATCTCCATGAGTCCAGACTCCAGGAAATTTATCAAAATATGCATCATGGTATTTTTCTCCATCGAAATCTTTCCAGAAAAAAATTGGCATTGAAGGAAATGGTGTGGCACAAACTAACTCGCCCTTTTCACACTCTACTGATTCTCCTGCCACATTATAAGCAAGTGTGTTCATTCCCAGGCTTTTGCACTGAAGCTCTTCAGAGAAAACCGGCAAATTAGGATTACCGCCCATAAAACATCCGGCTATGTCAGTGCCGCCTGCAATTGACATAACAGGCACATACGCGACTTCTTCATAGATCCATGAGAATAAGTTCCCCGGAAGAGGTGATCCTGTTGATAAAATTGCTCTTAATGAATCAAGTTTATGGTTTGCTCTGGGAGAATATCCGGTTTTGTTTACAGCGCCAAGAAATTTAGGACTTGTCCCAAAATGGGTAATGCGCTGTTCATCTATCAGGATCCACATTCTGCTTACGTCAGGAAATGTCGGAGCTCCGTCATACAAAATCAGAGTTGCTCCGGAAGCAAGTGAGCCCACCAGCCAATTCCACATCATCCATCCGCATGTGGTGAAGTAAAAAACACGATCACCAGGATGTATGTCAGAATGATAACGATGTTCAGTCAGATGCTTGAGCAGGCATCCTCCAGCTCCATGAACGATAGATTTTGGCAAACCTGTAGTTCCTGACGAGTAAAGAATGTAAAGAGGATGATCAAAAGGAAGCTGAGCGAAAACCGTGCTGGTGGCTGAAGAATCAAGTAACTCTGCCCATGGTTTTTCGTTACCCTGCAAAGTGATTTTGGTTTCTGTAAATGGTGCTACGAATACCGATTCAATTGAAGGAATTAGCCTCGCTACTTCACGTATTTTGGCCAGACAGTCATGTTCTTTCCCATTGTATTGATATGCATTGACAGTGATTAAAATCTTTGGGGAAATTTGCCCAAGCCTGTCATGGATTCCTTTAATGCCAAAATCAGGAGAACATGAAGACCAAATTGCGCCAAGACTTGCTGTTGCGAGCATAGCAATTACTGCTTCCGGACAATTTGGAATCACTGCCGCAACTCGGTCTTTTTCGGAAACACCTAAAACCTTCAATCCGTAAGCACACTGGGCGACTGCTTCTCTCAGTTCTGCGTAATTCATTGAACGCTTTGAACCATTTTCAGCAACAAAGCAAAGCGCCTCGATTTCATCCTTTCCCTGAGAAAGAAGATTTTCCGCAAAATTAAGCCTAGCGCCCTCAAACCAGCCTGAGCTGCCGGAAGCATTTCTGACATTGAACAAATTCTTTCCCATGACTTTGCTCCAAGTTTCAGAAGAGATGACTTCGCAATCTTTCCAGACTTCTTCCCAGAAAAGTTCGGGGTGTTCAATCGACCATTTGTGCAAAGTGGAATATTCAGAATCAGGAAGATTGTAACGATCCTGAATTTTTTTTGTAAATTGCGTAAGAAGAGTTTTTTGCTGTTCTTCCGGAGTTGGCTGCCAAAGCGCGTTGGGCATGTTTTCTTGTTTTCTATTTAAATGTGAGATCAGTCAGTTTTGCTGCAAAAGTACCATCCCAGTCTTCTGGTACAATATCATCGATTGGGAATCCGAATTCTTTAGATTGTCCCGGTTTTAAAGGCAAAGAATCTGTAAAAGAGAATTTGTTGACAGGAAAAAATTTGTGCTCTACAGCAGCTTCACCATCTTCGCTAAAAAACTTAACATTCATCACCGCAATATTAATAATATGTTCTCCATTATTAAAAATTTCGCCAAATATTGCTGTTCCCAGCTTATCATTCGAAATCCCTGCTCCTATCCTGACATTCTGAAGCTCAACCTTTGACAGCTCATTTTGTAATTGATCAAGTTTAATTTGCTGAAAATACAGGGTCAGAACTGCAATAACAGCAAAGCCAAGCCCGAGTATGACAAGAGCTCTGTATCGTCTGAAAAACATGAAATCATGCTCCAATAAATTTTTTCAGTGTTAATTGAGCTTCTTATATATAAAGTTATAATCCGGGCAATGTCCATCTTTTTGAGATATTCGGAAACTCTCAAACATAAGCTGTTAGCTGGAAAATATTGCCTTGTTGAACATCATTTTTCTATTTTAAATTGATTTAATTGATTTTTATTAAAAAAAGTATTGTAGAAGATGTTTTCCATAGATATAGTATGTCAGACTTGTATTCTGAGTCTTAAATGATTTGAACATCATGTAATAATTAAGTAAATTTTTGCTAGAGAAAGATTGCAGGTAATTTGATCAGTAGAAATTAAATAGAATAATATCAGTAAATATTGACACAATTCGGAGGATCGAATGGTAAAAGTAGACATCGTGCGGGCAATCCAGCTGGGAACTGACCTCCAGTTTGGCGAGGCTGAAAAATTGGTCAATGATATGTTGGAAGTGATAAAAGAAAAATTAGAAAAAGGCGAAGATGTTCTCATCACAGGTTTAGGAAAGTTTGAATTGCGCGACAAAAAATCCCGGCCAGGTCGGGATCCTAAATCTAAAACGGATTACGTTATTTCCGCACGGCGAGTTGTGACTTTTCATCCCTCTAAAGTTTGGCGTGATGAATTGAACAACAAAATTTAAGACTTTCCCCTTGATGAAATTTCAGGCAGTCTGCTTTGATTTAGATGGCACATTGCTGGATACTTTAGCTGACCTAGCTTACTGCACCAACAAAATTCTCTCTGAACGGGGATTCCCAACACACCACGTTGACGCGTTTCGCAACTTTGTCGGTGATGGAGCGAAAATGCTGATGACACGTGTCCTGCCGGAAGAAGTTCGAAATGAAGCACTGATTGAAGAATGCAAAAAAGATTTTGAGATTGGTTATCGTGAATGCTGGGATAGACAGACACTTCCATACGAAGGTATTCCTGAACTGCTGACCGCGCTCAAAAAACGACAGTTAAAACTGGCTGTACTCTCCAACAAGCCTCAGGAATTTACTGTTCTCACAGTTAATCATCTTTTATCTGATTGGGAATTTGATGCGGTATTCGGGCAGCGTGAAGGTGTTCCACATAAACCTGACCCTGCAGGAATGCTGGAAATCTGCCAACAGCTGGAAGTTCCTGCAGAAGATTTTCTTTATTTAGGTGATACTGCAACTGATATGAAAACTGCTGTTTCTGCAGGCTGTTTTCCGGTAGGTGTGCTTTGGGGATTTCGTAAAGAAGAAGAATTGAGAGATAACGGAGCATGCGTGATCATTAACAATCCACTCGAAGCACTGGACTTGCTGAATTGATCAAATTATCCTGAGATTACATTTTCCGCACTGTGTGCTGCTAGTTAAGTCTTCTTGCAATAGAGTCCCTCTTACTATTCAAGAGCATCATTAATCGCGTCCTTTACAAATCCTGACACCATTTTTTTTCTAAAGCCCAAGGTCATATCTGTATTATCCATCGGCTTGGCTAATTTAGCAGCAGTCTGCGCGGATGTTTCTATTATTTCAGCTGAAAGCTTTTCTCCAGTCAGAATTTTTTCTGCCTCCAATGCCCTTTGCGGACAAGAAGCCACTGCGCCTAAAACAATTCGAGCGCTTGTGCAAACACCTGCTTTGTCCAGTGACAAAGCTGTAGCAACACTCAGAACAGGGAAATCAATTGAATCCCTTCTTCGCATTTTGTTGTAGCTCATAAGCCAGCCCTCATGTGAAGGAATGTATATAGAAACCAGCAACTCATCATGAGTTTTGTTTAGATAGTCGATTCCATCATTCAGATAAAAATTTTCAGCTGCAATTATTTTTTGGCCATTCCGGCCAGCTAAACGATATTCCGCATTCAATGCCACAGCAACAGGAGCACAATCTGATGAAGATACTGCTAAACATACGGGGCTGCTCCTTGCTACCCAGCAAATGTCACCATCTTTTTTCAGGCAAAAACCCAATGCTTTCCTCCAGGGGTATGTTTGATTGTAATATGTGCAGCGAGTGTCCAGACATAAATTACCTCCAATTGTGCCCACATTTCTCAATTGTGGAGCTGAAACTAATGATGCCGCATTTGCCAGCGCGGGATAAAGCTTCTGAATTTCCGGATGGTTGGCCACCTCATTTAATGGAATTCCGGAACCAATCGTCATCCCATTATCAAAATCAATCGAGTTAAGTTCTTTCAGTTCATGCAGTCCAATCAAGTATTGCGGCGTGTACTGCCGACGTTTCATATTTGGATAAAGGTCTGTTCCACCGGCAGCATACATTGCATCATTCCCAAATCTGGCTTTAAGCGCTACTGCTTCCGGAATACTTTCTGGAGAGTAATATTCAAAGGGAGGTAATCGTAACATGGATATATCAGTTAATGTCAATTTTTCACTGTGGAGGTTCCACATAAACAGGTTCCGGAAATACAACATCAGGGAATTTTGTTGGTCCGATTCGTCCGATTTCACCGTTCTTTGCTTTTTTTGCAGATTTTATATTTTGCAAACCTTTATATATTTTCTCGGGAGTAATCGGCACCTCATCCACCCTCACACCGACTGCATTGTAAATGGCATTTGCGATAGCAGGCATAATCGGCAGTAATGGCCCCTGTCCAGCCTCCTTTGCTCCATAAGGACCTTCAGGATCATTTGTTTCTACCAAAATAGTTTCAATTTCAGGCATGTCCAGAGAGGTAGGACTTTTGTAATCCAGCATAGAAGGATTTTTATGCAGTCCGCCAATATCGCTTTTCCCCGGACGATAAACCTGTTCCTCCATCATTGCCTCACCAAGTCCCATATAAACACTTCCTTCAACCTGTCCGATCACCAGTTTTTCATTGATTGCCTGTCCAATATCATGCGCAATCCAAATTTTATCAACACTATACCAACCGCTTTCAGAATCACAGCTTACTTCAGCAACACAGGCTGAATAACTGTAATTAGGCGAAGGGCCAACTCCGGAACCCTTATAATCTCCTCCATGGCGAGGAGGAGTATAGCTCCCGACTGAGCCAAGTGTGCCATATTTTGTTTCCGCCCATTGGACTGCTTCGACGAATGTTGTCAACTCTCGGGAACCATCCTTCAGGGATATTTTATCATTTTTGATTGTCAGATCTTCCACCTCTATTTTCAGCACTTCGGAGGCTGCAGAAAGGATTTGTTCACGTAATGGTTTTACTGCTTCAATTGCGGCATTGCCTGTCATCAAAGTAACACGGCTCGAATAACTGCCCAGATCAACTGGTGTTAGATCAGTATCAGCAGTAACTATGATTACATGCTGTAAATGTATTCCCAATTCCTCTGCCACAATTCCCGCCAGAATCGAGTCTGAACCCTGCCCAATATCCACACTTCCGCAAAAAACTGTTACCCCTCCACCACGGTCAATTTTAATTTGCACTCCGGAATGAGGCATTTTGTTCCAGTAAATGGGAAGTCCTGCCCCGCTTAGATAAGAACTGCAGGCCAGTCCAATGCCTTTTTCCGGAAGCATATTTTTTCTCTTCATCCCGAACTTAGAGGCTAGAGTTACTTTACGGATGCATTCATCCAAACCGTTGGTAGTTACAGTAAGGTGATTTACAGTTTTACTGTTGCTGGGAACGAGGTGCCTCAAACGTAATTCTGCCGGATTAACACCCAAATCTTCCGAAAATTTGTCAAGCAAAACTTCCAGTGCAAAACGTGGCTGTGGTGTGCCGTGTCCTCGTTTTGGACCACATGGAGCCTTGTTGGTGAAAACCCGCATTGCTTCAAATTTATAATTTGCTATCGGATATGTAACGGTCTGCAATGCGCCGGTGTAAAAAGTACTGGCAACGCCGTAACTTCCGTATGCTCCTCCATCCAGAAAATTACGAAAATGCAAAGCAGTGATCGAACCGTCTGATTTGATTCCTGCTCTGACCCACATTAAAACAGGGTGTCTTCCTCTGTGTGTGTAAAAAACTTCTTCACGAGTCAGTGTAAGTTTAACCGGACGTCCTGAAAGCATGGCCAGTTTACATACAACAATCTCATGCTGAAAAGGGTCTGTTTTTCCGCCAAACCCGCCGCCAACAGGAGTGGCAATTACTCTTATCCTGCTGGCAGGCATTTCCAGAACTTTTGACAAGGTCCGGTGTACATAATGTGGAGTTTGAGTTGAAGACCACAAAGTCAACCGGTTATTTGAACCCAGTTGAGCAACTGCCGAGTGCTGCTCCAATGGCAAATGGGTGCTGCCCTCGTAATAAAATAACTCTTCCCTGAGATGATCTGCCTGACTGAAACCTGATTCAGTGTCGCCAAATTCCAGTGCAACTTTCTTATGAATATTACCCTGCGCGGCATATTGGTGAATTTGGACTTTTTCTTCTGCCAATCCTTCTTCAATGGAAAGGATGGATGGCAATGGTTCATATTCTACAACAATGTCTTCCAGTGCAGCCTCTGCTGTTTCTTCATCAATGGCCGCAACAGCTGCTACAGGATCACCGACCATGCGGACTTTATCCACGCATAATGCTGTTTCATCCTGGCTGACCGGTAAAATTCCGTATGGAACAGGTAAATCCTTTCCGGTTATGGCTGCAATCACTCCCGGACGTTCCAGGGCAGGACTCACATCAATGCTTTTTATCAGCGCATGAGCATGGGGACTGCCCAGCATTTTTGCATAAAGCATCCTTGGCAGGAAAATATCATCAGCGTAAACCGTTTCGCCTTTGGCTTTGGCAAGCCCACCCACTTGCGTCCACGATTTGCCGATCCATTGGAAATTTTCTTTTTTGTTCATATATTTCTAAAGTAATTGGAACGAGTTTTGGTTCCGTTATTTATCTTGCCAATAGTTGTATTAGCTGGGGATCTATATTTGCACCAAATCCCCAGCCTTCTTTTTTGATTTCCGCTTTTTGTAAAACATCATTTTGGAAGATCAAATCCAGCCGATACGCTTTTTCCATGCGGAATTGAGAAAATAATAAATTGATATATTCCTCCTGAAAACTTATGTAAATCATTGCGGAGCGGTCACCTTTTTCTCGATAACCAAAAGGCTCTCCAATTTGTTCCAGAACTTCATGTGTCGTTGTTGTTCCTGCTTTGAGAAAATTTGGAGTGGCTTCACCTGACAAGTCAACTTTACCCATTCTGGATTTGGCGCATCCTGAAGAAAATACAAAAATAAAAATACAGATTAACCACAAAAAAATAACAGACTTGAACATGCTCTTATCTCGCACTTCTTCTTGTGCCGGGATTATTTGAAGTTGCCGGAGCCATAAAGCCCCATCCGCTTCCGGTTTTTTCAATTTTGGCTTCTACTACAATTTGGTGTTCCAGACGAAGCACAAGTTCATTTCCTTCATAAGTTCCATAAAGAAAGAAGTAATCTCCTCGCTCATGATTGTAAATAAGAGTTTCTTTGCCTGCCACAATGCGGTGAACAAGAGGTTCACCCAAAGTGTTAAAAACTTCTGCTCTTGTAGTTTTCCCAACCTGAATGAAAGTCGGGATACCCTCATTTGCCTGGAATTTTCCGAAGGTGCTGATTGAGCATGAAGACAGCATTAATATCATACTGATGGCTGTGATTAGATTAATAAAACGCATTATATTTCTCTATCGGTTTTGAAGAAGTTTTATAAAGTTGCTGTTAATTCCCGCACTTGTTCAGCGGCTTGTTCTACTGCCTCCACAATTTTCGCGTATCCCGTGCAGCGGCACAAATTCCCTGAAAGCGCTTCCCTGATTTCTTTCCTGTCCGGATTTGAATTTTTGTCAAGCAGAGCCTTTGCTGTCATCAGCATCCCCGGAGAACAATATCCACACTGCGAAGCGCCCTCCTTTGCAAAAGCAGTTTGCAGTGGATGCGCTTTGCAATCGGATCCTTGTTTGTCTGGTTGGGCCAAACCTTCGATGGTCATGATCTCCTTTCCCTGTACTTCTACAGGAAGAATCAGACACGACAGAATCGGCTCTCCATTTATTAGCACAGTACACGCTCCGCATTCTCCAAGTTCACATCCATGTTTGGTTCCGGTTAGGCGCAGGTCTTCACGAAGAACTTCCAGCAAAGTTTTGTGAATTGAAGCCCAAAACTCGTATGTTTCATTGTTTATTTGAAGTGTAAGTAATTGTTTCATTCAAGGTTTTTTGTCATTTATTTACAGGCATAACCTAGGAGGTAAACTGGAGTAATCTGGCATCAAAAAATTTGCGGGACTCCATTAATTCTTCAGCAAACAGCTCATCATTTAACAAATTCCTAATAGTAAGTTTTAAATTGTATCAGTTAGTTACATGAAATCTACGGGCTTTCATTTCAAAGCGCGGCAGACTTCCGGAAGGAACAACTTTTATTTCGGAGCTTAAACCCAGCTCATTCCGGATTTGCTGGAAAACAGTATTTTTTGCATTTTCCGTGTCTGCATCTTTTTTCAATTCCAGTTCAATTGAAAGATGCCCCATTTGCTTTACTGTTGATACAGTAATGCGGAATTCTTCTGTATCATCAGATCGCCTTATCAAATTTTCAATGGCGCTTGGAAAAACATTAATTCCGCGGACAACTACCATGTCATCCGCCCTCCCCAGCACACCGCCTTCAAAACGAGGGAAGGTGCGTCTGCATTCACAAGGTTCAGGATTCAGCTGTACCAGATCTCCTGTACGGTAACGTATAACCGGAAAACCGATACGCCCCAAATTAGTAATTATCAATTCACCTTGTACTCCTGCGTCAACAGGCTCAAGTGTTTCCGGATTCAGCACTTCAACAATAAACTCACTTTCGTTCACATGTGTCCCATTTGGCTGAATTTCACACTCAAAACTGTGTGCGCCTACTTCTGTGGCTCCCGCATGGTCATAAGATTTTACTCCCCATTCTGATTCAACACGTGCTTTGGTGGCAGGTACATTTGCGCCAGGTTCTCCGGAGAGTATGGAGATACGCAGGGGAATCTCACTCAAATCAAATTCAGCTTGCTTTGCTACTTCCACCAGACGCAAGGCGTAAGTAGGTGTACAGCAGATTGCTGTCACATCAAGCTCCTTCATCAGGTGCAGACGTTCCAGTGAATCCCGACCTCCGCCAGGAATCATCATGGTGTTAATTATCCTTGCTCCTTCCAGTGCAGCCCAAAAACCAATGAATGGACCGAATGAGAACGGCACAAACAAACGGTCATTTTCAGTAAGTCCAGCTCCTGTAAGAACGAATCCCCAGCATCGTCCCCACCATTCCCAGCTTTCCGGAGTGTCCAGTACACGTAATGGTTTTCCTGTTGTTCCTGATGTCTGATGAAAACGTGAATATGCTGATTCCGGATAAGTCGCGTTGCTACCAAACGGGGGATCATCCTGCTGTGCCTGGATCAATTCCTGTTTAGTCGTCAGGGGCACACGTGCAAGATCAGCCAGTGTATTAATTTCTTCGTGTTTTATTCCAGCGCTATCCAGCTTGTTTGTATAGAATCGATTACGCCCATAAATCTTCTTTAACATTGAATGCAGCTTTTCGATCTGAAGCGTTTCAATGGCCTTAGTCGGCATTGTTTCCACAGCATGATCGAAATATCTCATTCAAAGTTTCGTGAGGAATTGAAGATGTCCCTGCATATTAAGGAAATTTGATTAACGACCTCCAACCAGGATTGAATCGATTTTTAAGGTAGGCTGACCAACTGTTGTTGGAACCCATCCGCTCGCGGCGCCACACATTCCTGCGGCTAAATCGAGGTCGTCGGCGATCATTGATATTTGCGGAAGGATTTCGAAACCTTTACCAATCAGAGTTGCTCCGCGCACAGGTTCGGCTATTTTGCCTTTACGGATGGCATAGCCCTCCTGTACGGCAAAGTTAAATTCACCTGTTCCGGGATTTACGGAGCCTCCTCCCATTTTTTTTGCGTAAAGTCCGAAATCAATTGAATGTATCATTTCATCTATTGAATTTGGTCCGGGGGCAATGAAGGTGTTTCGCATTCTGGAAACCGGAGCAAATTTATAGGATTCGCGTCTTGCTGACCCGCTTCGAGCAATGCCTACCTGGCCTGCACCTATACGGTCACTGAGATAGTTTTTCAATATGCCATTTTCAATCAGCATAGTTTTTTGGGTCGGCGTGCCTTCATCATCCACATTACATGAACCCCATTTGTTTGGAATCGTTCCGTCGTCAATCGCGGTAAGAATCGGCTGTCCAACTTCAACTCCAATTTTGTCACAAAAAGGAGAGGCATTTTTACGTATTGCTTCTGTTTCAAGGGGATGTCCACACGCTTCGTGAAAAATCACTCCACCAAATCCATTACCGAGAACTACCGGCAAAACTCCTCCATTTATATAGCCCGCACTTGCCATACGCAGAGCCGAATGCGCGGCATTTTCCGCGAGCTCCTCAAGGTCCAGATTTTGAAAAAACTCATAACCTCCTAAAACTCCCGGACTCTCCGCTGCTGATTGAGGCCCGTCTCCTTTCTCGGCAACCGCGGACAGCCGCATCCTTGAATAGCTGCGGGTGTCTTCAGACCACAATCCTTCACTGTTTGCAATCAGCACGGAACGTTTTTTCTCCGCCATGTTAGCGTTGACCTGGCAGATATCCTCACCATGGCTGCGGGTAATATTATCAAGATTTTTTAAAAGCTCCACACGCTCGGACTTGCTCACAGTATCCGGATTTACAGCTATATGATGTATATCTTCCACAGATTGTTGTTCAAGCGGCAAAATACCTCCGGGCAGCCCTTCTTTACCAGACTGTCCAAGGTTCTCAGTTAGTTTCAAAAGACTGTCTTGATCAGTATCACTGCTGTAGCCATAGTATGCTTCGTTTCCATATAGCAGGCGTATCCCAATACCAAATGAGTTTGAGGAATTTATTTCATCAATTTTTTTGTCAAGCAGATTGATTGAAGAAGAAATACTGTCCTCAACAAAAACTTCAGTAAAGTCTGCTCCCTGCTTCAGTCCGTACTCCAAAATTTTTTTTACTGTGTTTTCTGACAGCATAAATAATCTCCATTAAATTATTTGAATGATTACAAAAACATCTGAATCATATTTTTCGTTTCATCCTAATTCAATACATGTTGCGATGCAATCCAGAATCTGTATTCAAACAACGTTATATTCCTGAATTAAGCGGTTTTCGGAAAACCTGTTATAATCCAGCATGCTTACATCAACGCTGGAAGCTTCCCCGTCAAGCAGTATTTCAGCCATCAATTTTCCGCAAATTGGTCCCTGCATGAACCCATGTCCGGAAAATCCACTGAGCAGGTAAAAACCATCTACCGGTGACGAGCCGATTATGGGATGAGCATCAGGGGTCATCTCATAAAGTCCCGCCTGTCGTGTTCGGATTCCAGTGTTTTCCAGCAAAGGCATACGTTTTACTGCTGCTTCAATGTGTTCCAGCTCCCATTCCGGGTCGATACTTTGATTTTCTCCTATTATTTCTCTAGGGTTAGACATGCCGCTTAACAGTCCAGAACCCTCACGATGAAAATAAAGGCTTTGTGAGAAATCTATCACAAATGGAAATTCAGCAGGAAGTGCAGAAATCGTATCTGTTACAAACCACTGTCGTCGTAGCGGGGAGATTGGTATTTCAAGGCCAATTTTTTCCCCCAGTGCAGCACTCCATGGTCCGCATGTGTTCACGACAGAATCAGTATGAATCTCACCTGAATTTGTCTTCAATTTGTAAACTTTGCTCCCTTCAAGCACAATATCAGTCGCGCAGCAATCCGTAATGCAGACAGCACCATGTTTTTGTGCCGCATTGATGTAGCCCATCACAATGCTGTTGGGATCAGCCAGACCTTCTTCTGCATTGAAGGTCCCAGCCAATGCATCCGGGAACAAGCACGGATTAGCCATTCTGCGAACTTCATCTCCTTCTATCCACTCTGTATTTACACCTAATGAATGCTGCAGCTCTACAGATTTTTTAAATACTTCAACATCCTTTTCGCATGTTAAGACAAAAAGGTATCCGCATTTTTGTACCAGTGCAGACTGTCCTGTTTCATCTTCAAATGCGTCAATCATAGGGAGACTGGCTTTTGAAAGACGAATATTGATTTTTGTGTTGAACTGGTAGCGGATCCCCCCGGCGCAGCGGCCGGTTGCGCCTGTACCAAAGAATGGCTCACGCTCAATCAGCAAAACATCTTTAAGACCGCGGCTTGCCAGATGGAAGGCTGTACTGGCTCCCATGACTCCACCGCCGATAATGACCGTGGAAGCTGTTTTCGGAAGGACTGACATGATTACAGGTTGGCGATGGTGCCAAGATTTTCACGCTCAGAGTTTTTCATGACAATACCTGCGGATACAGCATCCTGCACTGCCACTCCACAGGATTTGAAAAATGTGAGCTGCTCAGCAGAAGACCTTCCCGTTTTTGTACCATTAATCACTTCTCCAATTTCAGCATGAATGTGGTCCGGAGTGATTAAACCCTGATTGATCGGAATAACTAAATCACCTGCTTCGGCCAGCACAGACTCACGTGAGTCCGCAACAACAAGGGCGTTGATAATTGTCTCTGCATCAATTTCCTGCATTTCAGGCTTAAATGATCCAACCGCGTTCACATGAACACCCTGCTTGAGATTTTCAAAAACAATTACCGGGGTGGTTGAAGTAGTTGCTGTGCAGACTATATCAGCATTATTTACTGCAGCTTCTGATGATGAGACTGCTTGAACATCATCAGGAATCGGGCCAATTCCGGACATTTCTTCCGCGCAGGTTTGAGCATGCTCTGGATTTGGACTGAATACCCATGCCTGTTCAATATTGCGGACATTACAGACTGCTTCCAGTTGAGAACGAGCCAGTTTGCTGCTGCCTATGATGGCGACAGTGGACGCATCCTCAGGAGCAAGTACATCTGTAGCAGAGCCAACAGCAGCACCGGTACGAACAGCAGTCAAAACCTCACCGTCCATCAGCGCCTTGATTTGTCCGGTATTAATATCAAGTGCGATTACAGCAGCATGTATCAGCGGCAATCCCCTGGCAGGGTTTTTCCCGAATACGGATACCAGCTTTACTGCCAGCTCTCCATCTTCCGGAAGTGCCGCAGGCATGGTGAGCAGTACTCCGTCCTGCTCAGTAACCGGAACGCGGCTGCGGAGAGGCATTTCTACCTGTCCGGAAGACAGCCGGCTGAAAGCGAGTTTCATCCCTGCTATTGCTTCCTGCATCGGCAGGGCATTCCGGACATCGTCAGAACTGAGAATTCTAATTTTCATTTTGCTGAAGTTTTGTGTAAGAAGGGGTTTAGTATATCATTTAATTATTGAACAAAAAAAGAGAGCGGATTGCCGGTATTATTCAACTTCTAGAAAAAATCAAATATCGGTGTAGCTTAGGTAAGCTTTCAAAAATACAACAGCTTTCCCGGTAATTTGTGGACCTCTGCGAAAAAAGAATTGCTGTGACATTGTATATTTTTCAATACTGGTGGGGCCTTTTTCATTCATTTCTCCGTTTGAATCCCGGCTTGCGGTGGTGAGAACTTTTTTCAGCAGCACCGGAGAGTTGTAATCTATTTCCTCAAGCTCAGGAGTCATTCGGGAGGCTAACATTGTCATTGGAATGTCATATAGAGTTTCGGCAAAAAAGAAACTCAGGAAGCGGGCGACTGCCTCTATCTCTGCGTCGCTGCGTGTCAACAGCCAGCTTGTCATTTCTTTCCGAAAAAGAGCCAGCTCTTTTTTCTTGATTCCTGCAGGATTAATAACCAGTTTTCCGTCACTCAGGTAGTTTTTTGTTTTTTTGCGCATATAGCTCAAAAACCCGCCTGATTTACGGAAAAGTTTGTGGTTCAAAAAACGTTTACCAAAATCACGCAAAATAGTGCGTCCCAATAAAAGCTGTTCCAGTATTTCTTTGGATCTTGTCGTATCTTTGAGATCTGCTGAAACTCGCTCAAAAAGCAGAATTAGCTCTTTCTGCTCATTTTCCACATCAAGCAATCGTTGGATTTCTTCCTGCGAAATTTGTGGTTTTTCAGGAGAAGGTTCTTCTGAAGACTCCGGAAGAACCTTTACTTCGATCCGTGGAGTCTGTGGAGCAGGGAGTTTTTCTGCAGGTGAAATATAAAGGAGATAAAACAGAGCACAGGTGGAAAGGAAAAATACTACCGTAAGCAGTTGAAACAATTTGTGCTGTTTCATACTTCTTTCATGGTTAAGAAAGGGGCTTGTGAAAAGCCCCTCCCTATTTTTTAGAGTTTGCTTTCAAACCTGCATTAATACGTAACGGCAGAGCATGAAGCTTGATAAAACCAACAGCATCTTTTGGATCATAAGCGCCGTGGTCTGCCTCCATTGTGGCCATGTCCTCGGCATAAAGGCTGTTTGGTGATTTACGTCCGGTAACCATACAATTTCCCTTATAAAGTTCAAGGCGAACTGTACCGTTTACCGGTTCCTGAGTTTTCTTCACCATCTCCAGAAGTATTTCCATCTCCGGAGAAAACCAAAAACCATCATAAGTCAATTGCGCGAATCGCGGCATAAGTGAATCTTTAAGATTGATCACACCACGATTTAATGTAATTGACTCAATAGCCCGGTGTGCGATATGTAAAATTGTTCCTCCCGGTGTTTCATAAACGCCACGATTTTTCATGCCGACAAAGCGTGATTCAACCATATCGACACGACCGATTCCATGCAGTCCCCCTACCTCATTGAGATGCCTCAACAACTTTGCCGGAGAGTATTCTTTTCCGTCAATTGCCGTAGGATTCCCTTTCTCAAATTCAATCTGAATTTCCTGTGCTTCTGAAGGTGCTTGTTGAGGAGACTTTGAATATTCAAACATTTCCTGCAAAGGTGACTGCCAGGGATCTTCCAGCATTCCGGATTCAAAACTGATATGCATCAGATTTTCATCTGAACTCCATGGTTGTTCTTTGGAAGCCTTTACCGGAATGCCATATTTTTTAGCGTAAGCCAGTAATTCTGTACGGCCGGGATATTTTTGATAAAACTCAGGGATTTTCCAGGGAGCAACTATACTAATTTCCGGATTGAGGGCATAATAACTTAACTCGAAGCGCACCTGATCATTGCCCTTGCCGGTTGCACCGTGAGACACAGCAGCTGCACCTTCACGCTTCGCAACTTCAATTTGTTTTTTTGAAATAAGTGGGCGAGCCAGTGATGTCCCAAGCAAATATGTGCCTTCATAAAGCGCGTTCCAGTGAATAGACGGAAAAACATAATCCTGAACAAATTCTTCCTCTACATTTTCAACCAGGACTTGTTTGGCACCGGCTTTTTTGCCTTTTTCAAGAATTGCATCAAGGTCTTCAACTTTCTGTCCTAAATCAAGACAAAGAGCAATTACTTCATACCCCTGCTGGTTCAGCCAATGTACAATTACTGAAGTATCAAGACCTCCTGAATATGCTAATACGAGTTTTTCTCTTTTCATGTTCAGTTAAGCTGTGTTTCAGAAACCTGACTGATCTGATCTTCTTCATGCTCTTCATGGTAACCCGGGTATTTTTCCGGGTCCACAGACCTGGTCCGGATTACTTTGAGAGCAACAGGCCCTTTTTTACCAGGACCTACTTCAAATTCAACTCTATCCCCAAGATTCAGATAACGAAATCCTGACTGCCGAATTTCAGATTGGTGGACAAAGAGGTCATCACCCACATCCTGCTCGATGAAGCCAAATCCCTTACTCGGGCTGAACCATTTTACTGTGCCATCCCGCCGCAGTACTTCTTTGTTTTCACTAGTATTTTTTGTTTGCAAAATAATTATTGTCACCAGGGCGGCGACAGAAATTATTGCTAAAAGCAGTATTGAATTTTTTGTTAAGATTAATTCATTTGTCTTCTGATTCCAGATTAAATAGAGCAATCCAAGAATTACAGCAGTTTGAACTGTAACGACTGCAAGTACAGATTTGTTGTTCATAATTATTTATAGTTAACATTTGTTTTTTTGAATTATTTAAAAAACTGAGTTTTTGATTTGATTTTATGATGTTCATTAAAATTATCCTGACTGTTCAGCCAGCCAACGCTCGGCATCTATTGCGGCCATACATCCTGTGCCGGCAGCAGTCACTGCCTGACGATAAACATGATCCTGAACATCTCCGGATGCAAAAACTCCTTCGATCGATGTATTAGTCGTACCGGGAGTAACTTGTATATAACCGTTTTCGTCAAGGTTCAATTGATCTTTGAACAACGAGGTATTTGGAGTGTGTCCAATTGCAATGAACAATCCTGTTAAAGGATGTTCGGTGATATTATCAGTTTTGACATTCCTCACTTTAAGTGAAGTCATGCCGTCTTTAGGGTTGCCTACCACTTCTTCAACAACTGTGTCCCAGAAAAATGAAATTTTTTCATGATCAATAGCACGTTTCTGCATGATTTTGCTGCCGCGTAATTCATCGCGCCGGTGAATCAGTGTGACACTTTTACACATATTTGCCAGATAAAGAGCCTCCTCTAAAGCAGTATCTCCTCCTCCCACAACTCCAACATCCTGATCACGGAAGAAAAAACCATCACAGGTGGCACAGGCTGAAACTCCTTTTCCGCTGTATTCTTTTTCTGATTCCAAACCCAGCCAGCGCGCAGAAGCGCCTGAGGATATAATCAGTGAATCACATGTCAGGGTGTCCTTATTATCAAGAATGAGTTTAAAAGGACGTTTAGATAAATCAGTCTCAATCACATCTCCATTAAAAAATTTGGTGCCAAAACGTAAAGCCTGAGCTTTGAGCAATTCCATCATTTCCGGACCTTTGATCCCATCAGGGAAACCAGGATAATTTTCAACATCTGTTGTGATCATCAACTGCCCCCCTGCTTCTCTGCCTGAGACGACAACAGGACTCAGGATTGCTCTTGCGGCATAAATTGCCGCAGTTAATCCGGCAGGTCCCGATCCTAGAATTATAAGTTTATGATGCTGGTTTGTTTCTGACATTTTAACTCAAATATAGCATTAACTCTTAATCAAATACACTTCGGTATGGAGTGTTTTATGTGTGCAACGGACTAGAGTTTATCTGTCAATTCCGGAGGGTATGACTGAAAAAAACACCACACAGTATGTAGTCTTTTACTTTTTTTGAAATAAAGCAGAGAAGATTTAATCAAAGATGCAGCTGCATTGCAAGACTACATCTTAAGGAATTTTATATCTTAACGTTTTATTGTAACCGGTAAATCATTCTAACATTTTGGAGTAAATCAGGATCAAGTCAATTAGCCTGATTTTGAAATCTTAACATTCAAAGCCTTAACCGTCTTTCCAATTCCTGCACAGACAATTCTACTAAAAAAGGGATATCCTGCAGTGAAGACAACGGACTCCCTAATTCTTCCCATTGTGCAAGCAAACTCTCCATTTCTGACAATGTTAGCTGCTGCTCAGGATTCATGGATGCAAACTCCGCAACTATCAGAGAAATGTCCCGTAAGATTTCTTCTACATGACCACTTTTGCCAAAAAGTGCCAGCCGGTCCAGGATTTCAGAAATCACTTTTTTTACTTGATCTTCTTCCAGATATTGAGGAATAGAGTTGACTGCAAAGGTACTTCCTCCAAATGGGCTGACCGCAAATCCGGATTGCGCCAATGGTTCTAAATGTTGTTCCAGCAATGCTGACTCCTGAGGGCTTAGTTCCAGTAATAATGAAGCTTTGAAAGTTTGAACCGGAACTCCCTGTTTTTGAAGTGCCTCCACATAGATATCGTAAAGTAACCGCTGATGCAGCGCACGCTGCTCAATCAGTACAAGTCCTGCCTCATTTTCAGCAATGATATATGCTTTACGGAACTGCCCAAGAACCCGGATGTTTTTTGGTACCTCAGGAAGCGGTGAAATCAGTAGCAGATTGCGGGCCTTATTTTCAGTCGTGTAGTCTGTTTGTTCCGGACTGTGAAATGAAGAAGCGGATTTTCCCGGAATAGTGAATTTTTGTTTAGATCCTTCCGGAAGTAAATTTGAACCGGCAAATTCTGTATCAAAGTTTAAACGAGTTTTTTTTCCAGATGCTGCTGATTTCAGCGAACCTGCTGGCGGCAATTCTCTTGCTTCAATTTTGCGCACGTTTTTCTTTGCTGTGTTTGGAATTGCTGATTTTTTTCCCTCCAAAGGCAGCGGATCATCCATCGGCAGTTCAATTTGTCCGGAAACACCTTGATACGACATTTGGGTTTGTGAATGTTCACGTCCAAAAAACCTGCGGCTCGCGCATTCCTTCAAAGCACGTGATATTTGATCTGCCAGAATTGTATGCACCAACTGACTGTTCCGGAAACGAATTTCTGTCTTTGCCGGATGCACATTTACATCAATTTCAGTTGGGTTTATCTGCATATTGAGGAAAAAAGCCGGATGCTGATTTTTCCCCAGAAAAATTCCATAACCATCATAAATTCCGTGGTTAACAGCAGGGGATTTTACATTGCGATTATTCACAAAAATATACTGCCAGCGCCTGCTTGTTCTTGGTTTTGAGGGAAAAGAAACAAATCCGGAAAACTGAAGATATGTTTCTTCATGTTTTACCGGCATCATACTGTCCATGAACTCTTCTCCAAAAATCTGCTGGATGCGTATTTCCAGTCCCTGTCCTCCGGTCAAATTGAGTAACAGTTGCCGATTGTGAGTAAGACGAAAATGAATATCCGGATGAGCAAGGGACTTCTGTAAAATATGCTGCTGAATGTGCTGCAGTTCAGTTGCAGTGGTTTTCAGGAATTTCAATCTGGCAGGTGTATTGTAAAAAAGGCGCTCCACGGTAATTTTTGTGCCTTTCGGAAATCCGGTCTTGCTGAGTTCCTCAAGATAGCCTCCCTTGATTTGAATTCTAGTGCCGCCTTGATTTTCATCATTGCAGGTCAACATCTCAAAATGAGAAACAGAGGCGATAGAGGCCAGCGCTTCTCCGCGGAATCCCAGAGTTTGGATGCGAAACAAATCATCTTCATCAAAAATTTTGCTAGTCGCGTGCCTTTCCACGGCAAGTTGCGCGTCAGATTCGTTCATGCCGCATCCGTTATCCAGAATGGAAATCAAATCTTTCCCGCCGTTTTTAACAGTGACATGCACATCTTTAGCTCCTGCATCAATAGCGTTTTCCAGCAACTCCTTTACCACTGATGCAGGCCGTTCGACAACTTCCCCTGCTGCAATTTTATTTATCAATGTTTCCGGAAGAATTCGGACTATGCTGTTCGAAACATTGTCTGAAGATGCTTTTAAGGTCTTTTTCTCAGTCATTTAAAAACAAAGCGGTGAAGAAAAAATGAATGGAAAGCAGAAGGATTTATTACTTTCGACTGTAGCATCTCATCCTAGCGCATAGCTTGAAGTGCTGCAAGCATGATGGATGTTTGCCTGGAGTTCCATATCCGTATTTGTGGAACACTACAGGCTTGGCAATAATTTGCGGCTTTGATAATTGAACGATAAACATCAGAAAACATAGTGAGGCCGGCCATTGTTCAAATAACATGAACAATGAATACCAAATCCTGCATGTATGCAATAATCTCTGGAGTGCCTTTTTTCAGGAAGGAATAGAAGATTTTACGGACACACTATAGCGGTCTTTATCGCTTTCCCGGCGTGTAAGAGTAAACTGCTCATGGCAAAAAAAACCTTTGGCAGCCTCTGATAAAGATGAATGCATGAATTCATGTGATTGTTCAGTGTTTGGCAAATTTAAGCGATCATTGGAAATCACCTGAAAATGGTTCCGGTCAAAGCGAATTCGTTCCTTTAAGTACGGCTCCTGCTCCAGTAATTCCACTGCCTGCAAAGCTGCTTTCAAAACAGTGTTTAACCTTTCAGTTAAAGAACCTTCCAGGAAGCGTTTGCGCTGATAAAGCAGCCCAGGCTCTCCTTCAGATTCATCTGTGGAATAATTCCCCTCATGTGCGACCAGCAAAATGCCAGGACCTTCCGGAACATGTTTGTAATCTGCCACATCAATCAGCAGATGGTCTTTGATTTTCTGTTTCTGAATCCATGAATGGAAGATCGGTACAAATTCCGGTTGCTTCACATCGTAATTCGGTTCAGCAAATAATTTAATGCTCAGACGCTGCAAATCCATGATACTCTCCTTGACATTATGTTTGTTGATTTATAATGAATCGGTTTTTCAAACTTATGTTTGTGACCCCGCCAGTGGGGTCACAAATGTTAACTTAATGTATTCTCAGGTAAACGGGAATAGCAGGCATGAGCCGCGTCGATAAATAGCTGTGCCTGATCAATCAATTGATGCACTGAATCAGGATCGGCCGGCACAGGTCCATGCTGATGCCTGTTTAGCAGATAACGGGCGAATTTTCCCTGGGCATATTTGTCGAAGAAAAGTTTTGTGTCCACAAATCGCTTGGTGAATTCATTAACAACAATATCCGGAGGTTCAGGCACATCGAAGTACTGTTGTTTAATCAGCGTACGGGACGCGCCCAACATGCTTTGATAAGCCAGCGCGTCAGCAAGCATATAGTTTTTCTTTTCCAGTTCCAGCTGCGCTTCAAATACTTCACGTTCAGCGTCTGCTAAGTCAAACTCTGTGGAGGTAACGACTTCTCCGGCACATTCTCCGGTGCCTCTGTCACCCAATGTAAATTCACGCGTATCACCCCAGTCATGATAAAATTCAGGACTCTCTTCGTGAGCCGGCGCGTTCTTCATCAGGTTTTCAATCAAAGAACGCAATTCCTGTTTCCCAATACGTGCAGTAAAATCAAGGAAACTTTCCTGAAGTTTACGATTTAGAACATAATGATCAGTAATACGATTTACCACTTCAGGAATGCGTTTAGAAGGAACTGCTCCTATGGGCATACCAAACGCACCCGCGTTTTCCTTCCACTGACCTCCAAGCACAACCTGAAAATGAGGCACCTTGTAACCATTAAGGGTGCGGCTGTTTCCGAAAAAACCAATGTCTGCCACATGGTGCTGACCGCAGGAGTTGAAACATCCGCTGACTTTGATTCGTAAATTGCGAACAGCTTCATCCATTTGAAATGATTTTTCCGCAAGTCGGGTATGCAGCTCTTCAGCCAAACCTCTGCTGGAAGAAATACCAAGTTTGCAGGTATCAGTTCCGGGGCAGGCGGTTACATCAACGATTGTGTTTGCTCCGGAATCCGACAACCCAATCCGGCGCAAATCCTGATACAAGTCCGGAAGATCAGCTTCACTTACCCAGCGTAAAACGAAATTCTGCTCCACGGTTGTCCGTACACTTTCACCAACATATTTGCGCGCCACCTCAGCCAGTTTGCGGGTTTGATCACTGCTGAGATCACCCAATGGCAAAGCCACAGTGGCTACCGAATAACCGGGCTGCTTCTGGGCTTTTACATTTGTATGGTACCATTCCGCAAAGCCTTCTGGTTGTGGTTTTGATTCATCAAGCTCCACCGATGATTTCAAGGGTGTTTCGCCATAAGCAGGCAACTCATCCAGGAATGAGGTCCAGCGCGCATCTTCCGGTAAAATTGCTCTCTCTTCCAGGACCAGTCTTCTGAATTCATCAATGCCGAGCTTGGCTACTAAAAATTTCAGACGTGCCGTAGCACGGTTCCTTTTTTCACCAAGACGTCCGAAAACGCGGGCAATTGCCTGTGTGATGGGCAGAAGTTCTTCCGGAGGTAAAAAGGAGTCGAAGAGTTTTGCCTGATAAGGAACGGTTCCCAATCCGCCTCCAACATAATAGGAAAAGCCATGAACTTCCTTTCCTTTCAATGTTTTTTTGACCGCGATGGCGCCAATATCATGCATCATCACCAAACCGCATGCTTCGCTCTGGCATCCGGAAAATGCGATTTTTACCTTTCTGCCAAAATCCTGGCAGTCCGGATGTCCCAGTAAAAAGTCTGCCAGTGCTTTTGCGTAAGGTGTAACGTCAAAAGATTCTCCGGAACAAACTCCTGCAGTCGGACAGGCCGTTATGTTTCGAATACTATTGCCGCAGGCTTCTCTGGTTGTGATTCCAACTGCCGCCAGGCGACGCATTATGTCTGGTGTTTCTTCAATGTGAACGTAGTGAAACTGAAAATCCTGCCGCGTGGTTACATGCAAAATACCGTTTGAGTATTCTTCTGCCACTTCAGCCAGTACATCCAGCTGGTCCGGAGTTACTCCGCCAAAAGGAATCTTGATCCGGAGCATTCCCGGGGCATCCCAGACAGTTTCCGGACCCTTGAATAAACCTGAAGGATAAGCCAGTTCGCGTGTTTCTACTCCGTCATGCCGCTGACCATTATCATAGCGTTGTCCGTAAACTCCACGTCGCAAACGTGTCTCAGCAAAAATTTTTTCATCCAGTTTGCCCAGTTTACGCAGCTCAATCTGGGTTTCAAAAATATCAATTTCCTTGCCCCAGTCCGCGGGGATTTCAGCAGATAATTGTTCTTTCCAGTTTTTCATATTTCTTCTCCATGAGTTTATGAGTTTTTAAGGCAGAAACAGGAACGGTTTTATATTCCCTTTTCTGCATTTTGTTTTTATTTGATCTTGGGTGTCAGTGTTTTACTGACCAGATAGAAAACAATAAGTGGGATAGTTGTGTTTTAACAACAACAGCAACAGCAGAGGCAACAGTGAAGAACAGAAATGAAGCAGGAGACTCTTGAAGAGGTCTGTGAGGGCTTGACTGCAATTTTTATATTTTTCATTTTTCTTCTCTTTGTGTTTTTTGTATGTAATAGCAGAAACAGAAATGCGTTTAAATTTCCCTGCTGCTTGTCTAAAATTTTTATGGGGAGTCAGTTCAGAACTGACAGGATATTAAACAAATAAGTGGGATTGTTGCGTTTTAACAACAACAGCAACAACAACATAGAGAACCGGGCATGAGGCCAGCGACTTTTGGAGTCTTTTGTAAAGGCTGATATGCAAGTGTCTTCATACCGGTTACTGAGGTAAAATTGAAGTGAAAATTTAGTTTTGATCTTTATGCAAAAATTATGTTTATTTTGAAGAAAAAAGTCAAGAAAAAAATGAATGTTGATAATTTTTTTTCATTTGTAAGTAAAACATCATCTCTGAAAGCAGCAGTTCATCTTATGATTAAATGAAAATCTGTTACTATAGAATCATTGTTCCAGCAGATTATAAATCTTTTTATTCATAATACGTTGGTATTTTTGCATGAATAAGAGTACAAAAGTAAGCATCAGTAGTAAGGTGAGAATTATTTGTGTGCTTGTATTATGTTGCAAAAGCATCAAGGCTTAAGCAGTTTTAAGCAAACTGCAATTCAAATTGTGTTGCTTTCGTGGTTCTCACTGAAAAATAATGTTTATTCGTCTAGGGTAAACATTTATTGCGCCATCTGGATGAATTAAAACGTGGCGCGGATTGTAACTAATTTCTAATTGAAAGGAAGAAAAATGAGACTAAAAACGATATTATCCGGACTCATTGCAGGTCTGATTGCTTTTGCGCCGATGGTTGCAATGGCTGATGAAACAGCCTCAATTAGATTCATTGTAACAGGTGATCTGTATGAATTACCTGCCGAAAAAGGAAGAGGTGGATATGCCAAGCTTGCAAGTGTGGCTAAGATATTCAAAAAGAAAACAAAAAGGAATATACATTCATTTTTGGTTCATGTGGGTGATGCCTATTCTCCGTCTTTGCTCTCAACTATGGATAAAGGAAAGAGTACTGTAGAGATGTTGAATGCTGTCGGTGTCGACTACATGGTTCTCGGCAATCACGAATGGGATTTCGGCCCTGAAATCACTAGGGAACGTGTCTGGGAATCAAATTTCCCGGTGCTAGCCAGTAATGTAATTGATAAAGAAGGACTCCCAGTAGATGGAACTGTAAGAACAGCGATGGTGAAAGTTGGTCCATTCCGTGTAGGGATTATGGGGCTTGTAACTCCAAACACAAAATTTGTTTCATATACTAAAACCGACGAGTTTCTCCCTGTAATGGATACAGCTAAAAAGTTGGCCAAGGAACTTAAAGGACAGGGTGCAAATCTAATAGTTGCTTTGGCACATCTTGACTTTGTTGAAGATATGGAACTGTTTCAAAGTGGTATTGTTGATATCTTACTATCTGGTCAAGATCACTACTTCATCTTCCAAGACAACGGTAAATCACTTTGGATGGACTCTGGTGAGGATGCTGAGAAAGTGGGTATTGTGGATGTTCATTTGAAATCCTACATGAAGCGAGGGAAAAAAAGATTTAGTTGGGAAGCCGATATGCGATTTGTGGATACAAAATATATCCCTGAGGATAAAGCAATTGCCGCAAAGGTTAAAGGCTATGAGAAGTATTTATCTAAGGAACTGGATATTGAAATTGGTAAAACATTATCACAATTAGATAGTCGCAAAAAAACAGTTCGTACGGAGGAGGCTGCTATTGGGAACCTAATCATAGATGCTATGCGTGAAGGTGTTGGAGCAGAAATTGGTATTACAAATGGTGGGGGAATCAGAGCCAAGAAAATGTATTCTCCTGGTACTATGATTACGAGAAGGGATATATTAACGGAACTTCCTTTTGGAAACGTTGTAGTAAAGCTTGAACTCACTGGATTACAGATCTTTGACGCCATAGAAAACGGGGTTAGTGAGGTTGAAAGAAACTCCGGTCGATTCCCACAGGTTTCAGGAATGAGTTTTACCTATAACCCGAAAGCCAAAGCAGGTAGTAGAGTTAATTCAGTTAAAATCGGAACTAGTCCATTGAATAAAGGAAAGACTTATACTGTGGCAACCAATGACTACATGGCTAGTGGCGGAGACGGTTACTCAGTACTCAAAAAAGCTAAGGTCATCATTAATGCCAGTAATGCAACACTTATGGCAAGTATGGTTATGGATTATATCAAAGCGAAGGGTAGTGTTTCCCCAAAAGTTGAGGGAAGAATTGTTGCTCAGTAGGAGAAAATATTAAAGAGCATGGTTGGTTTTTCTCTTTACGGATATAATGGGCGGGCATATTGCCCGCCCTGCCGGGGTAAATAATTGCATTCTCGATAAAACATTCTCTTCAATTCACTTAAATTCCTCCCAGGTCTTTTGCAACATTAACAAAATGCTGTACGTTCTCGAAAGGTGTTCGTGCCAGCAGGCCGTGATTTAGATTAAGTATGTGGTTTTTTCGACTGGTTTCAGCAAAACATTTACATACCGCTTTAGTAATATCTTCCTTTGATCCATCAGCTAAAATCTTATTATCAACGTTTCCCTGGAAAATCACCTCCGGCGCCAGTTTTTTGGCAGCTTCTAAATCAATGCAATTCCCTACACTTAAAGCTTTTGCTCCGCTTTGCAGCATCAGTTCAAGGTTGGGTGACTCTTTTGTGAAAAGTATTGAAGGAGAATTTGGATTTAACGAACTGAAAATTTTTTCATGTGTAGGCTGAACATATTTTTCATATAGCTCTAATGAGATCACATCAGCAAATGACTCAAATAATTGAACTGCGTGTGCTCCGGATGAAATTTGATAATTTAGATAGTCCACAGTAAGTTCCGTTAGACGCTCCAGTAAGGCTTGAGTAAATACTGGATTCTCTTTTATAAATGCCAGTATATCCTTATGTTTCTGATTAGGACTTGAACCTGCGATCATAAAAAAAGCAAGGGACATTGGCGATCCGGCGAAACCTAGTAAAGGCAATTCCCCATTAAGTTTTTCATTTATCCCTTTTATGATTTGGCCTACTGTTCTTAATTGTGTTTCTGAGTCAAGTTGACGAATTGCTTTTACCTGATTCAATGTTCTTACTGGTTCTTCTAAAACAGGTCCCGGAGCAAATCGGAAAACTGTACCAGTAGGAGTGAGTGGAGTCAGAATATCCTGGAACATGATTATTGCATCCACTCCAAGTTTTTTTGGTAGCAGTGAGATTTTAATGGAAATTTCAACATCCGAGAACAGTTTTTCCAATGGCCGGCCGTCTTTCTTTCTGAGCTGGCTGTATTCCGGATCAGTTCGCCCTGCCTGGCGCATGAGCCAGATAGGGACTCTATCCACAGGCAAGTGATTGAGGACCCTGAGTAACCGATCATTTTTGAGTGGAGTCATTTGTTGTTTACTTGAGTTGTATTTTTATTTTCAAAATGATTATTTAACCAATGGGAGAATTAAGTAATCCTGTAGACAAAATTTTAAAATCCTCAGTCTGAGTTCAGAAATACTGGACACTTAAGTGGTCTTGCTTCAACATTAAAACAACTTATATTTTTATATCTCATTTTTTTGCAAGTATCTATGGTTAAAACTTTGCCAGACTGTATGCGCTGCAACGACACAAGAGTATATATCAGCGTTCGTCCTCGAAAGCGTTACGCACATGCCAGGCTTTGTGAATGCGTGTCAAGTCCATGCAAAACATGCAAAGGGACAGGATATATCATGGAACAGGACAGCTTCCAAAGAGATGTCGCTTTGGTGTGTCCGGACTGTGAACAGGTCAAACAGCGAGTTGATCTTTATAACAATGCACGCATACCCCGACGCTACTGTAACAGCCGTTTAAGTACAGAAGACCAGGATGCGGAGAACGAAATTGTTTTCGATTTGCTTTTGAGCATTTTCAGGCTGCTGCCCCAGCGTTTGAGTAATCAAAATATATTGCAGACTAATGATGAAGACCTTAAGGGCATGGTACTGATGGGCGCGCCAGGCACAGGAAAAACACATTTAATGACCGGATTTGCCTATCAATGCACCATCAGCCAGGGAATTTCCTGCATATTTCAAAGTTTCGCGGAATTGCTTTCCGAATTGAGACAGGGATATTCAGAAGGGAAATCAGATATTGAAATAATTGAACCTCATCTACAGACTGACATCCTGATCATCGACGACCTCGGTAAGGGGCGTAACAGTGACTGGGAGCTGGGCATTCTTGATATGCTGATTTCTGAGCGTTACAACCGTAACCAGATGATTATGGTTACCACTAATTTTACTGAAAACGAGGAAGACACTTTAAAGGAGCAGGTACGCAACCGTGAAAAATCTGAGACAGAACACTTCATTGCAGATACCATCCGAAAACGGGTTGGCGAGCGAATACATTCCCGTTTGAAGGAGATGTGCTATTTTGAAAATTTGACAGGTAAAGACCGTCGAATCAGTGAAGATGAAATGGATGAAGAGTGATCATGTCAAGCCAAGTGCTTCATCCAGACCACACATTAAATTCATATTTTGAATTGCCTGCCCGGAAGCCCCTTTGATTAAATTATCAAGGCTGCTGACAATCACCCAGTTTTGCCCGCTTTCATCACTTTCCGCACCTATCATGCAGCGATTTGAGTGTACTGTCATTTTTATTTCCGGAAAATTTCCTTTCCCCATAAAATGAACAAATTCATTTTTTTCTGCAAATTCTGAAAAACAGCGGATAACTTTGCTTGCATCCATTGGTTTCCGGAAGTGCAGGTATATTGTGGACAGTATCCCACGATTTACCGGTAGCAAATGGGGAGTAAAAATAACTTCACCGTTTTCGTCCGCACTGTATGAACTCAGTTCACTCAGGTACTGCTGGATTTCCGGCTGGTGCTGGTGTGACAACACTTTGTAAGCTTTAAAGTTTTCATTAACACTTACATAATTCATAGTATCATCTTCAACCCTTCCTCCGGCGCCGCTCACTCCTGATTTTGCGTCAATTACCGGTGGTCTGTCTAAATCAGCAAGTAATTCAGCAAGTGGAAGAATTCCCAGCAGTGCACATGTTGAATAACAACCGGGGTTGGCAATCAGTCTTGCTGCAGATATCTGCTGTTTATATAATTCAGGCAACCCGAAAACTGCTTCATTCAGTAATTCCGGGGAATCATGTGAAAGTTTATAGTATTTGGAAAAGACCTCTGTGTCCTCCAGTCTGTAGGCACCTGACAGGTCGATCACTAGAATTCCCTGATTCAGCAATTGTGGAACAAGCTCCAGGCTTGCCTGGTTAGGCACTGCAAGAAAAACAACATCGCAGTCAGTGACGTCAGACTCATTAGACTGAAAATTAAGATTATATTCCGACAGTTCAGGAAAAACGTCATTGACGCACTTGCCCAGATACTTGCTGGAAGTTACCAGTTCGACGCTTGCTTCTGAATGTCTTGATAACAGATTCAGAAGTTCAAGTCCGGACAAACCGGCAGCTCCGATAATTCCTACGCGAACCATTTAACCAAACACCTCCTGATATAATTCAGGATTGAATCCAACAACAAATTCATGTCCAATTCTCCATGTCGGGGCTCTCAGGTTGCCGCTGGGACCAATCACATCTTTGAGAATCATTTGCTTGTCATCAGTGGAAGGATTCCACTCTCTCATTTTCTTACCCTTGCCTGTCCTTATCAGAGTCGCCGTCTGCAGCAACTCCCATGCGGACTGGCTGTCAATTTTTTCTTTGTTAGCAATAACACACGTTTCAACTGAAATATTTTTTGCGTCAAGAACCTCTTGTGCTCGTTTGCAGGAAGTTCAACCGTTCCTGAAATATCCCCAATTAATTTTTTTACTCATAATACCTCTTATATTTAGTGATTAATAAACAGGGTGGAGTCTAGCGATTCAATTCCTCACATCAAATTCTTTCCATACATCATGCCATAAAGAATAACAGAAAGTTCAGAAAACTCTCCCGGCACGCATGGAAAGTGTCCAGGTAACTTCTTTAGTTTCATCTAATTTTCCCCAGGCAGCTTTCAAGCGCTCAATATTTTCCGGAATTGGATCATGTCCTTCGCGCTTTTTATAATTTGCAACAGCTGACCAGCTACCCAGGAACCCCATCATTTTATCAAAATTCCAGAATGCTTTCATTTCAAAACTAGGGGCACGCAGTTCACGAAACGGAAAAGATAAAGTGCGGTAACCTGTATCAACCAAACGGCGTTCAGGATCCCAGTATCGGCCTAAAATCTCTGTGTAAATTCTTTCAATCTCGCGGTCAATTCCCGCATTAATACGGAACAGCTTATATGACCAGCAGGCAAGTAGACCGTGTTTTTTTAGCACTCTTTCAGCCTCTGCGTAAAAAACCTCGATATCAAACCAGTGAAGTGCTTGTGCCACAGTAATCAAGTTAACTGAACGCCGTTTGAGAGCAGGAGCCTGTTCGTTTGCTACAGCATAGGTAATGTTAGCGAGAGGCTCAGCATTGAGAATCTGGGCCGAGCTTGCGTCGGTTGCATATACCTGGTCAAAATGTAAAGCAAGCTGCTTTGCCGACTGGCCATTTCCTGTACCTGCATCCCATGCCAGTTTGTGTTCACGGCATTCTCCTGCCAGATACTGGAAAAGATTTTCCGGATATCCTGGTCTGTAAGCCGCGTATGCAGCGGATTGGGCAGAAAAATTATCTTTGAATGATTTCGGGTTTTTATGAAATTTTGCTTTGAATCTCATTTGTTAATTTATTGCAATTGATTCATAAATTGCCAGATTTATGATTTACTCACAATAAACAAAATGTAAAACAAAATATCATTTAGATCACACTTTCATTTTCCTGCAATTCAGCAAGTATCTTGCGCCCTATTGCGTTGTCTGCTAAAGGACGCGTCAAATCTCCCAGCAGATCAAGTTGGACTTTAAGTGCTTGAGCATCCTGACCCTGCATACTTTGCCGGACTGATTCCATTTGCTTCCGTATTTCAGTGCGTTCATTCCCGGACAAAGAATTTTCAGCAACATCCCAGGATTGTTCAATACCACGGAAAACTCGTTCAGCTGTTTGGCGAAATTCAATCAGCTGACGTTGATTAAAATCATCCAGAGCATGTTCATAGGAATCCTCGATGATTCTTTCAATCTCAAATTGAGTCAGCCCGTGAAATGGAATAACTTCTATTTCTGCCTTCTGCCCGCTGCGTTTTTCAGTGGCAGAAACTGTGAGGATACCATTTGCGTCTACACAGAACAGGACTTCTACTAAAGGGTATCCGCTTTTCATGGGAGGGATCCCACGTAATTTAAACTGGCCGAGCGCCCTGCAATCCTTGATTAATTCACGTTCCCCCTGAAAAATATTCACATCAATAGAAGTCTGATTATCAACATTAGTAGTGAATGTCTCACTTTCTTCAGCAGGGATGGTAGTGTTCCCAGTGATGATTTTGCTGAATGTTCCTCCTAAAGTTTCAATCCCAAGGGCCAATGGAATAACATCAAGCAACAGAAAATCTCGTCTCCCGCCTGCCAGCAGATGCCCCTGAATACCTGCGCCGATTGCCACAACTTTATATGGGTCAATTGCAACATGAGGTGGTTTGCCAAAAAAAGATTCAATCTTCTTCCGCACAATCGGGATAACCGTTGAACCTCCAACAAGCACAACTTCGTCAATCTGTTCAACAGCAAGTTTTGCTTCACGCAAAACGTGGCTGCAGCTTTCCAGGGTCTGCTCAATCATTTGAGAAATCAAAGACTCAAATTCATCAACTTTAAATACCCCGTCAAATGTCAATCCTGTTTTGGGGAATTCCAATGAGTAAGATGATTCAGGTGAGAAACTTAGTTCAGTCTTAATGGATTCAGCATTTTGTTTAAGAAGCAGTTTTGACTCCGGATCATCAAATGTTGCATCCGGATTTATTTTCTGTATTCTTTCCTTCAAAGCATCAGCTACTGCCTTGTCGAAATCATCTCCTCCAAGCTGAGTGTTTCCATGAGTTGCTACAACTTTAAAAATCTTTCCGGAAAGTTTGAGAATAGAAATGTCAAAAGTTCCTCCGCCTAAATCATAAACTGCAACATGGCCTTCTTTTTTCTCATCCAGTCCATAAGCGATTGCTGCAGCAGTCGGCTCATTAATAATCCGTGCCACTTCCAGTCCGGCAAATCTGGCAGCATCACGGGTGGCCTGCCGTTGCGCGTCATCGAAATACGCAGGCACGGTAATAACAGCTTTTTGGATAGTTTCACCCAAAACTGCTTCTGCCTGCATTTTAACTTTTTTCAAAATTTCCGCGGAGAGTTCCTGAGGAGTGTATTCATTTTCTCCAATTCTGACTTTTATCAGCTGTCTTTGAGCCTCAACAATTTGGTAAGGCAGTTGGTTTACATAATCACCTAATTCATTCAGGTCACGGCCCATCAGCCTTTTAATGGAAAAAATTGTATTTTCCGGATTAGTAATGCCGGATTCTCGCGCTTCCTGTCCCACCAGCCAACCTGAATCGGTCCAGGACATCACAGAAGGAGTGGTTGAACTTGCTCCGGCTGCTTCAATAACTTCAGGACCATCTTCAAATACAGTGGCGCACAGACTGTTTGTTGTGCCCAAATCAATGCCGATTATACGTTCCATTTACAGATTTCTAAGTGATACTTGTTTTTCTTAAGGTCTAAGTTAAAGTTAATTTTATACATGGGAAACAGGATTCGGTGAATAATTTCATAGCCAATAAAGTGATAACAGCATTTTAAAAAGGATGATAAATGAGTGGTATTTAGAGGCTCATTCAGTATTTATGCGGTCCAGCAAACGTCGTAAATACCGTTCTGAGTTCAATTGTGTTTGCAGTTGCTGGAGAATTTCGGAATTCTCTGGAGAGGTTTCAAACTTTTTGAACAAAACAGCATAATCAGATTCAATATCAGTGTGTCTTCCCTGTAAATTCTCATTTATTCCGGACAGGGCTGTTTCATCGCCGGATTCAAGCAGTTCATCAAGTGATTCCTGCAAAGTAAACATTTCCTGCAAAAAACCTTCAGGCAATGTGTCTGACTTCAGCCGTTTATCTCCGGTAAGAATTGATAATAAATATCTTGCCCGCGATGTTGGTTTCCGTAAAGTACTGAATGCCGCATTCAGCAGCGCAGAAGATTTTTCACTTAGACGTTTTTCCTTCTCCGGAGCTGTTGCAAAAAAATCCGGATGCATTTCCAATGATAAACGCTGATATCGGTTTCCCAGTTCATCATGATCAATTTCGAAGCAAAGCGGAAAGCCGAGTACTTCAAAATAATTTATATTATCAGCAATAGTCTGAAGGGAATTACATGAAAAGCAAAACAGCGGTGATGTCATTGAGACACCACACGATTGACAGGAGGGCTGTTCAAAAGCCATAGCAGTAGTAGTCGCTACAGCTCAATCTTGGCTTCTGTTCCTGTAATCAGTGATTGCGGCTTTAATTGCGTCTTCGGCCAGAACAGAGCAGTGAATCTTTACCGGAGGCAACGAGAGTTCTTCTACAATTTCGGTGTTTTTGATAGACATTGCTTCATTAATGCTTTTACCTTTGACCCATTCTGTTGCCAGGCTGGAACTTGCGATAGCAGATCCACATCCAAATGTCTTGAATTTAGCATCAACTATTTCTTTTGTTTCCGGATTAACCTGAATTTGGAGCTTCATCACATCACCGCATTCAGGCGCGCCGACCAGTCCTGTACCAACATTGTCATTACTTTTATCAAGACTTCCGACATTTCTGGGGTCGTTGTAATGATCAATAACTTTTTCGCTATAAGCCATGTTTTTCCTTTTTCATTTGAATTAATATTTAGGTTAATGTGATGTCCATTGTACAGTTGACAAATCCACACCATCTTTCACCATCTCATAAAGCGGTGACATTTCACGAAGCCTTTTGACCGCGGAAATCATTTGATCTGCTGCATAATCGACTTCTTCAACTGTGGTGAAGCGTCCCATTCCAACCCGGATTGATGAGTGTGCCAGATCATCACCGACTCCCAAAGCACGCAGCACATATGATGGTTCCAGGCTGGCAGAAGTGCATGCCGATCCTGAAGAGACTGCGAGTTCGCTCACGCCCATCATCAAACTTTCACCTTCAACGTAACCGAAACTCATATTGAGGTTATTCGGCAGTCGGTCAGTCGGATGACCATTAATAAAAATATAATCCAATTTTGAATTTAAGCGATCATAAAGTCTTTGACGCAACCCCGTTAAGCGTTCCGCTTCAGAAGCCATTTCTTCCACTGAAAGCTCCAGGGCCTTGGCGAATCCTACAATTCCGGGAACATTCAGTGTTCCTGAACGCATGCCCCTTTCATGACCTCCCCCAAACATGATAGGTGACAAGCGCACACGAGGTTTTTTTCTTCTCACATACAATGCGCCAATGCCCTTAGGGCCATAAATTTTATGCGCGGACATGGAAAGCAAGTCTATGTTCATTTCTTCCACATCAATCGGTATTTTGCCAACGCCCTGTGTTGCGTCAGTATGAAATAAAACACCTTTTTCCCGAGTAATTCGGCCAATCTCTTTAATTGGGTTGAGAGTGCCGATTTCGTTATTTCCTGCCATTAAACTGACCAGAATTGTATCCTCGCGGATTGAGTCCTCCAATTGTTTCAGGTCAATGCAACCATGTTCATCTACATCAAGAAAAGTGATTTCGTATCCTTTCTGCTCTAAAGCATGACAAGGATCAATCACGGCTTTGTGTTCAATCGGGCTCGAAATTATATGTGTCCCCTTTTTTTTGTAAAATTCCGCAACACCTAAAATTGCAAGATTGTCTGATTCAGTAGCACCACTGGTAAAAACAATTTCCTTACCTCCAGCGCCAATTAGGTTTCCAATAGATTCACGGGCATCATCCACCACTTGTTCAACTTGCCAGCCAAATGAATGGTTGCGGCTGGCTGCGTTGCCAAATGAGTCCGTAAAGTAGGGCATCATGGTTTCCACTACTTTTGGGTCAACAGGTGTTGTTGCATTATAATCTAGATATATGGGCAATTTCATACGAAGAATCCTCAAAACATGGGTTATTAATTTGCGCGTCTTTTATGATTGCGGCTAAAGTCGTTTCTTCTATAAACTGTTGAATTTTATTATGTATTGCAGTCAAAGGACGCTGAGTAGGACAACACTGATGCACTTTACATAAATCCTGATCATGAACACATTCCACTAAAGTGAAAGGATTGTCAGTAATTTGAATTATCTCAGATAAATTGATTTTTTCTGCAGATCTGGCCAGCACGTAACCACCTCGCTGTCCGCGAGTTGACTTAATCAAACCGGCAGAGACCAGCAGTTTAAGTATATTTGCCACCATTGGATATGGCAATTGATAGTGTTCTGCCACTTTCTGAGCACTTACAGGAGCATTTGCTTCACCCAAATGTGTCAGCAAAATTATTGCGTAATCTGTCTTTTTTGATAATTTCAGCATTATCACCTTTATATATGTGTATTTATAAATAGCACCCAATTAGTACTATTTCAAGTTAAATATTCAAAAAACTTAAAATTAATGGAAGTTTATTCAACAATGAAAGGAATTTCACCTGTCTGGTGAATGAGAGGATCCGGCACACCAACTTCCCAGATCCGGAAATCCAGGCGCATGTAATCTACGTGAGAAACAGGGGATATTTGTGCCTGCAAGCTGGACTCAATACGACCTCCAGCAGGAATCCAGTAATATTTCTCATCAATATTTTCCTGGATCTGTGTTTGCCAGAAATTAGAGGAAACCTTGATAAAACGTGGAGCGGATGCAGGATTGTCTATTCGGAACATAAGATTAGCAACTTTTTTATCATTCTCAGTAACCGGGGATTTTTCTGCGTCAGGAGATTTTTCAGAATAACTCACAGAAAGACTTGTCAGAATCGGAATTTTTGAATCAGGCACACGGTTTTTCCAGTATAAACGCTTCAATGCACCCAGCCAGATTGTTGAGTGTTCTTTGCTTTCCGATTCCTTCCATATTTTCAACAAAGGTGGTACATCAGTTGAGTCTCCCAGCATTCCGGTTAACATCGCAATTTGCCAAGGCACACTTTCAGTATCCTGATTCAAAATGGTATTACGCAGAACAGGCAACCCCCATTCCGGATAATTCAAAAAAGCCCTCGCAGCCTGAAATCGTTTCTCCGGTGCAGAATCACTCAACATTGGATACCATTGGTGCAGAAATACGTATTTAGCCTGTTCTTCAAAAAATGCCAGCGCAGTTGTGTTTTTATGGGTGCCTGCTGGAATCAGTATGATCAGAAAGATAATGAGTCTAAGTATGTAATAAATATTTTTCTTCACTGTCATCCTTTCCATTCCCTGAATCCTTTGTCAATGGCCTCAGCCATTTGACTTTTGTAATTTTCTCTGCCGAATTGTTTTGTTTGACGGAAGAATGCTTCCGGAGAAAAGTCTTTCCAGCTTCTTTCCATTTCCTCCACTGCTTCACAAAGTGCATCCTCAGTTTGTTCTTTGAAGAAGATACCGGTTTTTTCAGAAACTGTTTCCAGAGCTCCACCTGAAGCAAAAGCAATTACAGGAGTATTACATGCCTGCGCTTCAAGCGGCGTAATGCCAAAATCATCTTCTCCCGGAAAGACAAATGCACGTGCCTGTTGATATAATTGTAACAGTTTTTCATTTGACAGTGTGCTATGAAATTCAATGTTGTTGGCTGCAATAGACCTGCAATAATCTTCGTCCTGTCCGCTACCGGCAATTTTAAGAGGCAGTTTGAGCCGATTAAATGCTTTCACAGCCAAATCAACACGCTTATTGGGAGCAAAGGCTCCTACCATCAGGTAATAACAGTCTTTTGAATCCCCTGGCTTAAAGTATGAAAGATCAACCGGCGGATAAATTACCTGAGATTCACGATTATAATAATCACGAATTTTCCAATGTACGTTCTGACTGTTGCAAAGAAAAGTGTTTACTCGTTTCGATGAATTACGATCCCATCGTTGTAAGTATGGGCGTGTTATTTCTGCTGCAACCTTGACTGACCATGAAGTTCTTGGTTGTCTGAAATAGGTGTCAAACTGATCCCACACATAACGCATCGGAGTGTGTATGTATGAAATATGATAGACCGTGTCATCATGTTTCACGCCTTTTGCGACACAATGGCTGGAACTTACAATGAGGTCATATTCGTTTAAATCAAACTGCTCTATTGCTAAGGGGAAAAGTGGTAGAAAATGTCGATATTTTTTTAATCCAAAAGGCATGCGTTGAATAAATGAGGTACTGATCTTCATTGACTCAATTATTTCGGATAGCTTACCTTTCTCGTGAATCAAAGTATAGAGTTCTGCATCAGGGAACAGTTCGCACAGCACCTCAAGGCACTTTTCTCCACCACGCATCCCATTCAGCCAGTCGTGTACCAGCGCAACTTTTCTGCCTTCCAGAGACGGTATAGTCATCACTTCTCCTCTATCAACTTAGGGAGTAGTCCAATGCTTTTTATTTGGGTATAGTTTGCAGGATCAATATATGTATGATTCTGTTCATGATCCCAGGTAGTATCGTATGGGATATGCACAGCGTGGCCGCCAATCTGGACAACAGGTACAATGTCTGAGCGCATTGAATTTCCTACCATCATGAAGCGTGAATCATCAATTTTATGACGTAATAAGATTTTTTTATATGTCTGTGGATTTTTGTCACTTACAATTTCCACAGCTGTAAAATAGTCTACTAATCCTGAGCGGGCAATTTTCGCTTCCTGATCAATCAAGTCTCCCTTGGTTATAAGCAGTAAGCGATATTGTTTTGAAAGTTCATCAATTACTTCCTGCACATCAGGCAGCAGTTCAATTGGTGCCGCTAACATTTCTCTGCCGAAATCAAGTATTTGTTGAATTTCATTTCCGTTGATTTCTCCGTCTGTAAGTTCAATAGATGTTTCAATCATGGAAAGTATGAAACCTTTGATTCCGTATCCGAATAATTTGAGATTTTTAATCTGAGTCGAGGATAGAGTCTGATCAACTACTTCCGGACCATGTGAAGAAAGCATTTCACGAAACTTTTCCTGAGTCATGGTAAAGATAGACTCATTATGCCAGAGGGTATCGTCGGCATCAAAGGCAATTACATCAAACATTCCTGTGTTTGTTGTAAAAAGAGGACAGGTTTAGAAGGGGGAGGAAAAAGTATGCGGGAAGCAAATTTCCTAAGCAAGCGGAAATTCTGTAAGGATTAAATCAACTAGATAGATTGGAAGACAGCATAGGGTGAGATTCGAAAAATCTCACCCTGTCAGCTTCACTGAGTCTGGCACTGGCGCTCCTCCATTAACACTTCGTTGAAAGAATCACGCATAACGTTGATCAGAATCACGTCTTTAAGCGTCTTTGCCGATGCTTCCAACATATCCAGTCCAAGACCGATTGAAACGTCTTGCTGAGTCAGATTTTCCAACTGCAAAACTATATGCTTTAGCGAAGAATTCATATTCCTCCTTACGGCTAAGTTAACCGGAAATTTTGACACACTCCAAAAAAATGTGCCACGATGCTTTACTCCGGCATACTGTAATTCGATGCAGTTACTATGCCTCCTATATTTGTTTTAAAAGACGTGCCATTTCAATCGCGCAATCAGTGGCGTAACGACCCTGGTTACCAGATTTTGAACCGGCACGCTCAATTGCCTGTTCAAGTGTGTCTGTGGTAAGAAGACCAAAACTGACCGGAACACCGGTTTCTAACGAGGCTGATGCAATGCCGTTTGAGGCATTCGCACATACATAATCGAAATGTGATGTTTCTCCTCGAATAACAGCACCAAGGCAGACGATAGCATCAAATTTTCCGCTAATTGCTAATTTTTTTGCTGCTAATGGCAGCTCAAACGCGCCCGGAACACGCAATACCGTAACCTCTTCCTTATTGCCACCATGTCTTGCCAGAGAATCCAGTGCGCCTTCCAGCAAACGTTCGCAGACGAATTCATTGAACCTTGATACCACAAAGGCAATTTTCAGATCAGTGGCAATTAAATCACCTTCTATTTGAATCATCTTTACCCTGTTAAAGTTGTTGTGTCAGCAACCACAATGGAAAATTATTGCAAATTATTAAAATTGCGAAGCATCTTATAATGAAAAATCCCCGTATCGTGATTATCACTCCAGTATACACGCAAGGCATAATTGCCCACGTATTCGCTTTTCAATGGTCGAATGTCCTTGGGGATTGTTTTTGAGTCCAATTTCTTAACTCCACTGAATTCATCAATACAACTTGCGCATGGACAAGAGTCACGCAGATCAAAAAAACTTATATGACTTTCTTTTCCATCTTGCCAGAGAATATACATTTCATCGCCCAGAAGAATTTTTTCTGGTTTGGCTTTTTTCTTTACTTTAAGCATAATAGGCCGACTTTGTTCTGAAATGAGTTTTTTATTACGGAAGATGTTTTTATAAATAATTGCAGGACAATCTACATTAATCTCATGTACATTTCAAGCGTTTGTTAGCACTTATGTTTTTACTTGTGAATAACATCTTAACTTTTTCCAGCATAAACTGAGTACGATTATGGGCTCCGCAGAAGGTACTGATAAAAAAGAAGAGACGGGAAAATTCGGCAATGTGAAGTCAGTCCTGCGGGACAGCATTAAAAAGACACCGGAAGAAACACAAAAAAAATACAATTCTGTCTCATCGAAAAGCATTTCACTGAAACGTGTGGGGGAGGAGGTGCTCAGCAGCAGTTCCAAAGATGAGTTGAAAGTAAACCTGCCTAAAGCAATTGTTGTAAAGAAAAATCTAAAAAAAGATGTGGAAAATCTTTACACTAGCTTCAAAAGATTTGAAGAAACCCATGATAATTCAGAAGATATCAATAACTTCAAGCAAGCGTGTAACAAAGTGATCAGGCATGCACAAAAATCACATGAAGCAATCAGAAACAAGGTATACAAAGTTTACGATAAAAAGAGATAAATTCCTTCCTTAGTCAATAATACCTGCTTTCAATGCATTCCGGAAAACTTATTACTTTTGAGGGTCTTGACGGTTGTGGAAAGAGTACCCAGCTGGAAAAAATCAATAACTGGCTGATCCAGCAAGGTTGTGAAGTCCTCAAAACAAAGGAACCTGGAGGAACTAGAATCGGACAGCAAATCCGGCATATTCTGCTTAATCCGGAACACAAAGAACTTAATCCGGAAAGCGAACTGTTGCTTTATTTATCTGACAGGATACAGCACCTTAAGGAAACAATTCTCCCTGCAAAAGCACAAGGCAAAATGGTATTGTGTGACCGCTTTCATGACTCAACTGTAGTTTATCAGGGTTATGGCAGGGGAATTGATTTAAGAAGTATTGAATCTATCATATCATACAGCATCAAACCGTATCTTCCGGATTTAACTTTTCTGCTGACAATTCCACCAGAAACTGTTGCCCACCGACTGGACCAACGAGATGAACAGTTTGTAAAAGATCGTCTGGATATGGAGTCACAAGACTTTTTTGAACGTGCTGCCAATGGTTATCATGAACTGGCCTCAGCTGAACCGGAACGTTTTGTTTGCCTGAACGGCGAGCAGGAAGTTGAAGTAATTCATCAACAAATCATTGCTGTAATCCAGCAGCGATTCGAGATTGGTTTCAAAAGTTGATAGAATAAAAATATCATACCTGTCAGCAAAGCAATGAAAGCTATAAAAAATGGATTAGGGAAATTTGTTGAATAAAAAATCACTTACATATAACTAAACCTGGAATCAGTAACACCATAATTAAGAAATTTTATGAGAAGTACATTTTTTCAGCAGCCTTTGGAACATCAAATTGAAGTTGATGGTGAGAATTGGAATCAGGGAGAAGAAATAAAAGGGAAGCTTCGAATTCGTAGCATGAGCAGAGAAACAGTGATTGTGAACACATCTCAAATTATCCTTGCCTACGGACTGAAAAAAGCCATCAAAGAAGGGAATGACTCCCCCTGGGAAGTGCTTGAAAATCAGGTAATGGCGCAGGACATCTCTCTGCCTGCAGGTGGGGATCAATCTTTCGAATGGCATTTTAATTTGAGCACAGATTGTCCTATTACTGACAAACAGGGGGGATTGTTTTTGCTTTTTGGTGGAGAAGATACTCTCTCTGTAGGAGGTAGGATTGATTTACAAATCAGCCTGCATCCAATCCTGAAAAACTTTCTGCAAACTTTCACAACACAATTTTATTTCCTGGAAAAATATCAGAAACGTAAATCCGAATGGACTGAGATCAAACTTGTTCCGCCAGAATCAAGGGAATATCCCAATCTGGACTTTGTCCGTTGTTTACTCCGAATATATGAAGAACACCTTGAAGTACATTATCTGTTTAAAATGAGCGGACTTGGACGTGCGGGTGAAAAAATGACAGTAACAAAAAAAAATCGTGAGCTTAAGCAGAGATTAACACCTGAAAACTATCTATTGCCGGGTGGTTTCCCCAATCGAGCTTGTTTTCGTGAAAATATCAATGAGGCACTAAACATCGCAAGGCCTGAAGTGATTTTTTGACCTGTTGCTGAAATGTATCCGTTGCTCAACTTCTGAGTAACATCCCCAATTTATCAGCTTAATCGCTCATCCAATCTGACCTTATGAAGCTCCGTATTGAAGATTCTGTATACAGATTGAATCTAGCGGATATAGTCCTGATCCATAACAAATTCCAGATTTTTCACTCCTAAAGAAATTAATTTTTTTGATCGTCCAATAATTTCTCCTGGAACAGATTGAAATGGCTGGTTGTTTTTATCTGTCAGGATTCTGAGAGAAAATTTTCCTTCGAGTGGGTTGTTCCCAAACGCGTTTGACTGGCCGATAGTGAATTTTTGAGGAAGTTTGAAATTTTCCAGTATTTTGACTGCAACAGGCCTTCCTTTTTCCGGATCAAAAAGCATGATCACCAGTCGATCTTCCGGACCAACCTTGTCTGATAAATTTGGGGATGATTTGACAATTCCACTAATGCTTGTTTCTGGAGAATCTGTTTCACGGTACATCAGTTCTTCTGGGAAACTTCTAAAAGGGCGATCCAGATGATATTCAACTCCTTCAGTTCCTAATGGGATACTCTCCGTCAGCGGCCCAATTATTTCTCCAACTGTAGGACGATTCGGATTTCCATCTTTATCTGTGAGAACAAGCATCCGATAAGAACCCCTCAGCTGGCGGTTCGCATCCGCCTGCCCAACACTAAATGTAATTGGAGGCAAAAAAGGATTGAGAATGCGTGAGGCTGCCAGTTCCAGTGTTTCGGGATCAAAAAGTAAAACATGCGCATTATCTGTTTTTACTATTCCACTGCCTATTCCTAGAACTGTGAGGATGACTCCGCTTATACTGTGCTCAAGTTTTGCAGTGTCGCGGCTGATTTCATTCCAGAGTGCGTAAATCGTTAAGCCTGAAAAAACAGCGAAAGCGCACCAGAAAATCAGTTTGTTTTTCCTCACAGTAATAAATCTGAAAGCATGTTAAACAAGCACTTCTGCCTGAGGTGTGGATGGAAGCACAGTTTTACCCATCAAATAATTGTCTATGCAGCGCGCCGCTTCACGACCTTCCCATATGGCCCAGACAACCAGAGAAGCACCGCGGTTGGCATCACCTGCCACAAACACTCCATCTTCGCTGGTCATAAAGTTTTCATTTGAACAAATGGTATAAACCGGCTGAGTGTTTTTCAGCATTTTTTTAACAGCGGCAGGTTTTCGGGATTTTTCTGCTCCAATAACACTCAACTCAACTCCCAGTTCTTCAACCAATCCATCCAGGGTTGGTCCTAAAAAACCCAATGCAAGAAATACCATATCCGTGGACACGGTAAATTCTGAACCTGGAACACGGTTCATGGTCATACGCCCGTCCTTATTTTCCCATTTCACTTTTACTCCCCGCAACTCTTTAACACATCCGTCACCATCATTCATGATGGATTCTGTCAAAATATTTGCTCTGCAATCAGGATCAGTTTCCTCATGAACCGGAGTTGGTCGAGGCACCATGTTAACCAGTTCAAATTGACGAATATTCTGTTTTGCTCCCTGTCGATTAATATTACCCAGACAGTCTGCCGCGGTAAAACCTCCTCCGAGAATTATTACAGATTTGTTCCCAGAATCAATCTTCTCTTCTTCCGGAATAGAGTCTCCGGCCACATCACGATTACATTGCGGGAGAAAATCCATGGCATAGTGTACTCCTTTTAAATCATGTCCCTCAACCTCAAGCTTTCGCGGGTTTTGTGCTCCTGTTGCCAGCAGGATTGCTTCAAAACTGTTCCGGAGTTCTTCGACTGATAAATCAGTGCCAACATTTACACTTGTCCGGAACTCAACACCTTCCTCCCGGAGTTGTTCTATGCGCCTTGAAACAACTTTTTTTTCAAGTTTAAAATCCGGAATCCCATAAACCAGTAATCCGCCTATCCTGTCATCTTTTTCAAAAACAGTTACAGCATGACCTGCTCTTCGTAACTGCTGTGCAGCAGCCAGTCCAGCCGGCCCTGAACCAACAATGGCGATACGCTTATCAGTCAGTTCAGTTGGAGGTTGTGCTTTTATCCAGCCTTCAGTCCATCCTCGTTCCGATATGTGTTTTTCGATTTCTTCAATTGTTACAGCATTAACTTTTCGAATTTTTTCATCAGCATCCAATGTATAATGTTCTGTCAGCACACAGCTGTCTTCGCAAGGGGCGGGACAAATTCTTCCGGTGAACTCAGGAAAATTGTTGGTGCTGTGCAAAGCTGCAAGCGCCTCTTTCCATTGCCCTTGATAAACAAGGTCGTTCCAGTCCGGTATCATGTTACCCAATGGACAACCCATATGGCAGAACGGAACCCCGCAATCCATGCAGCGGGCTGCCTGCTGCTGCAGTTCTTTGTCTGAGAAGAAGGTGTCATACTCCTGATAATCAAGGACTCTTTCCTCAACAGGACGAAGCGGGGGGCTTTCTTTTTTAAATTCTAAGAATCCGGTATCATTTCCCATAAGCTAAGTTGAAAGAGAGTCTATTCAGGCAGCTTTATTCTTCTGTGTTTTAAGAACCGCACGGTATTCGTGCGGCATAACTTTGACAAAATTCCCCAATGTAGTATTCCAGTTTTCAAGCAATTGTGCGGCGCGTTCACTTCCCGTATATTCCTGATGAAGCGTAATCCACTTGCGCAGCCAGAACTTTTCTTCAGCATCAGTGATATTTTCCAAGGCCACCATGCTGGGATTGCATTTAGATTCAAATTTTTGATTTTCATCAAGGACATAAGAAATCCCTCCACTCATTCCTGCTGCGAAGTTTTTCCCGGTTTCACCCAAAACGATCACATTTCCGCCTGTCATGTATTCACATCCATGGTCACCAACACCTTCTACCACGGCAATCGCGCCACTGTTGCGCACAGCAAAACGTTCACCGGCAATTCCGCTGAAAAAAACTTCGCCTCCGGTTGCACCATAAAGCACGGTGTTGCCCACAAGAATGTTTTCTTCTGCACGGAAGGTTGAATTTTTTGGCGGATAAATTATAAGTCTGCCTCCGCTTAAGCCTTTGCCGGTGTAGTCATTGGCGTCACCCTCCAGTTCCAGTGTCACTCCTTGTGCTAAAAATGCTCCAAAACTCTGTCCTGCAGAGCCATTGAATTTACAGTGAATTGTATTATCCGGCAGTCCTTTTTCTCCATGTTTCCTGGCAATTTCACTACTCAGCAATGTACCGACAGCACGGTTAACATTTAAGATCGGTAGTGAAAGATTAACCGGTTTTTTTTGATTCAGAGCTGCGGAGGATTTTTCAATGATCTCATGGTCTAATTGGCTTTCAAGTCCATGGTCTTGTTTCTGAGTACAGAAAAGGGTGTCATTTTCTCCCAGTGGGACTTGATGCAGCACAGTTGACAAATTCACTTTTCCAGCCTTCCAATGCTTAATATCCTTACGCTGTTTCAGCATATCCGTATGTCCGACCATTTCGTCAACTCTGCGAAAACCCAGTTCTGCCATTATTTTCCGGAGTTCTTCTGCCACGAAAAAGAAGTATTTAATAACATGTTCCGGCTGTCCGGTGAATTTTTTACGCAGTTCCGGATTTTGAGTTGCAATACCAACCGGGCAGGTATTAAGGTGGCATTTGCGCATCATAATGCAGCCAATCGCGATCAATGGTATGGTTGAAAAACCATATTCTTCTGCCCCCAGCAAAGCTGCGACAGCCACGTCCCTGCCTGTTTTCAACTGGCCATCAGTCTGCAATCTCACTCTTCCGCGCAGTTGATTCAGCATCAATGTCTGGTGAGCTTCAGACAGTCCCAGTTCCCATGGAACTCCGGCATGTTTTATAGAAGTTAATGGAGATGCTCCTGTTCCTCCATCATGCCCCGCGATTGTTATGATATCCGCGTGAGCTTTGGCGACTCCCGCAGCAATCGTACCGACTCCGGCTTCCGCAACCAGTTTAACGTTGATTTTTGCTTCAGGATTGGAATTTTTCAGATCAAATATCAACTGAGCCAAATCTTCGATTGAATAAATGTCATGGTGAGGCGGGGGCGAAATGAGTGTAACTCCCGGTATGGAGTGACGGACTTTAGCAATATCCACACTGACTTTAGTTCCAGGCAGTTGTCCACCTTCTCCAGGTTTCGCACCCTGTGCTATTTTGATTTGAATTTCAGTGCAGTTTACCAGGTAGTGATTTGTTACACCGAAACGTCCGGAAGCAACTTGTTTGATGGCGCTATGTGGCATGTCTCCATTTTTCCTTTTTTCGTAACGCGCTGAGTCTTCCCCGCCTTCTCCACTGTTGCTGCGTGCGCCAATACGGTTCATAGCGACTGCCAGTGTTTCATGCGATTCTTTGCTGATTGATCCAAATGACATTGCTCCCGTGACAAAACGTTTGACGATTTCTGACGCAGGTTCAACATTTTTCAGCTCAATTGAATTGGTTTTTGTGAACTCAAACAAATTTCTTGGTGTGGAAAAACGCTGATTTTGATCATTAACCAAGCGTGAAAATTCATCGTATGCTTCCTGACTGTTGTTGCGAACTGCTTTTTGCAGAGTGTTTGTCATTACCGGATTTATTTGATGAAATTCTCCCCGTCTGCGCCAATGATAAAATCCACCCACCGGAAGAATGTTGCCTGTATCCGGAGTCTCCTCCAATGCCGTTTTATGCCTCAGTAAAGTTTCCTGGGCAATTTCCCGTAAACCGGCGCCACTGATTCTGGAAGGAGTTCCGGTAAAATGCTGCTGTACCAAATCTTCTTCCAGTCCAACTGCTTCAAAAATTTGTGCTCCGCGATAACTTTGTATTGTGGAAATACCCATTTTAGAGAAAACTTTAAACATTCCTTTACGGATTGCGTTTAAATAATTCTGGATAGCGTTTTCCAGAGAATATTCCTTTTGTAAGGATTTTTGCTTAATAATATGTTCAAAAGTCTCAAACGCCAGATATGGATTGATTGCTCCTGCACCAAAGCCTACCAGCAGGCAAAAGTGCGCAATTTCCCGAGCTTCTCCGGTTTCAACAACTATTCCTGTTCTGTAGCGCTTTCGTTTTCGGATCAAGTGGTGGTGAACGGCTCCAACAGCCAGTAAGGCAGGAATCGGAACTTTAGTCCTGCTTGCACCGCGGTCACTCAAAACAAGCAAAACACTGCCTTCCTTGACTGCGTCTTCCGCATTATCACAGAGTGTTTGCAGTGATTTTGTAAATCCCTCTATTCCTGTTTCAGCATCAAACAGGATGCTTAATGTTGAGGATTTGAAATCCTGCTTGTCCAGTTCCTTTATTTGTGAAAGTTGTTCATTACTCAGAATCGGATGGTCAAGTTTGAGCATACTGGCATGTTCAGGTCCCGGATCAAGTATATTTCTTTCATGACCCAAACGGCTGGTAAGTGACATCACTAATTCCTCACGTATGGCATCAACAGGAGGATTGCTGACCTGCGCGAATATCTGTTTGAAATAATCGTACAACAGTCTTGGACTATCAGATAAAACGGCCAGTGGAGTATCGTTGCCCATTGAACCTGCGGCTTCAGCGCCATTTTCTACCATTGGAGTCAAAAGCAGGTTTATGTCCTCTGAAGTATAGCCAAAGATCTTCTGTCTTAATAACAGTGTATTGAAATCAGCTTCCGGAACTTGATTCGGTTGTGGTAAATCTGACAATGGCAATACATTTTGCCTGAGCCATTCTGCATAAGGCTTTTTGCTGCAAATGTCTGCTTTCAGTTCTTTATCATCAATTATACGTCCTTCCTGTGTATCAACTAAAAACATTTTTCCAGGCTGTAAGCGGCCTTTATATTTGATTTTCTTAGGATCAACCTGGACTGCCCCCACCTCGGATGCCATGATCACCAAGTCGTCCTCTGTCACCACATAGCGCGATGGACGCAACCCGTTCCTGTCCAGGATAGCACCAATTTGAACACCGTCCGTAAAGGCAAGTGAAGCTGGGCCATCCCAGGGTTCCATCAAGTGCTCATGGTATTCATAAAATGCCTGTTTTTCCGCGTTCATATCCGGGTTATGCTCCCATGCTTCCGGAACCAGCATCATCATGGCATGTGCAAGTGAATATCCTGATTGAATCAGGAATTCAAAAACATTATCCATGCAGGCAGAGTCGCTTCCTCTTGGAATAATGATAGGATACAGCTCGCTTATGTTTTCATATAGAGGAGACTTTAAATTCGCGCGCCTCGCTACCATTCGGTTGATATTACCGCGCAATGTGTTTATTTCACCGTTGTGTGCAAGGTTTCTGAAAGGCTGCACCAGATCCCAGCGTGGAAAGGTGTTTGTGGGGAAACGTGTGTGAACCAATGCCAGCCCGCTTTCCATACGTATATCAGACAAATCAGGGAAATATAGTTTCATTTGATGAGGGATCAGCATGCCTTTATATACTATTATTCGTGAAGACATGCTGGTAATCACAAAATCTTCTTCATCCTGTAGTGCAGAGCGGATTGCTTTTCGGGTCACATATAATTTATTTTCAAATCTTTTTTGTTCAAATACTTCATTCTGATTATGCCCAACAAACAACTGGCGTATAACAGGCATTGATGCCTGAGCTTGCTTCCCCACATATTCTCGATCGATTGGAACATCCCGCCACCCCAGCAGATCCATGCCTTTTTCAACAATCTGGCTCTCAATCACCTCTCCGCAACGCCTCCTTGCATTAACATCCTGCGGAAGAAAAATTGAAGCAACAGCGTACTTTCCGGATTCAGGCAAATCTATTCCGGAGCTTTTACACTCTTCAAGAAAAAATTGATGTGGAATTTGAATCATAACGCCTGAACCGTCCCCCGTTTCCGGATCAGCTCCAAGTGCACCGCGGTGATTAAGGTTACAGAGTAATCCTAACCCATGCTGGATAATCTGGTGGGATTTGCGATTTTTCATCTCTACAACAAATCCAACACCACAGTTATCATGCTCGAACATCGGATCGTACAACCCTTGCTTTTCCGGGTACTTATGCATGAGAAAAACTACTGTTCTTTGATGACCTCCTCAATACTTTTTGAGGTCCTCGTGTTGTTATTATTCTGTAAAATTACTGTGTGGGAGGACAAAAATGAATTTTATTTTAATTAGAAAACTCAATTTGTCACTCTAAAAAAAATTAATATGTAAACTATAAATTGCAAAGTAGAACAGAATATAGATTCAAAATCAAGTTTTTCAGTAATTCAGGCAGGGAAGGAGACTGTTACAGTCCAGACAATCAATGCTGCATTTCAGGGGTTTTTATGCGATTGATGATTTGCTGTTGGGCAATTGAAAGGACATTGCTGGTTAACCAGTACAAAGTTAGCCCGGAAGGAAAAGTAAAGGAAAACACAGTAAAAATGAACGGCAGCATCTGCATTATTTTTGCCTGTGTGGAGTCCATCATCGCAGTTTGCGGAGTCATTTTTTGTTGAATGTACATCGATACTCCCATCAGTATGGGAGTAATTCCCAGTCCATCAGGTTGTGACAGGTCACTGATCCAAAAGTAGAAGGGCGCATGTCGCAGTTCAACCGCACTGGACAGTGAACTGTAAAGAGCAAAAAAGACCGGGATCTGCAGCAACAAAGGCAAACAGCCGCCAAGCGGATTGACCTTGTTTTTTTTGTAAAGATCCATCATTTCCTTGTTCAGTTTTTCTTTATTGTTCTTATACTTTTCCTGCAGTTTCTTCATCCTCGGAGTTAGCTGCTGCATACGTTTCATGCTTTTCATGCCCTTGAAAGTCAAAGGAAACAACAGCAGACGCACAATAATTGTCAAAATAATAATTGCCACTCCGTAGTTACCGACTATTCCGTAAATAAATCTAAGCAAATCCAGTAATGGTCCTGCCAGTACTTCCAATGTCATATCATGTGACATCACCAGATTGTCCCCGAATTTTAACAACTCTTCATCAGCCTTTGGGCCATAATACATTTTAAATCCTGATTCGACCAAGAGGTTTGGTTTCAAATCAGTTGGCGGCAGAGCCACACCGAAATAAGGTGATAATTTTCTTTCTCCCTGTGTTTGATATTGAGAATCAGGAAAGAATGTTCCTGCCCGGAAAAATCCATTCCTTACCGGAGTTTCCGGTGCAACTGCCCCAATAAAGTATTGATCTTCTACTCCCAGCCAATTCATCAGAGTTACGGTCATCTCATTTTCTATGTTGTCTGTACTTTCAGTTTGAAGACTTTCATCGAAAAAGAACACAGGACCTTCATGTGAAACTTGCTGCATCCCACCGCCATCGTCGGAAAGCCTCTGTTCTCCAAAAAAATAAAGCACCTTCAATGGCTTTATTCCCTGGGAACGGTTGATCAGCTGAACACTATAGTTAAGGACATAACTATTTGGAGTTGCCTCAAATATTTTTATCATTTGAAGACCATTCACAATAGGAGAAGTCAGTTTCAAAATGGCATTGCCATTTGTTTCACCCATCACTACATGATCCGAACTGGCGGCAAAAACAGCGTTGCGAAATAAGGCTGTGGTGTTTGGATCCCCCTTGAATTCCTGAAAAAAAGGAGGTACTTCTTCCAGGTGATTGCCGAACATCTGTACTCTATTTTCTTCTGTTACCTCATTTTGATAATCAGGACCAATAAAGCTGGTTAGAAATGGAAACCATGTGCTCAGTGTAAGACGTGGTTTTGTATGTTTAAATTGTTTTAATTGCAGGCTTTTGCCTATTCCACCACGAGTGTCTAACACAAGACGGTATTTCTCATTTTCAATAGTTACTTCTTTTGAAGGCAAACTGCTGTCAACTTCCGCAATTGTGGTTAAAGGTTTAGCAGATGAAAGCGAGGAATCTTTATCTGCCACTTCATTTGAATTACGTCTGATTTCATTGCTTGCAGCGCCTTCCTGTTCAACTGTTTCGACAAATTCTCGTGGTGGAGGTTCAGGCGGAGGAAAGATTGTGTACCAGAGAACCATGATTGCGCCAGAGAGGACTACGGCCAGAAGTGTGTTTTTATCCATTATATTTTTTGCAAATTATTTTTTTCAGATAACCCAGCACATTCCTCCGAATCTGAAATTTCATGTCCGGAGACTTGATCCACTCCTCCGGGATGAAATGGGTTACATTTCATTATCCTCCACAAGCTCAGGTATGTTGCCCTCCAAAATCCCAGTTTTTGATATGATTCCAAAGCATATTGTGAACAGCTTGGATAAAATCTGCAGGAAGCAGGAATAAAAGGGGACACCCAATAGCGATAGCCGTTAATCATCTTCACAATGACACGACTTAGGAAATTGTTCTTTTTATTATTTTGATGAGAGAATCTGCAAGAAGTCGTAAGGATTGACGCCACCGGACTTTGCAACGCGTGTTCCGGTTCAGTCACTGTATTCCTTATTCAAAGTGTTGAAAAGCCGTCTGATCTGACGCAGGACGTAGGCATAATCCAGGGGTTTCTTTGGTGGACGGGTTACAAAAAAACAAAAATCGAACGAACATTTCAACAGCGAACGCTGTTGACGGATTGCTTCTCTTAGCAAGCGCTTGATGCGATTGCGAAAAGGCACATTCCCCACATTTTTTTTAATGGATATTGAAAAGCGGCTTGAGTCAACTGCTGCTGTTTTATATTTGACTCCTATCAGCCCCAATGATTGATAAACACCCTTTTCGAACACTTCCCGAATAATTCGGCTTTGATTCAGCCTGATCTTTTTCGGAAAAGTTTTATTAATGCTCATGCACTAAGACGTTTACGGCCTTTTGCTCGTCTGCGGTTAATGATTTTGCGTCCTCCGGGAGTCGCCATCCTGGCCCGGAATCCGTGCTTTTTCTTTCTGCGCCTGTTATTGGGCTGGAAAGTACGTTTCATTGAAATCTGTCTTTAACAAAGATGAATTTATTTTTAAATAATAAAACACACTATTTGAACGCATTATTATCAAGAATTCAAGCTTTAATCCTAAATACAACATAGTTTTACATCAATATTGTACTAAGCAATCCCGTATTTGTTTTTTTGTTGGTATGAAATTTTTTGCAAGAATTTACCTGGCGCACATTAATATATTTGACTTTCTGTCATAACATTCACTTGAGTAGTGCGGGAGTAATCAAAGCAACTACACGCTCTGTACACATAAAAATGTGTTAAAGAAAATATTTTAGTTTCCGATACAGGAAGGAACTGCAAAAATTCAACTGTATAAAATGGTGCGTGGACATAGTTAAAGAAATGTAACTATGTTCCGATAAGTTGACAAGTAAACCTTATTAATGACACTGGAATTAAATTATTATGGCATTGCGAGTTAATTCAAACATTGCGGCATTGAACGCTCTCAGACACTTGCAGCAGACTGAGCGTGAGTTGAGCCAGAACCTGGAACGATTGTCTTCAGGCAGAAAGCTCAATCATGCAGCAGATGGACCTGCTTCTCTTGTGATTTCTGAGCAGATGAAATCGCAGATTTCAGGACTTGGACAGGCAATTCGCAATTCCGAATCATCTATTTCTATGATTCAGACCACAGAAGGGGCATTAAATGAAGTGAGCAATATCCTGGTCAATTTACGCCAACTCGCGGTACATGCCGCTAACGAAGGTACAAATGATGAAAAGACCTTGCAGGCGGATCAAAATGAAGTTGGTAACTTGTTATCTACTTTGAAAAATATTGCAAAGAATACTCAATTTGGAAGAAGAAAACTGCTGGATGGAAGCAATTCAGCAACAGGAGTTGCTGTAGGAGAAGGGCTTGAATTTGTTTTTGCATCAGAAGATGCAAAATCAACACAGGCAAACGGACATAAGGTTGATATTACACAGGTCGCAACTCGTTCCATGATGGTGGCTACACGCAGGTTGAGACTTGAAGATGTTTCAACAGCAGACCCAAACAAATTCGTTTCATTTGTGATAAACGAGGGAGGGCGCACGGTTTCTGTAGATCTGCAGAATAACAATGAATTACGCGAGAAAATCGAAAAACTCTCAATCTCAGCCATGCGAAATGGAACTCCGGAAGCAAAGCTCAGGACGGAACGGGCCATACAGTTGTTGATAGCGCATGAAATGCAGCGTCGGGCAGATGAAGCTAACATGGACCTGGACATATTTATTTATCGTCCTGAGGAAAATATTGGTCCATTCCTTGACAGCTTCGATACGTTGAATGATGCCTTGACTGAAGTTGCCAGAACTCCGGGCGATATAAACAAATTTACTACAGGTATTGATGAAGTGATTGTAATGCGGCATCGTCATTTTGGAAGTGAGCCGAACTTTACCGTAACCTCATCTTTAAATAACTTTTTGGGACAGAATGTAAGAGCAAATGAAGCTGCCTATGCGCTTCCGGGTCGTGATGTTGAAGGGACAATTGGTGGTTCCCCTGAGCTTAATATGGGAGGTGCGGCTATGGGCAAAGGGCAGGTGCTAACAGGTGCTCCTGGTGCAATTGCGGAAGGTGTATCTGTGAAATACGGAGAAACGACCGATGATGTAATTTATGAAATTTTTAATCGTTCTGAAAACCGAATTGCGGGAATGTTTAAACGTGATAAAAACAATGAATTATTAGTGGGTGATGATGTGGACGGCAATATCCATGTATCACAAAATTCACTTGTTTTTCAAATCGGTCCGAATCAGGGACAATTACGTCGAATATCGGTTGATAGTATTGATCCCGAACATCTGTCAAAGGGAGTATTAAATGAAAGCAATTTCAGGAGTTTAGCTGAAATTGATGTGCTGGACGCGGATGCGGCGCAAGATGCCTTGCTGTTGATAGATCAAGCAATTGATGAAGTTTCCAGCATGCGTGGTAATCTTGGTTCATTCCAGAGAAATGCGTTGGAAGCAAATTTACACGGTTTGCGTGTGTCAAAAGAAAATCTGACTGCTTCAGAATCGCAGTTAGCAGATACAGACATGGCTCAGGAGATGAGTTCATTGGTAAAAAATCAAATTTTGCTTTCTTCAGGAACAGCAATGTTGGCACAGGCCAATCAGGTACCACAATCAGTGATACAGCTGCTTAATTCAAACGGTTGATTGGAATGTTTTTTGAAGTGATTTCTAGCTGCTTGTTTGCTTTGAACAGGCAAAACAGAAATCAATATAATATCAGTTAGTTGACTAAATCAAGCTAGGCAAAAAACGGTCTATTTTGTGAGATCGTGCTGAGTCAACTGAACTGACTGCTTCATTAAACGGAACCGACTTGGCAGAACTAAATCCGAATGCTGTTACCGGCTTGGGGTCTAAGCTGAATACAGGTGAGATCATTGATCGCTTCATGGCAATTGAGCAGAGGCGGATCAAGCCTGTGGAAGACCGTAAAGAACAAAAAGTAAGCGAATTAGAGGCTTGGGAAGCCGTTAAAATGGAACTAAATAAGCTCCAGGGCGTAACCGAAGCACTGAATAAGTATGAAATTTGGGAGGCAAGGAAGGTAGAAACGAGCGACTCGGATGTAGTGGAACCAAATGCCAGGAAAGATTCTGTTCCTGGGAGGCACACTATCATCGTTGAGTCGGTGGCCCTGTCACATCAATTGACATCACAGGGATTTGAGCGTGAAGATGTCAGGATTGGCACAGGAAAAGTACAGATTCAAATTGGAGATGATGAAGACGCGGCGCCTGTCACAATAAATCTTGCGGAAGGCAACGACACGCTCGCAGATTTAAAAAGGGCCATCAACAACTCAGATGCTGATGTAGAGGCCTTTATTGCTAAAACACATGGCGATAAACCTTATCGATTGCTATTAACCAGCAATCAGAAAGGGGAGCAAGGACGAATTAATATCAGTGTAAATCTAAAAGGTGGAGAAGTTGAAGCTCCAAGTTATAAGAACACATTTGACAAAACTTCCACCTGGAAGGGTCTTGAAGCTAAAATAGAGAAACCTGCCACAGGCGCAGGATTTGGTGGTTCAACCAACATAGTTCAGGTTGGTGGTACATATACCGGAGAAGATGACAATGTTTTCACCTTTCGAGTTATTCGTTCCGGAATGATTCCGTCAGAAGCAGGTGTTCTGATTGGCTGGCGCGATAAAAACGGAAGAGAAGGTGAGATTGAAATAAATAAATTTAATTACGTTCCGGGAAGTCCATTAGACATTACGGACGGATTAAAATTATATATCAGTGATGGTGAAGTTGTTGATGGAGACACCTTTTCAGTTGATGTTTTTGCAGAAAAATCAAAATTGTTCTGGTGGCTTAGCGATGCTGAACGCGCCCCTCAAATTTCACAACCATCTGATTGGAGCAGTAAGGCTTCAGAAGGAGGGATACGTGTATCCGGTGAATATGATGGCGCGGAGGATGATACCATCATTTTCAGGGTGGAAGGTAATGGGCAGGTAGGTGGACCCAGTCCATTAAAACTACATTACGAATATACCGAAACAGGAGAAAAGGGTTCTGTAAATATCGGGCATCCTTATTTGGGAGATGTAGGCAAAGGTGAAGGCCCCTTTGACAAAGCAACTGCTATCGACTCTGAAGATGGTGAAGAGCTCTTTGATTTAGAATTCACAAAAAAAGGTCGCCGTGACCCGAAGCGTCTTCCGATCGGCCATGGTTTATTTGTGGAAGTGAATCCCAGTGTTTTGCGAGATGGTGATTCTACAGATGTAGACGTGATAGCTCCGGTGTCTGAGGATATGTGGTGGAGTGATGAAGAGCATCGCGGAGTCTCTAATAAAGTAGACGTTACTTCAAAGTGGATGACCTATGAAGAATATGAGGGACTTGATGAGGACAAGTCGAAAAGCGCTCTGGATGTTTCTGCCGGAATACGGGGTATGTCGGGGGGACTTAGCAATGCGCCAATTGAAGTGTCCGGAACATATGAGCCGGATATCGCAAAAACATATACTTTCAGCGTAGAGAAGCGCGGTACTGTTGGAATTACACGCGCTTTGCAATTGAGATGGGAAGATACGTTTGGCGGCAGTGGAATGATAGAAGTAGGAGAAGGCTATATTCCGGGAACTCCAATTGCTTTCGATGAAGGCTTAAGGTTGTCTCTAGGCGCCGGAGATTTGTATAAAGATGATTATTTTACAATCTCCACAGAGACATCAACAGTCAGACTTGCGCAGGATTTGGTGCTGCGGCTTGGAGCTACAAGAGCAGGCGAAGGATTAGAGGTGAGGCGTTCTGAAAATGTAGCAAATGATGTGATTCCCGGACTTGACCTGGAATTTTTTTCAGCCAGTGAAAAGCCTGTAACTATATCCGTATTAGGAGACACAGAAGTTGCAAAGGAGCGTATTCATGATTTTGTAGATGCTTACAATACATTTCAGGCAACAGCAAAAGAAGTGTCCAAGTTCAACAAGGCCACAAACACAGCAGCTCCTTTGTTAAGTGACAGAAATCTGGCACAGGTAGTTAATGAAATTGCTACCACTACAATTGCAACTGTGAGTGGTTTGCCTCAAAAGACGAATATGCTGTTTTCCATTGGTTTGAAAATAGATGACACAGGGATGATGTCTATTGATGACAAAAAACTAAATGAGAAAATAGTTGAGACTTTTTCTGATGTGGCAAACTTGTTTCGAAGCCATGGGAAAACAGATAATCCTGAAATAAGTTTTCTGGGGATGACTGAAACAACCAGAATTAATCCAAGTGGGTACAATGTGGACGTTTCAAATACTGCCAAACGCGGATTTTATTTGGGAACACCATTGCCCGGGATTGTTAAAATTGATGATACAAACAACGTTCTGATCATAAAAAACAATGGCAGGGTATCAGACCCCATTGAGCTGCAACAGGAAAACTATACACCAGGCAGCCTGGCAAAAACTATACAAAACCGCTTGATTGAAGACAAGGCTTTAGGTCGCCGCGGAATACAGGTTCGACTTGACGAAGGGCGATTGAAAATAGTATCAAGCACTTATGGAAGCAACAGCACTATAGAAGTGGAACCTGGAGCTGGCAAGGATCTGTCAAGTTTAGGTTTAGTTGACGGTGTGAGTACTCAAGGTGAGAATGTGGAAGGATCAATTGGAAACGTCGAAGCCACCGGCAGAGGACAGTTGCTTGTTGGGGCGGAAGGTTCTAATACTGAAGGTTTAAGATTGTTTGTGACACTGGATGATGGGGACCTGGTTGATGAAGAAGAAGCAACAGTAAATATTTCGAAAGGTGTTGCAGTCAAATTAGGAGAAAAACTTAATGTGTTAAATGATCCTCTGGATGGAAGTGTCCAGCGAGCCACTGCTGATATTACCGGACAAATGAGTAATTTTGACGAACAGATAAAGCGTTTGAATAAACGCGCAGATACTAAGCGAGCCAGATTGCAAAATAAATTTGCAAAGCTGGACAGTACATTGGGAAAATTAAAATCCCAACAAAATTATATTAGTCAGCAACTCTCTGCAATGAGCGGCGCTAGAAAGTCTTCAAATTAACAATTAAGGAGTATCGATGAGCACTTATGGTAATTATCAGAACGCCTACAAAAAGGCTTCTGTGAACACACTTGATCAAAACAAGTTGATCATCATGCTCTATGATGGAGCAATAAAGAATGCGAGCTTTGCGGTTGAGTACATGAAATCAGGCGAAATTGAGAAAGTTCATAATTGCCTGATTAAAACAAAGAACATTGTGACAGAACTGATGGCGACATTGAATATGGAGCAGGGAGGTGAAATCGCAAAAAATCTGAAGTCACTATATAGCTACATGTTCAGCCAATTGGTTGAGGCAAATATGGAAAAGAAATCTAAACCTGTGCTTGTTGTCATTGATTTACTGAAGGAGTTACGGGCAGCATGGGTGCAAATTAGAGAAAAAAAGAAACCTGATGCAACAAAGCGAAATGCTTTAGCACAGGAAATGCCTCAGCTTAATCAAGCAAATACTGAGAAACGTATTAAAGTGACTGGGTGAAACTGTCAGGTACACTTGATGTAAAAAGATAAAATTACAGCTTGTTACTTTTTCATTGCATAATAACAGCTGAAATTAAAATAAATAATTTGTAAAAGCCAAAGGATAGCAGAAAGCTATTTTTTGGCTTTGTTGTTTGAAAATTAGAATGCCGGTATTAACCCGGCTGCGAATAGCACATGTTGGCCGCGGCTGTTTTGAGTTGCGGGAGTTTCTGAGGCATGTACTGTTTGTCAGCCGGGTTTTGTTTAAGGAATGCTGAAATTTGTGTGCAAAGCAGATCGGTATGCGAATCAGTTCTGGGCATTTGTGTATCAGGTGAGAATGCCATAAATTGCTGTCCTGATAGAATGTGACCAATATGGAAAATGGAATGAGGCAGAACTGCATTTTAGGCTGGCAGACATTCGTTAGTCAAGACCATGGAGCGTACTGGTCCAAGTGGGCTGAGATGTAATGAAGGCAGGTTAACGGGTTTAACGTATTCAATTATTGAACAGAAGTTGTCTGATAATACAGCAAGTATATTCCGGGAAAGAGTCCGGTTGCTCTTTAAGTATGAAGTACCTGCTCCGGATCACACTTGAAATGGATGATTGTACCCTCAGGAAAGGGGGTTTGTTATTTGGAAAAATGGAGGCCATGGAGGTCTGTTGCCTGCTGGTATTTCTACAGATACCATGAAATGGCGAAGACGGTGGGTTCCCATTCTGATGTTTAGTAATAATTTGAGACTAATTTTAACTGAGTAGTTTCAATAGATCTTTGAAAATTGAATCAGATTCAATTCATCTTCAGGGTGTACTTGTGACTCAGGATTGCTGTCTTTACTTTATAGGCCGCCATACCTGTATTGCTTTGTTTACTTGTTTTAAGTGGATTGCTGTATTATCTCAAAATGTTGGGAAAGTTTATGGTAAGTATTGTGCCATATATTTAGTTTCCGACAGTTTGAGTGAAAATACTCAAAGAAATTAGAAAATATGAGTTATACCATTGAGTATTAATCAGGGATCTATAGTTTGCGTGGAGGTGATGATTTGATTTGCCAGAATCTGCATTGTCTGAGTTGATCTGTCAAAAGCTTACATTTAGAAGAAGCCAGAGAATAGTGTCTATTTTCTGGCTTTGTTGTTTAAGCTGTACGTTAAAGCGAATTTTCAGGTTTTGAAATGACTACGGATTCATTTATATAGTCCTTTATTCATGAATGGTGAAATACTGTGCACATTCTGGGACTGGATTATTGAAGCCGTTTAAAAGTTCTATGTTTTGGGAACCAGGAATGAAAATAGTGAATTGATCTGTCTAATACAATACAGGGAAATGCCATTACTATAAAGCTGTGCGAAATTTGGTATTTAGTCTGTTTATATGTGCTTACGGATTATACGATACAAGGGAGTGAAAAGTTTTTCACGTGTTTGTTATTGATGGTTCCCAGGCATGAATGGGCTTTTGTACGACGGATTATTGCTGCATGTCTATTGCTATGGTGCAGAGAATCTGACATAACTGCTGAAGTAACAAATTTGGCGGTTTCTCAGGTATAAGTTTGACTGAGAAGGGTTACATTATTTTTCAGTCGAGTGTCCAAAGCATTCGTTTACTGAAATGATTAAAGTATTCAGGATTCCAAGTAAAATATGGGAGTTCTATTGTTCTTGGAAATTATCGGAAGAGAAGCATTTCGAGGTAGATTAAACCCCGGATAATTTTTTTGCTGAGAATTGAAAAAAGTGGTGAGGACTGAATTTAGTCTGCAAATTACTCTTGTGGATAAATGTATTCCTTCAATTTTTTCTGATGAAGCTAATCCTGAATGTAGTAAATGGATGCTGAGCCTTTTATTCTTTAAGGGGTTATTAAATTGAAGGCGATTTACTTTCCAGAAGGGGTAAATTCCGTGGTGAGTTTTCCCAGTGCTTGCGCACGATTGTTGTTGATGAACAGCTGAAGAAATTATTCACAAAATAGAGTCCTTTTTGCTTGAAGAAAAATTCACTGCAAAAAGCAGCGTGCTCTTGGAAAACCCGACTTGAATGCTTTTACAGTTCCAACTTCAGAAAGGTTACTGAAACCCATGTGAAGTAGTAATTCGTGAAATATATTATACGGAGTGTATTGCTCCATCTTTTTGAAGGGGTTGCTGAAATAACTAGCAAATTGTTCAGGGCGGAGTACTGCATCTGGATACGGTAATAACTGGAATTGCCAGAATAGGGCGATTGTTTGATGCCATTCACAGAGTTGAATCAGTTTGATTTTCGTGTGCATGGTCTTATGTAAATGAGTACGTGGATTGATTGGCGGGACACTGCCTTTGTTTGAAGTAGAGGGAGATGTCCTGTTTTTATTAGCTGAAAGCATTGTCCAAAGTGATTATGTGGTCAGGAACTGAATAAATGTATGGGCTAACATGACTGCGACGGTTTGGCATCTGGAAATGTTGGATCCGGAAGAGTTGAGCCCAAAAGCTCTCCTTCCTGAGACACAACTGGTGAAGCTTGAAATACCTTTGCCTGCCTTAAACCGCTTTTTTTATCAGGAAGTGGGGAAATTATGGCATTGGAAAGATCGTCTTAAATGGTCTGAAGAAGAATGGCGGAACTGGGTTGAATGTGAAACGCTTCAGACCTGGATGTTGATTTATAGAGGAACTCCTGCGGGATATTTTGAATTGGATGCCCAAAATGGAGATGTTGAAATTGCTTATTTTGGCTTGTTGCCTGAATTTTTAGGGAAAGGATTAGGCGGCAGTTTTTTATCTGCCGCAATTGAAAAAGCATGGGAAATGGGAGCTGAAAGGGTATGGGTACATACCTGCATCCTTGACCATCCACATGCATTAAATAATTACCAGTCACGCGGCTTAAAAATATTTCGTGTAAGCCAGGAATAATGATGGTAATCAAAAGGTATCGATTTTTTGTGCGGGCTTATCCCGACTGTTGAAATTGATATATTATTTGTTCTTTGACAACTTAATCTGGCGAAACCTGGCAAATGGGTATAAATCCATTTTTTGCTGAGTCATTGTCCAAAGTATTTTTTTGAAATAGAAATATGTGTGGTCCTGGGATTCCTTCATTACAACTCAAGACTTATACATAATTTGATTCTACTTTCTATTAAGATTACTTGTGGAATTATGATCCGGAAAAATAATGGTGAATTGCACCTGAATCTGTCCCCAAATATATGAAGTTTCATATTTCGGGAAATTTCGCGGGATGTTTTCATAGCAATGTGGTGGAGTATCCATAGATGTCTTTACTGTTGTGTAATTTCATGATGGGGAGTTGTTTATTTTTGCAACTCTACCATGAATGTTATGGATCAATCCTGAATATTGTTGTGAGCAGTCTCAGAAAAGATACATGCCATTGAAGTAATCTGCCATTGGACTAGAGGGGGTTTCGGCAGGTAGGTCTGAATAATATATTTGAGGTGGGGTGTTCCTATTTTTGTAATATTAATATTATTTATATGACAAATTGTATCAATGTAATTACATCATGTGAGGAGTAGTCCGTAGTTTTATGTATAGATGAAAACATAGGGGGTAGTGTCATTCTTTCTGATCATTCAAAAGTCTGACATGTATTTACTCAAGATTTAAGGAGGGAAAATGCCTCTACATTTTAATCGTGAAGAATTCAGTAAACGACAGAATCGTTTAAAAGAATTGATGTCCATTCATGAATTGGACGGAATGCTTTTGTTTCGGCAGGAAAGCATGTTTTATCTGACAGGATATGACACTTTCGGCTATGTTTTTTTTCAGTGCCTTTATTTGGGACTGGATGGGAGATTGATATTGCTGACAAGAGCACCGGATTTAAGACAGGCTCAGCATACGTCTGTTTTAGAAGATATCCGAATCTGGGTTGACGGTGAAGCTGCGAATCCGGCTTCGGAGTTGAATAAGATTTTGCGTGAATGCGGATGCCAGGGCAAACGACTTGGAGTGGAGTACGACTCTTACGGTTTGACAGCAAAAAATGGGAAATTGCTGGATTCAGCTCTTGATGGTTTTTGCCAGCTTGTTGATGCGTCACATCTGGTAAATCAGTTACGAGTTGTGAAAACTCCAGAAGAGCTTGTTTATGTCCGTAAAGCTGCAGTGCTGGCAGATGACGCTTTAGATGAAGCACATCGGTTAGTGAGTGAAGGATGTGATGAGGGTGAGATTTTGGCTGCCATGCAGGGTGCGATATTTCGAGGCGGAGGCGATTATCCGGGCAACGAATTCATTATAGGTTCCGGAGAAAACGCTTTACTTTGCCGTTATTATTCCGGAAGGAGGAAACTTAGCCCGGAAGACCAGATCACCCTTGAATGGGCAGGTGCGTATCGGCATTATCACGCGGCCATGATGCGCACAATTCCTGTAGGTATAGTGACTGATCAGCATCGGAAGATGCATCAGGTCTGTCTTGAGGCAATGGAAGCATGTGAAAATGCCTTACGTCCTGGTAATCCAATCGGAGATGTCTTTGATGCTTACGCCAGAACTTGTGACAATTCCGGAATGCGCAACCACCGTATGAACGCCACCGGATACAGTCTGGGGACAACATTTTCACCAAACTGGATGGATTGGCCAATGTTTTTTCATGGCAATCAAGTCATTGCTGAAAAGAATATGGTGTTTTTTCTACACATGATTTTGATGGATAGTGATTCCGGAAATGCCATGTGTTTTGGACACACAGTAGTAGTGAACGATTCAGGATGTGAATGCCTTTCGCGCCACCCTTTGGAATTAGTGGTGCGTTAACCGATCCTCCTGGTCGCTTTCCGGTGAGATACCAGGGATGAAGTCAACTATCTCGCCGGGAAGTGCCTTGAATATGGAAATGGAAGTAGAGAAATGGGAATGAATGGATGAAGAGTTTTTTCGTTTTAAACTGAACTGCACTCAGATTTTTAAGAATGATCAGAAACAATTCTACCGATCTTATGCAGTTATTTCATTTAACTAACTTATCAAAAGGACATGAACTCCTATGTTAGATAAATCAGTTCTCTTGCGTCAGATGCGGAAGCACGCGCAAACATTTTCCTCGGCAATTACACCTCAAAAGGAAGAGGATGATGCCAGTTTTAATCATGCTCTAAGATTGATTGAAGTGGCCTCAAAGGATTCAAAGTTGGCTGCATTCCGCAAAATGTCCTTTAAGATTCCGTCGCTGTTGAATGGGATGTATCTGGAAGACAATTTAACTTGTTTGCGGTCTGAGATTGAAAAAAGACTGCCGGAATCCGCATTGTTCAATCTTTATGATTCTGAAGAACAGCCACCTAAAGAATTGGAAAAAATTAAGCGTGCTGAACAAAAATTGAAGAAGGTTCTCGATACCAAGAATTGTTAAATAATATAAGCAATTAACAGCTATACAAGTTAGGTAGTTGGGAACACGAAGATGAAGTTATAAGGAAATAAGTCTATAGAGTTAGTTATTCGAAACAAGGAATGTGTTTCATAACAAATATAATAAAAATAATATTTTATTGAAATTCATTTCCGGATAATCAATATGAAAGTCCGGTAAAGTTGGACCCCCTGTTTTTTCATGGGGAGAACTGCATCGAGATTGTTTTTGAGTTTCAGGATTAATGGCTCAAGACTTCGGATTAAGATGCAGAAGTGTTCTGAAGCATCAATGGTTTGTTATCCAGTGGTGTTTCGAAATCCTTCACGTGCAGTGCACGTTGGAGAGCCAATGGAAGGGCATTGCTTTCTTCGTGAGAGCAGTCCTCTATAAACAGTTTCGGATTATATTCAAAACCTGTTTAACCACAATATTCTACTGGAAGGGAATACTTTTATTCTATGGAAGGAGCTAACTTTCTCACTTAATCTTTAAGGAGATAATATGAGTCTAAGAATCAATAATAATATTGAGTCTATGGTTGCACATCGCAACCTGTTAAAGAACGATCGCGCGCTTTCGAAGTCACTTGAAAGACTGGCTTCCGGGCAGAAAATCAATCGTGCTGCTGATGATCCGGCGGCATTGGTGATTTCTGAACATATGCGTACGCAAGTAAGCGGTATGGAACAGGCAATCAAAAACAACGAGATTGCTATTTCGATGGTACAAACTGCTGAGGGATCCATGAACGAGATCTCAACCCTTTTGGTTAATATACGGCAGCGTGCCATATCCGCGGCAAACGTCGGAGCCAGCGATCAGGCAATGAGAGAAGCAAATCAGCAGGAGATTGAAAATGCTATTGAATCTCTTAATCGAATTGTTTCTACAACTCAGTTCGGCAAGTACAAACTTCTGGATGGAAGAAATGGCGAAAGGACTGCCGATCATCCAAGAGGAGAAGACTTGAATGAAGATGGTACCCCAAAAGAAGGCATGCGTTTCCATGTTGGACCAAATGCAGATCATCAGGTAGGTGTATCCATCCCAGACATGTCAGCAAGAAATCTTGGTGTGCCTACAGAATTGGCAGAAGGAGAAGTTGATTCGAAGGTGATCGTCGAAGGTGCAGATGGTCCTCAAGAGATGGACTACACTGAATGGTTTAATGCCAATAAAAGTGAATTCCAGTCACTGCAGGACATTAATGTGGCTATTGATCCAGAGCAGGGATCCATGGATGCCTTAAAAATCATTGATAAGGCTATTACCCAGGTTGCTGTTGTTCGAGGAGATTTAGGTGCATTCCAAAGAAACACACTGGAGTCTAATCTTACCAGTCTGCAGATAGCATCAGAAAATATGACTGCTGCAGAGTCTACACTTCGTGACACTGACATGGCACAGGAACTGGCGACATTTACACGTAACCAGATCATGAGTCAATCAGCAACTGCACAATTGGCCCAGGCCAATACATTGCCGCAAAACATTTTGCGCTTGTTGAACGCGTAGTTGGGTTGAGGGGAGTTGTACTCAAAACACTGTTCTATTCCGGCTCCTTTTTTAGGAGTCCGGAATGGCTGTGTTTGTAAAAAATAAAAATCCTATTTGAAGAATCAAGGCTAATAATTCTTTGAAAAAGGGAATTTTCAAATCGACAAATAAAAAATAAATCAAATTAAATTAACGAGGGTCTTATGCCGTTGGAGATGAAAAACAATGTAACATCCATCAACGCATTAAATAATCTGGAGAAAGCACAAAATGAATTATCAGATTCTTTAATACGCTTATCTTCAGGACAAATGATCAACAAAGCCGCAGATTCTCCGGTAGGAATGATTGTTTCTGAAGGTCTTCGTGCACAGATTGCCAGTGTGCATCAAGCTCTTCAAGATACCGAATTTTCATTGTCATTGGTTCAGACTGCTGAAGGAGCATTGGTGGAAGTGAATAACTTACTGCTGGAAATGCGTCAGTTAGCAACTACAGCTGCAAATGAAGGTGCCAATGATTATGGAATGATGTTGGGGCTTCAGTTTCAGATTAGAAACGCAGTCGAAAGTATTGACCGTATTTCAAGGTTTACCAGCTTTGGCAAAAAAAATCTGCTCGATGGCAGTCACGGTGCAACGGGAATGGGTGATAACGAAGAACTGGTATTTCTTAGAGCATCATCAAACACGGTCGCTTCACCTGTCAGCGGTTATGAAGTAGAAATTGATGAACTGCCGTTACGGGCAAGTCTGACGGAAGACCTTGATGACGAAGATGCATCCGGATTAGAAATTATTTTAGAAGAAGAAGACGGTCCTGTGATTAGAGTTAGTAATCCGGAGGGAGCTACCGCTCTTGGATTTGCTAACCGACTGAAAGATGCTGTATCAGCAGCTAACATGAATCTGGAGATACAATTTGACGCTGATGACGAAGAACTCACAATCCAGCATCGCGAATATGGGGTCATCAAAGGATTTTGGATCACAAGCTCTAAGGATGGAATTCTGACAGACGACGAGTTCGAACCAAAATTATTTCATGGCCAGGACATTAAGGGGACAATAGGAGATGAGCCCGCGGATGGTGATGGTCTGATACTTACAGGTGATTTCAATAACAGTAAAACAAGCGGTTTGAGTGTAGCATTTTTAGGCGACAGTACCGGAAATGCGGGAAGTGTGACTGTTGCTCAAAATTCACTAAAATTTCAAGCAGGACCAAGTGGATACGAAAAAATCATGGTTGCGCTGAATAGCACACATTCTAACTCACTGGGACAAGGTGTTGATAACAGAAGTGGATTTAATAATTTATCAGATATCAGGCTGACGTCAGCCCAGGAGGCGATTGATACAATCAGCCTTGTGGATCATGCGCTTGATCAATTATCATTGCAGCGAGCACAGCTTGGATCTGTGCAGAAACATACACTTGAAACCAATATTTCAACACTGAGGAATACTGCTGAAAATTTAACTGCAGCAGAATCAAGTGTACGCGACACAGATTTGGCGAAGGAGATTGTAAATTTTACTACAAACCAGATACTTACAGAAACTGCCGCAGCAGCTGTTGCCCAGGCGAATCAGACAGCTGTGCGAGTTTTACGACTGTTGTTCCACCATCATGTATATGATCACGGGACATTTTTTTCAGACCATTGAGCATTTCAGATAATGCGCCTTGACGACACAATTGCAGCAATAGCAACTCCTCTCCAGCCATCAGGACTTGGGGTTATCAGGGTAAGCGGGAATCAGGCAGTTCCCATGGTGGAACAATTGTTTAAAAGCTCTAATACAACGCTGAAAAAATCGGAAACGCATAAGCTTATTCAAGGATGGATTCATGATGACGGAAAACTCATTGACAAGGTTTTGGTTGTCCTCATGCGTTCTCCAAGATCATACACAACAGAGGATGTGGTTGAAATTCAGTGTCATGGAAGTCCCTTTATTTTGCGTACAATTTTGGATTTGGTTTTGCGTCAAGGGGCGCGTTTAGCTGAGGCAGGAGAGTTTACTCAAAGAGCTTTTCTACATGGCCGCATAGACTTGACCCAGGCTGAAGCAGTTTTGGATCTGGTTCATGCTGGTTCAGTTGTAGGAGCAAGACTGGCAGCTCAACAACTGCGCGGAAAACTTTATCACGCCATTGAAGAGGTTAAACAGCAGGTTGTGTCCACCGCATCACTTGTTGAGGCAACCATTGAATTCCCTGAAGAAGATACAGAATTTATGCACCGGGACGAATGTCTGCAACGTATTGAGCAAGCTTGTACTGATATAGAAAATTTATTGGTTCATGCTGATCAGGGATTAAGGATGCGTGAAGGGTTTAATGTAGTACTGATTGGCAGGCCGAATGTAGGCAAATCTTCGCTGATGAATACTTTGCTGCGTGAGCAAAGAGCGATTGTTACTACAATTCCTGGCACTACACGCGATTATATTGAGGAGTCGGTACAGATTAAGGGACTGGCTTTTCGCCTGACTGACACAGCAGGCATCAGGCACACAAAAGACCTGATTGAAACAGAAGGAATCAGACAGACTCATAATGTGTTGAGCCGGGCCGACCTGGTGTTGCTGATATTGGATGCCAGCGAGAAGCTGAATGATGAAGATTTGAGTTTGTTCAGTGAAATTATAAAGGAAAGGACTATTACTGTTCTCAATAAAATCGATCTCCTATCCGGAAGAAAACCGGATTGGTATAAAGAAATTTCTGGAAATGAATCTGTTTTAATTTCAGCAAAAACCGGTGACGGATGTGATGAGCTGGAATCAAGATTGTTTGACAAAGCAACTCAGGGTGGTTTGCCGCAGGAAGATGAAATCTGGATCACAAATCGCAGACAAAAGCAGGCGGCCGAACAAGCCCTTGTTGCCTTGCTGCAGGCAAGGGAGGGTTTGGAACAGTCCAAAGGGGAAGAGTTTATTGCTGTGGATTTGAGATCAAGCTTAAACGCGCTTGGTGATATTGTTGGACAAACAACGTCTGATGATTTGCTTGGCCGGATTTTTTCTGATTTTTGTATAGGAAAATAAAAAGATGACAGAAAGTGGTTTAAAGGACTTGCTTGAAAAACAGCAAACACTGCTGATGGAACTTCTGGACTTTTCACAGCGTCAATTTGCTGAAACTGATCCAGTCGGTCTGGATAACCTTCTTTCACAAAAAGACAGATGTTTTGAAGAGCTTCAAAAGATAGATTCTCTGCTTGAAAAATGGCATGAACAATACAAACGTCCACTTCACGAAGCTGAACAAAAACTTGATAGTATTATTCAGGATTTACTGGAAAAAATTCTGCTTTCAGAAAAGGATTTTGAAAAAATAGTAGGTCGTGAAAAAAATGCTGTTTCTTTGCAAATAGACCAGTTAAGCCGTCAAATGCAATACCGCAAAGAACCTGGTCAACAAAGACATCAAATAAAAAACATGAAAACATAGAGCACATATAACAATGCAATTTACAGCTTACCAAATTGAGTCAATGTTGGATAAATTTCAACAAGCACATTTCCCAATAGACAAATCAATCAGCGAAACACTGAGTCTTTCAGAAGAAGCGATCAGTGAAGCACGTCAGCACTTTCGTCCGCCTGAAGATCAGACTTCATCCGTAATATCGCCAAAAGATATCATACGTTTGATTGAGGACCAAGCTGATTATGACCCTATTGTGGATTATGTGCAGCAGAGTCGGGCCGGACGTTTTGTAGAACCAGTTTATGTTCCGGAAAATGTACCTCCTTCTTTTTCTCTGGTAACAGATCGCACACCGTCTGTGCGGGAAGATTCTACTGATGTGCAGGAAAATCCGGACAGTGAATCTGCGGAAAAAGATCATTCTGATGCCGGATTGGGCAGCAAAACAGGAGGTGTGGAAGATAAGGTTTCTGTTAGTGAAGCTGAAGAGGAAAAAGATGAAACAGTGGCTGAGAACATTGAAATATCAACTGCTGAAAAGCTTACTGAGAGAAAGAGTAAGGATCAAAAAGTTGCAGATCAAACAAAAGAAGCGGATAAAGAAAGTGTATCTGTAAAATCTGAACAGGATTCAAAAAAATCAAAAAAAACTAAGCAAAAAAAACCCACAGATTCTGCAGCCAAGTTATTTGAGAGCATTGATGAAGATGATCTGGATGAAGAATTTGAATTTGATGGTAAAGGTCTGCATGGAGAAGATGATGAAGATAAAGATGTTGTCTTTGGAGATGGTCCTATTGACGCCAAGTCAATGAGCAGATTTGTACAAAATTTTCCAGACAGCGCAATTAAATTTATGTTCAGAAAAAATTTAGACGGGAAACATTTACCTGCAGGGTATGAAGAAATATATCTAAAATGGGAAAAACGTGGTTTGTCACGCGGACGTCTGAAAAAGTATTTATTTAAATTGATGGAATGGGAGAACTTTCCTGATATACCTGTCAATGAGGTGGTGAAAAAAATCAGGGATCGTCAATATGATCTGAAAGATAAAAAATAATGAAAGTAAATAAATTCCGTTCAAACGTCGCGGCTGTGATAATTCATCCCTTAGAAAAAAAAGTGCTGATGTTCCGGAGACTTGCTGAAAAAGACAAAAAGTCCGGGTTTTTGACAGACGGAGGTCAGCTGAGATGGAATTGGCAGTTTCCTCAAGGAGGAGTGAATCATGGTGAAACCGAAGAAGAGGCCCTTTTTCGTGAACTTGAAGAAGAAATTGGGACAAATGACGTAAAAATCATTCGTGCAGCAGAAAAAAGGGTACGCTACCATTATCCTCTGAAAGTAAAGCGCATACTGGATCTGAATCCGGAATGGAAACCTTTTCGCGGTCAGCAGCAGCGCTGGTTTCTGCTGCATTTGAATTGTGAAACTGACAAAATTTCTTTTAACCATCAACCTATCGAGTTTGATGCTTTTCAGTGGATTTCCCCCCGTAATGGTCTAAGCAAAGTTGTTCCTTTCAAACGTAAAGCATACCGCAAGGGTCTGCGCCTGTTGAAGATTTTGTGATTTGATATTTTTGCTAAACACAAAATCCTGAAAATCCCACAAAAATTCAAATTAAATACTATCCAGTTTTAAACAGCAGCTGTTATACTGGAACATCCGAAGCAGCAGTCAGAATTTCATAAAATCTTTTTGATTCTGAACTCAAACAAGAAAACTAGTCATAAAAAGGTATTACGATGCTAATGATAATTTCTCCGGCAAAAACACTGGATTTTGAGAGCCCCGCAACAACTGACAGTCATAGCATTCCTGATTATCTGGAAAATTCTGCGGAACTGATTGGCATCATGAAGAAAAAATCTTCAAAAAAACTGATGAATCTTATGCAGATCAGCCAAAATATTGCTGAACTAAATGTTGAGCGGTTTAATAATTGGGAATTACCATTTAATCCAGAAAATGCAAAACAGGCATTGTTAGCGTTTAAAGGCGATGTATATTCTGGGCTTAGCGCGTCAACGCTATCTGAAGACGAACTTAATTATGCTCAAACGCATCTACGAATCATTTCGGGTCTTTATGGATTGTTAAGACCTCTTGACCTGATGCAGCCCTACCGTCTGGAAATGGGGCTTAAACTGAAATCAAAAAAAGGAAAAACACTTTATCAATTCTGGGGAGATAAAATTACAGACGGGTTGAACTACCAGTTAGCCGAGCAGCACGATCCTGTTTTAATCAATCTTGCCTCGAATGAATATTTTAAATCAGTAAAAATGAAAAATCTGGACGCCCGATTGATTACCCCGGAATTCAAAGACTGGAAAAATGGTAAATATAAGATGATACAATTTTTTGCCAAAAAAGCCCGCGGCCTCATGGCACGCTATGCAATTGATCACAAACTGCAGCAACCTGAAGATTTGCAGAACTTTGATTATGACGGCTACACTTTTAACTCTGAACTAAGTCAGGAAGACAACTGGGTTTTCAGCAGAGGCTGAGGCCCTTCATGTTCTTTGTTAGGGACTGCTGCAAAGCCATTTATCCTACCTTTATGCATATCCTGCTTGTTGGTGCAGCTCACACATTCTTTTAGACAACTTTAGTCTCCTCATATTTGGAAATTGCTGAAGTTTGAATGCTCATCTGCAATTTCCGGTTTTCACACAATTTTATGAAAATTTTTCAAAGTTGGGCAATTATTTGCTTGCATTTATTCATAAATCATTATATTGATATATAGTGATTTAATAGTTTCAATTACTAAAAAAAATGATATTTCATTAATAAATGTCCAACATTGCACAAGCACTAAGGCTGCTGGGAGACGAAACACGTCTCAGGATTTTAATATTGGTCTCACAGACACCTTTGAATGTCAGTGAGCTGACAACGATCTTAGGTATGGCTCAATCCGGGGTATCACGTCATTTGAGTCACCTGAGAAAAATGAAGTTGATACAGGAGCGTAAAGAAGGAATTTGGAGCTATTATCAGCTTGCCCAAAAGGAAGCTCTTGACATCGAACTTCATCTGCTTTGGAACTATTTACAGGATCAGCTTTCTTCGATGAAGGATCCTAACAACGATCGGGTGCGCTTGCATGAAGTGCTGCGTCAGCGGGAAATCAGCGGAGGAGGTCTAAACGAACAGCTGCTTGAACCGGGACAATCATGGTATGCCTGGTCATGTCTTCTTGGTGTTCTGCTTGGACAAAACGGGAAAGGAAAATCAGGATTTGATTCTGGAACATCTGACCTGGAAATTATTGATCTAGGCTGTGGAGACGGGACACTGACTGTGGAAATGGCAAAATTTGCCAAACGGGTAATCGGAGTTGACTTCAATCCGGACATACTTGCTTCTGCTCGTCAACGTGTAGACAGGCTTGGCCTGAAAAACGTAAATTTACTGGTAGAAGATGTAAGCAATTTGTCTCTGCCTTCAGAATCTCTGGATGCCGTTTTCTTTTCACAGTCCCTTCATCACCTAGACGATCCTGAAAGCGGTTTGCATGAAGCTGCACGTATTCTGCGTCCGGGGGGGCAGGTATTGATAATGGAACTTGCCTCACATAATGAAGATTGGGTTTTGGAAAAACTGGGGCACAAATGGTTTGGATTTGAAAAAGAGTCTTTGATGGACTACATGCATAAAGCAGGATTTGATAATTTGTACTCAGAGATCCTGCCCTTTCGCAGGGAAGAATTATTTCAAATTATTCTGTCTGCGGGAAGAAAATCTTAAATTCGTGAGTCACCATTTTTCATAAGATACTGATATTATTAACTACAGATTGTCATCTCGACCGAAGGGAGAGATCTTATAAAGTGACACGTCAAAACTCGTGACTGTCGAGTTTGTAAATAGAGCATACTGAAAATGTATTTCTTTTTCATACCGGACTTGATTCGGGATCCAGATACCAGATCAGAGCCTGTCCCTCACCCACCGCAAGCGGTCCCCCCTCTCCCCCGGGAGAGGGTCGGGGTGAGTGTAAACAAAAACAACACCCCTGGATTCCGGGTCTTCACTGTGCTTTGCCAAGAATGACAACGCAATAAAATTGAAAGCATCGTCAACTATCCTGGTCAAGACAACCGGCGTGATGAGTATTACAGGGATAATACAGGCCTGGAAATTAACAATCTTACGGATCAGTAAACATAAATTAAATGAATTACACCAAACCCAGTGCCGCCAGACTGCTGAAACTGATGGAACAGCAGATAGTTATCCTAGATGGCGCAATGGGCACGATGATTCAACAGTACAATCTAACTGAAGAAGAATTTCGTGGGGGAGGTTTTTTGGAGAATACACTGGAGGACCTTCCTGCCTCTCCGCTGAAAGGTAACAACGATCTGCTTAGCATCACGCGTCCGGATGTGATTGAAAATATTCATCTCGATTTTCTGCAAGCTGGTGCAAATATCCTGGAAACAAACACCTTCAATGCCAATCGGATTTCTCAGGCAGACTACAGCCTTGAAAAAAAAGTTCCGGAAATAAACCTGGCGGCAGCCCATGTTGCCCGTAAAGCAGTGGACAATTATAAGCAGCAAATTCGGGAAGAAGGACTTCCTGTAGAACAACAATTTTTTGTTGCCGGATCAATCGGACCGACCAATCGTACCTGTTCGATGTCTCCGGATGTAAATGATCCGGGATATCGTGCAGTGACATTTAATGACGTGGCAAATGCATACCGAGAGCAGGCGATCGCGCTGATTGAAGGCGGTGTTGATTTGCTGCTTCTGGAAACGAGCTTTGACACGCTTAATATGAAAGCCGGTATTTATGCTTTGGAAAGTTATTTTGAAGAAGCAAAAATACGACTTCCTGTTTTTCTTTCTGTTACCATAACCGATGCTTCCGGACGTACACTTTCCGGACAGACTTTGGCTGCGTTTTACAATTCAGTACATCACGCAAAACCCTTATTTTTAGGGATTAACTGTGCGCTCGGCGCCAAAGAAATGCGTCCGTTTATTGAGGAACTTGCACACATTTCAGAATTTCCAGTAGGAATATTTCCGAACGCCGGTCTGCCGAACGCTATGGGAGAATATGAACAAACTCCGGAGGAGTTTGCGGATATTATGGAAGAATTTGCTGCTCAAGGCTGGGTAAACCTGATGGGAGGATGCTGCGGGACAACTCCGGATCATATCCGGGCTTTGATCAGACAAACCAAGGATAAATCTCCCCGCATCATTCCCGGATTAAATGATGCCTCGGAACAGACATTCCCGGAATCAAAACAAGTCGTTAACGGCGTTCCATTCTTTTCAGGACTTGAACCCCTGAACGTCATGCCTGATACAGGTTTCCTGATAATTGGTGAACGCACCAATCTCACCGGATCTCCAAAATTCCGGAAGCTGATCATGGAAGGAGATTTTGATACCGGACTGGCTGTTGCCCGTCAGCAGGTTGAATCCGGAGCAAATCTGATTGACATTAACTTTGATGAAGGAATGCTGGATGGGGAACAATCCATGACTACTTTTCTCAACTTGGTTGCGGCAGAACCGGACATCGCCTGTGTTCCTGTTATGATTGACAGCTCAAAATGGTCTGTGATCGAGTCCGGATTGAAGTGCATTCAAGGCAAGGGTGTTGTCAACTCAATCAGCCTCAAGGAAGGTGAAGAAAACTTTTTGAAGCAAGCTGGAGAAATTCGCAAATATGGCGCGGCAGTTGTGGTGATGGCTTTTGATGAAAACGGGCAGGCAACAACTTTGGAACACAAAGTAGAAGTTTGCGAACGCGCGTATCTGCTGCTGACTGAAACTGTGGGATTTGCGCCGCATGACATTATATTTGATCCCAATATTTTAACAGTGGCTACCGGTATGGAAGAACACAATGACTACGCAGTGGCTTTCATTGAGGCAGTAGGGCAGATTAAAAAACGTTGTCCGGGGGCGCTTGTCAGCGGTGGTGTGAGCAATATCTCTTTTTCTTTCCGCGGCAACAACCCTGTCCGTGAAGCAATGCACACTGCTTTTTTGTATCACGCAATTCATGCCGGACTTGATATGGCAATAGTCAACGCGGGCATGCTGGATGTTTATGATGAAGTTCCCCCGGATTTACTGGAACTGGTTGAAGATGTACTGCTGAATCGCAGAAATGACGCGACTGAAAGGCTGATTGAATTTGCGGAAAATTACAAAGCTGAGGGATCAAAAAAAGTTCAAAAAGATACAAAATGGCGTGAAGGAACAACAGAAGAACGAATCATACACGCGTTGGTGGGAGGAATCACGGAGCATATTATTGCGGACACCGAAGAAATCCGGACACAATTTGATACTGCTCTGGAAGTGATTGAAGGACCGTTAATGTCAGGCATGAAAGTGGTAGGTGATCTTTTCGGTGACGGGAAAATGTTTCTACCGCAAGTTGTGAAAAGCGCGCGCGTGATGAAACAGGCTGTTGCCTACCTTGAGCCGTTCATGGAAGAAGAAAAACGACAAACTGACTCAGTGAGCAGGCTTCCAACAATTGTGATGGCTACAGTCAAAGGCGATGTTCATGATATCGGCAAAAACATTGTGGGCGTGGTTTTGGGCTGCAACAACTATGATGTTATTGATCTTGGCGTGATGGTGCCCTGTGAAAAAATTCTGGAAACTGCCATTGAGCAGCAGGCAGATGTGATTGGGCTATCTGGTTTGATCACACCTTCTTTGGATGAAATGGTTCATGTTGCCGGTGAAATGAAGCGCGAGGGTTTCACTTTACCGCTATTGATCGGAGGCGCGACCACAAGTCCCGCACACACATCCGTAAAAATAGCGCCGCAGTATGACCAGCCTGTTGCCTATGTGCCTGATGCTTCAAGAGTGGCAGGGGTAATTTCCAGGCTGCTGAATCCTCAAACCAATGAACAAGCCGCGCATGAACTTCTAAATGAACATCAGCGTAGAAGACAGGCTTATGAAAATCGTACGAAAGAACGGAAATTACTGACTTTGGAAAAAGCCCGCAATAATCGTACTCCAATTGACTGGGGGAGCTTCGTCATTGATAAGCCGCGATTTCTTGGACTGAGAGAGTACTCAGTTTCTGTACAAACGCTGGTGGAATACATTGACTGGACGCCTTTCTTTTATACCTGGGAACTTAAGGGACGTTTCCCCAAAATTCTTGAGGATCCTAAAATGGGTAAGGAAGCAAGCAAACTTTATCAGGACGCAAACTCTCTTATTAAGGAAATTATTGAAAATAATTATTTTCACCCCAAAGCGGTTGCAGGATTTTTTCCGGCGAACAGTCAGGGTGATGACATAATAATATACACTGATGAGTCACGAAAGCAGGTTAAAACCGTATTCCACACCTTGCGGCAGCAGGCAGTTAAAGAAGACGGCAAACCTAACCAGGCCTTGTCCGACTTCATTGCGCCGAAAGATTCCGGACGTGCGGATTATCTTGGCGGATTTGCGGTGACAACCGGTGCTGAAGTAGAAGAGCTGGCAGAAGGTTTTGAAGCAAAACTGGATGATTACAATGCTATTCTGGTTAAAGCCATCGGAGATCGTTTGGCGGAATCTCTTGCTGAATATATGCACAAACAGGTACGGGATGAATGGGGTTTTGGCGAGGAAGAAAATCTGAGTATCGAGGATATGGTTCGTGAAAAGTACAGGGGAATTCGGCCTGCCCCGGGATATCCTGCTCAGCCGGACCATACTGAAAAATCAATTCTATTTAAATTGCTGGATTCAGAAAAACGCGTTGGTATTAAACTTACAGAAAGCTTTGCCATGTCACCGGCCAGCTCTGTTTCAGGAATGTATTTCGCGCATCCTGAATCACGTTATTTTGCTGTCGGCAAGATTAACAGGGATCAGGTAGAGGACTATGCGGAACGCAAAGATATGTCAGTTTCTGAAGTAGAACGCTGGCTTGCCCCAATTTTAGGATACGTTTAAGACTTTTGTCACAAAAGTTTAAATCTGCAATTAATACCGCAGCATCATCAGCAGAACATTTTCAAAACTAATCACTCAACATTTAAAGCTCAACTCCAGACAAATGCAGCTGATTGAACTGTACACGAAGAAGGATTTTGTTTTTTCCATAGAAATTTTTCCACCAAAAACAGACAAGGGAGTGGAAAAGCTCAAAAGCACACTTAAGGGATTTAAGCGCATTGCACCTGACTATATGTCTGTGACTTATGGGGCAGGAGGAACAACCCGTGAAAATACCCATGAAATGGCTGCGCATATCAATCATGAGCTGGGCATACCGGCAATGGCTCACCTGACCTGTGTTTCTCATACCGGGAAAGAAATAGATCAGGTTTTAACTACACTTAAACAGAGAAAAATAGAAAACGTGATGGCCCTGCGTGGCGATCCTACAATCGGTACAGAAAGTTTTGTGCGGCCCAAAGGAGGCTACCAGTATGCAACAGAATTAATTTCCACAATCAGCAGGCACAGCAATTTCGGCATTGGCGCAGCAGGATATCCGGAAGGTCATGTGGAAAATCCTGACAAGGAAGACGACCGCAAACATTTGCACGAAAAAATTGCTTCGGGCGCTCAATTCATCATTTCTCAATTTTTTCTGGATAACATTCATTTTCTACGCTGGAGAGACCAACTGCACGAGGAAGGTGTTTCCGTGCCTTTGATCGCGGGCATCCTGCCTCCCTCAAACTGGCAGTCGCTGAACAGCATGTCCGAAATGTGCGGTGTCAGCATTCCGGAAAAATTAGCTGAATCCCTGATCAAACACCAGGACAATCCTGAAGTCTCTCGTGAAATCGGTTTTGATCATGTTGAACACCAGCTTGAAGAACTTCTCAGTGAGGGCGTGGAAGGTGTTCATCTGTATGCGCTTAACCGACTGGAAACTGTAGAGCGACTCGGCCCCATACTAAAAGAAGCTTCCGGGAATTCCTTCTCTGCAGTCTCTGAATGAGCATCACTTTCCTTTTTGATTGCAATTTTCTGTAGTCCGTCTGAAACTACAAAGTTTAGTCCATTATTTTCAAAACAATTCTAAACACTTAAAAACAGAGATAATGCAGGAGTACGTTCCAAAGGAAATTGAAGCAAAGTGGCAAAATTACTGGGAAGAGCAAAATTTGCTCGATTTTGATTTTGAATCAGAAAATCCAAAATATTACATGCTGACCATGCTGCCCTACCCTTCAGGAGATTTGCATATTGGTCACTGGTATGCCATGGCACCTTCTGACTGTTATGCCCGTTTTATGAAAATGAAAGGATACGAAGTATTCTTTCCAATAGGTTTCGATGCTTTTGGACTTCCTGCTGAAAATGCAGCCATCAAAAACAATATTCATCCAAAATCATGGACGTATGACAACATCAAGCGGATGCAGAAACAGCTTCGCTCGATGGGAAACATGTTTGCCTGGAAAAACGAGGTTGTGTCCTGTGATCCGGATTATTACAAATGGAGCCAGTGGTTTTTTCTGAGAATGTTGGAAGAAGATTTAGCTTATCGCGAGTATGCGCCCGTTGATTACTGCAACCATTGCCAGACCACGCTCGCGCGGGAACAGGTTTGGGGTGAAAACAGGGTTTGCGAACGCTGCGAAAATCCGGTTGTGAAGAAGGAATTGAATCAGTGGAAATTACGTATCACAAATTATGCAGAGGAACTGCTTGATTTTGAGGGGCTGGACTGGCCTGAACGTGTGCGGTCAATGCAGGAAAACTGGATAGGACGCAGTGAGGGGGTGGAGTTTGCCTTGAAAATTACAGGTTCTGAAAATTCGGTAGGTCCGGATACAATAGGTCCGGATACAATCTATGAAAACTCAACAGGTCCGGATAATATCTCTGAAAATACTGCAGGTCTGGATACAATCTCTGAAGATACGGTAGGGCCGGATTACATGCCGGCCGAAGACCTGAGCTTCAGGGTTTTCACCACAAGACCGGATACTGTTTTCGGCATGACCTTCTGCGTACTGGCGCCGGAGCATGTTCTGGTCGATCAAATCACGACCGCGGAACAGAAAGAAGTAGTTGAAGCATACAAAGCATACAAAGCCGCAGCTCAACGTAAAGATGAAATTGAACGTACTGCAGAGGGACAGGAGAAAGACGGTGTGTTCACCGGTGCTTATGCAATCAATCCGATGAACGGCGAGTTGGTACCGATCTGGATTGCTGATTATGTACTTGCTTCGTATGGAACCGGAGCAATAATGGGTGTTCCCGGACACGATGAGCGGGATTTCCATTTTGCACGTAAATATGAATTACCAACACCGGTGGTGATTGTTCCTCTTGAGCAGATTGAAAATGTTCCGGATGGTGCTGAATTAACTGAGCCGATTCTAAGCAAAGAAAATTCGGTGATGGTAAACAGCCTTGGCTTTGATGGCGCATTTTGGCCGGGAAGTTTCAACCGTGTTGCTGACCATATGCAGAAGCAGGGTTTTGGCGAGCGGCAGGTTAATTATCGTTTGCACGACTGGCTGATCAGTCGTCAGAGGATGTGGGGCACACCGATTCCTGTAGTTTACTGCAAAAGCTGCGGTATGCAGCCAGTGCCTTACCAGGAGCTGCCGGTGGTGCTTCCGGATGATGCTGAATTCAAGCCGACCGGTGAAAGTCCGTTAAAATATCATAAAGGATTTTTGGAAACTTCGTGTCCGGAATGCGGGGGCGAAGCCGAAAGAGAAACGGATACAATGGACACATTTATCTGTTCCTCCTGGTACTACTATGCTTATGTTGCCCCTTACTGGAAAAAAGGAGAAACGCTGTCCCAGACTGATTCTCCCTGGGATGTGGATAAAATAAGTGCTTTATGTCCTGTTGATCAATACACTGGAGGAATCGAACATGCCACCATGCACCTTTTGTATTTTCGTTTTTTCACCAAAGCGCTGGCGGATTTAGGTGTGCTGAATTTTCGTGAACCGACCAGACGATTGTTTAATCAAGGCATGATTCTGGGAGAGGATCATGAAAAAATGTCCAAAAGCCGCGGCAACGTTGTGAATCCGGACCAGCTGGTAAAGCAGTACGGAGCAGATACCGTTCGGGCTTACCTTATGTTTCTGGGGCCATGGGATGCCGGAGCGGCCTGGAATTCTCAAGGCATTGAGGGGCTTGCCCGCTTTTTTAAAGCAGTCTGGTCACTTTGCAATGCAGAGGAAAAAAATGCTTCAACTCCAACTCCGGACACTGAAAATAAACTCCGGAAAGCCTTGCATCAAACTTTGAAAAAGGTAACACAGGATTTGCAGCATTTCCGCTTCAATACCGCAATTGCCGCAGTGATGTCCTTTCGAAATGTTTTAAAGGCAGAAGCTGAAGCAGCCGGAAGTGAAGTCTGGAATGAATGCCTGGAAGGGATGCTGATGATGCTGGCTCCGATAGCACCTCACATCACAGAAGAATTGTGGCAAAAGCTGAAGCCCCGAAGTGGGAGTGTCCACAGGCAGCCATGGCCTGCATTTGATGAAGAGCTGGCGGCAGAGGATTTAATTACACTTGTTGTGCAGGTCAACGGGAAAGTACGAGACCGGCTTGAAATCCCTGCCGGAACCAGCAAAGAAGAAACTGAACAGAGTGCATTGGCTTCCCCCAAGATCAAATCCTACCTTGAAGGCAAGGAAATCAGCAAAGTAATTGTTGTCCCGGAGCGCCTTGTGAATATTGTATGTGGATAATGAT
>LUQO01000032.1 GCA_001627865.1 SAR324 cluster bacterium REDSEA-S27_B3
GGGGGCAGCCCGATTTCATCTGTTACTATATAGAAATGCTCTGCGGCATGCAGCGGAACTTTTACTCCTGCCATCAGTCCAACTTGCCGTCCCCAAAGTCCGGCACAGTTAACCACTATTTCAGATGATATGTCTCCCTGTTCAGTTCTGACCCCCATTGCACGACCGTCTTTTATCTGAATTCCTGTAACACTGACATTTTCAAATAATTTTGCTCCACCCATTTTTGCGCCTTTTGCCAGCGCCTGTGTGACATCAATGGGGTTTGTCTGCCCGTCTTTAGGCAGAAAAACTGCTCCTTCCAGATCCTCAATATTTAAGAAGGGGTGCATTTCACTTGCCTCTTGAGGTGTAATCACCTCAACTTCAAGACCAAAGCATTTGGCCATGGAAGCGCCGCGCTTCAGTTCCTCAAATCGCTCTTTGTCCGGTGCCACACTGATCGAGCCATTTTGTTTGAATCCTGTTGCCTGGCCTGTTTCATTTTCCAATGTTGCATATAGTTCACTGGTATATTGGGCAAGCATGGTCAAATTTTTTGTTGCTCTCAGCTGACCAACTAATCCTGCGGCGTGCCAGGTTGTTCCACATGTCAGTTCCTTGCGTTCCAGTAAAACAATGTCTGACCATCCAAGTTTTGTCAAATGGTACGCCACACTGCAGCCAATAACGCCGCCGCCTATGATGATTACCCGCGCCTGATTTGGTAAAGTTGTCATATATTTTTCCTGTAATAAAACAGAGGGATTACGTCAAATAATAAATTCAACCGGATTAGTTGTACAACTTTGAGAAAGCACGGTCAATCATAAATTTGGTGCTACTTAAAAGTTGTCTTTAGCTGATCAATATGACACTAACAGAATCAATTCCGTCTTGTTGCTCAAAATCATTCCTGCCATACTTAACAATTGGGAAACCATATATTTTTTAACACCAACATTCCATCCTTAAGTACACAGATCATCTGTATGTCCAAGGCAAAATCCGATCAAATTGTAGTCATCGGTGCATCAGAGCATAATCTGAAAAACGTCAGTCTAAATATCCCCCGTAACACTCTTACTGTTTTTACCGGAGTCAGCGGATCAGGAAAATCATCGCTGGCGTTTGATACAATATTCAAGGAAGGCCAGCGCCGATTTGTTGAATCACTTTCTGCTTACGCACGTCAGTTTCTTGGCCAGTCAGACAAACCCAAAGTAGAACATGTCGAAGGTTTAAGCCCCACAATCTCAGTTGATCAAAAAACAGTAAACCGCAGTTCTCGTTCAACTGTAGGAACTGTCACTGAGGTTTATGACCATTACCGTCTCCTTTTCGCGCGTTTAGGAAAGCCGCACTGTCCGCAGTGTGGGACACGTATCACATCACAAAATCCAGAACAAATTACAGATTACGCATACCTGGACGGATTGAATGAACATTGTCTTATCCTTGCTCCGATGGTGCAGGAGCGCAAAGGTGAATACCGCAAGGAACTTGAGGACTGGGCTTCTCAGGGCTACGTTCGAGCCAGAATAGACGGAGAAGTCCGCAGACTTGATGAAGAAATCAGGCTTGCGCGCTACGAGAAGCATACAATTGAGCTGGTGGTGGATCGTCTGAAAATTACTGCCGAAGAAAAAAGCAGGTTCACGGAAAGCGTGGAAAAAGCGCTTTTGCTCGGAAACGGTCTGGCAATTCTGCATTACCGCAAAAGAAGCACAGAGAATGACACTGAAATACCGCAGGAGGAAGATCATTTATTCAGTCAGTTGATGGCTTGCCCAGGTTGTCAGATTGCTTTGCCTGAGATGGAACCGCGTCTGTTTTCTTTCAACGCGCCTCAGGGAGCGTGTTCCACGTGTAATGGAATTGGCCACATAAGCACCTTTACTGAAGAAAAACTTTGTAATCCAAATCTATCAATTGCGGAGGGCGCAATTCAATGTTTTACGGAAAAAGGCAACTTGCTGTATACAAGGGTGGATCAGAGGCATGTCAGAAAAATGCTTGCTACATTTGGGATAAGCGACAAGTCACTTTGGAAGGACTTATCTGTAGAACAGAGACAGCTTGTTTTACATGGGAATACGAAAATGAAGCTGGGTGTATCCAATGTTTTTCGTTTTCCCAGGCAACTGCTGAAGAAACTTGATCAGGGACAATGGGCCGGATTTGTACCAATATTGAGATTTGTAAATCGTTTCGTCAAGGGTCCTCTTGAAAAGTTTCAGCACACTGCAATCTGTCCGGACTGTAAGGGCAAGCGTCTTAACAAGATGGCTTTGGCAGTGAAGTTTCATAGTAAAAACATCAACAATCTCAGCAGTGAATCGATTGAAGAATCAATCAGCTTTTTTGAGCAGATAAAACTTTCCGCTACAGAACAAAAAATAGGGCGGGACATTTTCCGTGAAATAATGGATCGTTTGAATTTCCTTAATGATGTAGGAGTAGGATACCTTGCACTTGATCGATCAGCGGCGACATTGTCCGGTGGAGAAGGTCAGCGTATCCGTCTTGCGTCACAACTTGGTGCGGGATTGCAGGGAGTGCTGTATGTGCTCGATGAACCGTCTATCGGTCTGCACCAGAGCGACAACATTAACCTGCTTCGCACTCTGAAAAAATTACGTGACCGCGGAAATACAGTTCTGGTGGTTGAACATGATGAGGAAACGATCAAATCCGCAGATCATTTGGTGGACATTGGTCCCACTGCTGGAAGTGATGGCGGATATATCACTGCACAGGGGACCTTAAAAAATATTATAGAAACTCCTGAATCTATTACCGGACAGTTCCTTTCCGGACAGGAGAAAATAAACATTCCAAACAGCCGCCGCCCTTCGTCCGGAGAAAAAATAACCATTTTCGGCGCAAATTACAATAATCTGCAAAATATTAACTGTGACATTCCGCTTGGACAGTTTGTTGCTGTGGCAGGAGTTTCAGGTTCTGGAAAATCTTCATTGATCGACGGTATTCTCAAAAAGGCATTGATCTGTCACTTCAACCCGGACAGCAAGGAAAATCCCGGTGACCACAAAAAAATTTCCGGAATTGAAAATGTGGACCGTGTGATAAAAATTGACCAGACTCCAATTGGACGTACACCACGCAGCAATCCAGCAACTTACACAAAAGTACTTGATCCGATTCGAGAATTGTTTTCCATGACTCCGGAAGCAAAAGCCAGGGGATACAAAAAGGGACGTTTTTCCTTCAATGTCAAAGGAGGACGATGTGAAGATTGTCAGGGGGCAGGATTGAAAACGATTGAAATGCAGTTTCTGAGTGATGTGCAAATACCTTGTGACAGCTGCCGAGGCAAACGGTTTAATTCTGAAACACTGCAAATATTCTATAAAAACCGTACTATTCAGGATGTGCTTGAAATGACGGTAAAGGAGGCGGAAAGTTTCTTTTCAGCAGTGCCAAAAATTCACTCAATTCTGCAGACGCTGCTTGATGTTGGTCTTGGATATATAAAACTTGGACAACCCTCCACAACGCTTTCCGGAGGTGAAGCGCAGCGTGTGAAAATTTCTTCCGAATTAAGGAAAAAAGCAACCGGAAATACACTTTATATCCTTGATGAGCCTACGACCGGCCTGCATTTTCAGGACATTCGCTTGTTGTTGTCATGTCTCAATCACCTGGTTGATCAGGGCAACACGGTTTTAGTGATCGAGCATAACCTGGACGTTCTCAAGGTTGCAGACCATTTAATTGAGCTTGGTCCAGGCGGAGGACAGTATGGGGGTGAACTGGTATGTGAAGGTACTCCGGAGCATTTTGCGGATAAGCTGACTTTGACAGGCAGGTTTTTGAAAACAGTTTTGGAGAAAAACACCAAGATGCAAAACCAGTTAGACGTAGAATCAGAACATGTTGTTGAGGATCAATCGGTTTCATTTCTGAGATTAAATGAATCAAAGACGTTAGAATTCAAAGAACTGGATACGAAAAAAATAAAAAATTTAATAACTCAAAGAGACATTGTAATTAAGGGAGCCTCAAAAAATAATTTGAGGCACATCAATGTACAAATACCTAACAACAAAATGACTGTGATTACTGGTGTGTCCGGTTCAGGTAAAACCAGTCTTGCGTTTGATACAATTTTTGCCGAGGGTCAGGCACGCTATCTGGAGTCGCTTTCAACGTACGCCCGACGCTTTTTAGGTCGTATGGATAAAGCACCCGTGGACACGATTGACGGACTTTCTCCCGCAATCGCCATCAATCAGAAAGCAACAGGACGCAATCCCCGCTCTACTGTAGCTACAACAACTGAAATATATGATTATCTGCGTCTGCTTTATGCGCGTATCGGAATAGCACATTGTCCAAAAACCGGAGAACCACTGATCGGGTACAGCCCAAGCCGTGCTGCTGCATATTGTACTGAGCATTTTGCTGGTGAACGTGTTGAATTACTTGCACCATTATTTTTGCCTGGCTCAAGTAAGATACTGCTGCTTGATCACCCAAAGCACTTACCGAACGTGATCAGCTCATTAATGCAGGAAGGATTCGTGCGTCTTTATATCAATGAAAAGCTGATCCGACTAGATGAATGGGACGAGAATTTTGGCAGCCGGGATTATTCGAAGGAACTGCAACTAACTCGCAATACCTCAGTTGATTTGGTAGTTGATCGATTGCAGGTACGAATGGAAGATCAAAAAAGGTTGGCAGAAGCTATTGAGAACGCTTTTCACAGGGGTCATGGCTTGCTGAAAATTAGCCTGACTGATCGTAATGGGGAAACGAAAATTTTATCTGAAACACCGGCAAATGTGGAAAGCGACTTTTTTCAGCTGGAAGAACTGACACCTCGCATGTTCTCTTTCAATTCACATGTAGGTGCCTGTCCGACTTGTGATGGGTTGGGTGTGTTATCAGATGTAAATGAAGCACAATGTTTTGATTGTGATGGTGGACGCTTAAAACCTGAATACAGGGCTGTTACAATTAATGGCAGCAACATCAGTCAGTTTTGTCGGCTTTCCATAACTGAGGCCCGTCGGCAAATTGGAAATTGGATATTCTCTGACAATCAGCTTACTGTTGCAGAGCAAGCACTTGGTGAAATTATCTCGCGTCTTAAATTTATGGAAAATGTAGGGTTGGATTATTTGACGCTTGATCAAAAAGCTTCCACACTTTCAGGGGGAGAAGCACAGCGTATCCGGCTTGCCTCACAAATAGGCTCCGGACTTGTTGGAGTGATGTACGTCCTTGATGAACCAACCATCGGTTTGCATCCTCGTGACACAGACAGGTTGATCCAGACTCTCAAACAGCTACGTGATCGCGGAAACAGTGTGATCATGGTTGAACATGATCTGGACACGATCAGGCAGGCTGATCATCTAATTGATATAGGTCCGGGAGCAGGGCATTACGGAGGCAGGATTTCAGCATTTGGGAGTCCGTCAGTGATTGCCGCAAAACAAAATACACTAACCGGGCAATATTTAAACGGCACAAAATCAATTTCGATTCCGGAACGATGCCGACCGCCTAAACCGGATTATGCACTTTCTGTATGCGGTGCAGCAGCAAATAATTTAAAACAACTCGATGTCAGCTTCCCGCTGGGAATTTTTACTGTTGTTACAGGTGTTTCAGGTTCAGGGAAATCGTCGCTGGTCGTGGATGTTTTGCAGCGTACACTGGAAAAAGAATTAAACGGTAAACAGGTTAAGCCCGGAAAACATCAAAGCATCTCCGGAATTGAGCAGCTTGAATCTGTGATGGTGATCAACCAGGATCCAATTGGCCGCACCCCCCGCTCAAATCCTGCCACTTATTCTAAAGTTATGGAACCAATCCGGAACTTATTTTCTTCAATGCCGGAAGCCAAGGAAAGGGGTTTTTCAAAACTGCGTTTCTCTTTTAATGCCAGAGAAGGACGATGTCCTACATGCGATGGGCAGGGTTTTCATCTGATTGAAATGCACTTTTTGTCGGATGTCTGGGTTAAGTGCGACCAGTGCAAAGGCAAGCGATACAACAGGGAAACACTGGCAATAAGATATAAGGGAAACACGATTGCGGATGTGCTTGAAATGGAAATAAGCAAAGCGGTTGAGGTTTTTAACTCACAACCTCGCATCAAACGCATTCTCAAAACTATGGAAGATGTTGGGTTGGGCTATATGAAATTGGGACAGGCTGGTAACACACTTTCCGGAGGTGAAGCACAGCGGTTGAAGCTGTCAACCGAATTAGCTCGAAGGTCCAGAGGCCCAACACTTTATATTCTGGATGAACCAACAACAGGTTTACATGTGGATGATGTTGCAAGATTGCTGAAGGTCTTGCACAGTTTGGTGGATCAAGGTCACTCTGTACTTGTTATTGAGCATAATTTAGAAGTAATCAAAACGGCAGACTGGATAATTGACCTTGGTCCGGAAGGAGGTGACAGAGGCGGTCATATCGTTTTTCAAGGCATTCCGCAAAACTGCATCAGGAAACCCGAAAGTTATACAGGAAAGTTCTTGGAACCATCCTTTAATATTACTGGAGAGTCAAGAGCACTTATGAGTAACTGAAACCAGCAAAAGTAATTTTAGGGGGAATCAATTTTCAGACATTTAAGCCAGGTCATTACCCTCAGAATCCTTCAATGAGCCTGTTATAAGCCTTATGAAATCAACAATCGCCCAGATTAAGAACCCGCCAACAGTCAGCAGCTGTATCACACCAATTAGGGTATAACCGAGATAGAACCTATGAATTCCTAAACCACCAAGGAAAAAGCATAATATAATTGCAGTTATTTTTGACTTCATTTTGTTCTCCTATGTTATCTTTATCATTACTCATGCTTCTCTTCCGGAAACTTATCTCCAGATATATTATATTGCATGCAAATTATGTTTCCAGTTTTTTCAAAAAATGTATTTGAGAATAGAACTTAAGCATCTTTAATCGTGAGCATCATAATAGAAATATTTTTTGAAAGGTTTAAATGTTTCAAAGAATTCTTTCAATTGGTATATTGTTAAAGACGAAACAGGATATGCTGGATTTACCATAATTTATAAAACAAATTAAACAATGAAGTTTGAATCAATAGACTACATTCTCATACTGTTATCAGCAATGTGGATGATTGTGGGGATACTTTTTACCTGGTTTTATATGAAAAGGACAATTTTGTCTCAATCACATGAAAACCAGAACATTCAGGAATCGTTAAACAATCTCATGCAAAAAAATGAAGCATTACTGATGGAAAAAATAGAGTTGGACAAGCAATTTGCAGTCTTGCAGCAGGAAGCAAACAGGATTCCTGAAATTGAACAGGAACTAAAGATTCAGCAAAAAAATT
>LUQO01000033.1 GCA_001627865.1 SAR324 cluster bacterium REDSEA-S27_B3
CCATAGTCCTTCCCCGCCACTGAGGGCGGGGCTACCGTTCAAGGTTGGAGGTTAAAAGGAAAAAGTAGATGACATGGATAAGGCAAAAGGAAGATGGCAAATATGATGGTTACAATATGCTCCGATAATGTAAAAGAGATTCATGAGTTTAAGGTGAGTACTTCAGTTATTTCACGATCGCGCATTATCACAAAAGATATACAGTCGGTCAAAGAAAATGATTTATCATCATATTGCTTAAACACTTCCCAACCCTTACGGAACAAAATTGAATCGACAGGAACCATTGTTACCAAAGAGCTTTGAAGAAGGCGATTTCCAATTTCAACTGCTTTACCGTGTTTGTTGCGCGTGTTGAAAAAAGTGACTACCTCATCGAAAATCCAAGTCGATGTGACCAGGGGCTGCATATCAGCTATCAATGCTTTCCAATGAACTTGAGAGGAATTATGATGCAGATCATCATGGGCTTCTAATGCAATGAGATAACTGGTATCCAGAAACAAACTCTTCATTCTGAATGACTTGTTAAATACCAGTCATGCTCAGTTGAAGCATTCATAGAATTACATGCAACAGGTGTTGTCCCCAATTGCAAAATAATGTCCACTTTAGAATCAATATCTTCAACAATTAAGTGAACTTTTGCTTCAGGAGGATGTGGCAATTTTTCCAGGTGTTTTGGCAAATCAGCAAGTGTGGTTTCAATTTCCATAAAAATACTCGTTAAGTATCAGTTAGGTGTAAAGTCGCATATTATCATAATCAGCACTGAAACAGCAAGTTTTTCACTTGAAGCAGGTTCAATACAAAGGGCTAATGGCTCAAAGAACAAACAACAAATCAGAATAATATAAATAAGAACCAGGGAGACCAGAAAAGGTTCAAGGGATTGGAAAAAAAGTTGTTATCTTTTAACAAAGGCTATCACGTACTAAGCGCGTAAATCTGCAGAATGCGGATCAGTCTGTTCCCGCGCCGGGTTTCAATCTCGCCCAGATAATTCAAGGGCATTCGGAAACGATCATAGAAATCTTCTCGTGCATCCCAGCATTCCTGCAGTTCACAGACGAAAATTGCCTGATTTTGTTTCACCTGCTCTATCGGGCTCCATAAGTTCCTCTCTGGTTTTTCAATGCTGTGCGGCCAGGGCCGGTTTGTCAGATAGAAAGACAGCGCGCTGCTGAGCTGGTATTCACGCGTTACAACATAAGATATTTGAGGTATCCCGTTTTGTTCCAGCAAATTGTTTAGCTGCTTTCCGGTAATGTCCCAGTCAAGCACTCTAGTCAGACGATCCGCGGATACATCCATTGCTGTTTTCCGGATTAACTCCGCGTGACTCCGAAATTCTTCCGCTGAGAGTACTTCCCGCAAATGTTTCAAATATTTTTCACTGCTGTGGACGCGTACATCATGATTTTTCAGCTTTGTTAAAGTTGTTTCCGCCACACCATTGTCTCTTAAGTACTGGTAATTTTTCAGTTCATAGGGCATCCAGTCAATAACAGGATTTAATGTTTGAAGCAAAACAAGTCCGATTAAAAGAACATTCAGCACAATTCCCGCACTTAAATAAACGTAAACAACATTTTTTTTGAGCTGATACAGCATTTCATTTCCCAGCAGAATAGCAAATCCCAGGTAAGCCAGGTTTGCCCAGTGTGGATCAGAAATAGTCCCCTTCAGACTCATCAATGTAAAAAACAGCAGCGGGAAAATGGATACTACCGCAATTACGGATTCCGCATGGTTAGCCTCTCTCAGTCGGTCCCTGAGCCACCAGATTCCAGTAATACCCAGCATTGCCCAGAGAGGTGAAAACAAAAACAGGTGTCCAACAGTGAAAGCCAGGGTGTTCTGGCCGAAATCTGCTCCGGATGTGCCTTTTTCAAGCTGCCAGCGGAATGAAATCCAGTCATGCTGAGCATTCCAGATTATGACCGGAACAAATATTAGCAGCGAAACAATTCCGGCAAAATAAAGCCATGGATTTAGAAGTTCCCGGCGGGTATTGCGGTAAATCAAAAGGTGCAGAAACAGCCCTATGTAAAAAAGCAGCATGATGTATTTTGAAAGCGCACCGAATCCTGCCGCCACTCCAATCAGCAGCAGCCATTTTGTTTCCGGATGCCGGTGATAGCGCACCAGCAGAAAAAGCGCCTGAGTCCAGAAAATCAGGAATGGCTGGGTGATATGCAGAAAGATACTGCCGAGAGTGAAATACGGCATCCCGCATAAAATAAGCAGTGTAATCAGCGCGGCATCTCTTCCATATAAGCGAAAAGTACCTGCATAAACCAGAACAATGATAAACAGAGTTACTAATTGCGAACCAACTTCAAGGGCGGTCTCAGTCTGCCCTCCGATTAAGGTGATTCCCCGTATCAGCCAGGCAATCATTGGCGGGTGTTCGTAGTAGGAAAGGCTCAGAAATCGCGACCAGACCCAATGATCAAGCATGTCCGGATGAGGATTCAAAAATTGATTAACTATATAGAAAATCAATAAATGAATAGTCAGAATTGCCAGGGCGGGATAATGTTTCACAATTTTATATGTTTAATAAAAGGGCTGCGAAGTTCAAAAACCTGGGGTCAGAATCAGGCAAAAACAATGGCCTGCAGATTCAGGTGTCGGGAGGACCATGATGCCAGCTGATGACACAGCCATAAGCGGTTTCCGCGTTTTACCGGATTCTCATCCATCACCATCACATCTTCAAAAAAACTTGTCACAACCGGTTCTATTACATGCAGTTGCTTCAGATAATTTTCAGGTGTGGAACGTGAATTCTGGTCTGCATTCAGAATAGGCTGCAATGCTGCAAAAAAGTTTTTTTCTTCAGTTATTTCCAATTCGGATTCAACCAGTTTCTCAGCAATAATTTCCGGATTTTTACTACTGATATTATCCGCACGCACAATTGCTTCTACTGATCTTTTGAATAGATCTGTTTCAAGATGTTCCGATAAATACTCTGCAAAATTTAGCTGTTCTACAGGCAGTGAAGTACTTCTCTGAGTTTCCTGCGACTGTCGTGAATCAGATCGGCTTTGCAGCACAGCATCAATTAAATCGTAGCGAAAACCCTGCTCCTGCATAAACCAGCGTTGGCGCTGTTGAAGAAACTCAAGCAGTTCCTGCTGAAGCTTTGGCTGGTCAAGATTCAGACTCTGCTGGTCATCAAGAATACGAATTGCTGCTGATGTCAAATCACGCGTATCAAGAGAAAGTCTCAAGCCAAGGATCAACTGGATGATGCCCTGCGCATTTCTACGCAGAGCGTAGGGATCCGCGGCTCCTGAAGGTATCATTCCAAGAGAAAACGCAGTGGTCAGCAAATCCAACTTATCTGCAATTGCCACCGGAACTGTTACTTGATCTCCCGGAAGCAAGTCTTTGGCATGGCGAGGGAAATAATGTTCTCTTATGCCCCTGCATACAACATCCTCCTCGTTTTCCAGGCCGGCATAGTTCTGACCCATCACGCCCTGCAGTTCCGGAAACTCGGAAACCATCCTGGTCTCTAAATCAAACTTACAAAGTTCAGCAATGCGCTGAACCTGTTTTTGCTGAGATTTGGAAATTTTAAGTCTGTCCGCGATGAATAAACTGAGCTCGGACAGACGTTGTATTCTTTGACGCTGTGAGCCACGAGACTGAAAAAACACAACTTTCTCAGCTTTTTTACTGAACTCATCAAGCGGACTTTTCTGGTCTTCCTGATAGAAAAAACGGGCATCACTCAGCCTGGCCCGCAATACTTTTTCGTTGCCACGGCGCACGGTTTCCAGTGATTTGCTGTCCCCGTTACGAACAGTGACAAAATTCGGAAACAGTTTTTTTTCTCCGGCGCTTTGTTGATTACTCTTACGGAATACAGGAAAGTAACGCTGATGTACCTCCATGCTGGTAATCAACACTTCAGACGGCAGTTCCAGAAATTCTTTTTCAAAATCTCCAATCAGCACGGTTGGCCACTCGACCAGATTTGTTACTTCTGTAAGTAGTTTGTCATCAAGTTCGACTTTGCAATCATTTTGTTCTTCCAGTTTATTGACCTGTGAAACAATGGATTGCCGCCTTTTTTCAAAATCTGCAATCACTTTCAGTTTTTTCAGCTGCATTTCATAATCAGCAGCATGATTGATCGTGCTTTCTGCTGAACTCAAAAAACGATGACCTCGTGTTTCATTTCCTGCTGCCAGCATTTCCAGTTTTATCGGCACCACAGTTGTGTTCCAGAGAGAAACAACCCAACGGACAGGGCGGATAAAGCGAGTTCTGTATGATCCCCAGCGCATATTTTTTGGGAAACTGAGTTTTGAAATCCATTCTGCCGCATATCCCTGAAAAAGTTCCGGAACATGTTTTCCCAACTCACTGTGCTGCGCAAACAAATACTCTTTTCCATCAAATGATTTGGTTTCAAGGTTGTCCAGGGATATTTTGTTTTTTGTCGCAAAACCTTCTGCGGCTTTTGTCCAGTTATTTTCAGTATCCCTTGCAATCGAGAGTGGAGGGCCTTTCAGTTCAATTTTTCGATCTTCTTCTTTGTCAGGAAGTCCTGAAAGCAGGATTGCAAGTCGTCTTGGTGTGGAAAAAGTCTGGATATCACTTAAACTCAACTGATGCTGCTCGCAGGTTTTTTGTGCCAGAGATTTTAACTGCTCAACAGCCGGCAGAATCATCTGTGCCGGCATTTCTTCCAATCCAATTTCCAGTAAATATGTGTTCACAAAGCAGCTAAAGATTATTGTTCAGTGTCAGTTCTGCCACCCATTTTTGTGCGGCATCACGATCTTTCATCAGCGGGAAGGCCAGTTTGCAGCGTTCTTCCAGAAAAAGTCTGGCAATTTTTTGAGCAATGTTACGAACACGTCCGATATATGAGGCACGGGCAGAGACGCTTATGGCTCCTGCCGCGTCAAGCTGGTTAAAGGTGTGGGAGCATTTAAGCACATAATCGTATGCCGGGAAAACAAGTCTTTCTTCGAGGGCACGATTTGCTTCCTTTTCATAATCATTGAAACGGCTGAACAGCATTTCTGTATCGGCAACTTCAAATGTATATTTTGAATGCTCATATTCCGGCTGCCTGAAAATGGCGGCGTAACTTACTCCTTTTGTGTATTCAAGTTCAAAAACATCATCCACATCCTGCAGATATGAGGCGACTCTTTCAATTCCATAAGTCAGTTCAGCGGAAACCGGCTGGCACTCTATTCCTCCCACTTGCTGAAAGTAAGTAAACTGGGTGATTTCCATGCCATCCAGCCAGATCTCCCAGCCAAGACCCCAGGCACCAAGAGTAGGAGCTTCCCAATTATCCTCTACAAAGCGGATATCATGCTCCAGTGGATCAATTCCTAAGGCCCGCAGTGAATCCAGATAAAGCTCTTCCACATCATCCGGTGACGGTTTTAGAATTACCTGATATTGATGGTGTTGATATAGGCGGTTAGGATTTTCTCCATAGCGTCCATCTGCGGGACGCCGGGAAGGTTCTACATAGGCTACATTCCATTCTTCCGGACCAAGCGCGCGCAGGGTTGTCATTGGATTCATTGTGCCGGCACCTGTTTCCACATCATACGGAGAAGCCAGGATGCAGCCCTGTTTGTGCCAGTATTCATTCAGCAGCATGATTATGTCCTGCATTGAGTGTGAACTGCTCATTCTGCTGCACCTGATACAGTGTTTAACAAATGAAGATCACGAAATATAAGATCTTTCAATGAAACATGAAGCCAGCGCAAAGCCAGCTCATTTTTTTTATTTTCGATCATCTTCAAATCATCTTTTGCCTTTTTAAGAATCATCTTATGCCTGTTGAAGTCCTTTTCAGCTTTTTTCTTTTCCTGTTGAGTTTGAAGGCAAATTTTTTCGAGATGTTTCCGGGCAGCAGCTTTAACTATCAATGATCCCGGACTTAAATAGGAACGTATCATTTTTGAGTTCAGCTGTGTCAGATCCTCCGGTTTTTGTAGTTTATATGGATTTACCCAAAGTTTTCGCTGAACATGTGTTAATTTAAAGTTCATTTCTGACGCGGCTTTTTCATCTTCACAAAGCAGCAGCACTCTTGGAAACTTGATTCCCGGTGCTTCCTCAGCTGCACTTTCCCAATTTGTACTTTTGGACAAAGCAGAGCTCAGCAATTTTGAAAATGGTTCTATTTTTTTCAGCACATCAAACTCCTGAGAGTACAGTAATTGATCGCTTTCAGCATACATGTTCAATGTTGCAGCCTTTTTTTCTTTTCTCAACAATTTTTCCCGCAAACCCTCCAGTTCATCCTGCTGGATTGGTAAAAGCTGGCTGCTCCCTCCTATTTTCAGATCATTCAAATACACAAACTGACTGAGCGGTTCCAAAATATTGTATATTTCTTTGCTCCAGTCAATGATCTGACCTTTGAAATCTGAATCTGCCAGATCTGTATCTCGGAAGTCGTTCAGCTTCAACAAAACAGCTGAATCTTTCAAATCATTATTCTGGTTCAAATCCGAAATTGAAACTACATGTTTATATCCGCTTCCCTTTAATATATTTTTCAGCAAAGAGCTGATTGCCGGAAATTTGCTAAAACAAAGAATTTGAGGGGAATTCTGTTTTGTTTGTTTTTTCTGCTTCAGCCCTCCACCATGTTCCCTGTTTAAACTTGCAATGAAACGCTTAAAAGGAGGGTTTTTAATTGTGAGTTCATCCATTCTAATCAGGTGCTCAACCCTGGTTTGTCCAATAGTGATATTCTGAATGGAGTTGAATGGGATGCCGGGAAAAAGATAACAGCCTTTTGTTTCACGTAGAATCCCCACCACCTGATCAGCATCAGCAATGTTCCCTTTGTCACTCATCAGGATTTGAAGCCATTTTTGAGGTGAAAGCTGAATTGTATTAGACTGAACTTTTTGAATGTTTTTAAAAGGGATGAGTGTATTGACCGGTATGTCATCAACAGTGTGTCGAACAAGTGTTCCGGAATGATCTGTGTATTCAATTATCTGAAAGTCAGAGTCTAAACGAATTCTGGGGAATCTTGGAATATGATGATTCAGCAGCAGCTCAGGTTTAGAAATATTAAACCGCATTTTGTTTACAAGTTCAAATTCAGGATGAAGTTTGAGGAGTGGAGCAAATTCTTCATTATTTTCTGCTATTGCCATTGCACAGCTTACATTTTTGTCAGACTCATTCTGAACCTCATTCAGAAAATCCAGTAAAATTTCCGCTGATTCAAATTCTCGCGGTGAAAACATAACCCAATCTGGATTTTGCTTAACAATCTTATCCACTAAATCCACTGACGCATTGGACAACCTCACCTGCTCAGAATCCGAATCACCATATAATTTACAGCTCAACTGAAATGAGAGGTACTTTTGCAGTTGTTTAATTAAAGTATTCCAGTTCTGGCCGGTAAAACCGATGCCTGCAAGCTGCATGTAGCGGATTGATTCAGACGGATTGAGAGGGAAATTCCAGTACAGGGAATGATAACATGCTTTGGTGATGAAGTAAATTTACTTGACTTCTTAAAGGTCAAAAAAGGAGAATGATCGGCTTACAAAAACATAAACATTTTTTTGAAAATTTGTCAGTGAATGATCAATCAAAGGGAATATTCTTCGCTTCGCTGGCGGTGCTAGGAGGAGGACTTTATGCCATCCCATACCGTCTAAGTCTGGAGACAGCAAATGCTCTTCCAGTTATATGGGGAGTTTTTTTGTGTGCTTTTTTATATTCCCTGCCTGGGGCATGGATGGCGCGTCGACAGACAATATATACATGGAAAATTGCAGGCATTGCTCTGGCAACCTCACTGGCAGCTGTACTGGGTAATTATTCTATCTGTCAGGCCTTGAATCTGTCTTCACCTACACTGATGGTTTTGCTGATGCGCAGTGAGGTTATTATGGCGATGGTTCTTGGATGGCTGTTTTTGAAAGAGTTTGTGACAGTACGGATCGGCATTGCTGTGGCGGTGATCATAGCAGGAATTATGGTGATGAAGCTGGATTCACTCAGTTTTGAAATAAAGGAATGGTCTGCTGTACTTTGGGCTTTTTCAGCGGCATTTGGTTTTGCATTGATGCAGGTTCTCGCTAAAAGCATCATTCATGAAGTTCATCCACAGGTTTTGAATGTTTTTCGTTTAGCAATTGGACTTGTGCTGCTCTGGGGTGTGGAGGAAGTAAGAAATGATGTTCCATCTCTGCTTTTTTCAGAATGGATATGGATTGCAATGGCCGCCTTTTGCGGACCATTTTTGGGCAGGGTAACATTCACATATACCTTACGTTACATGACTATTTCAATGGCGAATATCATAACTTCTTTTGCACCTGTAATGACGCTCTTGTTTGAGCTGCTTGTTTTCGGAACAATGCTGAGCTGGTACGAAGCTTTAGGGGGTGCAATAATTCTGACAGCAATTATCTGGATTTTTCTTCCTGGACTTCGGCGTAATGTTAAACTGGCTGCTGAATGAACTGGAAATGCTGCATAAATGTTTTTTTTAAAAATATTTAATAAGGATAACAAGTGGAAATTTTAGTCCTTGGAGGTGGTGTTGTGGGAGTTAGCAGCGCGTATCAACTGCTGAAGGATGGTCATCAAGTAACTGTTATAGATCGCCATCCTCCCGGAACAGGTGGCGCCAGTTACGGCAATGCCGGGCTGATTGCCGTTGGACATTCGGTTGCCTGGGGTTCTCCAAAAGCTCTTAAAATCTGGTTCAATACATTATTTCATGATCATCCTGTCTTCAGGATGAAGCTGCGACTTGAACCGCAATTGATACGTTGGGGAATGAAATTCATTGCCCAGTGCACAAACGCCAAAGCGGTACGGAACTCACTGGATAAACACAGAATTTCTATGTATTCCCAGAAAATTCTTAATCAGGTGGTGGAAGAAACAGCAATAAACTACGAACAAAATAGAAATGGGTTGCTCTTTCTTTATCGGAATCAGCAGGCATTCGAAGAAGGAATTAAACACAGCCATTTGCTGCAGGGGGCTGGACAAATTTTGGAAACTGCAGGAAAAGAACGTCTGCTGGAAATTATTCCGGAATTGGAAATTTCAGAAGATCATATTGTAGGTGGTATTTATTCACCAACAGATGAGTCTGGAGACTCAAAAATTTTTTGTGAACAGCTGATGGAAATATGCAGGAGTATGGGAGGAACTTTTGAATCTGATGTCACTATAGAGAGGCTTGAAGCATCTGGAGATAAAATAAAACGTGTTGTCACCAATCGGGGTGTTTATACTGCAGATCGTTATGTACTCTGTTTAGGAGCGTGGAGTCCATTACTTGTTCGGGCTTCGCTTGGGATACGGCTTCCCATTTATCCTGTTAAGGGTTACTCCATCACAGTTCCGGTAGAAAAAGATAATACACCTCCACGGATTGGAGGATTACATGAAGAAGATTTTTTGGGATTTTCATCAATGGGTGACCATTTCAGAGTCAGTTCAGTATCAGAATTTTCCGGATACGACGTAGGACATACACCTGAGGATTTTGAACATATTTTTAACCGCGCGAAAAAACTTTTCCCAAATGCGGGGAATTACGATAAAGCAAAATGCTGGTCCGGATTACGTCCGATGACTCCGGAAGGAACCCCTATTCTTGGAACAGGACCACACTCTAATTTGTTCTACAACACCGGACATGGTCATTTAGGCTGGACTATGTCACATGGCACTGCGCGTATCACTGCAGATTTGATTGAGGGCAAAACACCTGAAATTTTAGTTGAACGGATGGGAGTACGTTAAAGACCATATTCATTCCTGAAGAAGCGCAGCGCAGACCAAGAATCCAGAGGTGTTGTTTTAATCTTCCCCTCACCCCGACCCTCTCCCCAGGGAGAGGGGGGACCGCACTCGGTGGGTGAGGGTCAGGCACTGATCTGATATCTGGATCCCGAATCATGTCGGGAATGAGTGCGCCTGGGAAGGCGCTTAATCAACACGGTGCAAGTCCGTGTGATGGTAAACCACAGCCATGTAGCTGAAGGTAACTGCGTCGCCTTGAG
>LUQO01000034.1 GCA_001627865.1 SAR324 cluster bacterium REDSEA-S27_B3
AATAATAAAATCCACCCCTAATAATATCAATATGTTAAAGGGGGAAAATTGCGATAAATGGACTTTTTACGGGATTATCAAAAATTGTATTATACCATGTATCTATCTTAAAGTAAACACTCTCCAGCTAAAATTGATGAAAACATAAAATGTCTAAAAACAACTTCTTACTTTTACATCATATATTGCTCACACACTAAAAAGTAGGTCAGTGATTTTTCGTTATCCGACTTCAAATGTAAAGTAAAAAAATCCAAAAAATGTATTTCACCTTGACTCCCATTGATATGCGAAAGATTTCCTGCAGAAAATACTTAACAGCAATCCAATGCTCCAGAGAGTCAACAAGGCAGCCATACTCCAAAGCATCCACGAGTAATCATGCCAGTGTATGATCAAACCTCCGATTATCGGCCCTGCAATTTTCCCTGAATTTTTCAAGGCGCCGATCAATCCTGCTCCGGCACCTGTATGACTGGAATCCATGCTATGAGCATAGAGGGCTAATGTTGAAGGAAAAATAAGGGCCTGTGCCAGTCCGAAGACTATGGCAAGCAAGAGCAGCGGTAAAGATGTTTCTACCAATGGAAGCAAACCCAAAGACAACGCAGCCAGCATCATTCCCGCGGCAGTTACAGGCAGGTATCCCAAACGGTCACTCAAGCGTCCCCCGTAAGGACGGGCAACTAGATGTATCAATTCCTGAGTTGTAAAGAACACTCCAACCCATAAAACAGGAATACCTTGCTGCAGAGCGTAAAGCGGTAAAAATGTTTTTGCTGCATACAAACCTAAATAAACCACAAATTCCAGGATTCCTGCCAGCCATAGTTCTGCTGTCTGAAACCCGGTACTCAATGCTTCTGTAATTTGTATCCTCCAGCTTTTACAGTGTCTCTGTGGATTATCCCGATTTTTAAGTAAAAGCACCGGGAAAAAGGCGAAGGAACTTAACAAACCAATCAAAGTGAAAACCGTTTCAGGTTCAATTATTGTGAGCAGTGCCGCCGCAAGTGTGGGGCCAAGCAGGTATCCGCCGCATCTACCCATGCCGAACCAGCCCAGCCGCTCAGCACAATTATGGCTGATGATTCCATATTCCTGACCCTGTTCCATCACCCATGCCACTGTGACAGGACCGTAAATTGCGGTTGCCAGTCCATGGATCAGGCGCAGCAACAATAATTCATCAGGGGTTTCTATCCATAAATAAAGGAAGGGGGTTACTGTAAAGAGAAGGGTTCCTGTAAAAAACCAGATCCAGCGTCCCCAGCGGTCTGAAAGCAAACCAAACATCGGCTTAAGAAGAATTCCGGTTAAAGTGGAAGCCGAAACGATGAAGCCCAAAAAAGTCGCGTTTGCGCCCAAACTCGCGGCAAAGAGCGGAAGAAGCGGAGTTTTACCCATCTGATAAGCGGTTCGCACAATGAAATCTGCCGCAGTCAGATTGAGTAGCTGCCGATTAATACTCATTTCCGGAACTCCCCGAAGCTTATCCATGCAGCTTCCGGATTCCGGCTTTATCAATGATTTGATTTAGGTGGTTCAAGTCCTGTTCACAGACAATTTTCAGCTGTGCCAGATTATCATCAATCTGTTTGCCCAAATGTTCAAACACGTCGTAAGCTTGCTTCGGTGGAGCGGCATCTGCCACAGAGACCACACTAACAAGGGCTTCCATTCTTTGCTTGAGCATCGCGGGATGACGCAGCCTGTCAGAAGGAGTTTCATACTTTGTCTGTGTCAGTTCATTTTCCAGAGTGCTTAGTTTTTTTCGCAGTTCTTCCGCGCTTTTCAGGACTTCTTTTATGGATTTTCCATTTTCTGGGTTTTTGAAGATTTCACGTGATAACAGCTCATCTATTTGACGGCTGATCCGACGGATACTGTTGATGGCTGCATTTATCTCAGACACACTGCTGGTGATTTTGGTCCATAATTCAAATTGCGATGCAAAATCCTCCGCGGTAGTATCCAGACGTGGATCCTTGAGAATTTCAAAGCTGTACTTCATTTCAGCTTTTCCAACTTTCAAGAGAATCTGATAGTTCCCCGGAGGCGCTACAGGACCGCCACCGGACCCTCCTTCACCTTTTCCTAAAGGTTTGTATCCCGGTTTCTCCAGTGACTTGTCGATTTTTATTTCCGGTCCAGGATACTTCATATTCCAGACAAAACGATTGAATCCGATTTTGTTGGACAATTCCGGTTTTTTCTCATATTCATCTGTGTTTTGATCTTCATCCGGAGTTTCTACTTTTTGCTTTTCTTCCGGATTCATGCTTTCAAATCGTTCAATTTCGTTCCCCATTTCATCAAGTATTTTCAACTCAAACGGCTGTTTCTGTTCCTCTTGCAGATAATAATTCACAATTACGCCCTTGGGAGGATTTTCTCCCAGATCCAGATTCCGGATATATTTTTCTCCTTCCGGAGTCTTTGCTTCATAAAAGGTGCCGGGCAGGCCAAACGCGGTACTGTAGTTTTTTCCGTCTCCAAGATAAAAGTTTACACTCCAGTTCAAGGTGTGACGGTAAGTAGTTTTTGGCGGGAATAATTTAACGCCTCCGGAACTGCCTCTTCCCTTTCCGGAGGATTTTGATGCAAACTGCCTGAGTGGTGTCAGGTCATCAAGAATCCAGAATGATCGTCCGTGTGTACCGACTACTAAATCGTCCTGCTTGATTTTCAAATCATAAACCGGCACAACAGGGAAATTACCCTGAAGTTTCTGCCAGTTTTTGCCGTCGTTTGTACTAATGAAAATTCCTGTTTCGGAACCGACAAATAGCAATCCCGGGGTTGTGGGATCTTCCCGGATAACACGACTGATTTCTGTGTTTGGATAATCCCCGTTGATGCTGGTCCAGTTACTGCCACCGTCGGTTGACTTAAAAAGCCATGGCCGGTAGTCATTCAGTTTGAAGCGTGTGGCTGAGAGGTAAATGGTTTCAGGATGATGCGCTGAAACTTCAATGCAGAAAATATATGCCCACTCAGGAAGATCCGGAGGAGTTATTTTCTGCCAGTTTTTTCCACCATCCACAGAAGTATGAACAAGTCCGTCATCGCTTCCGGCCCAGTAAACTCCAGGCTGATGCGGTGATTCCACAAAAGTTGAGATTGTTCCGTAATGCTCCGCGCCGCTGCTGTCAATAGTCAAACCTCCGGAAACTCCCAGTTTTTTCTCATCTGCACGGGACAGGTCCGGACTGATTTTCTCCCAGCTGTGTCCTTCATTACCTGTCCGGAAAACATGATTCCCGCAGGCATAAACAGTCCCGGAATCATGAGGAGAAAAGCAAATGGGGAAGGTCCAGGAAAAACGGTATTTCACATCTTTGGGAGCCCAGCCGTACAATTCTTCCGGCCAGATGTTAATCAGCCTCAATTGTTTTGTGCGATGGTTGTAGTGCTGCAGTGCGCCTTCACCTCCGGGAGAACTGCCGACCGCGCCAATGTAAACAATATCCGAGTCATCAGGCTTGACCGCAATGAAACCGCTCTCACCTGTTCCCGGGAGGGTGCATTCATGAAAAGCAATGGCGCCAAACTCAGAGGCACTGGGAACACTGATACTGGTGTTGTCCTGCTGAGTGGCATACACCCGATACGGAAACTGGTTGTCGATATCGATTCGGTAAAACTGCGATGTGAGCTGGTTATAAACCGATGACCATGTTTTACCGCCATTGTAGGAAACACATGCCCCGCCGTCATTGCCCTGCACCATCCTCAGGGAATTCTGTGGATCAATCCACAGGTCATGGTTGTCTCCGTGTGGTGTGGTGATCTCAGTAAAATCAGCGCCCCCATCAGTGGTTTTCCACATTTGCAGATTTGTAATATAAACCGTATCAGCGTGCTGCGGGTCAGCGAAAACATGGCAATAATACCAGGGTCGGTGAATTATATCACGGTTGCCGGAAGTCCTTTTCCAGCTATCGCCTCCATCGTCTGAGCGGTAAAGTCCGGCGTCCTCGGCTTCAATGATAGCCCAGACACGTCCGCTTTGGGCGGGAGAAGCCGCTACTCCGATTTTACCTTTTGTGCCTTGAGGCAGTCCGGGATTATCCGAAATATCAGTCCAGCTGTCACCTCCGTCGGTGGTGCGGTAAAGACTGCTGTCCGGACCTCCGCTGTTAAGGCTCCAGAAATCACGGTAAGCTTCCCAGAATGAGGCGTATATTATTCTTGGATTCAGAGGATCAAGGCATAGATCGACTGCACCGGCTTTTTCACTGCGGAAGAGAATTTGTTCCCAGTTTTCACCACCGTCTTTTGAGCGGTAAACACCGCGTTCTTTGTTCCGGCCAAAAGCATCTCCGAAACCAGCCACATAAACCAAATCCGGATTGTCTGGATGCACACGTATTTCACCGATGTGGCGGGTTTTCCTGAGTCCAACATTTTTCCATGTTTTACCAGCGTCAGTTGATTTATAGACACCATCACCAAAAGACACATCAATCCGGATTGTTGACTCGCCCATGCCGGCGTAAATCACATTTGGGTCAGAATTGGCAACAGTTAAGGCCCCTACAGCCGCGCTCTCAAGAAAGCCGTCAGAGACATTTTCCCAATATGTGCCGCCGTCTTCTGTTTTCCAGATGCCGCCCGCGGCAGCACCGAAATAGAATACCTGGGAATTGTTGGGATCACCAGCAACCGCCACAACTCTTCCTCCACGAGGAGGGCCTATGCAGCGCCAGCGGAGAGTGTTCAGGTGGGGGATTAAATCAACAGCAGTTTTCGGCATCTTGAAATTTCTTGAAAGAGAATTTAATGGTTATGGATTACTTATCGTCCGCGTAATCTTGGATCAAGCGCGTCACGCAGTCCGTCACCGATATAGTTGACACTGAGCACAGTCAGCGCTATGAAAAGTCCCGGCCAGATCACACGTGAAGGAGTTATCTGAATGAAATTTGCTCCGTCGTAAAGCAGTCTACCCCATGTAGGGAAATCAGGAGGAAAACCCAGTCCAAGGAAAGACAGGGCAGATTCAGTGATGATAGCGTTGGCAATGCCCAACGTGGCGGAGACCATGATCGGACTGAGAATGTTGGGCAGAATGTGACGGTAAATGATGCGTCTTTTTCTGGTACCGATACTGTAGGCGGCGATTACAAATTCACGCTCCTTGATTCCAAGCACATCACTTCTTACTATTCTGGCAGTATGCATCCAACTGGTGATCCCAATCACAAATACTATCAGCATGAAAATACCTGCCTCGGGCCCATAAAGTGCACGCAAAGTGTCCCGAAAAAGTAATATTATTACCAGCAACAGAGGTAAAATCGGCAAGGCCAGGAATAAATCAGTCAAGCGCATCAATGGACCATCAAGAAATTTTATGAATCCGGCCAGAACTCCGATCATTGTTCCTAAAAGCAAGGCAATCAGCATGGCCAAAAATCCTACTGCCAGCGAAACCTGTCCCCCAGCCAGCATTTGTGCAAGAGTGTCATGACCAATGTTGTCTGTGCCCAGGGGGTGAGACAAAGTTGGTCCCAGATTTCTTTCCTTGAAATTAATCGTGCTGGGATCTATGTCATGAACATAAGGCCCTAAGAAAACAGCAAGCGTGATAAAAACGAACACGAACACACCGGTCAATGCACCTTTGTGTTCACGGAACTGCCGCCAGACATCTACCCAGAGTGAACGATGCTTTATGAGACCTTCCGGATTATATTCTTCAGAAGCTGCAATTTCAGTCATAGCGTATTCTTGGGTCAAGGATGCCGTAAGCCACATCCGCGATCAGGTTGAAAAGTACAATCAGTACGGCGAAAAAAAAAGTAAGGGTTTGCACGAGTGGAATATCAGCGCCTTCAATCGCAATGATCAACAATTGCCCCAGCCCATTCACACGGAAAATCTGTTCGGTAATAATCGCGCCACCGAAAATAGTCGGTATGCCAAGAGCAATCAAAGTGACTACAGGTATGAGGCTGTTACGCAAAACATGAATCAAAAGAACAACCCGTTCAGAACGGCCTTTTGCCCTGGCAGTCCGGACGTAGTCCAGATTAAGATTATCCAGGATCGAAGCTCTCATGAATCGGCTTAATTGTGAAGCATTGTAAAGTGCCAGCACTGAGACCGGCATTATCATCTGTTTGACCTGGGCAACAAAGTTTTGCCAGCTGTCAACAGAGAGAGTGGTATCATAAATCATGGGAAACCACTCCAGCTGCACACTGAAAATTATAATTGCCACCACACCGGTAAAAAATGTCGGTACTGAAAATCCAACCATGGATACAAAGGTTCCAACCTGATCGAACCATGAATATTGTTTGTATGCTGAAACAATCCCGATTGGTATGGCGATCATAATTCCAAAAAGATAGGAGAGTCCGACAACCCAGAGTGTTTGCGGAGTACGCTGGATTATCAGGTCAATAACCGGACTGCGGGTCGCCCATGAAAGAATCCGGGTCCGTTCCTCAGCATCACCGATGCTGATGCCGAAAGCTTCATGCAGAATATTCAGTGGTTCATTGACAAAAAATTGAACCATCCACTTGCCAAAACGTATGTGCATGGGCTGGTCAAGACCAAGAGAGACACGAATTTTTTCCCGCACTTCAGGAGGAACAGTCATGGGCAAGTTCCCCGTAGGATCATTCGGCGCTAAGTCGAGGATGGCAAAAATGATGAAGCTGATCAGCAGCAGTGTTGGAATGGCGAGAAGCAAACGCCTGATTATATAGTTGATCACGGTTTGATCGCCTTTAAGCTTACAAAAAAAGCGGTTTGCAGGCAGCACACCCACAAACCGCAATATTAAATTATAATTTTCTCAGGTATTCAGCAAAAAATTGCATGCAGAAATAGTTTCCCTGAAAATATGATACTCACTTTCCGGTCTAAAAAAACACTTAGACCGGGAAAAAGCAGTTTGCTAAATAACAGGACTAGATGTTACTTGCGACGCCAGTCAGCAATATTCCAAAGTTCTGAATCCCACTCGTTCATCCGGGGTCCAGTAATACTGTTGGAATGTGCCGAAACCCCTCCACGATGAATGAGAGGAATCATTGCATAATCCTGCATCAGCATATCATTCATATCTTTCGCGAGCCGAATACGATCCTTTAAGGCTGCCGTTTTTGACATTTCCGCGGAAAGAGCATCATAGGCAGCATTGCACCAGCGGGGCATATTGTTTCCACCCCACTTATTCCTTTTTTGCGCCATTTCCTTACAAGTCCAATTGGACATGTATGTTTCCGGATCTGTACCACTGAAAGTGTTTGTGTACATTTCGATATCCGCAAAGAATTTTTGATAGGTGTCAGGACTTCCAACATCACCACCAAAG
>LUQO01000035.1 GCA_001627865.1 SAR324 cluster bacterium REDSEA-S27_B3
CGGTCAGTGCCGGCACTCAAGTGTGGGTATGTAGAATAATTAACAGGCGCGTAGCTCAGTGGGAGAGCACTACCTCGACACGGTAGGGGTCGGCGGTTCAATCCCGCCCGCGCCTACCAAACATTCATTTAAGCAGAGAGAAAACTCATAGGAATACGCAGGTCACGACCTCCGATAAGAAATGAAGAAACAACACGAATCAATGAACAGATTTGTGTAAGCGAGGTACGGCTAATCGATGGAGACGGTGGTCAGGTGGGGATCATGTCAACAGACGAGGCGTTGGAGATGGCACAAAATTCTGATTTGGATTTGGTTGAAGTTTCACCAAAAGCTCAACCCCCTGTTTGCCGATTGATGGATTATGGCAAATATAAATACCAGCAAAGCAAAAGAAGTCATGTAGCCCGGCAGAATCAGAAAATTGTTCATCTCAAAGAGGTGAAAATGAAGCCCAAAATTGAGGAGCATGATTTTCAATTTAAGCTTCGCAACGCACTGCGATTCCTTGAAGATGGCGACAAAGTTAAAGTGGGGGTGAGATTTATGGGACGCCAGATAGCGCATAAGGACCTGGGAGTGGAATTACTGGAAAAATTCCAGGCTGAAATTGGGGATGACGGTACAGTTGAGCAGCCAATCAGAAGCGAAGGGCGTTCAATGCATATGATTCTTGCTCCACCTAAAAAAAGAAAAAAGAATTGACATGAAAATTAAAACACATAGAGGCGCAGCAAAGCGATTTAAGGCAACAGGAGGAGGAGGTTACAAAAGGAAACGTGCCTTTCTTCGTCATGGAATGCGTAAACGCAGCCAGGATGCAAAACGTGTGTTGCGTAAGAAAACAATGGTATCAGACGCAAACAGCAAGGCTGTTAAGCTGATGCTTCCTAACGGATAAACAGAGGTAAAAATCCAATGAGAGTAAAACCAGCAGTTCACTCCCGGAAACGCAAAAAATCCCTTTTCAAGGCAGCCAAAGGCTATCGTGGAGGACGGAGTCGTCTTTTGCGTACAGTTAAGGACGCCGTTGATAGAGCAAGAGAGTACAGCTACCGTGACCGAAAAGTTAGAAAACGAGATTTTCGGCGTCTATGGATTATACGCATTAATGCCGCTGTCCGTGAGCATGGCATGAGTTACAGTCAGTTCATCCATGGATTAAAAGCCGCAAATATTGATATGGACCGCAAAACCCTGGCTTATTTGGCAATGGAAGAACCGGAGTTGTTTGCCCAAGTTGCAGAGTCAGCCAAAACGCAGCTCGCTGCATAGCTGCTAAAGCACGAACATTCAGGAATGTTTTAGTTTTCATTATCTTCCTTTCTTTATTCCTGCATAATAAACCCTGCGTACATCCTCAACAATTTCCGTGAGCCAGGTTTTTCCTGCTTGCTTTCCTGCCTGAGACAAGCCTTTAATTGTTTCAGTGTAGGAAGTTGTTCCTTCATGCTGAAGGCCAGCCAGTTCATTTCTCAAAGATTCCGGTATTTTGAATTCAATATTCCGGAGTTTCTCAAATTCTGCTTGTATTTTTGGCCAGTGTATCAGTATTTGTTTTTGTTCAGAAATTACTTTTTTAGATAATTGCTTACTCTTTTCGCCTATCCTGATGGAATTTTCTAAAGCCCCCACATACCGATTCAACTGGTTATGACGTTCCTGCAAATTAAATTCAATCATGCTCAATCCAGCCTGATAAAGGAATTTTTGTTCCGGAGACTGTGCGACACAATTTATCCGCACTTGCTTGTACCAATTACATAAGGCAGTCAATTCAGCAAGCACATTTACCTGTTTTTTAACAATTCCGGAAGCACCTGTAAATACTCTTGAATCATAATCAACAGATCCTTTGGGCAATGAATGCCCGAAGTTTAATCCTTTGGCCAGCGTGCCGTTTATTCTCGCTCCGGCAGCAGTCATTGCGCCAAAATCAGCATTGATCGGTCCCAGAAGGCTATTATTCCCACCGATAAAGAGACGTTCCTGATCCAGAAAAATTCCGTTTGCCACATCTCCAAATAAGGATGCGGTTGCTTTGTCGCCTCTGATACTGTAGTTAAAATGTATGGTTCCGCTGCCGACCTCACTGAAAGATCCGAGTTCGGGCCCAGTACCACCTGCCAGCAGGACATCACAAAAATTTATATCACTGCCCAATGTAGCCCAGGGGAACAGTATTGTCATTTTCGTATCAGTGTGCTGGGCGGATGAGGCATCTTCTTCGTAAAGCGATCCTTTCCGGACCCTAAATCCATATCCGGTGGTAAAATCATTGATCATTGTCTCTTTACCCAAAAAAACAGCCTGCTCTGCTACTCCGGAACCTAGAATGGATTTTGGACCAACAACTGTATCAATCAAGGTAACCGGTCCTAAATTTCCCACAATAGTATTTTCTCCAATCCAGCTGTTTTCCAGAGTGACTGAGCCTCTTGTTCCAATTTCGGCTCCTGAATGGATTTGTGTTTTGGAGCCTGTGATGCGAACAAAAGGGTAAAGCGTGCATCCGGGGGAGAATTGTTCAAGTTGCACATCCCTACTAATTTTCACGGAATCCAAATCAGGAACATTTACACCATTTTCCTGGAGTTTTCGGATCTCATTTGAACTATAGCAGTTTAATGCTTTTTCTTTCATGACACAGGTTTTCGTTGAAATAATGAATCAACTTCATAACGTGAAATTCCCAAAAAGTACAGCAACGCGTCCAGATTTGGAAGAGACAAGCTTCCTGAGGCACGTTCACGCAAAAAACGTTTGGCATTGAAAGCAATGCCCAACCCTGCGCTGGAAAGCATTTCCAGATCATTTGCTCCGTCACCTACCGCAATTACCTGATCAGGAATAATATTTTCTCTGTTTGCAACTTCCTGCAAGATGACACCTTTTTGATGTCCATCAAGAATGTCTCCTGATAAACGTCCAGTCAGTTTACCATTTTTCACTTCAAGAGCATTGGCATATCCATAATTGAGATCAAAGCGCTTTTTAATATGTTCGATAACTCTTGTGAATCCCCCACTCACAAGTCCGATTTTATAGCCCAGAGTTTTGAGAATATATACTAAACGTTCTACTCCGGGCGTGTATGGTATGTTCGAAATCAGGTGATCCAGATCAATAAGTGGCAATCCTTTCAGCAGAGCAACGCGTTGTCTCAAGGCTTGCTTAAATTCTATCTTTCCTTGCATGGCACAATCTGTTATTGCTTCAACCTCTGCTTCTTTTCCACACAACCGACTCATTTCGTTAATCATTTCGCACTGTATAAATGTCATATCCGCATCCAGAAAAATCAAACGTTTGTTGCGTCGAAATATATCATCAGCCTGCAAGGCAAGATCGAAATTATATACTGACTTCAAACCCAGCAGTTCCTTCATCAAGGACTGGCGCTGAACTGATTTTTTGGCTTGTAATGTCAGTTCTAAAACATTCAATTCTTCAGCATCCAGGGGGCTAATCTCTGTTATTTGAAGCTGATTCTCACGGAGGCGAAGGAACAGATTTGTTAGTAATCGCGGATGAATCTGCTGACTCAGCAAGGTTAGAATATAACGGTTCTCCAAAGTTTCAACAGCTGCTTCCGGAATAGAATTTATTATCAGCTCCAGATTATTTTTTATTGCATATGCCTCCAATTCACATAGAAGGTGATCCTTGTAAGCCGTGTCTGAAAGTTCGAAGCGCACCAACAGAGTATGAATTTCCTGATAGTTCAAGTAATGAATGTCCTGAATCACAATTGACTTGCTGCCAAGTTGTTCCATGATATTTTCCAAAACATCTTTCCATGAGACGGCACCCTGGATGGTAAGAAGAAAACTTTGAGAAGACTTCATGTATTACCCCTCTTTTGCTGCTGCTCGCAAAGTGTTTTAACGAGATGCACAAAGTCCTGAACTGCCGGACGCAGTTGCACACTCCATCCCAAACTATTAACCTCCGATTCAGTGATTTCACCAAGACAGGCAATTTTTGGTTTCACAGTTAATGAATCCCAGAATCCATCAGGTAAAATCTGATGAAAGTTTTTTACGGCAGATGGACTTGCAAAAATAATCCAATCCAGTTTAGTTTTTTCAAGCTCATCAAGCAGAAATGAATTGTCGTTTCCGGAAGGTACTGTTCTGTAAACCGGAGTTGGAATTATTAGCGCACCCTGTTTTTGCAGCGCTAAACTTAGTGTTTTTCTAGGAGATTCCGCCTGTATCAGCCAGCATCGTTTGTTCATTAAATCACATTGACTGAAGGCCTCAATCAGTCCTTCACTTTGAAAATGTTCCGGAACGATTGCCGCGGTTATGCCATGTTGGGCAAGGGTAGAAGAAGTGGACTTGCCCACACATGCAATGCTGATTTTTGAAAAAAAGATTTTTGGATCCACCTTTAACTCCAACATACGTGAGATGCATTGGGAAACACCATTGCTGCTTGTAAAAACAGCCCAGTCTATCTTTGTTGAACTCATTACAGTTTCATCAAATGAATCCCAGGATTTAGGCTGAATGATTCGTGTCATGGGAGCTGTGATTACAGATGCTCCTTGAGACTGAAGCATTTCAGAAAGTGATGAATCAGGAGTGTCTTGACGGGTCACCAAAAATCGCAGGCCGTTTAGGGGAAATTTTTTGGTGGGCTGATCTGTTACGGAACTCATTATTATTTATGAACCGTAATAGTGGCTTCCAATTTTTGATATTTGTATTTCGGACTGTGGTGGCAAAAGAATGAAAGTTGCTCTGTTTAAAGCCAGCCCAATTGAGAGACTGTTAATATTAATTAAAATGGTCCCCATAGCTGAGATCAAACTCCATCTACAATTTGCCGGTATGCTTTACGAAATCCCCTTGTAAGCAATTCTTCAGGTGTAAGATTGTAACTGGTTGAGATTTCATCCAGCAGAGGATAAAAATCATTTTTCTCCGGTACAGATGTGTTTTGAATTATTTGCTCTAATTCAACAAGCAATTGTTCAAAGTGTAACTTTTGTATCACATTTTGATTCATAACAATCATTCTGCCTGAAGAAAAATGTATCGAGAACCGTTACTGGTTGTGATCAGCAACAGAATGCCTTTCGAAGTATCTGTTTCATTTACTATATTTTTGAATATTTCCAGGCTTTTAACTGCGTGTCGTTCTATTTCCTGAACAATCATTCCCGGAAGTAAACCGGATTTTTCTGCAGGACTTCCGGGTTCAATTTTACTTATCACTACACCACTGCCAGGCTGAACTCCTAACTTCTCAGCATTGTCATCAGTTAGTTTCTCTACAGTCATCCCCAGTACTTCCACCTGTTCAACATTTGGAGTCAGCTGAGGAGTCATCCTGACCTTCCCTACATTCTGTGGACGTTCATCCAGTTTTAGTTTCATCTTGATCGATTTGCCTTCTCGGATCAATTCCATTTCTATTTCAGTGAAAGCACCAGCATTGGCAATTTCGTTCCGCAAGTGATTACTATTTTGAATCAGCTTCTCATTAATTCTTGTCACTACATCTCCTTTGAGTATGCCTGCTTTTTGAGCAGGAGTGTCTTTCATGACTGCAGTTATCAGGCTTCCTTTAGTACTTTCCAGACCGAAAGCTTTAGCCAGATCCTGACTGACATCCTGAATTCCTACACCAAGCCAGCCTCTTGAAACAGCACCCTTATCAATCAGATCCTGCATGATTTTACTTGCCATATTAATTGGAACAGCAAAACCAATTCCCTGATATCCGCCGCTTTGGCTGAAAATGGCGCTGTTCACCCCCACAATTTCACCACGCAGATTTACCAACGGACCACCGCTGTTACCGGGATTAATGGCAGCATCAGTTTGGATAAAATTTTCGTATTCATTAATTCCGACATTTGAACGCCCTTTTGCACTGACAATCCCATATGTTACCGTTTGAATTAAACCGAAAGGATTCCCTACCGCAATCACATCTTCACCCACAAGTATTTTATCAGAATCACCCATTGGTAAAACCGGCAGTCCGTTGCCCTCGATCCTGATAACTGCAATATCAGACTCCGGATCTGTACCGACCAACTTGGCGTCTCGCTCTTCTCCATTGTACATGACAACTAAAATCCTGTCTGCCTCACCAACAACATGATGGTTAGTCAGAATGTAACCATCCGCGTTGATTATGGAACCTGAACCCATTCCTTTCTGACGATAATCCCGATTTGGCTGTTCGCGTTTCGGCTGTTTATTGTTTGGTGGACGAAGTTCAGGGAAAAAGCGTCTGAAAAATTCATCATTATACAAATCCATTGGATTGTTTAATGATCGTCCATCCGGGGTACGGACAATTTTTTCCACTTTGATATGAACAACCGCCTTTTGCACATTTTGCACAAGCGCCGCACGTGTTTTTGATTCTCTAATCATTTGTTCCAAATCATCAGTGGTTTGTGCCACTGATGGCTCAGAACTGAAGAAGCCTAAAAAAATCAATATTAATAAGTTCTTAAATAATTTCATTATAATTTTCCTGACATTTAGAAATAATCAATAACCTTTATTTTTATCTAATATCATACCCTGCTTTATGCACATCTTCCAACGATTTTTCTTTCAAATCGTTAGAAAAACTGATTGATATTTTTTTTTTGCTGGACAAATATGATTCTGTGGATAGATTAGTGTAATCTTGTTGCACAATCTGATGTGCTGTGTAAAACCGAAATTTTTCCGACAATTTTCGAAAATTAATCAAAAGAGGAATTATGAGTGAAATCCCAAATGAAAATCTTTACACACGTGAACACGAATGGCTAAGGATTGAAGGCAATAAGGCTGAAGTTGGCATAACTGATCATGCACAAAAAGCATTGGGTGACATAGTTTATGTCGAATTGCCTGATATTGAAGATGAAATTGATAGTGGAGACGAATTCGGCTCCATTGAATCTGTAAAAGCTGTTTCTTCTCTTTTCATGCCTGTGAGTGGCCGCATCACTGCAGTGAACACCGAGTTGAAAGACAGTCCCGAGCTAATAAACGAAGAGTGCTATGATGACGGCTGGGTGGTCCGCATTGAGCTGATAAATCCGGATGAATCTGCTGATTTATTGTCTGCCGAAGAATATGAGGAGTTCCTGCTTGATGAAGAAGCATGAGACAAGAAAAAACATCTTCATACAGTCAATGAAGCAAAAACGAAAAAACGTTTTATTCATTACAGCTGATCAGTGGCGTGGTGATTCGCTGGGCTGTATCGGTCATCCGATAGTGCTGACTCCACATTTGGATCAGCTGGCAAAAGATTCTGTGCTTTTCCGCAAGCACTTTACCCAAGCTGTACCATGCGGTCCTGCACGAGCTTCACTGTTAACAGGACTTTACGCGATGAACCATCGTTCAGTAAACAATGGAACTCCTTTGAACAGCCGATTCAACAATATTGCTTTGGAAGCAAGAAAATCCGGATATGATCCCACGCTGTTCGGTTACACAGACACTTCCGCTGATCCACGGGAATTGCATCACAGAGACCCTTCGCTGACCACATACGAGGGAGTGATTCCTGGTATGAGCAGCGGAATTACATTAACTGATAACCAGCGCCCGTGGATTTCCTGGCTAAAATCCAAAGGTTATGACCGCTACTTGAATCATCATACTGTTTATAACCCATTGCCAAACTATCCCGGTTCAAATGGACGCGGAGCGTCATTTCCACCGCCAGTTTATACTGATGAAGACAGCAGTGTAGCATTTTTAACAGATGAGGTCCTCAAGTGGCTAAGTGTACGTGAAGATGAAAAATGGTTCGTACACCTCTCTTTCCTGCATCCACATCCTCCCTGGATTGCACCTGAACCTTTTAATTCAATGTATGATCCTGCCAGTATCCCGGAACCGATCAGGAAAGAATCACTGGAAGAAGAAGGCAGACAGCATCCTGTATTAAAAACGCTGCACGAACTTATACAGCGTAATGATTATATCAAGGACTATCTTGATGAACCTGTCTCAAGAATGAATGATCTTGATATGTTTCAAGTGAAAGCAACGTATTACGGTCTGATGAGCGAAGTTGATCAGTATATAGGAAGAGTGCTGCAGTATCTAAAAGAATCCGGACAATATGATGACACGCTGGTTGTCTTTACAAGCGACCATGGAGAACATCTTGGCGACCATTATTTATTTGGCAAGCTGGGTTATTTTGATCAGGGTTTTCATATTCCACTGATCATAAAGGATCCCGAAATGCCTTCACAAAACAAAGGCAGCCAAATTGAGATTTTTTCTGAAGCAATTGATGTGATGCCAACCATTCTGGATTGGCTTGATTCTGATATCCCGGAAGAATGCGATGGCCGTTCTTTACTGCCTTTTTTACATGGAGAAATTCCGGACAATTGGCGAACAGAAGTTCATTGGGAATATGATTTCCGCTTGATAGGCACTTATCAATCATTGATGAAACAACAATTCGGATTATCTCCGGATCAATGTTCATTATCAGTAATCCGTGATGATCATTATAAATACGTCCACATGACTGCCCTGTCTCCTCTTTTATTTGATTTAAAAGAAGATCCTGAAGAATTTGTGAATCTTGCAGATCTTCCTGAATTTCAAAATGTTGTGCTGGAATACGCAAGCAAGATGCTTTCGTGGAATATGCTCCATAGAGATCGTACTTTAGTGAATATCAACATGGAATCAGGTACACTGGTTCATTGGAAAGGACCTCGGATCCTGGAAGAAATGCACACATGATAGAAATTAATATTCTGTGATCAACTACTATTTTTTACACTCATCACACGCCTCTAACAATCGCTTTGTGATAATATAAGGTAAGCCTGAATACATTCCCGGCTCTGCTTCATTCAGGCACCTTGACAAATTTTTACTAAAATTATATGTCTTGTTCAGTTATACGTGATGTCATAGATATTGAAGGTCTTCGCAGGCGTGCTCAGGATCCTCAAGCTGGAGCAGTGCTAATATTTTGCGGAGATGTGCGAAATCACAGTCAAGAGCAACATGTTTCGCTGCTGGAATACGAGGCTCATGAAAGCATGGCTTTGAAACAAATTTCAAAAATTATAAAACAGGCTCAGCAAAAATGGGAGCTGCACAAAGTTGAAGTTATTCACCGCCTGGGAAAACTGGCTGTTACTGATTGTTCCATTGCCATTGCTGTTTCGACTTCGCATCGTAATGAAGCTTATGAAGCAAGCCGTTACATTATCGACACCATCAAGCATTCAGTCCCAGTTTGGAAAAAAGAACACTTTGTGGATGGCGAATCAAAGTGGAGTAAAGGCTGTGAAGCATACAGTGTCGTGGAAGATGCTGCTGTCCCGCCGTCTGCTGTAATTAACGAAACCCAATAATGCAATTTCAAGTAATCCGTCCTGACAATTCCAAGCATCCCTTCATGAGAGGAATGCTGGCCCACAAGCTGATGCAGCGGGGATTATCCTTTGATCAGGCATACCAGATTTCCAAGGATGCCAGATCGTATTTCCAGGAACAGGCTGAAGTCACCACAGAATCATTAATGCATTCTGTTGATGAATTAATAATTGCACGTTACGGAAAGGAAGTACTGAAAGAGCTTAATTCAGAGCTATTTCCCTCTGGAAAACAAATCAGCGTTTATCGAAGAAACGCCACAGCTCCATTCTCAAAAGGATTATTAACACAATCAATTACTGCAGCAGGTATAAGACCCGGAGAAGCATATCAAATTGCTTTCAATTCTGAAGCATACTTGATGAAAAAAGGTATTTTGCGCATCAGCAAAAAGAAATTGTTTGAGGAGGTTTACAAAACAATAGAAAAAAAATACAACACCAAAATTGCGGAATTATACAAACTGGCCAGCCGCATCGATGAATTAGACAGGCCTCTGATAATTTATTTGGGTGGGGCGTCCGGAACAGGAAAATCCGTGATGGCGACTTTTTTAGCAGGACGACTTGGGATCAACAAAATTACCGGAACAGATACCATTCGGGAGATCATGCGACTGGTATTTAAGCGGGATTTACTTCCTTCATTGCACAACTCCTCCAACAAAGCCGGAATTGGAATGCCGAAGACACTTGATAAAAGCGACAGATTAATAAGCGGATTTTGTTTGCAGGCCCAACAGGTAAGTGTTGGAGTAAAAGCTGTTGTTGACCGTGCTGTGAAAGAAAGGACCAGCATGATCATAGAAGGCATACATTTGCTGCCATATATGCAGCAGGCACTAAAAGAAGGCACAAAACGGGCTTATCACATTCCCATTACACTTTCCTTGATGAATGAAAAAAACCACAGAGATCGAATTTTCCAAAGGGGTAAAAGCAATGAATTAAGAAAAATAGAACCCTATTTACGCAACTTCGAAAATATCAGAACTATTCATGAATTTTGTACTTCTGAGAGTGAAGATAATGAAATTGAAGTTGTTGATAATGAAGATTTTGATGAAACAACAAATACCTTGATGCAATTAATCATTAATACACTGCAGGAGCAGGTCAATTCCACTCTCCCTCTCAAATCCTGACTTTTCTTTGTGCATAGAATTCCTCGACTGCTTTTAATTATTGACGGCATGGGGGATCGTCCAATCATTGAATTGGGTCACAAAACACCTCTTCAAGCAGCAAAACTTCCGGTGATGGATCAACTGACAAAGGAAGGACAATGCGGAATAGCAGATCCGGTAAAACCCGGAATAACCGCCACAACAGTTTTAGGCACATTGGCCATCCTGGGTTATGATCCTCTTAAATATACTGTTGCCCGTGGTGTGATCGAAGCACTGGGCTGTGGAATGAATATTAATGCAGGCGATGTAGCTTTCCGTGGGAATTGGGCTACTCTGGACAAAAAAGGATTGATTGTAGATCGGCGTGCAGGACGCATTAGGGGAGGAACAAATGAATTGTCATCAAGCATTTCAGGTATGATGATTGATGATGTTCAAATTGATGTTGCTGCCGGAACCGAACATCGGATCGCTATGATTATGCGTGGTTCCGGACTTCACGATTGTGTATCCGGAAGCGACCCCGGTGACCGCTTCCATTCAGGGGCCAATCCCAGGCCTGTCAAACCTCTGAATAAAAATGACCCTAAATGTTTGCGTACTGCAAAATTTCTGAACCTGTTCGAAAAAAAAGCAAGAGAGATTTTATCCAAACATCCTGTAAATCTAAAGCGTATGTCAAACAATCTTCTGCCTGCAAACGCGATTTTGACCAGAGAACCGGGACTGGCGAAGAACTTCCCAACAATTAAACGACCCTCCGGAATGGGATTGTCCGGTGTGTGTGTTACCGGAGATGACACAATCTCCGGCATCGCCAAAGTAACAGGATTAAAGGTGTGTAAAACTCCTGCGATGACTGCAAACCTGGACACAGATTTAAATGAAAAATTCAAACACGCCAGACAAATGCTGGGAAATCATGGAGTTGTAGTGCTGCACCTCAAAGGCTGCGATATAGCCGCGCATAACAGAGAGCCAATTAAAAAGAAGGATTTTCTCCAAAAAATAGATTCTGAACTTGGCAAATTTCTGAACAAATGGACAGGCAAATTGCGCATAGCCATCACCGCAGATCACTCTACATGGAGTAAAGAAGGCATTCACATTGATGATCCGGTTCCGGTTTTACTGCATGGACATGGAGTTAAGTCTGATTCAGTGAAGGGATTTGATGAATTTCAAGTCCTGCATGGAGCGCTGGAACGCTTCAGGATGTATAAATTGTGGAATAAGTTTTTTACCTGACGCTGCAGATTACTGACAAATTGATTAATATTTAAAAAAAACTGCTTTAGCTGCTCACAATTAACTTTTGCTGCTGATCAATTGTAAATCATCAGACTCTTCCCCAAAGCTTGTGGCTTTTCAAAACAATGTTAAAAAATCACTCTCAGCCTTAATCAATTGTTCATCATGATTGAAACATGAGTGTTATTAAATTTAATTCCAACAGTTCCTGGCAATCCATATTTACTTTCGACCATGTGAAATGCCTCATTGTCTGCAGGGGGCCGATTCGCCTGGAAACCATGAATGTTTTCAAGGAAATGGGGGCAGACTTTGGGATATTGCTTTCAGAAAAAGACAGTATTGTTTATCCCCAAACCCTTGCTCCGGAATTACGCGTGATCAGTAATAGAAAAGAGCAGGTGCATCATGTCCCTGATTACATTGGCGTCACAAAGGAGGAACGAGTAAAGCGTATTGAGCAGATTGTCAACATCTGCAAAAAACACAGATACACTCACTTGTTTGCCGGTTATGGTTTTATGGCAGAAGATGCAGAATTTGTGAAACTGGTTGAAAACGCTGGAATTTCCTTTATCGGACCAAATTCAAGTGTGATACAGCAGGCAGGTTCAAAAGATGAAGCAAAACAGCTTGCCCGATCACTAAATGTTTCAGTTACTCCTGGGGAGGACCGTATTGCGGTGAGTACATTATTGAAAATAGCCGGAGATTCTCCGGAAGATTATTTCCGTAAACAAATCAAAAAACATAAATTGAAGCTTCCGGAAAACTGGAAATCAGGAGAATTGCTGGATCAGGCTGACATTGTTTTAAAAGCGTCTTATGAAAAGCATGTTGATTTATTCACAATTGTAGATTTGCAGGAAGAAACAAAAAAAGCTGTTAAAAAATTATTGAAAAAATTTCCCGGAAAGCGCATCCGTTTTAAATATGTAGGCGGAGGAGGAGGAAAAGGTCAGAGGGTTATATCTTCAGTTGAGGAAGCAGCAGATGCAGTTATGGCTGTTTTGATTGAATCCAAGGCTACAGGTAAAGGCGACAACAAGAATTTTCTGATTGAACTGAACTTTGAAAACACACGCCACAATGAAATCCAGTTGCTTGGCAATGGCGAGTGGTGCATTGAACTCGGCGGACGTGATTGTTCATTGCAAATGCATGAGCAAAAATTGCTTGAAGTCTCACTGACTGAAGAAATGCTGGAAGCTGCAGCCATTGCATATGAATCTGCCGGGAAACAAACCCAGGCTGAAGTGATGCGTACTGATCAAATTGTTTTACGCTCAATGTGCAAACAGGCTGAAGAATTTGGGAAGGCACTTAAACTTGATTCAGTATCAACTTTTGAGTGCATAGTTGATGGGAATGCTCATTATTTCATGGAAGTTAACACGCGAATTCAGGTGGAACACCGAGTAACCGAAATGGCATACCAACTTCAATTTTCTAATCCGGATAATCCTGAAGACAAATTTGTTGTTGATTCACTTGTTGCGGCAATGTTGTTGATCAACTGCTATGGAAAGCAGCTGCTTCGACCTAAAAGATTGCCTCGCTATATTTCGGGAATTGAAGCCCGCCTGAACGCCACTAATCCGGCGCTGAAGCCCCATGCCGGCGGAGTCATCAGGGCCTGGTCTGCTCCTGATCAGAACGAGCAACGTGATGACCAGGGAATCGGGATCACAAATCCGGACACAGGACTTTTGCAGCCATACAACATGGCCGGAGCATACGATTCCAATGTGGCACTTTCCATAACACATGGAAGTTCGCGTAAGGAAAGTTTTGAGAAACTTGCTGAAGTTTTACGCTGTATGGAATTGAGAGGACATGACCTTCATCTGAATGCTGACTTTCATTACGGCTTACTGCACTGGATGCTTGGCAATGATCCTATGCTGAAGCCAAACACTCGTTTTGTTTCAGCTTATCTTGCGCTCACAGGAAAACTGAAACGCTTGTGTGATCAAACAAACCTTGATGTGACCTGGGAGATTCATCGAAAACAAATCAAAAATAAATATGGGCCGGAAGGATTGCTGATTTGTGATCAAAAACTGACTCTGCTTTTACGTCCGTTGAAAATGCTGTTTGAAAAGACTCATTTGCTGATGGGCTGGCTGGCTTTGCTAAAAACAAAGACCCAGAACTCCTCGTTTTCAAACAAACAAAATCCGATAAACATTCTGATTGTTCTTTACCGTTTTTTACGCCTTGAGCAACATTCAGGAGTTCCGCCTAGCGAGCAGATTTGGAGTAATGATCAAACAATGCTGGATTCTGCTACAGGTTTTTATAACGATTTGGAATCACGGTTTGGACAGAAAAAATTGATATGGTCAGAGTTAAGTACACTGCTGAAAACAGAAAAAATCCCAAAATCAATTAATTTGGGTAAAGATCAGAAACTGTGGGACAGCATCGTTGGCGCTCATAGAGGGCACCAAATGTCAATGGAACTGCTACAGCTTCCAGTGATAATGGGGAAAGAAGCGGGATATTATGAGCTGAAAGTAAACAATTCTCTGGAGGTTGAAATCCCACAGGAGTTTTGCGAAACAAGCAAAATTGATGAACTGATTAGTGAACTTGATCCAGCCCCACCTGCAAGGAAGAACGAAATACTGGCATGGACGGGAGGCACCTTTTATTTACGTGAAACTCCGGAAGCAGAAGAATATGTCCGGGAAGGTCAGCATGTTGAAAGGGGAGATGTTCTTGGTTTGCTGGAGGTGATGAAAATGTTCAACCAGATTCGCGCAGAATTTCCCGGAACCATACGAAAAATTTGTGTTGAAGCAGGCTCCGGGATTATTGTAGCACGTGGTCAGCAGCTTTTCGAAATTGATCCGGATGTTCCGTCTGTATCTGAAACTGAAGAGGAAAAATTCAAAAAGCAGCAGGAATATACCAGTTCCCTAATGCAGAAAATTGTTCCTCTGAGTTGAAGTTCTGCATGATTCATTTTGAAATTGAAGCCCAAAACAATAACTCCCGTGCAGGAATATTGCGCACCCCAGATGGTACAATCCAAACACCTGTTTTTATGCCCGTGGGGACACTTGCAACAGTAAAGGGCATGACTTCTGGAGAATTGAGTGAACTGGGCGCAGAAATAATTTTGGGGAATACTTACCATTTGCATTTGCGCCCAGGTGATGATGTTGTGAGAAAGATGGGGGGCCTGCATAAGTTCATGAACTGGGACAGACCAATTTTGACCGACAGCGGTGGATTTCAGATTTTCTCATTGGCAAAACTGCTCAATTTGAATGAAGAAGGAGTGGTGATACGCAGTCATATTGATGGATCAAAAATAAAACTCACTCCGGAAATATCAATTGCCATCCAGCAAAAACTTGGCTCCACCATCATGATGTGTCTGGATGAGTGCCTTGAACTGCCAGCATCTCGTCAGGAAGTGGAACGTGCGGTCGGCATAACAGCACATTGGGCAAAGCGCAGTAAAGATGCCAGCCTGAATGAATCTGAGTTTTTTAAAGAACAGGCTTTGTTTGGTATTATACAGGGAGGAAATGAGCTGGATTTGCGTGAACAATCTTTGCAGCAAATTGTTGAGATCGGCTTTGACGGTTATGCTGTTGGTGGTTTGAGTGTGGGAGAAGCAAAGGAGGAAATGTATCACGTGGCCCATCATATCACGCAAAAAATGCCTGCTGAAAAACCAAGATACCTGATGGGGGTCGGCGATCCAGCAGATTTGCTGGAATGTATTGAAGCAGGAATCGATATGTTTGACTGCGTGATGCCCACCAGAAACGCGCGTAACGGCATGCTATTTACTTCTCAGGGAAAAGTCAGTATCAAGCAAAGTCGCTACAAAGAAGACCCGGAACCTCTTGATGCTGAATGTGAATGCACCACCTGTCATAACTATTCCCGCGCATATCTGCAGCATCTGTTTAAAACTGGTGAAATTTTGGGAGTACGCCTGAATACTTACCACAATCTTTTCTTCTACATCTCCCTTGTAAAGCATGCAAGAAAAGCAATCATGGAAAAACGCTACTTAAAGTTTAAAAAAGAATTTCTGAAAAAATATCAGAGTGAGTAAAAGGAATCATCTATGTGCGGCCGTTTTGCAATGACAGACAGCGAGGAAAAAGTAATGGATGATTTCCAGGTCCAGCAGTCTGGATTGCTGCTGGAGCCACGTTACAATATCAGTCCATCTCAGGATATTCCTGTAATTATCCAGCAGCAAGGTTTGCGCAGACTGGAAACGCGGCAGTGGGGGTTGATCCCATTTTGGGTTAAAGTCCCCAAACCCATGATCAACGCGCGCGCAGAGACTGCTTCAGAAAAACCTGCTTTCAGGCAGGCGTTCAGGAAAAGGAGGTGTTTGATACCTGCTTCCGGATTTTATGAATGGGTTAAAGAGGATGGGAAAAAACAGCCTTATTTCATCTGTATGAAAAACAAACAGCCTATAGCATTTGCCGGGATATGGGAGGAATGGCAGTCAGCTGAAGGAGAGACTCTGAGAACATGCGCAATTTTAACAGTTGAAGCAAACTCGTTTTTGCAGTTCATTCATCACCGGATGCCTGTCATTTTAACTCCGGCCAGCGGGTCAATTTGGCTCGATGCTTCAGGAATAGAAGATCATTCGCAAAATCTGCTTCAGCCTTTCTCTTCTGAAAACATGGCAGCCTGGAGAGTATCCCGAAAAGTTAATGTCCCAACTTTTGACAATCCTGAATGTCTTGAAAAGTTAGATGATTCTGAACCAGGATAATAAAAATATAAACTCCAATATTCAGTAACCATTCTGCTTAAATCTCTTCCACAATTTTTATTAAGTTTGAATGGCCGATGCGCAGCAGTCCGTTTGCTCCAATGCCTTGAGGGGAAGCATGAAATTGATAAATCTTTTTTTGGCGCATTGGCCTGAATTTGATGGAAACCGAAGAAAAATTTTCAACAGTCGCAGTCTTTGTAGAATCAATCATTTTGACATATAAAAAGTTGGGGGTGTTCGATTGTACTACAGCCCGTAAAACAGTCTGCTCTTTAAGTCCTGAAATCTTTTCACCAATTTGCAGTTCTGTGCCTATCGCAATCTGACGGCTGTTTGTAACAATCAGTTGCGGATTGTCGGAGTTGAAGCTAAGCTTCTCCCTCAAGCACACCAGCGCTTCAAGACGTGTCCCGTCGATATTTTCCAGCTCACTCAGGATTAACTCAAAGGTATCAGCATTCAAGGTTACCTGCTCAACTTCATTTTCTTTAGTCATCCGTGACATTTCCCAGAGCAAATCCATTTCTGTGCCTGTCAGCTGAAATTTTTGGGTTGTCTGACTTCTCAATTGAGCCTCAACCAAATCATAAAGAAGCTTTTTAAAACCATCAATTTGATCCTTATAAGGTGTGAAGAAGATATTCACGTTGCCACGATCAGTATCCTCCCAGAATGTCGGACCGGCAAAACGCATAAGTCCTTCGGTCATTCCCAGAACACGATAGAAAGTAGATTCCCCAAGATAATCCAGGTCATCAAGGATATCCTTAGCAATCGTATCGACGAATTCTTCTACACCTTCATTCAGATAGAAAAGTGCAAGCCCGTACTGGATATTACGAACAACGTTGTTGATCTGGATTCCCTGATCAAGGTCTTCTTTGTTGAAGTCAGGTGGATTGTCAACTTGCAGAATTTCATTTAGCAGGGCTTTTTGGATTTCCTTGTCCCATTCGGAGTGATGGATTAATTCCAATAGTTTCTTCATTTCAAAAGCAATAACAGCCACATCGAAATATACTGACGGAACTTTTGGAAATGCTTTCGCAATTTCTACCCCGTAAAAACGAAGGTAACCGAAGCTTTGCTTAACCTGATTTACTTTTTTATGCTCAACAAGATGTTTAATGAACTGCCCGTAGAAGAAACTCAGATTGTAAATATTGCGGGGTTCATTACTCCCTATGGCATGCTTGAATGCCATCCTGAAAAAGGTATTGAAACGGATCATCACGAGTTCAATCAGATCTTCATTTTCGCTCTTGATTGCAGTTACACCAATTTTGACTAACTCTCCTGTGACCATTGAAGACAGATCGAATTCCCCCTCTTCCATCAATTTGATGTAATTATTGTTCAGCAGACGGAAGCATTTCAGTTCATAGAAACTAAGGTTTTTTTCCATTTCTTCAAATTGCCCCACCATCGTTTTGAAAGAAATATCAGTACGTACTTTTGGAGAAACTTTGTAGTAATCAGCATGTATCTCTGGTTTTAGACGAATGTAGTTTTGTATGGTACGGCTCATATCAGAGATGATGTCCGCTTTAACTTCTTTAAAATCTATGAACTCAAGGATGTCATCAAGTTGGTTCAGTGATTCGAACATGTTGTACTGCTGCTGTTCAACTACTGCAGGAATATGAGCCAGAGCGTGGCTTCTTGATGAAGTGAGGGCTCTGATCCTGTTCATATTTTCTCTGTAGATCCGCTCAATGATGTTGGTAGGTTTTGTGTAACGCAGGATATAGAAAACATAGGGAAAGGCGATGATTGAGCAAATTGTCAAAAGAAAGTGAGTATTGAATATTCTGCTTGGTTCCCTTACCAGACCAATTTCACCATATATTTTAATGATTAATGCATGTCCGCCGGAAATAATCAGAAACCAGATGTAAAGCAAACTCCTGACATCTCTCATGTAGAAATCGATAAGCTTCGGTATGCTTTGAGAAGCAATGGAAATTACCAAAATAAGAGTACCCAATACCATCCCCAGCAATGCCTGCCAGACTTCAGGAGCAAACCCCACATCCAGCTCGGCAAAACCTCCCGGCTCCACACCCGATAATGTCTCTACCAGCCTTACATACGGTTCAAACAGAAAGTTGTTAAAAAGGTTGTCGCAAATTACAACAAGCAGCAGAATGAAGATAAATGCAGCAACAGAGCGCCGTGCATCTGCATAAGCAATCAGTCGGTAAATGAAAAAACTTAATGAGGCACTTTTAATATTCTCATCCTTAACTTCCAACTGAACATCACCAGCACTTTCTTGCTGCGTGCCGGAAGTTTGATTTTTCTGTTGAACTGCTTTGTTCATAGATTATAAAGTGTACTTCTGTAAGAAATAAAACGATGACAAGTTATTGTAATTGCTGAATCGCGATCACTCCCGGGAGTTCCTTGCCTTCTAAAAATTCAAGCGATGCTCCACCTCCGGTAGAGACATGGGTGATTCGGTCACTTAGTCCGGACTTCTGAATTGCAGCCGCGGAATCACCTCCGCCGATGATTGTCACCGCACCATTGTCAGTTGATCTGGCAAGACTTTGCGCAATGTCGTAAGTGCCTTTGGCAAAAGTTTCCATTTCAAAAACTCCCATTGGGCCGTTCCACAAAACTGTTCCGGAACCTAAAATTGATTGAATGAATATTTCAACGCTTCGTGGTCCTATATCTAAAATGAGCCAGCCATCAGGAGTTCCCTCCTGAATGGAAACTGTCTTATTTGCGGCATTATTATCAAAACGCTCCGCAATCACCACATCAACAGGCAGTAGAAAATCGACCCCTTTTTGCTCAGATTTCTCCATCAGTTCCTTTGCCAAATTCAGCGAATCTTCTTCAAGTAATGAAGCGCCTATTTCATAACCTTGAGATTTTAAAAAAGTGCAGGCCATTCCACCGCCAATAATCAGTGTTTGAACCTTGTCCAGTAAATTTTCGATTACTTTAATTTTATCAGAAACTTTCGCACCTCCCAGAATCGCCACAAATGGCCTGACCGGTTCGGCGACGGCTTCACCCAGGAACTGAAGCTCCTTGCGCATCAAATATCCAACTGATGTTTCCGGGACATACTCGGTTACTCCGGTGGTAGAGGCGTGAGCACGGTGCGCGGTTCCGAATGCGTCATTCACATAAACATCTCCAAGTGCCCCCAGTGATTCACAAAACGAATGTTCATTTTTTGTTTCAGCCTTGTGAAAGCGTAAATTTTCCAGCAAAACCACATCTCCGTTTTGCATCCCGTTTACCAAAGTTTTGACTTCTTCTCCAATGCAATCCGGAGCCAATGTTACAGGCTGCCCCAGCAATCCGGACAATTCAACTGCAGCAGGATTCAAACTCATGCTCTCTACCCGCTCTCCTCCGGGACGTCCCAGGTGGGACATCAGGACAGCCTTCCCCCCCTTCTCAATGATATATTGAATAGTGGGCAGCGCGGCCTTGATACGACCATTATCTGAAATTTTCAGTTCCTCATTCAGGGGCACATTAAAATCCACACGTGTCAGAACACGTTGTCCCTCAAGATTTAAATCTTCAATAAATTGTTTATTGATCATTTGTATTTTCTTTCACAAATCAAATTGTTCACCCAAAAAATCAGAAGCTGAGAGTTATTTTTTTGATCAGGCTGGCACTAAAATTCATACATAAGCCTATATTTTTTTTGCCTGCTCTCGCAAGACAGATTTGCGAATTTTTCCTGTCGAAGTTTTCGGAAGTTCGCTGAAAACAACTTTTTTCGGCAGCTTAAATCCGGCCAGCTTTGAGCGGCAAAACTCGATCACTTCTTTTTCGTGGATCGCAGCGTAAGGTTTCAGTACAATAAAAGCACAAGGGGTTTCTCCCCACTTGTTATCCGGACGCGCCACCACTGCCGCTTCCAGAATATCCGGATGCTGATAAAGCACATTTTCAATCTCAACACTGCTGATATTTTCTCCACCGGAAATAATGATGTCTTTACTTCTGTCCTTCAGCTCAATGTATCCATCCGGATGCACCACTCCAAGGTCTCCGGAATGAAACCAGCCGCCCGCAAACGCCTGTTCAGTTCCTTCCGGATTCTTGAAATAGCCCTTCATCACGATGTTGCCCTGCATCAATACTTCACCCATTGTTGTACCATCTTCCGGAACCGACTCCAGCGTTTCCGGGTCTGCGACCTTCAAACCATCCAGCATGTGATAACGTACGCCTTGTCTTCCTTTAAGCTGGGCTTGTTCAGTCTTGTCTTTTTCAGCCCATTCCTCCTGCCATTGACAAACAACCGCGGGCCCATAAACTTCAGTAAGTCCGTAAACATGCGTCACATTAAAACCAACTTCCTCCATGCCTGCAATCACTGTCGGCGGAGGAGGCGCGGCGGCGGTCATTATTTCAACTTTGTGCGGCAGTTCTCGCCGTTCTTCCTGAGACGCGTTGCAGATCATATTCATCACAACAGGCGCACCGCAAAGATGAGTTACCCCATAATCAGAGATTGAATCATAAATGTTTTTCGCGGTAACTTTTCTCAGGCATACATGAGTTCCTCCCAGCATGGTGACAGTCCATGGGAAACACCATCCGTTGCAGTGAAACATCGGCAATGTCCAGAGATACACCGGACGGTGCGGCATTTCCCAGGCCAGTACATTCCCTGTAGCCAAAAGATATGCTCCGCGACTGTGGTAAACCACTCCTTTCGGTTTACCTGTTGTCCCGGAAGTGTAGTTTAGAGAAACCGACTGCCAATCGTCCTGAGGCAAAACTGCTTCAAACTCCGGATCACCTTCCTGCAAAAATGATTCATACTCTGTCTCTCCTAAAAATTCTCCGAACTCAATTTCCGGATCGTCGATGTCAATCACAAGAATATTCCGATTAACTTTGGATAATGCCTGTTTGATGACAGAAGAAAATTCCCTGTCAGTCAGCAATACCTTTGTTTCGGCGTGATCAAAAATATAGGACAGTGTTTTTGCTTCAAGACGTATATTCAGAGCATTCAATACCGCGCCTGTCATCAAAACACCAAAATGGGCTTCAAATAAGGCCGGAATATTGGATGCCATCACCGAAACTGTATCCCCTTTGCCTATGCCTCTTTTACTCAATGCAGAAGCAAGTCTGCGGCAGCGTATGTATGTCTCGGCCCAGGTCCAGCGTCGCTCCCCATGTATTAAGGAAGTACCATGCTTATAAACTGAGGCAGATCTGCTAAGAAAGGAGATTGGGGAAAGAGGTGTGTAGTTTGTTGATTGTTGAGGGAGACCTGTTTCAAAGCGATCGGACATGATTATTCCTGCTGAAAAAAGTTGATATATGTATTGTACGCATATTTACAAAATTACTGTATAAAAACCGTTATTTGGATTGTTAAAGTAACAGCAGATTTTCAGCGCTGTATCAGGAGGATGATCTAGTGTTTCTGGTATTCAAACTTTTAAGCCTGCCCTGTTAACTTGTTCAGATTTCCAAATAAAGAAATTATTTGGAACAAAGTTTTAAACAAACTATAATTGACTCCTTTGAAAAATATTAATCGTTTTTTTTTAGATAATTTAAAACAATCTGTATTTTCAAATAAATAGCTTATTTGTGCATAAACATCAATAAATTAACTTCATTTAACAGCAGGAAAAATGGGATTACTGACAACTACAATTGGAGCATATCCAAAGCCGGAATATGTAAATTTGCCGGATTGGTTTGATGATCTGGATAAAGCCGGCCCCACGGAAGGATGGGCTGAAGCAATGGAAGCAATGGGCGAAAAAGCAGCAGCCATACTGGAAAAGGGAACTCATGAAGCAGTCAGGGACCAGGTTGATGCAGGAATCGACATTCCCACCGACGGAGAAATCGCGCGTGAAAATTACATACATTATCACTGCCGACATTTGGAAGGAATGGACTTTGTGAATCTAACGGAAAAAGTATTGCGTACAGGTAATTATTCTTCTTTTTTACCTACTGTGCACGGTCCGGTAAAACCGCGGGATTCGTTTTTAGCAGACGACTGGAAACGTGCACAAAAAGCCACAGACAAACCTGTCAAAATTACAATGCCAGGTCCGCTGACTGTTGCTGACACAGTTGTTGATGAATACTATGGCAATCATAAAGATTTTGGCAAAGCAATCGCGGCGGCACTAAACCAGGAAGTACTCAGTCTGGCAAATGCAGGCTGCAAACATATTCAAATTGACGAGCCGCTCTTTGCGCGTTATCCAGACAGTGCTCTTGAATTTGGAATAGAAAATCTGGAACGGGCATTCCATAACTGTCCTGACAGTGCAACTCGTACAGTCCATATTTGCTGCGGTTATCCGGATAAGATTGATAAGGATGATTATCCAAAGGCGCCCAGGGAATCATATTTTCAAATTGCTGAAGCAATGGATGACTCATCCATCATGACCATATCGCTGGAAGACGCTCACCGCTATAACGACTTAAAACTGCTGGAAATTTTCAAAAAAACCAAAATCATTTTCGGTGTGGCTGCCATCGCGAAAACTCGTGTTGAAACTGTGGAAGAAATTCGAAATCGCCTGTTGGACGCGCTGGAACACATCGACGCAAACCGCCTTATTGCCGCCCCTGACTGCGGACTGGGAATTCTTGGGAAAGAACTGGCAATAAAAAAATTAAAGAATTTATCAGAAGCAGCACATTCAATTGAAACATAATCATAAGCATGAGCACCCAGAAAACCATTGCAGTCAATGATATAAGTATTTGCAACGAAAATTCGTTTGTACTGATCGGCGGACTGAATGTTCTTGAATCCAAAGAGATGGCATTGAATGTTGCGGAGACTTTCAGAGAAATTACCAGCCGCCTGGGGATTCCATATATTTTCAAAGCATCTTTTGACAAAGCAAACCGCTCCTCCATTGACTCATTCAGAGGACCTGGACTGGAAAATGGTTTGCGGATTCTTGAAGAAATAAAAAAAGAATTTGAAATACCAATTCTGACTGATATTCATGAACCAAACCAGGCTGCACCCGCGGCAGAAGTTGCAGATATTCTACAATTGCCGGCGTTCCTGTCGCGACAAACTGATTTGATTTCAGCATTAGCAAAAACGAAAGCTGTGATAAATATAAAAAAAGCACAGTTTTTATCTCCGGAAGAAATGGGCAACATAATTAAAAAATTTGAAACTTCCGGAAACAAAAAGCTTATTTTGTGTGAACGAGGCACAAGCTTTGGCTACAACAATTTGGTGGTCGATATGCTTGGATTTTCAGTGATGAAAAAATTTGGATATCCTGTACTGTTTGATGTCACTCACTCGCTGCAGCGTCCGGGCGGGCAGGGAGACTCCGCGGCAGGGCGGCGGGAATCATTACGCGATTTGGCTGCGGCAGGCTTGTCTCAAAATATTGCCGGGCTGTTTCTGGAAGCACATCCGGAACCAGAGAAAGCGCTGTGTGACGGACCTTGTGCTCTCAGGCTGAACCAGCTTGAACCTTTTCTGGAACAAATGAAGGCTGTGGATGATTTGATAAAATCATTTGACCCATTGGATACAGCATGAATTATGATGACGTTAAAGGTCAAAATAATGACTTCGTTTCTGGATTCCCGCTTTCAAGGGAATGACACTATTTTCTTGGATACAGCATGAACAATACACAATAATCAAAGGAAATAATGACACAACAATATAAAGGCAGCTGCCACTGCGGCGCTGTTCGTTTTTCTTATGAAGGTGAGGAACTGCTGAAGGGAGTGCGATGCAACTGTTCGATTTGCGTGCGTAAAGGGGCTTTGATGAACACCGAACCAATTTCACCGGATAATATAATAATCGAAGCAGAAGAGGGAATATTAGGCAAATACGAATTCCTGACGAAAACAGCAAAACACTACTTCTGCAAACGCTGTGGAATATATACTTTTCACCAGACACGAAGTCAGCCCGGATTTTACCGTGTTAACATAGGCTGCATTGAAGGGGTGGATCCATTCGCGCTGGTAGCAGACTATTTTGATGGAAAAAATATGCTCTGATTATTCAGCTTCCATTTCACGTAACAGCTTTCGCGTTTTGTCCTGCCAATAAGGCACAGGGAATTTTCTGCTGAGAAATTTTCGCCATGCCTCCCTGGCCTGCATGTTACGTCCATGCTGTCTGTACAATTGCCCCAACACAAAATTGCTGAAAGGATAGACTCCAGGAAATTCCTGTTGCAGTTCCAGCAGGTCACGTATTCCGCCTTGATATTCGTCTAATTCCGGACTGTACCCCAAAAGTGATGCATAAGCAGAATAAGCCGATTCAAATGCTCCCTGCCTAATGTATGCGATACCCAAATTCATGCGGGCATAATTTAATTCCGGTTTCAGAACCAATGCCTTAAGGCTGTTTTCTACAGACAAAGCATAATCTCCCAGCAGATAATAGCCCCAACCCAAGTTCCCGTATAAATATGGGTCTTCACCAAAACGCAAAGCTTTTTCGTATGATTCAACTGAATTTCTGACATCATTCAGATCATAAAGCGCAAGTCCATCAGGCTGGAGTTTGTAACCTTTGTAGTAATGGACTGTTCCCAAATCCTGATACAGATGCTCAATCTGTGTTGGAGATTCTGCATAGTATAACCCATTGTTCAGCGTTGAAAGCGCTTCATCAAATTCTCGTGCTTCAAAAAGCCCCCTGGCTGTCAAAGCATAATAATCAGTTGGGCCTCCTCTAAAATGCGGACTTTGCGCAAGCTCCAGCCAGCGTTTCAATTTTTCCTGTATGTCATCAAAAACCTCCTTTTTTTCGCTTTCAAAAAGGTTTTTGAATGTTTCTTTCAACAACGGCCACAATTCTTCTGCACCGTAACGGCGTCGTATCGATTGGTTTACCGGACGTCCAGTATCCCACCACTCATCCCAGAATGAACGCTCACCGGAAAATGAACTGCTCGCTCTAAATTGAAAAGGTTCAGGCTGGCGTTCAAATAAAGTAAAAATCAGCACATAAAAACTAACCGCCACAATTAAAACTGCCCCAACTGTTTGCAGGTGTAATTTTTTTATATTTTGAACAAATCGATTTGAAGGTCTGAGGCCTTTTTTGTTATGTCCGGAAAGAATACCTGACTTTTGCCAGGCTAGTTCCGCGGCATGTTTTTGCTTTGCGTTGTAGAAACGGTTGCCTAGACGGTAGAATTGCTCAGCCATGTTTTCAACAGTAACATTGCCCTTTGCTAAAATCTTTTGGGCATTACTATAATCTCCGGAAACTACAATCTCTTCCGGAACAATCGACTCATTAATACTGGAAGAATTCATTGCCATTCAGTCTTTAGTGTTCTGTCTCATACTGAGTTCTCCATTCATCGTAACTCATTCCTGCCAGTCGGGCATTGCTTTTACGGTGTGAACTGACTATGCCTTTTGTAATGTAATAGCTAATGATGGAAAGCGGAACAGCATAAACAAAACCTCCGATAATCATCGGCCAGCCAAGGTCGATCAGCAAGAAGCGTGTGCCTTCAGAAATTTTTTCCAATGTATCCTCACTCTGTGATATCTGGGCAAGGGAGTCCGCGAAATGTTCATAAGAAAGCCCATTCTGAACATCAATCACCCAGTAACCTGTTACCAAAAATAAATAATAAAGGGGTACCATCGTGAGTGGATTGGAAATCCAGACTATTGCCACACCCACTGGTAAATTAAAATGTCTGCCGAAAATATAGCGGTAGATAGTCCAGACAATGGCCACCAGATACATTTGCACTCCGACTGTGGGAGTGAATCCCAGGAAAATACCAACTGCGACTCCCAAACTCACTTCGGAAACAGGGGCTCTGGAATCTAGAACAGGAAGAATAAATTTTTCCCTGATATACTTTTCTATTTTTTTTTTCATTCTACCACTTGCCCTGGTTTTTCATTGAAGCCCAGGGCTCCTGAATCGGCAGAGGTTCTCCAATTTGTAGTAATTCAATTGAGATTTGATCAGGACTGCGGATGAAGGCCATTCTGCCGTCTCTGGGAGGGCGAAGAATTGTCACTCCATTGTTCATTAATTTTTCACAGAATTCATATATATTATCAACCCCATACGCGACATGTCCAAAATTCTCCCCGCCGCTGTAAGGCTCGGTTGTTCCCCAATTATATGTCAATTCAAGTGGGAGATCATTTTCATCTGCTGCAACAAATACCAGAGTGAATTTTCCTTCCGGAACATCCTTGCGTCTGACTTCTTTCATGTCGAGTTTATTGATAAAAAAATCAAGCGCTGAATCAAGGTTTTGAACACGGATCATGGTATGTAAATATTTCATGCTGACCTTTTAAAAATGATTGTTCACCAGCTTAACTGGCACAAAACTGTTTCCTGCTCAGGTGTGTCAATTATTACCTGTACAGTCACATTAATGCAAGTTTGAGGTGGGCCTTGAACCATTTCGAATTTTAATGCCGGAATAGATTCAATCAATGTTTGATATGCAGAATTACCGGATTTTCTTGAGAGCAGCTGAGCTTGCTGATCATAACGATAGGCTATTTTTTCACGTGTATCCTCAAGGTCCCCATCACGGTTACGGTCCGCTCTGAAGATGAGCGAGTTTGCTGTTACTTCAACTGCATCCTGACTTTCTGAATACAGCGCGTAACCGGCTTGAATCAACTCTGATTTGACCAGCATCAGAAAAGCCAGGAAATCCTGTTCAGTAACAATCTTTTTCTGCTCCTGTATTGCTGTCTGATGAAATTCCAGCAATGGCTTTTGGGCTGCAATCATCACGATGGAAACAATTGCCAACACAAGCATCAGCTCCAGCAAAGTAAATCCTGATTTGCGGCATACATCCAGGAACTGATTTTTCAAGGTGCGTAAAACGCGGTTCGCCATTCTGCCAGTACTTTTGGAGTCGCTTCTCTTGATTTTACCTGAAATTGAATCGTTATGAGATTCTGCTTCTTAGGTAAGACCTGCCAATTCAGTTCAGCATTAGTTCCGGGCCATGAGATGTTTTCTCTGTAAATTCCTGTGCTAAATGATTTGTCCTGTTTTGAGGCAGTCCACCAATCCAGGCGAGAAGCTATTTCAGCTTTTTGTTTTCTTTGCCGCATTTGCTCGAAAATCTGTTCTGTTATTCCTGCAAATCCTCCTACAAGGATCAGTAGCACTAAGTTTGCAATCATCACTTCAGGCAGTGTAAATCCCCGTTTCATCGCTACCCTCCTCCTACACGACGTTTTTTGCATTTGTCTTGCGGATATGCCAGACTTGCTGTTGATTATTGTCATGTATAAATCGATAATTGACAAACTCTTATGAAGTTGTCTCTTCTATGCTTGCTGCAAACAGGGACCATGCTTGCACCAGCAGTGATTGTTTCCTAACCAGCTTGCGAAAAGGCTCTCGCTTTGAGTGGAAAATAGATCCGGAAACATTATTCTGGAATACAGGCTACACAAAAATACTATCAAGTTTTGCATTGCGACTTTTTAACACTTCTTCTAAATCATAAAGACATGATCCCAATCCTCTTGAATTAAATCGATGAAATTTACTTATCCCGGACTTAGTGATCATGCAGTAGCTGAATCACGCCAAACTTATGGTGCAAATGTTGTCACCACTCAGGAATCTGAAGACTTTCTGGATAAACTGCTGAAAAACCTGAAGGATCCTATCATCGTCATTTTGATAGTTGCCTTGATGATTACAGTTTTATTGGCAGTGCTGGGATTTGCTCCATGGTATGAAGGTCTTGGAATTGCCATTGCTGTTGTGATGGCAACCTTGATTGCCAGCTGGTCTGAATACAGTAACGAAAACGAATTCCAGCGTCTGCTTGAGGAAGCATCAAAAGTCAAAGTCAAAGTATTCAGAAACAACACATTAACAGAGATTCTGATTGATGATCTGGTTGTAAACGATCTGCTTCTTTTGCAGCCTGGAGACACTGTGCCCGCGGACGGTTATTTGCTGGCTGGTGATCTTGAGCTAAATGAATCCGCCCTAACTGGGGAATCAGAAACTGTAAAAAAATCCGGAGCTGCTGATGATCATCATGCTAAAGCTGAAGAGACCTATAAAATGTCACGGGCGGCACTAGTTGTTGACGGAGAAGCAGTAATGAAGGTAATGGAGGTAGGTGACAAAACCAAGTACGGGGCCACGCTTAAAGAATTGACTACCGCAGAAAACCGTCCCTCTCCGCTGCAGGAAAAACTGGCTGATCTTGGTCAGCATATCAGCCGTTTTGGCTACATCGGTTCCCTGTTTATTGCATTTTCGTTCATGTTCAACCACATCTTTCTGGAAGCCGGAGGCTGGGATATTTATTTCAGCCAGCCTGCAGGTGAAATTGTTTATCATTTGGTAACAGCAATCATTCTGGCAATCATCATTATTGTTGTCGCAGTTCCGGAAGGACTGCCGATGATGATCGCGGTTGTACTTTCGCTGAATATGCGCAAGCTCCTGAATGCCAAGGTACTGGTACGCAAGCTCCTTGGCATTGAAACTTCCGGAAGCCTGACAGTGCTTTTCACTGATAAAACCGGAACATTGACAAAAGGAGAATTAACCGTTGCAGAATTTCTGGGTGGTGACGGAAAACATTTCCAGACTTTTCAGGAAATTCCGGAAAGCTTGAGAAAGACTTTGTCCTTTGCCATTCGCAACAACACGCCTGCCACGATTGACTCGCATGATCCTGAAAACCTGAAAATAGTCGGTGCCAACCCTACAGGACTGGCATTGCTACGATTCCTCGAAAAAGAGGCTGCTGTAACGGACGATGTGAAAATGAAAGTAAATATACCATTTAACAGTGCCTACAAATTTTCCGCGAGCCAGGTTGAAGGTGAAAAGAATTTGACCATGATAAAAGGCGCCGCGGAAATAGTGCTGGAGAAATGCACCCATTTTCTGGATCAAAATGGAGAAAAAGCAAAATTTGACTCAGCAAAGCTCAAAGATGACATGCAGGGCCTTTCTGACCGCGCGATGCGCCTGATTGGCCTTGCTGTTACGGAGCAGAGTCTGGACAAGGAGAATGCCCTTCCTTCAGAATTAACTCTGGCTGGTGTTTTCGGACTCCGAGACGATATGCGCAAGGAATCACTCCCCGCCGTGGAAACAGCCCGCAGGGCAGGCATACAGGTGGTAATGATTACCGGTGACGCAAAAGATACTGCTCAGGCCATTGCCAAAGAGGTCGGGATTCTGGAAACCGAGACAGGTCTTGTCCTTACCTCCAGCGAACTTGGCGAGTTGTCTGATCAGGAAATTAAAAAAATACTTCCGGATTTGAGGGTTGTTGCCCGAGCGCTTCCGACAGATAAAAGTCGTTTGGTAAAAATTGCCAAATCCATGGACTGGGTGGTTGGAATGACTGGAGACGGGGTGAATGACGCTCCGGCGGTGAAAAACGCGGACGTAGGTTTTTCCATGGGCAACGGCACAGACATGACTAAGGAATCCAGCGATATAGTGATTCTGGATAACAATTTTATGTCACTCACAAACGCGGTTCGATACGGCAGGACACTGCTGAAATCAATCAGAAAATTTTTAATTTTTCAATTGACCGTTAATGTTGCCGCCGTTCTGGTGGCCTTTTTGGGTCCTTTCTTTGGTACAGACTTACCGCTCACCATGACCCAGCTTTTATGGATCAACATTGTAATGGATACACTGGCGGCATTTGCCTTTTCCGGAGAAGCGGCTTTAAGGCGCTACATGAATGAGAAACCTATCCCCAAGGGCGAATCACTGATCACCGCGGATATGTGGTCGGCAATTTTAATTGACGGAATATTTATGGCAGTGTTTTGCCTGTATTTCCTCAACTCGGATTTTGTTGCAGGATTATTTGTATGTGATGCAGTACGCTGTCCGGATTCTGAGGTAAATATGGTGCACCTGACAGCATTCTTCGGATTCTTTGTTTTTATCAATAATTTCAACAAATTTAACGCACGGACAGAAAGCATGAATCTGTTTGAACACATCATTCAAAATCGTAATTTTTTGATTGTTGTGCTGCTCATCTTCGTGCTGCAAACAACGTTCACTTACTATGGAGGAGAAGTACTGCGGACAGTCGGGCTGACTTTGCAGGAGTGGGGATACGTGCTGGCCTTTGCCTGCGTAATCATTCCTCTTGATCTTACGCGTAAATTTATGCGCAATATATTATTTGGCAATCCGGTGGTACAGGTAAACAGCTGAGTTTCCAAAACAAGTTGTGCATTGTCTGCTTCAGATTTCTCCTGAAACTGCCAACTGGAAGTCAGACTGTGAAATCCGGCAGCATTAGTGATTCAGCAGGAAATGGCAGTTATCTTTGGAAGTCCGGATAAGCAAAACTCAAATTTCGAGCAGCAAAAACAGCGCCTTTACAATTACTGGAAAAACAGCCGAATGATCTCCAGTGACTCGGTGCTGAAAGCTTTCCTGGAGGTCCCTCGCGAGCATTTCGTTGATCCATCATTTCGTGAACAGTCCTATGCCGATCACCCTCTTCCGATTGGCTGTGAGCAGACAATTTCCCAACCGACTACCGTAATGCTGATGCTTCAGCTGCTTGATGTGCTTACCGGACATCGAGTACTGGAAATCGGCGCGGGCAGTGGATACAACGCGGCTTTGCTTTCAGAACTTGCGGGCGTGGTCGTCACTGTGGAGCGTCATCTACAGCTTGCTGAACTGGCCCGGGAAAACCTGCAGAAAGCCGGATACAAAGATGTGATTGTAGTTAAGGGAGACGGTAAACAGGGTTATGCTGAACAAGCGCCTTACGACAGGATTATGGTTACTGCCGCTTCACACCAGGTTCCGCAAAAGTTGAAAGATCAGCTTTCAGTCGGAGGATTGCTGGTTGCTCCGGTCGGAGCCACTTATGGCTGCGAAATGCTCACTCTTAATAAAACTGCCCCGGAAAATTTTCAAACCGGCAGTCACGGTCTCTTCTCATTTGTACCGCTGGTTTGATAATCAAAAAAATCTTAGGCACATTCGACAAAGTGAGAATCATCAGTGAAAGAAAAGCAACAAAACATGAAAGGAGACAATATTAAGAATTTGAATAATGTTATAATGTTATTTTGATATTTTCATAGAAGGTTAGTTATATGAGCGAATTATCTAAAAGATCAACAGTTTATTTTGAGCCTGAAATCCATCATGCTCTCAAAATCAAGGCTGCTACTACAGATCAATCAGTTTCAGAAATTGTAAATGAAGCACTTCGTGTGTCATTGCAGGAAGATCGGGAAGATTTGAAGACTATTGAAGAAAGGCTAAAGGAACCAATCATCAGCTATGAGGAATTGCTGGAAGATTTAAAATCTCATGGCAAAATATAGCCTTGCCTTCAAAACACCCTTGGAAAATCTCAAATAAGCATCGATCAAAAGAGTTTAATATGCAGACCGTTATTGTTTCGCCTGAATATAAGGTTTTCATACCAAAAGTTATCCGGGAAAAACTGGAAATTAAGCCAGGTCAGAAAATTCAGGCAATTCTCTATAAAAACCGGATCGAAATGATCCCAATTCAGCCTGTCAAAAAAATGAGAGGTTTTTTGAAAGGAACTGACACAAATATAGATAAAATTGACTAAGCTCTATAAAAAACCTTACCGCAATTGATCTCCAGTAAATTCAACTTTGAACTTGATCTATTTATAAAACACAGTAAACTCTCCGTCATTCGATTTTGACAACTATCTTAGCACTTGGATATTTAGACTGTTTTCGAAATATGCTTTTTTGTTGTCATGTTAGAGATTTAGAATGGATTTAGCTATTTCATAATTTTACTGCACTATAAATCAATCAACAGCCAGGAATGAGCATCATCCCCGGAATTTATTGATGAAGCAACCAATAAAATAATTAAAATCAATTAAGGAGTACTGATGCCAAGTTTTGTAATTACTGATAAATGCGACGGATGCCAAGGACAGGATAAAACTGCCTGCATGTACATTTGTCCACATGATTTGATGGCCCTGAAAAAAGTGGTCGATAAAGATACCAACGAAGTCAAGATGAAGGGAGTCAACCAGGAGCCGGTACAGTGCTGGGAGTGTTACAGCTGTGTTAAAATCTGTCCCACGCAGGCTATCGAAATTCGCTGTTATGCCGATTTTGCTCCGCTTGGAGGTTCAGTCTTTCCAATGCCTGGATCTGACAGCATCATGTGGACCATCAAATTCCGGAACGGCGAGATTAAGCGTTTTAAATTCCCCACCCGTACAGTCAACCCCGGAGAAGTGGATATTTTTGCAGGAGAAGGTGAAGCACAGGCAGATATTTCAAGAGTCAAAGAACAGGGATTTTTCACTCACCAGTCTAAAGAGAGAGCACTTCCTGTGCCCGCATAATCAGTGCCTACCATTCAAAGAAATTTTTTAAACAAAAGAGGATAACTTGGAACCTAAAGTAAACAATTTTGAATTTTCTGAAAAACCGGAAATAGCTGTACATGAAACGGATATCCTGCTCATTGGGGGTGGAATGGCTGCCTGCGGTTCTGCTTTCGAGGCTGATCGCTGGGCAACTCCACAGGGATTGAGAATTACTATGGTTGACAAAGCTGCAACAGACCGCAGCGGTGCTGTAGCTATGGGCCTTTCCGCAATCAACACCTATGTCGGTCAGGAAAACACACCGGAGGATTATGTACGTTATGTTAGAAACGATCTTATGGGCATTATCAGGGAGGATCTTGTGTATGACCTTGGTCGGCTGGTTGACGACTCTGTCCATCTTTTCGAGGACTGGGGACTGCCAATCTGGAAAACAGATGAAGAAGGACGTTCAGTTGATGGGCATACATCAAAGAGAAATGAAATGCCTTCCTTAAGAGACGGAGGTAAGCCGGTTCGTTCAGGAAGATGGCAGGTAATGATCAACGGTGAATCATACAAAAAGGTGATTGCCGAAGCAGCAAAATCCGCACTTGCGAACAACCGCAAGCACACTGGAGTGGATCAAAATCACTTTGAACGAGTTTTCATAGTTAAGCTATTGAGTGACAAGGATGATCCCACAAGAATCGCCGGAGCAGCCGGATTCAGCGTCAGAGAGAAAAAACTCTATGTCTTTAAGTGCAAGACAGCACTGCTTGCCGCAGGTGGATGCGTTAACGTTTTTAAAACACGCGCTACAGGAGAAGGACAAGGCAGGGCCTGGTTCCCTGTCTGGAACAGTGGTTCCACCTATGCCATGGCAGCAGAAATCGGTGCGGAGTTGACAATGATGGAAAACAGGTTTGTACCGGCTCGATTCAAAGACGGTTATGGACCGGTAGGTGCTTGGTTCCTTCTTTTCAAAGCAAAAGCCACAAACGCACTAGGAGAGGATTATCAAGAAAAAAATAAGGAAGAAAGCAGGAAGCTGTATGGCGACTATGTGGACTCGATGGGAACCTGCATGCGCAACCACATGATGATGATTGATATGAAAGCTGGATTGGGTCCCATAAAAATTCATACTGACGTTGCTTTGCAGAAACTCTCTGAAACCATGTCCAAAAAGGAAATTAGGCATCTAGAGTCCGAAGCGTGGGAAGATTTCCTAGACATGACTATCACCCAGGCAGGCGTCTGGGCCGCAAACAATATGGCACCGGAAAAAGTCCCCTCAGAACTTATGCCCTCAGAGCCTTATCTGCTAGGATCTCATGCAGGCTGTGCTGGATTATGGACCAGCGGACCAGGGGATTTTGGGCCGGAAGAGTGGCACTGGGGTTATAACCGAATGACCACTGTAGACGGTTTGTTTACTGCTGGAGACGGTGTTGGAGCGTCCGGACACAAGTTTTCATCAGGTTCCCATACTGAAGGAAGAATTGCAGGCAAAATGATGACTGCCTATTGTCTGGACCACAAGGACCAGACAGTGGATTACGCAGAGGATCCCGAAGAACTTGCAAAAGAGATCTTCATGCCCATGGAAACCTGGGGAAAACACAGCGGATATACCACAGACCCTGACATTAATCCGCATTATATTCGCCCAGCTATGCTTCAGCAGAGGCTGCAGAAACTTATGGACGAATACGTCGGTGGTGTTGGTACATGGTATATGACCAGTAAATACATGCTTGAAGAAGGTTTCTATTACATGGAAATGCTCAAGGAAGACTCATACCACATGTGTGCAGAAAACCTGCATGAGCTACTGCGAGCGTGGGAAAACTTTCACCGTATTCTCGCCGGAGAAGCCCATGCCAGGCACATACATTTCCGTGAAGAAACAAGATATCCCGGATACTATTACCGCGGTGACCATATGGCAATAGACGATGAAAACTGGAAATGTTTTGTCAATTCCACATATGACAAGGCAACTGGTGAATGGAAAATTTTCAAAAAGGATTATCAGCAGCTTGTCGCCTGATTTTTTGTGAACAGGATAAGCTTCAACTTCTTCAGTTTCTTTCTGAACTGTTTTTCGCTAATTCCCGTAATTCATTTTCATTCCAATACCCAAGTTCATAATTTCCGGGGAAATGTTCATCAGAATATTTCTGTTTTGTATTTCTAAGTAAAAGATCAGGAATATTTCCTTAATTATTTATAAAACTAATTTTGATTCAGCTGCAATTTGATTAAAGAGCACGGAAAAATACTTGTAATTGGTGGTGGAATAAGCGGCATTACAACTGCACTTGAAGCTTCGGAAATTGGCCAAGATGTGGTCCTGGTTGAAAAGTCGCCAACTCTGGGAGGTAGGGTTTCCGGTTTCCATCAGTATTTCCCTAAATTATGTCCTCCTACCTGTGGCCTGGAAATTAATTACAGACGTCTGCGGGCAAATCCGCATATTCAAATCCACACAAATTCAGAAGTCCTTTCTCTATCCGGAGACGCAGGAAATTTCAAAGTCAAGATCCGTAAGAATCCCACCTTTGTAAATGAGAAATGTGTTGCATGCGATCACTGTACGGCAGTCTGCCCCTCTGAGCGCAGCAATGATTTCAATGAAGGAATGAACAAAACAAAAGCAATTTTCCTCCCCAACAATATGGCATATCCGCCCAGGTATGTTGTTGACCGCCCTGCCTGCGAACCAGGATGCTCCAAATGTGTGGAAGCCTGCAAATACGGAGCAATTGATCTTGATATGCAGGTCGAGGAAATTGAAATTCAGGTGGCTTCAGTAGTAATTGCCACAGGCTGGAAACCCTATGATGCTAAGAAGCTCAAGAATATGGGGTTTTCCAGTGTCCCGAATGTCATAAACAACATCATGATGGAACGCATCTCTTCTGTAAGTGGCCCCACAAAGGGCAAGATACTGCGTCCCTCTGACCAGAAACCGGTGGAAAGTATAGCATTTGTTCAGTGCGCTGGATCAAGAGACGAAAATCATCTGCCTTACTGTTCTTCAATATGCTGCCTTGGTTCCCTGAAACATGCCAATTATGTGATGGAACAAAATCCGGACGCTAAAATTTATATTTTTTACATCGATATACGTACTCCGGGAAAGTACGAAGATTTTGTGGTCAAAGTGCAGGCAAAACCAAATGTGAACATGATCAAAGGCAAAGTTGCAAAAATCACTGCCGGAGAAAATGGTGGAGTTTTAGTTGAAGCAGAAAACATTCTCAACCTGGAAAAAGTTCGGCTTGATGTGGATATGGTGGTACTTGCGACAGGAATGGAACCGAACCTCAAAGGACAGGATCGTATTGCAGGAATAGAACTGGATGAAAATGGGTTTGTTCCCATGGAATTGCAGCAGCAGGGTATATTTTCAACTGGTGTGGCCAAATGGCCGGCAGATGTTAACAGTTCCATCCAGGATTCGACTGGGGCTGCATTGAAGGCAATTCAAACCAGCATCGGAAATTGAACAATGGATAGCAAGACTGGCGTTTATATTTGTTCCGGGTGTGACATTGATCAGGCGATGGATGTGGAAGAGCTTGCCAAAGTTGCTTCCAAAGAATGTAAAGTCCCTGTCAGCAAGACGCATCCTGTCCTCTGCAGTGAAGACGGTGTGAAGCTTTTAAAGGAGGACCGGGAAAAAGAGGGTGTAAACCGATTTATGATTGCAGCCTGCTCACAGCGTTTTCATGAAACAACTTTTGATATGGGTGAAGAAAATATAGTGGTGCGCGCGCCAATCCGGGAGTATGTTGCATGGACACAAAAAACTAGAGATGAATCAGGAGAGGTTGATGAGGACACGCAGCTTGCAGGCGAGGAATACATTCAAATGTACACTGCCAAGCTCAAAAAACATGGTATCCCGCAGCCCTTTGAACAGGACACCTCAAAAAAACTTCTCGTGATTGGCGGAGGAGTAAGCGGAATGACTGCCGCAACAGAAGCTGCGAATGCCGGATATTCAGTGGATCTGGTGGAAAAAAAAGGGCATTTGGGTGGCTTCTGCCTGGATGAACACAAGTTGATTCCTTCTAGGGCTCCATTCAGTGAACCCGAAATTAATTATGTTTCAGCCATAGTTTCAACGGTTGAGGAAAACAAACTTATCAAAGTTCACACCTCTTCATTCGTGAATTCCATTTCCGGACAGCCGGGGGAATTTCAGGTTAAACTGAACCAGCAAGGCAAAATAGAAAAATTCAAGTGCGGCGCTGTGATCATGGCAACAGGGTCTCAACCGTATGATACTGCAAAACTTTCTCATTTGGGCATAAATTATGACAATGTGGTCAGCAGTGCAGAATTTGAGCAGATGGCAAAATCCGAAAACATCCTGCGCAAAGATGGTAAGCCTGCCCTCAACGTAGGCTTCATTCAATGTGCCGGTTCCAGGACTCCGGATCATCTCCCCTATTGTTCCGGAACCTGCTGCATGGATTCACTCAAGCAGGCCGCCTATATCAGGGAACAGAATCCTGAGGCAAAGGCACACATAATTTACCGAGATATACGTACCCCTGGACTTTACGAAAATTTTTACCGTAGCCGTCAGGATGATCCAGGAGTATTCCTGACACAGGGAGATGTAGTCGGTGTAAAGGAAACGACAGATAAGAAAATTGCCGTTGAAGTGGATAATACTCTTTTTGGAGAACCAGTGAACTTTGAAATGGACTTGCTGGTGTTGGCGGTGGGACAGGTGCCTTCCACACTGAGCGGTGAATCTGCCCTGAATCTTGAATACCGCCAAGGCCCGGACCTGCCGGAACTGAAATACGGATATCCTGATTCGCACTTTATCTGTTTTCCTTATGAAACACGACGAACAGGAATTTATGCTGTTGGTTCCGTACGGCAGCCGATGGATATTAATGACGCCAAGCTTGATGCCACTGGAGCGGCAATGAAGGCTATTCAGTCCATGGAGCTCACTGATCAGGGAAAAACTGTTCATCCGCGTGTGGGAGACCAGACTTTTCCCGAATTCGCGCTGAGTCGCTGTACTTCATGCAAACGCTGCACGGAAGAGTGTCCGTTTGGAGTACTGGAAGAAGATGAAAAAGGGACCCCGTTTCCGAACGCGGCACGCTGCAGGAGCTGCGGAGTTTGTATGGGATCATGTCCAGTGCAAATCATTTCATTCAAGGATTCCAGTCCTACTATTTTCAAGGAAATGATGACCAGCATTGAGATGCCGGATGAATTTGATGAGAAACCGAGGATTTTGATTTTTGCCTGTGAAAATGATGCACTCCCGGTTTTTGACATGGCAGCCATGAATCGATTGAAAATAAACACAAACGTGCGGATTATGCCCATGCGCTGCCTGGGAGGACTTAATCTGATCTATGTTACTGACGCATTGTCATATGGATATGACGGTATCATGTTTATGGGTTGCGCTTATGGTGATGATTATCAGTGCCATTTTGTCAATGGAAGTCAGCTGGCGAACACTCGTTTGAGCAAAGTCCAGGAAACAATAGGTCGTCTGAACTTGGAACCGGAGCGTGTCAGGCAATACGCGATCAGCATGAATGATTATGAACGACTGCCGAAAATCATTGATGATTTTGTGGAGGAACTGGATGATTTCGGACCGAATCCGTTCAAGGGAATGTGATCATAAGTTATTTGAAAGAACTCACAGCCAGATGACTACACCTTTTGGAACCCATGCAAATGAGGAAGATTAGATGACAGGACGAGTTACAATTGACGCGGATCTGAACTTCGTACAGGGACTGATCCACCATGGAGGGGCGGACCTGAAAAAGTGTTATCAGTGCTCCACCTGCACGGTCGCTTGTCCATTAACTCCGGATGAGGCACCATTTCCCCGCAAGGAAATGCTTTGGGCGCAGTGGGGCATGAAGGATAAGCTGGTCAGGGATATGGATCTGTGGTTGTGTCATAACTGTAACGACTGCACTGATCTATGCCCGCGCGGAGCAAAACCCGGAGAGGTGATGTCTGCTCTGCGAAACAAAACAATTGAGCATTATTCATATCCTGCCGGAATTTCAAAATCGGCAAAAACCATGAGTGGGAATGTTGTCCTGTTTTTAGTGCCGATGTTTTTGATCGCGCTGGTGATTGTAATCCAGAATATCGACAACAACTTCGCTTTTTTAACTGCCAAACCGATTGTGTACGCAAATATGCTTCCTGTTAATTTAGTGGACCTGTTGTTCATACCGCCTGCATTATTCGCGTTATTTAATGCCTATAAGGCAATCAGCAGTTTCATTCGGGGCCTGAAAGAACAATACCCTCCCACTGAAAAAGGTGAATCTTTACTGACAGCCATTAATGGTACAATTAAGGACGTACTTTCCCATATTGAATTTAAAAAGTGCGGTACTAATAAAGGCAGAAATTTTTCGCACAAACTGATGATGTATGGTTTCATTGGGCTGTTCATCACAACTAATTCTGTATTCGTGCTGCATTGGCTGCATGAATTTGGGTTTGATGTGCAGACCACACCGCTGCCGTTTTTTCATCCGGTGAAAATTCTGGGCAATGTGAGCTCTGTGGCTGCATTTGCAGGAATTTATTTAATTCTCCGTGACCGTATTAAAAATTCAAATGAAACTGTTCTGACCTTGTTTGACTGGATGTTCATTGGAAATATGTTCCTGATCATAGTAACCGGGATTTTGTGTCAGGTGTTCCGTGTGGGTGATCATGCATACCTTGCCTTCATTACGTACTACATCCATTTGGTGCAGGTGTTCTATTTAATTGCTTACGCATCTCAAACAAAATTTGGTCATATTTTTTACCGTCCCGCCGCAATGATCTACTCCCGTTATTCCGGTAGAAACAAGAATATTTTCAGTAACCTCTAAGCTGTTAGGTTTCAGTTTCTCCAGGAACATCTATGTTCAAGCCTTACGGTTCAGAAGTTTTAAAGCCCCTTCACGTAAACAATCAGGCACGCAGAAAATCCCTGCTTGATCAGTCCGAAAAAATTCCATCCATTATAATTTCTTCTGCTGCTGCAGCAAATGCTGTGATGCTGGGCGGAGGTTATTTTACTCCCTTAAAGGGCTACATGGATCTCGCCGATGTTTTAAGTGTAGCCGAAAAAATGAGTCTTACTTCCGGGCTATTCTGGCCGACTCCTGTGGTGAACATGGTGCCGGATACTTCCTTGACTGAAGAGATAAATTCTGCCGGAAAAATTGCCCTGCGTGACCCAAATGTTGAAGACAATCCTGTGATTGCAATACAAACAGTGGACAAAATCGAAACAATCATAGATCAGCAGATTAGTGAAGTAGCAGCACAGGTATATGGCACAACAGACATTAACCATCCGGGAGTAGCAGCATTTTCTGCGGCAGGGAATTCCCTGATTTCAGGTGATATTGAAGTTCTCAACTATTCTTATTTTGAAACAGAATTCCCGGATACATTTAAAACTGCTGTTGAAATCAGAAATGAAATCGAGCAGAGAAACTGGGAGACGGTAGTTGCTTTTCAAACACGCAACCCCATGCACCGCGCCCATGAGGAACTCTGCAGGATGGCACAAAAGGAGCTGGACGCGGACGGAATCCTGGTACACATGCTGCTGGGGAAACTCAAGCAAGGAGACATCCCCGCTGATATCCGCAATGCTTCAATTCGAAAAATGGTGGAACTTTATTTTCCGGAGAACACCGTAATGGTTACCGGATACGGTTTTGACATGCTTTATGCCGGTCCCAGAGAAGCCCTTTTGCACGCGATCTTCCGTCAAAACGCTGGATGCTCTCACTTGATTGTAGGACGTGACCATGCAGGAGTTGAAGATTATTACGGTGCATTTGACTCCCAAACCATTTTTGACAGTATTCCGGAAGGAACACTGCAGATTGAGATTTTTCGTGGTGATCACACCGTATGGTGTTTTAAATGCGGGAAGGTTGTAATGATGAGGGACTGCCCGCATGAGAAGGAGGATTATCTTTTGCTTTCAGGCACAAGAGTTCGTGAAATCCTTTCAGAAGGGAAGGAACTCCCACCAGAATTTTCAAGACCGGAAGTTGCAAAGATTTTATCTGAATACTACCAGACCTTATAGAATAAACTATTGCAATTTATTTTTCCTGATCAACCTAAGGAATACTCAAACTCTATACCCTGAGATTCCAGGTAAGCCTGGGACATTTGTCTTTGCAGACGCATTGCTGTTTCCCGATCCGCATCTGCCTGCTCTGTTTCTGACATGCGCTCAAAAACTTCGCTTCTGCTGAAATATGCAGTGGGATAGTGGGGATCTAATTCAACAGCCTTGTTCAGGTCCTGCAGTGCGGAATCATTTTGCTGCAGACCCAGCCAGGCATTGCCCCTGCTGCAATACAACCTTGCACTGTCCGGCTTGAGATCAATCCCTTTTGTGAAATCCTGAAGTGCTTTCTGATACTCTTTTATGGTATAATAAGCTGTACCTCTGCTGAACAAGGCCACCATGTTATCCGGATCTCTCTTTAATACTTCCGTAAACAATGCGATGCTTTCTTCTGTTCGTTTCTGTACTAATGCTTCTTTTGCTGAAAGTAAAATGTCCTCAGTTGTTTCCACCTTTTTATTTGCCATAAATTAGTCCAATGAGTTCAACAGCCAAAATTTCAAATGCCTTAAAACATACTGAGGTAAATCAAAAAAATTTCAATCTAAAGCCGATTACACCGGAAGGAATTTTTTCTTTTGGCTGTCATCCGGGAGTATCATGCTTTAACCGCTGCTGCCATGAAATAGACGTAATTCTGACTCCTGTTGACATTTTGAAAATGAAAACTGAATTGAACCTGCGTTCAGATGAGTTTCTTAAACAGTACACAACTTTGCAGAAATTAAAGGGAACCGGTGTGCCCCTGGTGAAACTGCAAATGCGCGAAAATTCAAACCGAGCTTGCATTTTTCTTGATGGTGAAAAAGGATGTTCAATATATCATTTTAGGCCACTTGTTTGCAGAAGCTACCCGCTTGGTGTTGCTTCACTTGACCCAAGACAGTCTGAGTCCGAAAATGAAGGACAGCCGACAGAGGCACGTTTCATTATCCGGGAGGATATCTGCATGGGACACCGGGAGCCTAAAACCTGGACGCTGAAAGAATGGATGAAAGATCAGGGTACGATTGGAATGGAAAATGATAATAAGTCCTGGTTGGAAATTGTTGCAAAATTGAAAGCCATGAAGATGGGTGAAAAACAGCAGCATGAAATCAGCACATTTATAATGGCCAGTTATGATCTGGACACATTTCAGCAATTTGTTTTTAAAAGCTCTATGCTGACGCGCTTCAAGGTTGATAAAAAAACAATTGAATTAATCAGGTCAGATCAGCTTGAACTCCTGAAGTTTGCCATGGAGTGGCTGCAGTTTGCGCTGTTTGGCGAAGGCAGCTTTGCTGTGCAACTGAAGGACGAATAATCAGTGGTTCTTGATTTCAACTCCCAGGCACAACTCAAAGACTGATTGTGGAAAAGCTCTGACAACAAACCCCGCTCAGAAATATCTTCAGTTAGAATGTTAGTTTTTATTTAATATTTTGTTTGCATTTTTGCAGATTTTCATGTAGTATCAAACCAATATAATTTGGCAACAACGCCGAATTACTTTTTTAAGATCAATACCATACATTTAGGAGGATATTATGAGACTTGGATCCACAACAACAGTACCTCGTGGGATTACACCCGCCGCTTCGGTTGCGGTAACTGATCGGCTGGTTTTTATAAAAAAAGTTTACAGCCTGCTCGCACTGTCCATGGTTACTGCAGCAATCGGCGCTTATTTAGGTTCCGGCCCGCTGCTGCTTTTAGTGGCGCCGAATATGATGCTGTTCTTTATACTGCAATTTGGACTAATCTTTTTTGCTTCATTTGCCGCACGTAAACCAGGACTGAACATGGTGGCCCTTTTCAGTTTCACCACTGTTTCAGGTTTAACTCTTGGCCCGCTGCTGTTTCAGGTCGGACCAACTATTGCCGCTGAAGCATTTGCTTTGACAGCAATTACATTTGCCGGCTTATCCTTGTATGTCGTCTTCTCTAAAAAGGATTTCAGTTTCATGTCTGGATTCCTGATGGCCGGGTTGATTGTAATCATAGTGGGAGGCTTGTTGAACATGTTTTTCATAGGCAGCACAATGATGCACTTTGTGATGTCAGGAGCAAGTGTTCTGCTGTTCAGCGGTTTCATTCTCTATGACACCTCAAACATATTGCGCTACTACGGCACCGACGAGCACGTTTCAGCCACACTGGCATTATATCTCGATGTGCTCAATCTCTTCATTGCGCTCTTGAGTATTCTTGGCATAATGAGAAATGACTAAAATCTGAATGATTCATGGAGCAGGAACAAGGCATCTGCCTTAAATTCTTGCTCCATGCTTCTGATACTTTCAAGTTTATTCCTCCCCACCTTCTTCCAAAAATAATCCCGTCTAATCCGGTAATTATATCCGATACCGTTTTTCTTCTGCAAATCCATCGTTCGAGGGATCAAGACTCCCCCCTCTCCCTCTGGGAGAGGGCTTGGGGGAGGGGAAAACTAGAGGTGCATCATTCTTATCAATAAGTAATATTGCCCGCGCAGAAGGACATCCATTCTCCTGCTTTTGAGGCAAGGTACTATGCCTTTTGTCTCTTGGCCTGTTTCTGCTTTTCGCGACGCTGGCGTCCAGCTTCAGCAAGTATTTCGCGATTTGAATCATCCACGCGCATGTAGCGGTCACGCCAGAGGTCGTTCTCGCTCTCGTTCCAGACAAACGGGGCCTGCACGGTCGTGCGCGGCTGCCATGCTTTTTCCATCAAATCGAAAGCCTCACCAATCACCACCTGCTGCATAGACACATCCCATGGCTTGCCGCAGGGATTTCCCAACGGAAAATCCACGAACACGAATCTCGGTACTCCACACTCCTCCACGATGTCACGTGCCGAGCCAATGACCACGGTGACGATTCCAGCGACTTCAAGGTGCCGTGCAACCAGACTCACGGTCTGGTGACAGACTGGTCAAAGCGGTACCAGCAGCACCACATCCACTCCATCCTCCTTACACCAGTTGAGGATCGCTGGAGCATCGCTTTGGTGGGTCTGACGCTGGCTGTAGGTGGTGGGCACTCCGTAAAACCGAGACGAAATTTTCCCAATACGTCCTGATTGCCGAAGTTCCTGCAGACGATGCAGAGGCAGGTAAGTATCAAGGTCATCAGTATGCGTCGAGTCCTTGTCCCATTCCATGTCCATGGTGTAAAGTACGTCCGGGATCGGAACTGAAGGTTCGGCGTAGGGTTTTTTGACAGGTTTCGTCTGACTTTCGGGCAGGTTCTGCCAATTTGCCGGCAGGGTGGCCGTGGTCACCACCCCAACGGTGCAGTCCGACAGCGTTTTGGTGAGCGACGTGAAAGGCACGTCATGGTGATAGGGCCACTGGTACGGTTGAGTGTAGCCGTGGGCCGCGTAATACTCGCGGGATTTATCAATATAGCTCACAAAGGAGCGATGGGCACGTCTATCGGGCATGGTGTTCTCCGAAGATGGTACAGGGGAAATCAAGCAGTCGCTGCAATAAGCAGCAGTATCTTAATAACCATAGTATCCTCCTTTAGATTCGATCTTGATACTACCATCTGGATTTACGAAAGGCGGGACACGCCCCACCAGTTCTTCCAGCATGATCAGTTCCTGGTCAGAATGATTGTACACAAACGCCGGCCTGATTGTCTTTTTTGCAGCCCAAATGAAACGGGGAGCGTCGTGATGCTCTGCAGTGACGGTTTCTGTGACGTCCGGAGCTTCCTTGACCTGCAAATGTGAAGTTCCGTAACATGTACAAATGTAAGTTTTCTCAGTATCTACCTCCAGATATGCTCCCGTTCCCTTTATGCCAATAATGGCAACAGGAGTTCTCAATCTGCGGTTACCTTTAGCGAAGACAGAAAGAACCCCGCCTGTGTTCAGTTCAAATCCGGAGATTTCGTTGGGATTGGATTTTGCCGGAATCAATGATAGCTGACTGTTTTTTCGCAATAGAAAGGCATTTTTTCCTACCACAAACAAGGCTGTGCTTGCTGGCCCGGTGCTAAGGTTGGAGTCGTTAGTGATTTTATGCTCAGCAATATTTTTAGAGCTAACAGGTTTTCCGTTTATTTTAACATCACCTGTTACTTTTCTGAGTCCTCCGAGTATAATGAGTGTGCTGCAACCGCCCAATATATAACTGAGTGCCCCCATTGCTCCCATTGAAACAAGCAAAGACAGCATCTCCCGCCTTTGGAAAAGATCCCTTTTGCTCATGCTTGCTTTTGATCAGGATTAAGTTTTTTTTAATAATAATGATGTAAATGTAAAAAATTGACACTCCCGCGAAAGTTGATCCGTACATGAAAAAGTTAATTTTGACATTAAGAATCTGATTCATTTAAACGGGATTTATCCGCTGTCATTTCGCGAAGAAAAGGAAGGATCCTGTATATCTGTGGGCAAACAGTCTCTGCAAAAAAGATTAAAATTTCGGAAGAAGTAAATACAAAAGAGAAATGATGCAAAAAAATAAAAAAATTGCTTGCTTTCAAATATATATAGTGTCATACTGAGGAGTTAGATTTGATTGAACCGATTAAACGGTGACTAAAATCGAAACTCCCTCCACAAGAGCTTTGTCAATTATCCACATGCGGCATGTTTACAAAAAAATCACCAAATTTTTTCCAAAAATAGGAAAAAATATTGGTGCATTTCTGCGTGGAAAAAACAGATAAAGCTATAAATTGCGCAGTCCAGGACTGAGCGGCAAAACTATTCTGCGGGAATTTTTTCTCAATTGAAAGTCGGTTTTGATAATTTTACTACAGAACAAAACAAGCAACAACCCTAGCCATAGTCAGTTAATATGCCTTCAAATTTAGAAAATCGCCATCGTATTCGTCGATCTTTCGGCAGTCTTACTGCCCCGATCAAAGTTCCACATTTGTTGAAAGTACAATTGGATTCCTTTGAGCGCTTTCTGCAACGTGAAGTTCCACCGGACCAGCGAGAGGACAAAGGACTTGAAGCTGTATTCCGTTCTGTCTTTCCTGTTTCTGATTTCAGCGGCTCATCCACCCTTGAATTTGTGCATTACCGCCTCGGTGATCCAAAATATTCTGTTGAAGAATGCCGGGTACGTGGAGTGACATACGCTTGTCCGGTCAGGGCTGCATTGCGTCTGATTGTCTGGGAAAAGGACACGGATTCAGATGTAAAGCATATTCGGGACATTAAGGAGCAGGATATTTATTTAGGTGAATTGCCACTGATGACACCCACAGGATCTTTTATCATAAATGGAACAGAGCGGGTGATTGTCAGTCAGATGCATAAAAGCCCCGGTGTTGTTTTCACTCATGATAAGGGAAAAAGTCACTCCAGCGGAAAACTGCTCTATTCCGCACGTGTGATTCCGCAACGCGGTTCCTGGCTTGATTTTGAGTTTGACGCAAAAGATGTGCTTTATGTGCGTATCGACCGGCGTCGTAAATTTCATGCTACAATTCTGCTGAGAGCTTTAGGTTTTACTGAAGATCAACTCCTGGATTATTTCTATCAGTTTGAAAAGATTGATTTAAGTGAAGTTAAGGCGGGTCTGGATCCGGATGCGCAAGCATATTATCGCATTATGGATGAAGAAATTATTCTGGAACAGCGCCTACAGAAGCCAATCACCGATCCAAAAACCGGTGAGGTTTTAGTCAAACCCGGACAACGTATCAATAAGCGTCTGTTAAAAAAACTTCAGAAAGCCAAAGTCAAACGGCTTGAAGTGACTCTCAATGAATTGAAAGGACGTATTGTAGCGCAAACTATTTACAAAGAAGATGAAGTCCTGATTCCATGCAATACCCCTTTAACAGCAGAGCTGTTGACAAAACTGGTGGAAAACGGCATCACCGAAGTTGATCTTCTATACATTGGCACTCAAAACGTTGGTTCATCTCTTCGTGACACCCTGGAACTGGATAAAGTAAGTTCTCCGGAACAATCTTTGATTGAACTCTACAAAAAGATGAAGCCGGGTGACCCTCCAACTTTGGAAGCAGCACATTTAATGCTGCAGAATTTTTTCTTCAAAAATGAACGCTACAGTCTTTCTAAAGTCGGAAGATTAAAGATAAATAAAAAACTGCTGCTAAATGACCCGCTGGATAATACGGTGCTTACTGAGGAGGATATTCTAAAGACCGTAAAATATCTGCTTGAATTAAAAGGTGGTCACCCAAACAGGATGATAGACGACATTGACCATCTGGGCAACCGAAGAGTCCGTAGTGTAGGAGAACTCCTGGAAACACAGTTCCGAATTGGACTGGTACGCATGGAGCGTACGATCAAGGAACGGATGTCTTTACAGGATTCTGAAACCATGATGCTCCATGATATTGTTAACGCGAAGCCTGTGGCCGGTGCAATTCATGAATTTTTTGGCAGCAGTCAGCTTTCACAATTCATGGACCAGACTAATCCGCTTTCAGAAATTACACATAAACGCCGCTTGAGCGCTTTAGGTCCTGGAGGCTTAACAAGGGAACGCGCAGGTTTCGATGTACGTGATGTGCATTCTTCTCACTACGGCAGGATTTGTCCGATCGAAACTCCGGAAGGTCCAAATATAGGTCTGATTGCTTCGCTTGCCACTTTCGGTAGAGTGAATGAATTTGGTTTCATTGAGACACCTTACCTGAAAGTGGAAAACGGCAAGGTAACAAACAAAGTTGAATACCTTACTGCGATCGAAGAGGAAAAATTCAGTATTGCTCAGGCCAACGCCAAACTGGACAACAAAAAGGCTTTTGTTAATGATTTCATTACCTCCAGAGTCGGCAGTGAATTCAGCATGGTTTTAAAGGAAAATATCGATTACATAGACATTTCTCCACGGCAGTTAGTTTCTGTTGCAGCAGCAATGATACCTTTCCTTGAGCATGATGACGCGAATCGCGCCCTGATGGGATCAAACATGCAGCGTCAGGGAGTACCACTGGTTAAGCCCAAAGCTCCGCTTGTTGGAACAGGCATGGAACATCAAGTAGCACTTGATTCCGGAAGCTGTGTTGTAGCAAGCCGTTCCGGAGTTGTTGATAATGTTGACGCAGGAAGAGTGGTGATACAGGCTGATGTTGATTTATCCAGTGAAGACTCTATTGTGCCGGCTAATGTTGACATATATCACCTGATAAAATACCGCCGATCAAATCAAAACACCTGTATCAATCAGCGTCCGCTGGTAAAAATTGGAGACCGAATTGAAGCCGGTGATGTTATTGCTGACGGATCCTGTACAGAGAATGGAGAATTGGCTCTTGGCCAGAACATCAATATCGCATTCATGCCATGGCGCGGATACAACTTTGAGGATTCAATCATGGTCTCACAGCGCCTGCTGCATGAAGATACCTTTACATCTGTGCATATAGATGTTCTTGATACTGTTGCCCGCGACACAAAATTAGGCAAAGAAGAAATCACAAGAGATATTCCAAATGTAAGTGAAGAAGCCCTGAAAAATCTTGATGACAGCGGCATTATCGCTGTTGGTACCAGTGTCAAATCACATGATATTTTGGTAGGTAAAGTAACTCCGAAAGGGGAATCACAACTTAATCCGGAAGAGAAACTTCTTCGGGCAATTTTTGGTGAAAAAGCCGGAGACGTCAGGGATACATCATTACGTGTTCCTCAGGGAGTTGATGGAGTAGTGACGGATGTCGTGGTCTTTAATCGTGAAGGAGTTGAACGCGATGACCGTACCCGACAGATTGAGCAGGAACTGCTGGCACGCTATGAAAAAGACCACTATGACGAAATACGCATAGTACACAGTAACCTTGTCAATCGTATTCTTTCTGTTGCTGAGAAAAAACCTCTTGCTGCTGATGTGCTTTCCGTCCAGGGAGAAGTGCTTGCAAAAAAAGGCACAAAAATATCTCAGGAAGTACTCAAAGAAATTCCGCTGAAATCTACAGACGGAATCCAGGTGACTGATAAAAATATTAACTTCAAAATTGTAACATTTGTGCGAAATGCCTTGCAACAAATGTACTTACTGGAAAATGTTTATCAGGATCGCTGTGAAAAGGTTTCAAAGGGAGACGACCTCCCGCCGGGTGTAATCCGCATGATAAAAGTCTATATCGCAATCAAGCGGAAACTTTCCGTGGGTGACAAAATGGCAGGACGTCACGGCAACAAAGGTGTGGTTTCCACCGTGCAGCCAATTGAAAATATGCCTTACATGGAGGATGGAACTCCTGTTGACATTGTACTCAATCCTCTTGGTGTTCCATCACGTATGAATGTCGGACAGGTGCTTGAAACACATCTCGGCCGCGTCGCAAAGGGCTTAGGCAAGAAGATTCAGGAGTTTCTGGAGAAGAATAATCCTGCTGCCGAAATCAGACGCTTTCTGAAAAAAGCCTATGAATGTCCTGTAGCCCAGAAACATTTCGACTCAATGGATGATCAAACGTTTTTGGAGTTTGTAAACAAATACAAGCCTGGTATTCACATGGCCACACCAGTATTTGATGGAGCAAAAGAATCGGATATCCAAAAAATGGCAGAAATGGCCGGTTTATCTAAATCCGGCCAGGTATGGCTTTATGACGGCATGACAGGAGAGCGCTTCAGTCAGAAGGTAACTGTCGGTTATGCTTACATAATGAAGCTGCATCACCTCGTGGATGAAAAAATTCATGCCCGGTCAATCGGTCCATATTCATTGGTTACACAGCAGCCTCTGGGCGGTAAAGCGCAATTCGGAGGTCAGCGTTTCGGAGAAATGGAAGTCTGGGCTCTGGAAGCTTATGGCGCCGCCTACACATTGCAGGAGTTACTTACAGTTAAGTCTGATGACGTGTATGGACGTAACAAGATTTATGAGTCGATTGTCAAAGGACGGCATCAATTGGATACAGGACTGCCGGAATCATTCAAGGTTCTAATCAGTGAACTGAAAAGTTTATGTCTGAACATTGAATTGCTGCAAAAAACAGATGACGAAGAAGAAGAAAGCATTGATGAAATGGAAGACACTCTGGAAGGAGAAGATGTCAGCGGTGCTTTAGCTGTTGCAGAAAAAACTGGAGCTGACGCTGAAGAACTTGAAAAGATTGCAGTAACAGCATAGTCACCTTGAGATAAACCAAAAACCATCTAGCATCAATTAAACATGGCATTTAGAGATTTATTTGAAATTGCAGAAAATCCGAATATTTACTCAGCTGTACGGATCAAAATTGCCACCTCAGATGAGGTGACTTCATGGTCACATGGAGAAGTAAGGACATCAGAAACAATTAATTACCGTACTTTTAAACCGGAACGTGATGGTTTGTTTTGTGGCAAAATTTTTGGTCCTGTTCATGATTATGAGTGCATCTGCGGAAAATACAAACGTATGAAACATAGGGGAATTACCTGTGAAAAATGCGGTGTTGAAGTAATTGAATCCAAGGTGCGCAGGGACAGGATGGGAAATATCAAACTTGCATGTCCAGTCTCTCACGTTTGGTTCCTTAAAGGAGTCCCCAGCCGTATCGCAACCATTCTTGATATGATGCTGAGAGACCTGGAACGTGTGCTTTATTTTGACGCATACATTGTGCTTGATCCGGGAGATTCTGATCGTGAACCACTGGAACTGGTAGAAGAAAATGAATATCGTGAACTGGAAGAGAACCATCCGGATTTGAAATTGGGTATGGGTGCAGAAGCTGTGCAGACGCTTTTGAGACGTATTGATCTGGAAGAGCTTGAAAAACAGCTTCAAATAGATATGCGTGAAGTTAATTCCGAGACACGCCGTAAGCGGATCGCAAAAAGACTTAATGTAATTAGCTCCCTGCTTAAGTCAGGAAATGCTGTTGACTCAATGATCATTGATAATTTGCCGGTGCTTCCTCCTGAGCTGCGTCCTTTGGTACCCCTTGAAGGAGGACGTTTTGCAACAAGTGACCTTAATGATTTGTACCGCCGTGTTATTCACAGAAACAATCGTCTCAAACGCCTTATTGAACTGCGTGCACCTGGAATTATTGTTAAAAATGAAAAGCGAATGTTACAGGAATCTGTGGACGCGCTTTTCGACAATGGCCGCCGCGGACGTCCGATGGTAGGTTCCAACAAAAGGCCGCTCAAGTCCATTAGTGATATGCTTAAGGGAAAGCAGGGACGTTTCCGTCAAAATCTGCTTGGAAAACGTGTCGATTACTCCGGACGTACTGTGATTGTGGTTGGACCAGAATTGAAACTGCATCAATGCGGTCTGCCAAAAAAGATGGCTCTAGAGCTTTTCAAGCCCTTCATTTTTCATAAATTGATCGATTACCAGGAAATTCATACAATAAAAAATGCCAAGAAAGTACTGGAGGAAAATCCTCCTGAAGTCTGGGCCATCCTTGAAGAAGTTGTCAGAGAACATCCTGTTTTACTTAACCGTGCGCCAACTCTTCACCGACTTGGTATCCAGGCATTCGAGCCAATTTTGATTGAAGGAAAAGCTATCCAGCTTCATCCGCTTGTTTGTACCGCATTCAATGCAGACTTTGACGGTGACCAAATGGCGGTTCATGTCCCACTTTCAGTGGAAGCACAACTGGAATCAAAAATCCTGATGATGTCCACCAACAATGTGCTGTCTCCCGCAAATGGAAAACCAGTGATGACCCCTACTCAGGACATGGTGCTGGGGCTGTACTGGATTACAAGGGAGCATCAAGGAGCACTTGGTGAAGGAAAAATTTTCTCGAACCGTGAAGAAGTGCAAACAGCCTATGATCACAGCCGAGTGGATTTGCATGCAAAAATAAAAGTTCGTTTGGAAACAAACAATATAAACCAAACTGTTTCACAAAGTGAAAATCCTGCTCACAAAAAACCAATAATTGAATCCACAGTTGGACGGGTGTTGCTTTCCATGGTTGTGCCCGAAGAGGTGCCATTTGAATCAGTGAATATGCATCTCAAGAAAAAACATATGGCTGAACTTGTGGATGAGTCATACCGTAAGGCCGGCAGCATTAAAACTGTGAAAATGTTGGATGATCTGAAAAACATGGGTTATGCCTATGCCACGAAAGCCGGATTTTCTATCGGAATGGACGATATGGTTATCCCTGAAGAAAAGGAAGGACAATTACGTAAAGCGCAAACTGATGTCAATACAATCAACATGCAGCACCAGGACGGTTTAATTACAGATGGTGAACGATACAACCAGGTGATTGACATTTGGGCACGTACTACCGAGAAAATTGCTGAAAAAATGTCTGCCGGACTTTCTGATGAAATCATTGATGAGGAGGGAGTTCACAAAGTAAATTCGATCTTTATGATGGCAGATTCAGGCGCTCGTGGAAGCAACCAGCAAATGAAACAGCTGGCAGGCATGCGTGGTTTGATGGCAAAGCCTTCCGGAGAGATTATTGAAACTCCCATACATGCGAATTTTCGCGAAGGTCTTAACGTGCTGGAATATTTTATTTCTACACATGGCGCAAGAAAAGGATTGGCTGATACCGCATTGAAAACAGCAAATTCCGGATATCTGACAAGACGTCTGGTGGATGTCTCCCAGGATAGTGTCGTATTGGAGGAAGACTGCGGTACGCTGGATGGTATTGAAATGACTGCCCTGATAGAGTCCGGAGAAATCATTGAACCTCTTGGTGACCGCATTTTAGGTCGTGTTTTGCTTGAAGATGTGATTGATCCTGATTCTGAATTTGAAATACTGATTCCTGCAGGAACACTGATCAGTGAGACAGAAAAAAATGCAATAGAAAATTCCAGGATCGAAAAAGTACAAATTCGTTCCCCACTGACTTGCATGACGGAAAAGGGAGTCTGCAGACTTTGTTATGGACGTGATTTATGCCATGGTGATTTAGTAAATTTAGGCGAAACCGTTGGTGTAATTGCCGCTCAAAGTATCGGTGAGCCAGGAACACAGCTGACAATGCGCACATTCCATATAGGTGGAACTGCCAGCAGATCGGCAGAACAGAATAAGTGGGAAGCCGGTTTCAGCGGAGTTCTTCGTTTTGATGATCTTAAAGAAGTTAAAAACCGCGAAGGTAATATAGCCATCCTCGGGCGTCGCGGTGAAGCGGTGATTGTTGAGGGAGACAAAACAATAAAAGCAAAAGCATTAGGTGATCTTGAAAATGAAAGGGAGCGTGAAAGACGCCCACTGCCTATGGGAGCAACCTTGCTGAAACAGGAAGGTACACACGTTGAACAGGGAGAATTAATTGCAGAATGGGATCCCTTTTCCATTCCAATTATTACAGATGTCTCAGGAATTGTAGATTTTCAAGACATCAGTGAGGGTGAAACATTCAAGGAACAAGTTGACGAAGTATCAGGTGTTTCCCGAAAAGTTATACATGAATCTCAAAGCCTTGAACAACGCCCGGTTATTGCAATTTGCGATAAAAAGAAAAAAACAATTATTCGTGATAATGGAACACCAACAGAATTTGCACTGCCAATTAAATCGGAATTAATGGTCGAAAATGGGATTGAGGTCCATGCAGGTGATGTTCTGGCAAAAATTCCACGAGAACTCGCAAGAAACAAGGACATTACCGGAGGTCTCCCCAGAGTGGCGGAACTCTTTGAAGCGCGTGTTCCCAAGGACCAGGCAATTATCACTGAAATTGACGGTATAGTTGAATTTGACGCAGATGTGAAGAAAAAGCAGCGAATCCGCATCCGTCCGGAAGATGGGAAAGGTGATTCAAAAGAATATCTGATCCCAAGGGGACGACACATAACCGTCCACATGGGAGAATATGTGCGTGCAGGTGATCCACTTATTGACGGGTCCCCAAATCCGCACGATATACTTGCAGTCAAAGGATCAAAAGCATTGCAGAAATATCTGGTGGATGAGGTTCAGCAAGTTTACCGTCTCCAGGGTGTTGGAATTAACGATAAACATATTGAAGTAATTGTACGTCAAATGCTACGCAAAGCATATGTTGAAGAACCCGGAGATTCCAGTTTACTGGTAGGCCAGGAAATTTCCCGTATAGAATTTGATAGAATCAATCGTGAACTTGTTGCTGAAGGACGTCGTCCTGCTCGTTCAAAACCAAAATTACTTGGCATAACAAAAGCTTCATTAGGAACAGATTCCTTCATCTCTGCAGCATCTTTTCAGGATACAACAAAAGTTTTGACTGATGCTGCTTTGGGCGGGAAACACGACACATTCCGTGGTTTGAAAGAAAACGTTATTCTTGGAAGACTAATTCCGGCTGGTACCGGTTTTAACGTTTTCGACAATGTTGACTATGAGCTGGGAGAAGGTGTGATTGATCCTGAAGCTTTGCGCCGTGCTGCAGATGAAGCCGCAAGAGCTGCTATGGAAAGGGAACTTGCTGAAACAGGGGAATATACTAAACCTGAATATTTGGTTGTGGGGGAAGCAGTAAGGGGAGCTTCATAAGCAGTGCAGGCATACATCTTCTAAATCCGATATTCCCTTGCCTGATTAACACAAAAAAAAATAGTGGTTTTTAAGGAAGATTCTCCATGAGAATCTATGTTTTATGGGGGTGGGAAAATCAAAACTGATTCTCACCTCTTTCAATAAAACATAAATACGCAATAATTGCCGCATACTTCCTCAGTTCTTCCTGAGTTTCCTCTGCCTGTCGGCAGCATAATTTTAATTGCGAAAACAGTTCCCAACTTCTAAAACTATTATCTGAAAATATACTGATACACATAGAAAAATCGTGATTTCAGAAAAACAGCGGGCTGCTGACGCTGCTTGTGAATATGTAAAAGACGGTATGATAGTTGGACTTGGATCAGGTTCAACTGCAGAGCTTGCGGTTAAAAAACTTGGTGAGCTCGTTCGTGGTGGTCTGTCAATCCGAGGCATTCCAACTTCAAACAGCACAAGGACATTAGCTGAAGTGGAAGGAATACCTTTGATTGATTTCTCAGAGACGATGTTCATTGATCTTACCATTGATGGCGCTGACGAGATTGATGCAGACTTGAACATGATCAAAGGAGGTGGGGCAGCATTGCTTCACGAAAAAATTGTAGCATCGGCTTCCAGAGCAGAAATCATCATTGTAACCGGACCAAAGCTGGTAGATCAGTTGGGAGCATTTCCATTGCCTGTGGAAGTTATTCCGTTCGGCTGGCAAGTAATTTTTAATCAATTGGAGTCACTTCGTGGTAATCCGGAATTGAGACTTAAACAAGGACAGCCACTTGTAACGGATCAGGGCAACTATATTATAGATTGCCATTTCCGCAAAATCGAAAACGTAAAACAGCTGGAGCATCAATTGAACATGATTCCTGGAGTTGTGGAGAATGGCCTGTTTATCAATCTATGTACTAAAATGATTCTGGCTGAAGGAGAACAGATTACTGTCAAGAATTGCTCTTAGAGATCAGCCTGAAGACTTATACAAGTACATTACCGGCTAGACAAAATTACCTGAAAAATCTAACATAATGTGGTGTTTATATTGTTGAAATTTAAATTGTAAAAAGGAGATAAATGACAGTCAGAGTTGTAATAAACGGTTTTGGTCGTATTGGACGCATGGTCGTCCGTGAAGCAAATAAAAACCCGAATGTTGATATCGTTGCTATAAACGATCTTGTACCGTCTGATAATTTGGCGTATTTGCTGAAGTATGATTCCACACATGGACGTTTTAATGGTGAGGTAAACTCAGGGCAAAACAGCATTGAAGTTGACGGCAAAAAAATCGAGTGCCTTTCAGAAAGAAATCCCGGAGATCTTCCCTGGGGCAGTTTAAATGTTGATTATGTGATTGAATCTACAGGATTGTTTACCACAAGCGAAAAAGCAGAAGAGCATTTGAAAGCCGGCGCAAAAAAAGTTGTCATATCAGCTCCGGCAAAGTCTGCAGAGATCAAGACATTAGTGATGGGCGTCAATCACGAAAAATATGATCCGGGTCAGGACAATGTCGTTTCAAATGCTTCATGTACTACAAACTGTCTGGCTCCAATTGTTAAAGTAGTATTGGACAATTACGGAGTTGAAGAGGGATTGATGACCACTGTTCACGCTGTTACTGCAACTCAGCCAACCGTGGACGGTCCCTCCAAAAAAGACTGGCGCGGAGGACGTGGTGGCCCCCAAAATATCATTCCTTCCTCCACTGGTGCAGCAAAAGCAGTTGGACTCTGTATTCCTGAAATTGCAGGGAAAATTACCGGCATGGCTTTTCGCATTCCGACTCCAAATGTTTCGGTTGTAGATTTGACTGTTAAACTAAGCAAATCCACCAGCTATGACGAAATCAATGCTGCAATGAAAGCCGCTTCCGAAGGACAGCTGCAAGGCATTTTGGGGTACACTGATGAGGACGTTGTTTCCAGTGATTTCATCGGAAGTACCTATTCGTCAATATATGATGCCGGTGCGGGAATTGGCTTGAATGATAAATTCTTCAAACTGGTCTCCTGGTATGATAATGAAATGGGCTACTCTGCACGCTTGATCGATTTGATTGAGTACATGGAAACACGAAACTGAAAAAGTTTCATATCTCAGGGTTCAGGTATCAAGGATGTCAACCTTGATTTTGAACCTTGACCTCATTAATCTCCTCCTCATCTTTTTAATGATACATTTGAACCCTCATTTCTGCTTCCGTGTTCAATGCATAAAGTAGAACTGAAAGAAGTCGGTCTTGATATCGGACTGGCGTTCGCAAAGCATTTCTATAAAACAGATTACCTGCATTATGGTTACTGGACAAAAGGCTTAACTGTA
>LUQO01000036.1 GCA_001627865.1 SAR324 cluster bacterium REDSEA-S27_B3
AATTTTGAGGAAATCGAAAAATATCTTTCTACCAATGTGCAAAAGTACATCGACAGCAGTGAAGTCAATGACGAGAAAAAAATCTTTGGCGGAAAATATTACGGATTGGACACCGCGCATAAGGTTAACCGCCAGAAGGTGCTGGTGGCACTGCAGAAAGATCTCAAGCTGATCAACAACAGCGCGAGTACTCTGGTGCCGGTTATCACCAGCAGAAAGGATATTGATCTCAGTGAGTCCGGATTCACTTTCAGAGATCTGGAAGATGTAATGATGAATCAAATTCAAACTGATTTGAACCAGCGCGGCTTGCGTGCAATGGATTTCCGCAATGCTGTGACATCGCTGCAGACAGATGAAAAAGTAATAGAGCAGTTTGCCAAAATTTCCAAGGATCAGTTCATGGCAATTGTTTCAGGAAGTCCAGCAGACCGCGCCCTGCTGGACAAGCAACTCCAGAACGCGGAAGAGTTTTACACCACCGGCTTAAGTCTGCTTAAACAGATGGCCAAAGTTGTGGTTGAGGTAAATATCATGTCCGTCAGTGGAAACATCAAAGGTGATATGGCGCTCTCCCTGAATGTGACAGCCAAGAATGTTTCCACCGGACGCGGAGGTGCCTTTGCCAACACGGTGGTCAATGTTGCAAGGCGCGGCGGACCAAATGTGATTCCTTCAGCAATGATCGCCGGACTGGTACAGGACGCTTACGAAGAGATGCAGAAAGAATTCATCCCGCAGGTTATCAAGGAAATGTCAACAATCTCAATCAGCGGGAAACGCTTAATTGCCTTCGAACTGGTACTCAAAGATTTCAAAAGCAAGGAGGTACGTAAGCTTCGCACTAAATTGAAGCAAAGTCAGAGTGATGATTTCCGCTACATCAGCTTCGACAATTCTGTGCCAACAATTGTGACGATAGTGGTGCGCCATGCTGGAAATGTGGAAGATCTTGGTGACAAGATCATGGAAATACTTGATTCGGAAGGCATCAACGCTAAGGAACCAATTATAGCTCCGGACTTGACTGACCTTGTTTTTGCCCGAATTCCGGACGAAGAGTAAATCGTGGTTCAATTTTCATATAGGACAGAATAGTAAAAAGATGTCATTCTCGCGCAAGCGGGAATCCAGGAACGTGTAAGTAGCTGTAATAACGGATTACCACTTTCGCAGGATTTCAATAGAGGACGTCATTTTGACATTTTTCTACTTAATCAAACATTACTAAAAAATAAGGAAATATAATGCATGCATTCAAAAAAAATATTGCCTGGATAGTGTTCATCATGCTGCTTGTCTCCGGATGCTCCAGTATCGAAAAAGCAGAATCCCTTTACCGTCAGGGTGAAAAACAGGATGCCCTGGAGATGGCCATTTCTTTGCTGGAAGATGAAAGTCCAAAAGTTCGCCTGCGAGCAGTCAAGCTGATTGGAAAAATTGGAGGACCCAAAGCAGGAATTGCACTGCATAAGCAGCTTGGAGAAACCGATTCCCGTGTAAGGCGTGAAGTCGTACGTAATTTGGGTAAGGTCAAATATGAACCCGCCATAGAGGACCTGGCTGACATGGCACCGGATTCCAGCGCGGATATGGTTCGGGCACTGGCAGATTCTTTCAGAGATTATGGCAAGTCCGGAATTGATGTGATTGTGTCCCGTTATGACTCACCCAGCCACAGCGCCAACCGTGCCGCGTACAAGGATTTGCTGATTGCCATAGGAGCTGAAATTGCTGATTCCATCAGTAAACTTCTCAAGGGTCGTTCTTTCTTTGAGAACCGTGATACCTTTGAAATTTTGCGGCAAATCAAAAATCCCCGTGTTGCCACTCTGATGCTGCCTTATCTTGCTGATGAGGAAGTTGCCGAACAGGTGATTGAAGCCGTGAGACACCTCGGAAGCAATGCGGTTGAAGCAACAATTACCGCCTTGCATAAACAGAAGAAATCCGGAGATTTACTGGTCACAGAGCGGCTGATCCGGATTCTTGGTCTTCTCAAGGCAAAGCAGGGAATTGAAATGCTGTTAAGCTACAGCCAGCATGACAGTGAGCGAATCCGTAACGCGGTCGAACATTCACTGTTTCAAATCCGGGGATTCTAAATAACAAGATTTCCCCCTGCATCAATTCCTAAATACCTGAGTTTTTCAAAGAAAAAGCCCGTGCAGATTTAATTCATAACTTCCAACTGTTTTTATCCCCAACATAACAAACACTTCAACAAATCATCATGAAAATACTTATCGCCGGATTTCAGCACGAAACCAACACCTTTGCGCCTACAAAAGCCGATTGGGACGCCTTCGTTCAGGGAGGAGGAATGCCGAGCATGACACACGGCAGCGATGTCCTTGACTTACGGGGAATCAACATTCCGGTCGGTGGTTTTCTGGACGCGATGCACGGAGGACCGCATCAGATTATTCCGGTGATCTGGACTGCCGCATGCCCCTCGGCACAAGTCACGGAAGATGCTTTTGAGCGCATCACCGGAAAGATTGTTGAAGCAGCATCAGAACAGCGTCCGGACGCAATCTACCTTGACATTCACGGAGCGATGGTAACAGAACATTTTGATGATGGTGAAGGTGAGCTTTTAAAAAGAATACGCCAGGTGGTTGGGAACAATGTGCCTGTAGTGGGCAGTCTTGACCTGCATGCCAATGTGACAGAACTGATGCTTCAGCAGGCAGATGCTCTTGTTGCCTACCGTACTTATCCACATGTGGACATGGCGGAAACCGGGGAACTGGCGGCTTTTTTACTGAATTATTTCATGGATGGTGGAAATCGTCTTTCAATATCAAGAAGGAGGATTCCATTTATTATTCCGCTTCACGGACAATGCACTGATATGGAACCTGCAATGGGTACGTATACGCATCTTGAATCATTGGAGCAGGGAAGCATCACCAGCTTGTCTTTCACTCCAGGATTCCCTGCTGCAGATTTTCCGGAATGCGGCGGTTTGGTCTGGGGCTATGGCACTAATCAGGCAGTGGTTGCTAATGCAGTTGATTCAATCACTAACCAGATTAACCAAAGAGAATCAGACTGGTGGATTGACATCTATAAGCCGGATGAAGCTGTGAAAGAAGCAATGCGGTTATCAAACGGCTCGGACCGTCCGGTAGTGATTGCTGACACCCAGGACAATCCCGGAGCAGGAGGCAACTCTAATACCACAGGAATGTTGCGGGCGCTGGTGGCAAACCAGGTACAGGACGCCGCACTGGGAGTGCTGTTTGATCCTGAAGCTGCAGAAGCAGCTCACAAAACCGGAGTTGGAAAAACCATCACACTGGGGTTGGGCGGGGAACCGGCGCTGGGAGATCATCCTTTTGAAGGCACCTTCAGCATCGAGCATCTCAGCAACGGAGATTTGACTGTCAAGGGGCCGATGATGCGAGGTGCAAAGATCAGTCTTGGTCCCACAGCATGCCTGAAGATCAACGGTGTTCGGATTGTTGTCGGCTCAAGCAAGGTTCAATTACTGGACCGTGAACTCTATCGTGTTGCTGGAGTGGAACCGGAACAAATGAAAATCCTTGTCAACAAAAGTTCTGTTCACTTCCGTGCTGATTTTACTCCCATCGCACACTCCATACTTGTTGCAGAAGCGCCGGGTCCGATGGTCGCTGATCCAATCAGCCTGCCCTGGAAACGGCTCTCCCCCGGAATCCGCATGCGTCCCAACGGACCGGTGTTTGCCGGGTAAATCTCTCTAACCTTTCACAAAAAATAAGAGTACAGCAAAGAACAGTGCTGTGCCCGCCCTTCCAGAATAAACAGTTAATACTTATTACTGTACACGCTTTCCACTCTATTCATTTCATGGGTTGTGATTCCACTCGTCAGGCAATGTTTTTTCTAGAACAAACATAATGCTTTTAGTTATTTGAAATAATTCAATTATTTTTCTTAGTGGTGTTTGCCAAAAAAAGTTCATTATTTGCTTGACTCTTTTAAAAATTGTGAAATAGTGTAGGAAAATCTTAAGTTATTAAAGCTTGATTTTTCTATTCTTTCCTCTTTCGGAGGTACACACCATGCAACGCAACGCAACGCAACGCAACGCAACGCAACGCAACTTACCCGCCTAACCCACTGGGCTCCAATTCAAATCCACATAAACATTTGCTTTTTTCCGGAATTTCTCCGGATTTCTTCCCAGTTTTGTTTTTTTGTTCGTTTGGTGTTCCTCCCTGAATTAAGAGCTCCAACCCATTATTTAGTTCAAGGATCTTCACAAAATTAACAGAGGACTCATTTGAATATTTGAAACCTTT
>LUQO01000037.1 GCA_001627865.1 SAR324 cluster bacterium REDSEA-S27_B3
TCAAATATAGTTAAATGCCTGGGGGATTCAGCAAAAATTTTTGCCTGAACCACAATTAAAACAAGTCTGTTGTTCAATCCGTCTTCGCTTGTAAATGGCCAACAAATCACAAAAGTCTTGTGTTTTTTCAGGCAAATATAGTTTAATGATGGGCGTATTTGTTGTGAAGGTGTTATTAAAACTGTCATCATCTGCTTTCAATAAAAAGACATGGAGTCCAGCGTTGAGGAGCTAGGCGATCTTAAGTATTCGATTGCTCTCGAAATTCCCCTTGAAGAAATCAAACCCACCTACGACGCCGTTTATAGAGAACTGAAAAAAACCCGCCTTAACGGTTTCAGACCTGGAAAACACCCAAAAGGTTGGCTGGACAAACGCTTCAAATCATCAATGCAGCAAGAAGCAGTGGATCGTGTAATCCCCGCTTTTATGGAAAATGCACTGGAAGAACATTCCCTGAAGCCGGTTACTGTGCCTTCGATCAAGCAAATGGACTTTGACCGAAAGTCGGCACTTTCGGCGACTCTTCATTTTGAAATTGCACCTGAACTTGCGCCACTTGATTATGGAAAAATCCTGCTGGTGCGTCGTGATATTGAGGAAGTGACCGCCACAGAAATTGCCGAAGAGCAGGAATTGCTGATGCAGAAGGAAGAATTTCTTGAGATAAAAACCGGAGATGATATCGAAGTCGAAGTAGAAGATGGAGACTGGGTTTTGCTTGATTATACAGCTACGATTGATGGTAAAGCATTTGCCGACTCAAAAGCAAATGATTTGCAAATCAGAATTGGAAGTTCAGAATATAAAGAATTTCATTCCTCCCTGCTGGGCATGAACAGCGGAGATGAAAAAAATGCTGTGATTGAACTGACGGAAATTTTTGATGAAAATGAAGGTGAAAATGCTGATTTCAGGTTTAAGCTGAAAGATATTTTTACTGTGGAAAGACCTGAAATGGACGAAGAATTTTTCAAGAAATACGGTGTTTCAAATCAAGATGAATTGAAAGAAAATATTGCTGAAATTATAAAATCCCGGAAAATATTAGAACTTCAAAGTGAGTACCGGATTGAGGTTGGGGCACAACTATCTGATTTATATGATAATTTTATTTTGCCAGAGGAATTGATGAAATTCGGCAAGGAACGGGTTGATAATGAATTGGAGGTGGAATCAGCTAAGAATGAAATTTCTGATGAAGAAAAAGAGAAAAAACGGCAGGAGGGTTACGAAAATGCAAGGATGGATTTGCGCATGAAATTCATTCTGGATTCCATCAGAGAACATGAAAATTTGCAGTTTGATGAAAAAGAAGCCGCGGGGGAATTTTTCAATCTGGCACATTTCACCGGTCAGTCTCCGGAGGAGTTGATACAAACACCATTTGGTCGAAACATGTATCAGCGAGTATTCATCAGAAAACAAGGTGACGCGACACTTGACAGAATAGTGGCGAGAGTGTTTGGCGACCCAATTGAAGAATCAACCCCCGCCGAACATGAGCATGTTCACGATGAACATTGCGGCCATGATCATTCCTGAATAAATATACACAAACTTCTTTACAGGTTTTTCATGTCACTCATTCCAATGGTCGTTGAGCAGAACAGTCGGGGGGAACGTGCCTATGATATATATTCCCGTCTTCTCAAAGACCGCATAATTTTCCTAGGATCACCTGTTGATGACAATGTGGCCAACGTGATGATTGCTCAGCTTTTATTTTTGGAAGCAGAAGATCCGGAAAGTGATATTTCACTTTATTTGAATTGTCCGGGCGGTTTAGTTACTTCCGGAATGGCAATTTATGATACAATACAATATCTGAAACCGGATGTGCAGACTATTTGCATCGGTCAGGCAACCAGTATGGGGGCGGTGCTTTTGGCTGCCGGTGCTGTAGGAAAAAGACAGGCACTGCCGCATGCCAGGATAATGATTCACCAAATGATGGGCGGATTTTCCGGACAGGCAGAGGATATTGATATTCAGGCCAAGGAAATTATCAGGATGACGGATATTTTGAATGATGTACTGGCGCGTCACACCGGAAACAAAATTGAACAGATCGCGGAGGATACCCAGCGTGATTTTTATTTTTCAAGTCAGGAAGCCAAGGATTATGGTATCATTGATGAGGTTATGCAAAACAGAAAACTGAAAGCTGTATGAAAGGATTAGGATATGAACAGCATTAAAGAAACATTGCTGCGTTGTTCATTCTGTGGAAAAACACAGGAAGAAGTTAAGAAAATAATTGCTGGCCCGACCGTCTATATTTGCGACGAATGCATAGACCTCTGTAATGAAATCATGGAGGAGGAATACCAGAATGAACATCCGGATGATTTACAGCAGGAGCTGCTCAAACCGGCTGAAATAAAAGAAGTTCTTGACAAATACGTGGTTGGACAGGAGCAATCAAAAAAAGTGCTGGCTGTGGCAGTTCACAATCATTATAAACGCATAAATGCCAATTATAATAATTCTGAAGTTGAACTGCAAAAAAGCAATATCCTGCTGATCGGCCCCACAGGCACCGGCAAGACACTTTTAGCGCAAACCCTTGCACGAATACTAAATGTTCCTTTTGCGGTAGCTGACGCGACCTCACTGACTGAGGCGGGGTATGTAGGCGAGGATGTTGAGAATATTGTTTTGAAACTTCTGCAGGCTGCAGATTATGACATTTCGCGCGCGGAGCAGGGAATAATTTATATTGATGAGATTGATAAAATCACCAGAAAAAGTGAAAACGTCTCCATCACACGTGATGTTTCCGGTGAAGGAGTGCAGCAGGCGCTTTTGAAAATAATTGAAGGCACAGTCGCCAACATACCACCTCAGGGAGGACGAAAACACCCTCACCAGGAAACAATGCAGGTCAATACGGAAAATGTGCTCTTTATATGCGGCGGCGCGTTTACTGCCCTTGATGACATTATTAAAAGACGCATTGGCCGCAACGCCATCGGTTTTGGCGCAGATGTGAACAGGAAAACCCGAAGTCTTGAAATTCTGTCTCATCTTGAACCGGAAGATTTGCTCAAATATGGATTGATTCCGGAATTTATCGGAAGGCTTCCGGTGGTTGCCACTCTGCATGATCTGGAAGTTGATCATCTGGTGCAGATCTTAAAAGAGCCGAAAAATGCACTGATACGTCAATATGAGAAAATGTTTGAGCTTGAAAACGTGAAGCTGGTTTTTAAAAAGGAAGCAGTACGCACCCTCGCAAAGGAAGCAATCAAGCGCAAGACAGGCGCGCGAGGTTTACGCTCAATCATGGAAAACGCCATGCTTGAACTGATGTATCAGATTCCATCTGATCCTGATATCAGCGAAGTTGAAATCAACAAGGATACCATACTGCAGAAGGGGAAACCTAAAATGACCAGAAATCCCTCAAGCAATCTTCCTAAAATTAAAGCAAGCTGACCAGCACACATCCTCACACTTCCAGTATTTTCATAAAAAAATGAAAAAGTTAGATGTATATGGCGTCTGCAATCCATTGGTGGATTTGCTGAGTCATGTGCCTGATTCCTTTCTCAAAAAGCGGGGAATTCAAAAAAATATTATGCATCTCGTCAGCCTTGATCAGCAGCAGGAATTGCTGAATGGGCTTACAACTGAGCAAATTGAGGTGGAATTTGCTGCGGGAGGTTCTGGGGCAAATTCCATGATCGGCATTGCCCAGCTTGGAGGAAAGAGCGCATTCAGCGGAAAAATAGGCAGGGATGAACATGGTCAGCTTTATCGTGAAAAACTGGAAGACACGGGGGTGCAGGACTGTCTTGCTGAAGGAGAAGGAGCAACAGGCAGCAGTTTGATTTTGGTCAGTGAAGACGGCAGACGTACAATGAACACATATTTGGGCATGAGCCGGGAACTTCAGAATCCGGATATTGATCCGGAAGTTATGCAGGCTTCAAAATATCTGTATCTTACCGGTTATCTGTGGGACACTGAGTCTCAGAAAAAATCGGTGCTGAATGCTCTTGATGAAGCAAAAAAACGGGAGATTAAAGTCGCGCTTAGTCTTTCTGATCCATTTTGTGTAACACGTCATAAAGATGATTTTATAAAGCTGTTAAAGGGATATGCAAGCATGGTTTTCTGTAACCAGGAAGAAGCTTTTACTCTGCTGGATACAGAAATTACTCAGCAGGCATTGGAAATTCTATCGGAATGGACTGAAACAGTTGCTTTGACTTTAGGGGCAAACGGAGCGCTGATTTCTTATCATGGGCAGACATATTATATTGATCCTTTACCGATCAAAGTGGAGGACACAACAGGCGCCGGTGATGCTTTTGCTGCAGGATTCCTCTACGGAATGACTAATGAAATGTCCCCTTTGGACAGCGGCAGAATCGGAGCAACTCTGGCCGGAGCAGTGATTGAGCAAACCGGACCACGTTATCAGGGTGATGCTCCACAGTTGATTCGTGAAAAAATTGGTATAATACTGTAATTACTGCCCCTCACCCCTGCCCTCTCACACTGGGAGAGGGGGGACATGATACCTGTGCGGAGTCGAAGGTGTGGTGGGTGAGTGCTACACTGGATTAGCAAATGCTATAGAACTAAAATCTTGCGGAACTTAACCATCACGTAACTGATTATTATTTTGTTGAACATGGAACTGTTAGCGCCTGCCGGAAATATTAATAAACTGATAACAGCCGTTTTGTATGGCGCTGACGCGGTTTATCTAGCCGGACCAAAATATGGATTACGCGGCGCCTCAGACAATTTTTCTGACACGGAATTGTCTGAAGGGATACTGTTCGCGCATCAAAATAGCTGTAAAACATACGTTACACTGAACGCGTTCCTGCACGATAAGGAACTGGTAGATCTTCCTGAATATGTTAAATTCCTGGAACAAAACAAAGTTGACGCGGTGATTGTTTCAGATCTTGGCGTGATGACTATAGTTCAGCAGCACTCAAAACTTCCCGTACATTTGTCAACTCAAGCTTCATGCCTGAATGTTAATGCGGCAAAAGTCTGGAAAAAAATGGGGGCCAAAAGGCTTGTGCTGGGGCGTGAAGTCTCACTGGAGGAAGCCGGGAAAATCCGAAAGGAAGCAGAGATTGAAGTGGAACTCTTTATTCATGGCGCCATGTGCTCTGCCTATTCCGGAAACTGCACAATCTCAAATTATACCTCCGGACGTGACAGCAACCGCGGTGGCTGTGTCCAGAGCTGTCGTTTTTACTATTCCTCACTTCCAAATTCAAAAGAAACAATTGATAATAAACCGGATTCCCTGCAACTCCCCAACACCACTGTTGCAAAAGCGTTAAAAACCGATAAAAAATTTCCGGACTATCCCTCAGCGTCCTTGTTGAGTTCAAAAGATTTACGGGGAATACGACTTTTGCCAAAATATTTTGAAAACGGTGTGGACTGCATCAAAGTTGAAGGACGCATGAAAAGCACGCTATACGCCGCAACAACTACAAGTGCATACTCCAGAGCAATTGAATGGTGTAATTCTACTCCTCCGGAAAAATGGGACGTAAAACTGAAGGAGTTGTCCTCATTGCTGGAGAAAATTCCACACAGGGGTTACACCGAAGCGTCTCTGCAAAAAAAGGCTGGTATGGATAGTATTTATAGAGGAGAGAGGAATGGAAACAATTCAGGATATGAAATTGCCGGAACTGTGCTTGAAGTAAACAAGGGAGAATCATTCATCATGCAGACTCAAAACACTTTTTATCAAAATAATACTTTAGAAGTGTTGACCTTTGACGGCAATGTGATTGATCTGCCTGCATGGCAGATGAAAACATTGAATAATACCCCTTTAGAAAAAACCAACCCCAGCCGTCTTCTTAGGTTTTCCTGTGATAACGGAGCAGACACACTTGCAGCTGAATTATCAAGTATAGAGCCTCTGAATGTAGTGCGTTTTAAAACGCAGCCGCAATAATTCTTCAGTTTTATTGGAAAAGCTTTAATTTTAACGCGATATGATGTTTCTTTCAGTTTGAAAAAACTGATCGATCATCACAGAAAAACCCCGCGGAAGAAGAAAAAGAAGAATATAGACAGCAGCGCGCCTACAGGGAGTGTGATCACCCATGACATGAATATCCCCCCCACGACTCTTAAATCCAGCGCGCCAATACCACGTGCCAGTCCTACCCCCATCACCGCGCCTACTGCAATATGAGTTGTGGAAACAGGAATTCCGGTACGTGAGGCAATTACAACTGTAGCTGCCGCGGCCAGTTCCGCGGAGAATCCTCGTGTGGGCACAAGCTCAGTGATTTTGGTTCCGATGGTTCTCATTACACGATAACCCAAAGTTGATAAACCGACTACAATTCCAAATCCTCCTGCAATCAGAATCCATAACGGCAATGCTGATTTTTGCGCCATTTCCCCACCGCTTTGTACAATGCTGACAATTGCCGCCATCGGACCGATTCCGTTTGCCACATCATTAGAGCCGTGAGCGAATGCCATTGCGCAGGCTGTGAAGATCATCATGATGCCAAAGATTTTTTCAATCTGTGTGAATTGATCATGAATACTCTCGGCCTCTTTCATCCGGAGTCTATTGATCAGCACTTGTGCTGCTGCTGCTACCACAACACCAAAAATACCGGCAAATATAAAACTTTGCACGATAGTTAAATTGATATCAAGATGCTTCAATCCTTTGAAAAGAGTAACAAGGGACAGCAGGAAACCAACCAGAAATACATAAGCAGGAGCATAACGTTTTGCGCTAAGGAAAGGGGTTTCGGAGTCCAGGATTAACCGCTGAATACTTCTCATCATCAAATATGCGACCGTACCACCGACAAGAGGTGATACAATCCAGCTCAGTACAATTGTGAAAATTTTTGACCAGTTAACCGCGTCAATTCCTATTCCAACTAAAGCAAATCCTACAATTGAACCGATTATGCTGTGAGTTGTTGATACCGGCCAGCCCATCCAGCTTGCTATTGTCAGCCAAAGCGCCGCAGCCAGCAATGCTGACAGCATTCCCCAGACCAGGATCTCAGGGGTATCCATGATTGGTGTGGGATCGATGATGCCTTTACGAATTGTTTTGGTGACATGACCTCCCGCCAGAAACGCTCCGGAAAATTCAAAAATAGCAGCGATTATGATTGCCTGTTTAACAGTGATTGCCCTGGAACCAACTGATGTTCCCATTGCGTTCGCAACATCATTCGCGCCAATTCCCCAGGTCATGTAGAGTCCCAGCACCACAGCAAGTGTGATGAAAACGGGCCCGTATTCAATTATCATTCAATCCTTTTTTGTCAAAATTAGTTAGTAATTAATGTTAATTTGTGGCAATCATCAGACGCAGGCGATTTCCAGTTTTTTTCGAATAATCCGCAATGTCGCCAATCAATTCAATAATCTCGTACCAGAACATTACATCAACCGGCTTCATTTTATCTTCAATCTCAAACATCTTGCTAACCAGCGTGTCTTCCAAAACATCTGCTTCATGTTCTGCATTAGAGACCTGATCAATCATTTCCAGCATTTTATCGATTTCATGCCTGCCGAATCCTGATTCCAGCACATCTCCAAATTCCTGTGATAGTCCCTGAGTCATCAGACATACATGCTGCGCTTTTTCCACTAACTGGATCACGTCCGGCCACAATTCGGAAGGAAGACGCATTTTTCTAAGTGTGAGCAAATTTACAATATCCTGAGCCACATCCGCGATTGTATCCTGCATATCAAGCATTTCCAGCAAATCACGTCGATTTATCGGCATGAAAATACTTCCGGGCAGGTGATTTCGTACTTCGTTTTTGATTGCGTCTGCTTCTTCTTCTGCCTGGATTACCTGCTGCTGTATCTCTTCGACTTTTGTATGATCCTGTTGATGCAGAGCATCAAAAAATTCTTTAAGCGGAGCAACACTTTCAACCACTTTGTCCATGTGATTCCTCAGTGGCTTAAAGGGAGGCTTGGCAAACATTGAACTGATATTAATCATAAAACAACCTTTGTTTAATTAAATTACGCAGTACAAAATATATTAAAAAATTAATTATATCAATTACCATTTGAATTGTTAGTTTGAAAACCACCGCTCTGCAAGTACATATCTCTTCGGGCTTCTTCCAGATCGGAGGAAATCATTTCACTGATTAACTTCTTTAAATCGCAGGTAGGCGTCCATCCCAGTTTTTCTCTGGCTTTGCTTGCATCACCAATCAGCAAATCTACTTCAGTCGGACGGAAATATGCGGGATCAACAGAAACAATTATTCCTCCTGATTGAGCGTTTTTACCAATTTCATCCACTCCGCTTCCGGACCATTCCAGGGAGATTCCAACTTCAGCAAAGGCTTGTGTGGCAAAATCCCTGATTGAAGTGCTTATTCCGGTAGCCAGCACGAAGTCTTCCGGTTCATTATGCTGCATAATCCGCCACATTCCTTCCACAAAGTCTTCTGCATGACCCCAATCTCGTTTAGCGTCAAGGTTACCGAGATAAAGTCTTTGCTGTTCACCAAGAGATATTCGAGCCGCGGCACGAGTTATTTTCCTGGTGACGAATGTTTCACCTCTGATGGGTGACTCATGATTGAAGAGTATTCCGTTGCAGGCAAAGATATTATATGCTTCACGATAGTTGATGGTGATCCAATAAGCATAAAGTTTGGCAACACCGTATGGTGAACGAGGATAAAATGGAGTTTTTTCATTTTGAGGATCTTCCTGTGCCAGTCCATAAAGTTCACTGGTTGAGGCTTGGTAGAATCTGGTTTTATCAGCTATCCCCAAAAGTCGGATTGCTTCCAATAGTCTTAATGTACCAAGCGCGTCAGCATTTGCTGTGTATTCCGGTGTTTCAAATGAAACCAATACATGACTTTGTGCAGCCAAATTGTATATTTCATCAGGCTGAATTTCCTGTATGATCCTGATTAAATTAGTGGAATCAGTCAGGTCACCATGGTGTAAAACAAAATTTCTTTTGTCCACATGTGGATCCTGATACAGATGATCGATGCGGGCGGTGTTAAAACTGGATGAGCGTCTTTTAAGACCATGAACAAGATATCCTTTTTTTAACAACAGTTCCGCAAGATAAGCACCATCCTGACCTGTGATTCCTGTGATAAGCGCGACTTTATCCATATTTTATAATTAAGATTTACAATTAAAGTAAGATGCGATTGTATAAAGTAAAAAATGATAATCTTGCTTTTCATTCCCCGATCGAGTCGAGGACAAGCATTTCAGACACTTACAGGTTTCTGGATCCCCACTTTCGCGGGAATGACAGATTTTTGTGATTTTCATCAAGTAAGAATTCAATATTATTCAGAGGCAGAAAGTTCTGAAGTGTGTACATTACGTAGAGCTTTGCTGACATAATTTAATCCTGTTTCAAGTTCTTCATCTGAGATATTCAGAGGCGGTAAAAAACGCAGAACATCCGGACCGGCAATCAAAAGCAGAACACCTTGTTCCTGACAGGCTGTAACCATTGCCGGCGCTTTACCTTTCCATGCTTTTGATAACACTGCTCCAAGCATCATTCCTCGACCGCGAATTGTTTCAAATAAACTTAGTTCATCATTCAGTGAGTCAAGGTGTTTTCTGATAACTGCACCTTTTTCCTGGACTTGCTGCATCATTTCAGGTGCGTTTATTTTTCGGAATGCTGCTGCTGCAACAGCTGTAACAATGGGGTTACCTCCAAAGGTGGTTCCATGGTCTCCGGGTTTGAATGCCTGTGCTACTTCCTCAGTACAGAGCATCGCTCCCAGAGGAAGACCGCCACCGAGTGCTTTGGCCATGGTTACTATATCCGGAGTTAAATCCGACAGAGTTGCTTCATGGTGTATCTTTTCTTCATTCAAAACTGCTCCTTCAGTCTCTTCAGAATCACGTGATTTTTCCCACTGATAACCGAATAATTTGCCGGTACGTCCCATTCCGCATTGAATTTCATCAAATACCAGCAGTGCCTGATGTTTGTTACAAAGATCTCGCAGGTGTTGCAGAAATCCCGTTTTTGCCGGATTTACACCACCTTCACCCTGGATCGGTTCTATCATTACCGCGCATGTGTTTGGTCCAATCATTTCTGCTGCCGTATCAAAATCATTGAATGGACAGTAACGAAAACCCTTTGGCAGCGGTTCAAATCCCTGCTGGTATCGAGGCTGAGCTGTGGCGGTAACTGTTGTTAAGGTTCTTCCGTGAAATGATCCTTCAAAGGTCAGAATTTCTCGTTTCTCCTCCGAATGCACCAGGCTGGAAAATTTTCGAGCAATTTTGATTGCCGCTTCATTTGCTTCTGCTCCGGAATTGCAGAAAAAAACACGGTCGGCAAATGTTGCATTTACAAGCGCCTCCGCCAGCTTGATCGTGGGTTCTGTTAAAAAAAGATTTGTTGTGTGCCAGATTTTTCCTGCCTGATCATAAAGTTCGTTCTGAAGGTCTGGATCAAGGTGTCCTGAGCTGTTGACAGAAATGCCTGAACCAAGATCAATGTATTCATTGCCGTCTCTGTCCCATACTTTTGCTCCAAGGCCCCGGGATAAAATCAAGTTTGGTGAGTAGGTCGGCACAAACACTTTTTTGGCAGTTTCCAGCAATTTAGAGGTGTCAGCTCGGACGTTAACTGTTTTTGCAGAATCTTCTGTGTTGTTTGTCTGGTATTGCTGATTGAACCTGTTTTCAGCTTCAGAGAATTTTTCTGAAACAGAGTCACTGATATTTATCAGCCGTTCACGGTTTGTCATGCAAAATTCAACAAACAGATTTTCACTGACTGCCATGCGGATCATTCTGGGAAGAGCCTGATAAAGCCGCCTGAATGCGTTGCGAATCAGCTCTTCATTTTGCAGGGTATTTTTGGGAATGGTGCCAAGCTTTTCTTTGATCAGCTTGCGTATTCGCGGGAGTTGATCTTCCAGTTGCACAGAATGTTTGGTCAGTTGTTAATGGATTGATGTTGTATGAAGAAACTTAATACAAAATAACTTATTGAAATTGATCCATAATGCTAAATCATTAAGCTCACAGAATCAATCCTGGAATAGTGTAAATCTGATTCATAAATACAAATAGAAACAATTCTAAACTTGCCTGAATAACAAAAAACCGATTAAAATAATACTATAAAATAATCACTAAGTTATTAAATTTATGCAGGAAAAATTAATTTGACAGCCATAAAATTCATAGAACGACTGGTTGTCCACTATCCAAAAACAATTCTGATTGTAACCATCCTGCTTGGATCAGCAGCATTCCCCAGCCTGTATTTTCTGGCAAATGATCCAAGCCCGCACCTTTTACCTCCCAGTCATCCTGCGCGTCATTCCTTGAAACAACTGCGTGAAGATTACACCGGGGCTAATCCGGGGGTTTTCATCATGCTTGAAGCAAAGGATACGATATTCAAAGCAGCAACACTGGAGCGTATCCAGAAACTGACTGAAGCAATCGAAAACCTGCAGCTGCTTGCTCCGCAAGACCTGGATGCTCTGAGAACAATTGCAGAACAAATGTCCGGAGAGGCAGGAGAGCAACTGAAGATGATTCTTCCAAAAGATATCAAAACACTGGATGAGATGTTTTGGATGGAATTTGATGAAATTCGGGAAACATTGGAAAATGCAGGCATCTGGCTTCCGGAATGGGATGAAACACTGCGGAATCTGGAGGTTCGTGCCAATCCTGTGGTGGAAGTGATTTCGTTGTCCAATACGGACAATATTCTGGGATCAGAGGATGGATTGGCAATTGAACCGATTTTTGAAGAAGTTCCGCAGACTTCTGCCGGAATGAACAGATTGCGCCGTCATGTTTTTGACAATGAATTGTTCAGAAACTATCTGTTCAGTGATGATGGAAGACGCACTGGAATATTTATGGAGTTGGCAATGGATGAGGAAGACACAGAAAATCTGTATGCGACTTATCTGGAGCTGGAAAGAATTTTTGAAGATAACCCGGGAGATGAAGCACATTTTATCGCTGGTTTCCCGATTGTTGCTGCTACGCTGCGTACTGTGATTGACCAGGACACAAAACGCTTTTTCCCTTTTGTTGCTTTGCTTGCCATATTTTTTCTCTGGCTGACTTTCAGGAGACCAAGTGGAGTGGCAGTTCCAATGATTGTGGTTGGATTCTCGATTTTGTTCACGCTTGCATTGATGGTTATTATTGATGTTCCGCTCAATACTATCACCTCCGCTTTGCCGGTTTTTCTGATTTCGATTGGAGTAGCAGACGGAATTCACATGTTTTCTGAATACCGTGACAATCGTCTGGAAGGACACACTCGTGAAACAGCTGTTTGCCTGATGCTGGATAAAATGGTGATGCCTGTGACAATGACCTCAATCACCACCGCGGCAGGTTTCTTTTCACTCACTGCCAGTGATATTGTACCGGTCAACACCTTTGGAATTTTTGTTGCAATTGGAACATTGCTGGCAATGTTGCTTTCTTTAATATTTATTCCAGCGTTATTGATGGTTCTTCCTGAGAAAAAAGCTGAAACACAGGAAAACACTGCAACCGAGGAGTCCAAACTCAAAGCAGTACATAAAGCCAATTTTATGGATTTACTGATCAAAAAATTTCTTGACGGCATCACCAGCTGGGTTGTTAAAAATTCCAAAATAATTTTGCTCGGAGCATTTGTAGTTTCAATGGTTTCCGTTTACGGATTATTACAAGTGGAGGTGGAAAGCAGTCTGGAAAGTTATTTTCAGCCAGACGCGCCCTTCGTGATGGCTAATCATGCAATGCAGAAAATGACAGGCAGCCGTACGATCAATATTGTGATCACAAAATATGATGAAAATGAGCCATGGAAAAATCCGGAAAATTTGAAAATTGTTGAGGAATTACAACATTTTCTGTCGAAGGAAGATCGAGTAAAACGAACATTCTCGCTTGTTGATTTGATAAAGCGCATCAGCTATGCTTTTAACGAGAATCGCGATGAATATAACCGTTTGCCTGAAGCAATTGAATTAGTGAAGAGTGAAGAAGTTGTAACAGAAAACGGTCAATCACAATTGCAAGCTGTTGAGCGGGAAGTAAGTGGTAGAGAATTAGTGGCACAGTATCTAGTATTGTACGAAAACTCCGGTGGAGATGTACTTTCAGATGTGGTTGACAGCGAGTACAGCAATTTAAATTTAGCAGTCACCATCAGTTCAAATTCAACAATTGAGGAGGAAAAACTTTTACTGCGCATTGAAGATTATACCTCACAGCATTTCCCTTCTAGTTTCAAGCTGACTTCAACAGGAATGGTTCCGATTAATGTGGCAACCAGTGTTGAAGTGGTTTCCAGTCAAATCCGCAGTTTATCTGGATCAATACTGGCGGTTTTTGTCATGCTGATATTGATTTTCCGTTCCATTTATCGCGGCATGATCGGTATGGCTCCGCTTATTTTCACTGTGCTGTTTAATTTTGGAGTAATGGGATATTTTGGAGTTTACCTGGATATTGGAACGGCTCTAGTCAGCAGTATTGTGATTGGAATTGGAGTGGATTACAGTATTCACTACCTCTCACGCATGTTGCGTGAATTATCATTAGGAATTGATCTGCAACAGGCAATTTCAAAAACAGTCAGACGCAGCGGCAAGGCAATCACCTCAAACGCGGTTACAGTCGGATTTGGATTTTTAGCCTTGAGTGTGTCTGAGTTTTTACCTTTGGTAACACTCAGTTGGATGATCTGTCTTACTTTAATTATAAGCGCGTTGGCAACATTGATTTTAGTTCCCGCACTGGTAGTGACTTTCCCGAACGTTATAAATATAAAAGACGAACACTCCAAACAAATATAGCTTTGTTATCCTCACATTATGTCAAATTCATTAAAATCATTTCAAAAGCTGCAAACCAGCCTCAATCAAGTTATTTTAGGTCAGGAACGCCTGATAGAGCGTTTGTTAATTGTATTACTTGCAGACGGTCATCTTCTGGTTGAAGGTGCGCCCGGTCTTGCCAAAACCCGGGCTATAAAAGCGCTAGGAAACAAAATTGAGGGAGATTTTCAGAGAATACAGTTCACGCCTGATTTGCTGCCTGCGGATGTAACAGGGACAGATATATATCGTCCTCAAGATGGCAGTTTTCAATTTCAGGCAGGGCCTGTGTTTCATAACCTTGTGTTGGCTGATGAAATCAATCGTGCACCGGCAAAGGTACAGTCTGCTCTTTTGGAGGCTATGGGAGAACGTCAGGTGACTGTGGGAGGAAAAACATATCCTCTTCCGAAATTGTTTCTGGTGATGGCAACGCAAAATCCAATTGAGCAGGAAGGGACTTATCCTCTTCCGGAGGCACAGCTAGACCGGTTTTTGCTGCATGTGTTTATTGATTATCCTTCAGTGGAAAATGAGCTGAAAATTATGCGTTTGGTACACAATGAAGAATTGTATGGTGAAAAGTCAGTAAGCGAAAAAAATACTGTGGTTTCAAATGATTCTGGAGAATTGCCTGATGCACAGAGCATTTCAGCCAAGGACATTTTTCAGGCAAGAAATGAGGTTTTGAATACCTACATGTCTGCTGAGATTGAACGATATCTTGTGGAAATAATTGCTGCTACCAGAACTCCGGAAAGGTACAGCGACGAATTGGCAAGACTGATCACATGGGGAGCAAGTCCCAGGGGATCTCTCTCGCTTGACAGATGTTCTCGCGCACGTGCCTGGCTGCGTGAGCGTGATTTTGTTACTCCGGAAGATATACAGGATTTAGCCGAAGATGTGCTGCGCCACAGAATTATAGAAAGTTATGAAGCTGAATCAGATGGATTTACTCCGGATGATGTTATAAAAAAGATTCTTGCAAAAATACCTGTACCTTAATTCATCTATCAATTTTTAAATGATACAATATCATTCAATTCAAGCATGAATAATTCAGAACAAAATAATGGTATTTGGCTTGGTAAAATGGAACTGCCGGAAATGTTCAGGATTGCAAATAAAAAAGTTCCTTCTTCACCATCAAAAAAAGCAGGAACTCTTGGTGGGCCATATTTAACCAAACTAAAAGGAAGAGGGATGGAATTTGCCGAAGCACGAACTTATCAGCCTGGAGATGATGTGCGTCATATTGACTGGCGGGTTACTGCAAGGACAGGACGGACACATACAAAATTATACAGAGAAGAACGAGAACGTCCTGTGATGCTGGTGCTGGATCAGGGGCGTCAGATGTTTTTTGGGTCACGCAAAAGCTTAAAGTCTGTACAAGCATCACGCATGGCGGCATTGATGGGATGGAGAGCGCTTTTAAGAGGAGATAGAGTTGGGGGTATTTTGTTTTCTGAAACAATGCATTATGAGTTCAGACCAAGAGGCGATCGACGGCAATACCTGCGTTTGTTGGCAAAAATAATGACAGAGCATAACCACATTGCCGATCAGATGAAGGAGGATCAATGGAGTTTTGACAAAAAATTCATGTTTGCTGAGGCTTTAAGGCGTGTACGTCACGTTGTCCAACCCGGAAGTCTGGTGTATATTTTCAGTGACTTTTCCGGATTTGATCAGGAATGCATGAAACACATGACACAACTGTCAAAACATAATCAAGTGGAAGCGTATTTAGTCTCGGATCCTTTGGAAAAAGCAGCCCCATCTTCCGGACATTACGCAATGAGTAACGGTACATCAACCGCCTGGGTAAATTCGAACAATAAACATACCAGAAATCTTTATGCAACATCTTTTGAAAATCATCAAAATAGTTTATCGAATGAGTTGCGATTGTGCGGGGTTACTTTGAATTTACTGAGTACTGTGGATACTTTAAATCAGTTAAGCAAATAATCATGCAAATCTGAAAAGTTGTATTCGCAACTGGATTCAATCAGTTATAGCCATTCTAATGCCTGTAGAAAATCCTCTTTTAAAATTAAAAGATATTCATTTGCCGCCACCTGTTTCATTTTGGCCTCCTGCGCCGGGATGGTGGATTTTAGCGCTTTTATTCACATTAGTTCTGATTTTTGGCGGGCTTTGGCTGTTACGCCTTCATAAGCGGAGAAAACCAAAAAATGAGGCGTTGAAAATACTGAAAGAACTGCAAATTCAGTTTGAAAAAGCGCCTGATGAATTAGCATTATTGAGGAGTCTTTCTCAATTGCTCAGAAGATCGGCATTGACGTTTTATACCAACGAACAGGTGGCCTCACTGCATGGTACTGCATGGTTGGATTTTCTTGATAAAACAGGAAAAACTAAAGAATTTACACAGGGAGCAGGAAAAGTATTAGGTACAGTACTTTATCAGCAAAAAGCTGAACTTGAAATCGATGCTTTGTTTCCGCTTGTGAAGAAATGGATCAGTTCACCCCTGCATAATTACTGAAATCCAATTTGAAAAATGATTTTTTTAGAAGGCGGTGGATTTGAGTTTTTTTGGATTTGGGCAGCATGGTTTTGGCCGCTGCCTTTTTTGCTACGTTTGCTCCCTCCCCGTGAATATTCTGTACAGGCACTGCGAGTTCCTTTTTTTCAAAGAATCGCAGATTTACCTCAAGCATCATTTTCTCAAAAAATATTTACAAAATCTTTAATTTTAGCCGCATTTGTCTGGAGTTTAATTGTTTTAGCATCGATGCGACCACAGTGGGTTGGTGATGCAGTGGAACTGCCTTTATCCGGACGCAGTGTGATGCTTGCTGTGGATCTTTCCGGAAGCATGAAGGAGAAGGATATGGAACTTCAAGGCAGTGCTGTTACACGGCTTGAAATTGTTAAATCTGTATTAAGACCATTTATAGATCGTAGAAAAGGTGACCGGCTGGGATTGATTTTATTTGGCGATCAGGCATATTTACAAACACCTTTGACCTTTGACCGGGAAACATTGGGACAAATGCTGGAAGAGTCAGAGCTGGGACTTGCCGGTCAGCGCACAGCAATCGGCAACGCAATAGGATTGGCGGTAAAGCGAATGAAGGATCTTCCTGATTCACAGAAAGTATTAATATTACTTACAGATGGTCAAAATACTGCAGGTGAAGTTTCTCCGGAAGTCGCCGGACAACTGGCAAAACAAACCGGAGTACGAATACATACTATCGGTGTTGGCGCTGATGAAGCCTGGCTGCGTACCTTTTTGGGCACACAAAAAATAAATCCCTCTGCCGAACTGGATGAAGTGATGCTGCAATCATTAGCAAGCCTGACAGGGGGGAGCTATTACCGGGCACGAAGTACAGAAGAACTGGAAAAAATTTACGCGATGATTGATGTAATTGAACCTGTTGAAAGAGAAAAAGAGGTTTTCCGACCACGTCAGGCATTGTTTTTTTGGCCGCTTGGTTTTGCAGTACTGATAATTGGAATTTGGGTTTGGGTTTTAATGTATCGAAAATGATCCTGAATTTCTGATGCAACCTGGTTAAAGAGTCTAAGGATTATTTTAATTTGGTATTACTGTTTTCGAATCGTGTTTGCTTTGAGGTTTTTCCCAGACTGTCATTAATTATCAATAAAAACTGACTAACGTGTTGTTTTCAGAATTTCATTTCTTGCGTCCATTATGGTTGATAGCAATACCTCTTTTCTGGTGGATGGTCTTCCGTTTGTTGAGTAAATGGTGGCGCAAAGGTGAATGGGATAAGGAGGTCGACCCTCATTTACTGGAGTTTCTAGCGACAAGCCCATTACAACAGAAACGAAGACTGCTGCCATGGGCAATGTGTTTTGCAGGTACACTGCTTTTGCTGGCCCTCGCTGGTCCGGTATGGCAAAAAAAAACACAGCCATTGCTGAAGAAAACACAGGCCAGAGTGCTTGTATTGGATTTGTCTTATTCCATGCTTGCTGCGGATATCAAACCAACACGAATTGAACGGGCACGTTATAAATTAGAGGATTTACTGAATCGTTTTGTCGAGGGAGAAACCGCACTTGTCGGATACGCCGGAGAAGCATTTGTTATAAGTCCTTTAACACATGATCCACTTACCATTTCTGCTCTTCTTCCAGGATTACATCCGAATATAATGCCTGTTCCAGGAAGCCGCCCGGAACTGGCTGTTGGGCTTGCCACAGAATTGTTGAACAGAAGCAGAGCTACAACAGGTCACATTATTCTAATTACAGATGGAATTGAAGAATCCGAAATATCTGCTGTTATAAAAAATGCTGGTTCGGATCGTCTTACTATACTTGCGGTCGGAACTGAATCAGGATCACCGATTGCACTGCCTGCAGGCGGTTTTTTAAAAGATAAAAACGGTGCTATTGTAATTCCAAAATTGAATATGATTCCATTGAAAAAACTGGTCGATCAAACTCAAGGAGAATTAACTGTATTAAGTCCTGATGATCAGGATGTTGATACAATTATCTCGGTGGAGACTTCAGCAGTTAATTTTGTAGAAGATCAGCAGCAAAGAACAGCGGATATGTGGAATGAAGAAGGACCATGGCTGCTGCTGCTGGTTTTGCCGTTGACTGCTTTGTTATTTCGTCGAGGGGTATTATTTTCACTGGGAATCATTGTATTTACTTCAGTTTTTGCATCTCCAAGTATGGTTATGGCATTCGGTTGGGATGATTTGTGGTTGCGTCCTGACCGGCAGGCATCAAAGCTGTTTGAGCAGGGAGAAACAAAACAAGCGTCAGAACTGTTCGAAAATGACGAATGGAAAGGGGCTGCAGCATATCGTTCCGGAGATTATCAGCAAGCAATTGATCAGTTTTCAAAGCAGGATAATCCCCGAGCTAATTTCAACCGGGGAAATGCTTTAGCCTTTGCAGGACGTTTACAGGACGCTCTTAAGGCTTATCAGCAGGTATTATCAGACGATCCTCAACATCAGGATGCTCAATTTAATAAGGAATTGATTGAAGAATTGCTAAAAAAACAGCAGAAAAAACAGCAGCAAAACAAACAAAATAAACAGGATAAGAAAAAACAGCAACAGCAGCGTGATTCTTCTGGTAATCAGGATCAGTCAGCAGGAGATCCGGAACAGAAACCGGAAGCAGAAAAAAATGAGTCTGACAAGCAGCAGTCAAAAGACTCACAAGATAAAATGAATGAACAAAAGAATGAGGATGAAAAAGATGAAAGAAATAAAAAAGATGAAAAAGACAAATTTGCTGATAAGCAAAATAATCAAAAATCAGCTGATCAATCAAAACAGCAAAATATTGCCGCAAATGAAAACAGCGATTTAACTCCGGAAGATCGTTCCAGACAACAAACTATGGAGCAGTGGCTGAGAAAAATTCCAGATGATCCCGGACGCCTGTTACGAAACAAAATGAAGAGGGAATATCAACGTCGAAGTAAAAAACAAAATCACAACAAACAGTACTGGTAATCGATGAAGAAGTTAATATTTCTTGGATTGCTGTTATTTTTGACTAATCCACTGATGGGTGAAGTCACTTCATGGGTTAACAAAAATCCTGTTAAGGTAGGAGATTTGTTTCAGCTGCATGTTGAAGCAAAAAATGTTGATGATCCGCAAGAACCTGATTTAAGCCGAATCAAGGGATTGCAAATACTTAATCGCAGTGTGCAAAATAAAACTTCAATAGTTGGTACCTCTTTCACCAGCACAGTGAGCTGGTCCTATGTTTTGATTGCTCCTGACGCGGGGGAATATCTAATTCCTCCTTTAAAGATTGGAAATGAAAAAACTGCTCCTATTTTATTGAAAGCAGTTGAATCAACCTCGAAATCGAAACAGGATGTGGTTCAGTTGGAAGTTATTGCGGAGCCAAAAAAAGTATATCCTCAGCAACAGGTTCTTGTTCGAATACGGATTATCAGAAGCGGAATTGAACTAGAAAATGAAACAATTACACCATTAGAACCAGCAGGAGCACATGTTGAAAAAGTGCATCAGACGACGCATCAGACGTTCAAAAACGGTAAAAAACAAATAATTACTGAGATAACCTATGCTGTATTTGCTGAAAAAAGCGGGACACTCATTATTCCTCAGCTTCGTTATCATGGTGACAAGAGACAAGGCGGTACAACACAAAGGAATTTTGGAAATTTCGGTAATTTCGGTAATTTCGGAAATTTATTTCAAACCAGAGGGCAGAGAATTTTCAGCACGAGCGAACCGCAAACTATAGAGGTTCAGTCATTGCCAAAACAAAACACCGGTTGGTGGCTGCCTGCTAAAGAAGTGAAAGTCAATCAACAGTGGCAGCCTGACCCTCCTGTTTTTAAAGTTGGTGAACCTGTGACAAGAACAGTTACAATAATTGCAGATGGTGTGTCAGGAAATCAAATTCCGGAATTGTCATTTCAATTTCCGGATACATTGAAAGGTTATGCAGATCAGCCTCAGATTGAAACGCAACAAACACCAAAAGGACTTAAAGGAATTCGCAAGGAAAAGTGGGCACTCATACCAAGCCAACCTGGGGAAATTACTCTTCCGAAAATATCAGTCAGCTGGTGGGATGTAACAAAAAATCAATTCCGGACAGCAATCATTCCTTCAAAGGTAATTCAGGTTCATCCTGTTTCAAAAAGCTCCAGGGAAAACATCTCACAAAAAGCAGCTGATACACAAAAAAATAAAAGTACGGCAGTAGTTGCACAAAATACTGCAGATGCAAATAATTCAGCTAATCTATGGAAAGTTCTTACCATCGGATTTGCAATGCTTTGGGCAGGGACAATAATGATCTGGATTGTCAGCAAAAACAGGAAAACAAATAAAGAAGTTAGTATTGAAAACAATTTTAAACAAAAACAGCAAGTTGAGATTAAGTCTGCAGCAAAAAATGTGGAACAGGCATTATGCAGAGGCGAGCCTGTAGCAGTACAATCTGCCTTATTAAAATGGGGAAATTCTGTATGGACTGATGATCCTCCGGATGGTTTGGAAGAAATTGGAGATCGAATACCTGAATTAAAAAATGGTATCAAAACTCTTAACTCTGCCCTCTATGGAAATCATCAAAACGGGAAATCATTGAATGTTTTAAAAGAAGAATTTATTGCTATTTCTTCAACTGCCATGAAGATTAATAAAAGTGAAAAAGAGTCAAATTTGCCGCCACTTTATCCGGAGTAAACATGATTCAATATTTGAGTGATTTATTAAAGAATTTATTAAACGAGGAAATCCTGCAAGTAGGCCTGTCCGATGCGGTTGTCGAATCGTTTGTCAGGGGAGGACTAATACTGCTGGTTCTTGCAGCTTGCTGGATAGTGCATCAAGTAGCACAAGGGCCGTTAGTTCGTACATTTGAAAGATTATCCCGTTTCACAAATCAGCAATGGGACAATGTATTGGTGGATAAACATTTTTTTCAACGTGTGTTGTATTTCATTCCACTGATACTTCTTTATATTCTTACACCGCCAATATTGGTCGGCACAACCATGCTTCCCCTGAGTCAAACACTGATCAGTATTTTGTTATTAATAGCGGGTATGCTTGTTCTTGATGCATTACTTAATTCGCTGGTGGTAATCTATGGAAATTCAGCTGTTGCAAAGGAAATTTCAATTACTCCTTTTGTGCAGGTGCTGAAGCTGGTTCTGTATTTTGTGACAGCAATTTTGATACTTTCACTGCTGCTGCAGAAAACACCACTCTATTTGTTAAGCGGATTGGGTGCTTTGACAGCAGTTTTGATGTTTGTTTTTAAAGACATACTTATGGGTTTTGTGGCAGGAATTCAGTTAATTGCAAATAAAATGGTTGCTCCTGATGATTGGATTGAAATGCCAAAATACGGGGCTGATGGTGATGTGATTGAAATAACTCTGACTACAGTTAAAGTTAGGAATTTTGACAATACAATTACAACAATTCCTACATACGCCCTGATAAATGAATCTTTTAAAAATTGGCGGAACATGAATTTGTCAGGTGGAAGACGTATTAAAAGATTTGTGAACATTGATCTCAGCAGCATAAAGTTTTGCAGTACAGAAATGCTTGAACGTTTCAATCGTATTCAGCTAATCAGTAAGGACATACAGGATCGTCAACAGGAAATATTGGATTATAATAAGAAACATAATGTTGACGAAAGTACTCTGGTTAATGGCAGAAGATTGACTAATATCGGAGTCTTTCGAACATATGTTGAGGCGTATCTCCGGCAGCATCCGACGATACATCAGAAAATGACCTTCATTGTGCGTCAGCTCTCACCTGGAGAAAAAGGACTTCCGATCGAAATATATGTATTTTGCAAAGACACAAACTGGACTGCTTATGAGTCTGTACAAGCTGATATATTTGATCATATTTTGGCTGTTGTACCAGAATTTGATTTGCAGGTTTTTCAGGAACCTTCAGGCTCTGATTTTCAAAAAATTTCATCTACGCAATAAATCTGAAAATTGTTTGCTAAATGAAAATCGGAATAGATTATATTATATAATATTATTATGTTAAATTAAAAAACATTCAATATTGAACTTTATTGTAACGATTGAAATTCCCATAATATCTATCAACCACTGTAGTATCTGCATAAAATATGAATTATATTGATAATGAAAAATCTCTTAAGTAGATTAGTATATAAATTGCGTTTATATACTATATCATTATTATGTATATATAATAAATAAATAATAATATTAAAACTTTTAATACAGTGACAAAATTTGATAAACACACATGTTTGATCGTAGATGATTACAGTACTGCACGTCGTTTAATAAAAAATGCGCTCCAACAAATGGGTTTTTCATGTCTTGAAGCAGAAAACGGTGAACAGGCATTGACTCTCATTCAGCAAACTGCTTTAAATCTGGTTATTGCTGACGTAAAGATGCCTAAAATAAATGGATTGGCACTATTGAAAGAAATACGTTCTGACGACAATATGAAGGATCTTCCGGTTGTGTTGACAATGATGGAGCCATTTGAAGACTTGATTACAGAAGCAGAAAAGTTGGGAATGAATGACTATCTTATAAAACCTTTTGATGTTTTTACTCTGTCAAAAGTACTGGATAAAGTAATCAAAACTACAGGAGGAGAGTCTTTATAGGTCCGAATGGAGCAAATTCCTAAAGTTCGCTGTATAAAATGCAAATTCTACCAGGTGTCGTGGGACGCTGACAGACCTTATGGATGTGCTAAATTGGGGTTTAAGTCGAGGATTGAGCCGTCTATCTATGTGATAAAAATTTCAGGTAATATATGTCAAAGTTTTAAAGCAAAAATACCACGTAAATGATTTTTGATTATAATGCTTTTTCACCGGATTCACCTGTACGAATACGGACAACTTGTTCAAGGTCAGTAACAAATATTTTACCGTCTCCAATTCTGCCAGTTTTGGCAGCAGACTGAATTGATTCAACTGATTTATCCAGATCTTCATCTTTCACGACTATTTCTATTTTAACTTTAGGTAGAAAATCAACAATGTATTCTGCTCCACGGTACAATTCTGTATGGCCTTTTTGTCGTCCAAAACCCTTTACTTCGATTACAGTCATTCCATGGATACCAACAATACCCAGATTTTCTTTGACTTCTTCAAGTTTGAAAGGCTTTATAATCGCTTCAATTTTTTTCATTTAAGGTCTCTTTTGATTTATGGATAAGTCAGAACTTACAAAGATTATGGGACTTTATCAGTCTCATTTGCAAGTAAAAAAATTATTGTCTCCAGCAACTATCTCTCTTTATCTCAATTCAATTAAAATGTTTGTAAATTTTTGTGAGAAATTCCATTTAAAATTAGCAATACCTGAGGAATGGAAGATTGAAAACCTGGGCGTCAGAGAACTTGAAGCATTCCTGCAGCATCATATTGATGTACTCAAATGGAAAAGAAGCACAATGGTTACATGTGTCAGTGGAATAAAGGGATTTTATCAATATTTAGCTGAAACTGAAAATATCAAGAACCCTATTCAGCATTTTAAACTTCCAAGAAATATCAGCGAAATTGGACAACAGAAAATTGACATTAATATAATAAATCAACTATTTCAGTATTCTGCAGAATACTCACTACAAGGATTACAACAAAGACTCCTGCTGGAGTTCATATATGGTTTAGGGATGTCGCTTGCAAAATTAGTTAAGATCAACTCAGCTGTTCCGGAACTGGATGAAGGTCAGGTGCGTTTATATTTTATGAACTCAAAGTATCGAGATATTCCGTTCAGTCCATTATCAATCAACATACTCAAATCATATTTGAAAATGATTGATAATATCGATGGACATCAAGCATTTTGGGTGAACCAAAAAGGAAAACATTTGACTGCCGCACAATTACAAAATCTGCTAAAAAAATATTTTGTGAAACATAATTTGTCACCGATAAGCGCCAATGAATTACGAGATTTATCTGTGCAGCATTTTTCAGGAGAAGGTGCTGATGTTCGTTCATTACAAACACTCAGACAGCTAAAGCAACTGCGAAGATTACAGTCTTTGAAAGGATCAAACTTTGGGCATCTACAAAAGAAGTTCAGGAATAAACATTTAAGAAATTCAACACTTAAGAGTGAATAACTAATATCCAGGAATTCAATTAAATACCTCAGTGAGAAAACAAGCTGCTTTCCCATCCTCCATCCTTATCTCCATACCCATGAATCAATAATTCTACCAGGCCGGGAAGAATAGATTGCGCCTTTTGATTCAATTCCTTGATGGTTGTACCTGATTTTAATAGAGGACGGTTTTCCATCATCTCCAACAATTTGCGGTAAATATTTATTAAATACAAAACATCATTGGCAGCATATTCCAGCTGTTTTTTTGTGAGATTTTTACTGTCCCAATTGGTTTGTTGTTGTTCTTTATTGAGTTGATGTCCCAGCAGTTCCAAAGCCAGGTCTTTTAGTCCATGATCCTGAGTATAGGTACGGATGAGTTTACTCATAACTTTCGTGCATCGAAAGGGTTCCACTTCTATATTAAGAGAAGTTTTGATGAAAGCCACATCGCTAATGGCAAAATGAAATACTTTTGTTACATCATGATTTGATAACAGACGATTTAAGTTAGGCGTTGTCTGTTTTTTTTCTGGTTTCACTAGACAAACATTCTTTTTATCATCACAAATTTGAACCAAACACACTTCATCTCGAAATAATCGAAGTCCGTGCAATTCTGTATCAACAGCAATTTCCGATTCTTGCAAATAAGATTCAAGTAAATTATCAGGAATATCTGATGTTAAGGCATAGGACATTGTGATTCCGAATTTCTTTCCTTATTTATTGAAAGGTGGTTGAAAATTAATCATTGATCTAATTTGATTAAATTTATATGTTCGATTTGTGTCATTATCAAACATATAAATTTATCATTTGCAGACTTAATATCTTTCCCATATTCTTCATTATAACAGCAAAAAAACATAATTTTTATAAAATTCCAAATTTTGGATGCTCAGATCTTGCTGTATTAACCAAAATAGCATTTCTCACCCCTGTAACTTGTGTATATAATAGATTTATGACTGTAGTCGAATTATGCACTTTTTTTCAGATGATGCTATGCCCATGCCGGAAATGCCACTAAACCAGGGCACAATCATTGTTATACCCAATCCTATTAGAGAGAGTCTTTGACTTTGTAAATGCATTTAGGAAAAAGCTTCTCTTACAGAAGGATCATTCCAGCTTTTTAAATTAAATACCATGTTTTCCATTTCCGGCATTACTATTACTGCTAACCATAGCCAGATAATATTTCCAGTTAACAGTATGATTTAACAAAGATAAATTGTATTTGGATGGTGTATCCACAAATACTTTATCTGTAATTGCTCCAGTATACTGATTAGCAAAAATAGCACAGCAATTATTGGAAAATAGTGTGAGAAGAAAAGGGTGAAAAGGGGTGCTGGAATATAAGTGTGTGTATTGTGTTATTTCCGGAGAAGTAATTATTGGAAGTGTTCTGAAGGCCAATGGTGCTAAAATAATACCGGAAACAAACATTCCACCTGTGATTATACTCCAATTTGTTCAGTAAATGTAGTGGTATTTTTTTTGAATTCTGGCATTATTTTTGTTTTATAGAATATATTAACATAATAATAATTTTATAATATATTTTAATTCTGATCATGAACAATATTATAAATTACATAATCTAAAACCTTATAATTTTGCAAATTACCTTTAAGCATTTTATACATTTGTAAATCAATTCAACTGCTCGTTAACATGCAAGTCTTAATTGCCAAATAATCCAATGTATTGATATTAAAATTTAAGTACCATCACACGCGTTGTCGGTAAAATGTTCGTAAATATAACCAAATGTCCTTGATTTCTGTATGTGTCATTTAACCAATTCTCACCATATCATGAATGGATCTCTATGAGAACCGTCATGATTTATTCCTGCACGAATGACTGACATATAATCATTTCCTATACACTCACCTTGACCGGATTATATTCCCAAAAATATATTGTTTACATTTGTAAATGCTGGTAAATAGCCAAATTTATAACATCTATAAAGAGATTACCACTACAGTCGACATACCCAATTGCCAACTATTTTTAATTTTTTTGTACATATCAATAAATCATTCTCTGATCATATCCGGTACTGATTATTCTTGTGTATTCTGATAGACCTTAATGTATTTAATATAAGGAAATAAGTTAAAGGTTGGTGCCGAGAGCGGGACTCGAACCCGCACGGGCATAGCCCACTGCCCCCTCAAGACAGCGTGTCTACCTGTTCCACCACCTCGGCATGATATGAGGTAGATTATTTTAAGCTTTGTTATTGTTTTGGTTCAAGTTATTTGTTTTAAATTAACTCAGTTTAAGATTTATTATTTGTTATTTTATATTGTTATATATTATATTAACATAATATACTTATATTATATAATATCAATTTATATAAAATCAACATATTTAGATGATCCAACCGGATTTATTTAATCATTTACCTTGTTTTAGTATATTCATAAAGCACGTTTCCATCGCTGTCATGCATACTAAAATATAGTTTATGACTGCTGATTTCAATCCAGACAAAACCTGTATCATTATATGTAAATTTACTTAAAGCCTCTGATTTATTTAACCTTTCTCTTTCACTGGCAGATCGATAGTGCTTAGCCCCGGCACCACTGACAACATACTCTGTAGGTATGTTACCATGCTGTAAATGTGCTAAATGATGATTATGTCCTGATAAATACAAATCTACTCGTCCTTCCAAAAACCAGTCCCAATATAGTCTTGTAAAGAAATCCGTGTCTCCATGTGTTCCATTTGAAAATACAGAGTGGTGTCCAAATGCAATTGTCCAAGGACGAGCTGCTTCGTCCTTTACGTATTCAGAGTCATCAATGTCCAGGTAATTTCTTAATCTTTCTGAAGAAAATGGACAACTTGTATTAATACCAAAAAATCGTGCCGTTTCTGTTTTAAAAGAATATTCATAATTAGGCATGCGCCACTTGTCACTGTCAATGCTGTGCATTACTTGTGAAAGCGCATCCCACCTTATATCGTGATTCCCTAATACCGCAAAAAATGGTTTGTTTATCTCATTGTAAACATTAACAAATTTCGACTCAAACTGAGTATCCATGTATGATTTCAGACCATCATCATAAAAATTGTCACCAAGCATTAATACCATGTCACAACCCGAACTTTTGCACACTTGAGCCATTCCATTTGCAACTTTGTGTTGTTCTTCATCACCTGTGCCGGTATCGCCTAAAGCAATAAAACGAATTGTATCTGAGTTAAGAAGTTTAATGTTTATTGGGACAACATTTTCAGGCAGCTGAAAACAACCGACTTTGCTGCCCAATTCATGAAGCTTATATCCTCCTGTAATTCCGCCTCCCAGCAGCAAAATCATTAATATCAACTTGAACCAAAACCTTAACCGCCTTTTACTAATAATTTGTTCCATTAATTATTTTCTATTAACACTAATCTGGGGATATTCTATCAATGTCAGTAATTGCTCTAATGTTGGATCACGTAAACCAAGTTGGTGCAAACTTTTTACAGTATTCTGCACATAATCGTGGCATGTTCCACATGTTCCCTCTGCCTTCACTACCCTTTCAGCAATTTCTTCAAGTTCAAGGTCTGGAAGGTAATGCTCATGTTCCTGGTTTATCACAAATGTAATGGCCGAAACTGTTTCCCAGTCACTTTTCACACTGACCCATGTAGGAATATATGTTTCAGCAAACATTTCTCTTTCCCAAATAATCTGTAATTCTGAGTGTATATTTTCCGTAGCAATTCGGTAAGCCATGCCCTGACAACTTCCTCCTTTATCCAGTCCAAATACTAATCCGTGATAGTCCGGTGTTCCTCTATAAACTATTGATTTTAAACATAAACGTCTATGATATCCCGAGACAATTCCTGTACGTTTATCTGCAAGTTTAAAGTCAGGATTCCACATCAATGAACCATAACCAAAAACCCATACTCCTTCTTTCAGGTTTTGACCTTTTAACATCTGCTGAACAGATGCTGACAGATCGTCTGAATTCATTGTTCTAATCAAATCTACTTCTTTTCCGGAACCCCATTGAAAGGATTCGTCCAAATCCACTTCGTTTTGTATTTTTTTGCCCATCAAACGATTTTATAACAGGGTTTGTACTCAGAATCACTGGACAATTTCATCCTTTTTTGCTCACAAAACGACAGTAGTAAATCATCCAGTTCACGCATAATTTTCGGGTCTCCGGAAATTTCAAACGGACCATATTTTTCAATGGAAATTATTACCTCATCCTTAATATTTCCTGAAACAATACCGGAAAACATCTTGCGCAGATTTTCTGCAAGTTTATGTTTTGGCTGTTCGTAATGCAAATTTAATGAAGACATGGCTTCATGACTGGGAAAAAATGGCCGCTGATGACCATGATCAATGTGAAGCATCCAGTTATAATAAAATGCATCTCCTGATTTTCTCCGGAATTCCCGCACATGTTTGATACCTGAATGAATTCTTCTTGCAACCAGTTCCGGATCATTAATTATGATTTCGTAATATTTTCTGGCATCATCTCCCAGGGTAGTACAAATAAATCCGTCAATTCGATCAAAATAAGCTCTGCTTTCAACAGGACCGGTAAAAATCAGAGGAAATGGTTGATCTTTATTGTTTGGATGCATCAGGATTCCAATTAAATATAATATTTCTTCTGTTGTTCCAACTGCTCCGGGAAAAACCACGAAACCGTGCCCTGTTCGCACAAATGCTTCAAGACGCTTCTCCATATCCGGCATGACAATCAGGTTATTTACAATAGGATTTGGAGATTCTGAAGCAATTATTCCGGGCTCAGTAATCCCAATATAGCGACCGTTTATATAACGCTGTTTAGCGTGAGCTATAGTAGCCCCTTTCATTGGACCTTTCATGGCTCCGGCTCCACAGCCGGTACAAATATTCAATTCACGCAACCCCAACTGATAACCAACCTTTTTGGTGTATTGATACTCGTCCTCACTGATTGAATGACCTCCCCAGCAAACTACCAAATTGGGATCTACCTGCTCTCTAAGTAGTCCTGTGTTTCGCAGTATATGGTATATAAAATCAGTAATTGCGGCAGAATCACTCAGATTATATCCACCTTTTTTCCTTATCTCTGTCCCCACATACACTATATCCCGCAAAACAGAAAAAAGATGCTCATTGATGCCCTGAATCAATTTGCCGTCAACAAAGGCCTGTGACGGGGCGTTACGGAGTTCCAGCTTGATGCTTCTTGTTTGCTGGACAACCTTGATGCTGAAATCCGGATAATTTTCCAACATTTCTTTTCCACTGTCAGTGCGACTGTCACTGTTAAGAACCGCCAGAGAACAACGACGGAACAATTCATTCAGTCCTCCGTTTTCCGGATCAGTGAGTTGTCGGATTTCCTGCTGTGAAAGAAAATCGAGAATACCTTTTGGACGGATACTGGCATCCATATTAAAATGTAGGAAAATTTATGTTTGAAACAAAAACTGAATTTGAAGAATCAGCAATGAATATGTATTTTAGACGCACCTATACTAATTTAGCGGTGCTGAAATTTCAACCAGGAGAGCGCATTATAGAGGGAAATAAATTCGCTGGTATTTTAAGTTTTACACTTTCGTTCACGGACTGACCAGTCCGTAATTCAAATTGCTCAACTAAACGGACTTCTTGATGGCGCACAGACTGAAGGCATTCCAGAGGCAGAACCGCCAACCGCAAAAGAACTTACGGAACGACGTGTTTCTCTGCTGCCGCATTCAGGACAACTGATTGGTGAGTCCATTTCTGAACTGCGTCTGAGCTCAGTAAAACCGCTTTCACATTGCCCGCACTGATAATCATAAAGTGGCATTACTTCTCCTTAAATGTGTATTGATATATCCTGCTTACATAATATCACACCAGAAGTGCAAATCAAAGCCTGGATTAAACAGTGTTTTCTTAAAAAGAATAATCTGTTTTATTAACCTTCAAATACAGAATCATACTCCCGACTTTTATATTTGAATATTAATACAAACTTGACAAGTAACCATTGTCAGATCATTCTGTTGTATATAGTCCAATTTAAATGCTTAAACAATCTATTAGCAAGAAACTGAATGGCTGATTTAGGTACAATTTCACTTATGGCTGCATTCGCGGTTTGTCTTTACGGAGCAGTTGTTCCTCACATTGGTATACGAAACAACAACTGGAATTTAATCCGTTCTGCACAAAACGCCAGCATACTGTCGTTTTTCCTGGTGGCAATAGCTTCAGGAATTTTGATTCATGCACTTGTAATCAGCGATTTCAGCATATTTTATGTGTGGAGACATTCCAGCACGGATATGCCTCTGATCTACAAAATTACATCATTCTGGGGTGGTCTGGAAGGATCACTGTTATTCTGGACTCTTGTTCAAAGTTTTTTTGCCATGATCGTAGCTTTCCGTTACCAGTACTCAAATCGTGAAATCATTCCGTATGTGATTACTACACTAAACGCAATAATGGCTTTTCTGCTGCTATTGTTGATCGGATGGTCAAATCCTTTGGATTTACAGGCAGTTATCCCCACAGAAGGACGTGGACTGAATCCACTTTTGCAGAATCCAGCAATGGCAGCCCATCCGCCTGCATTGTATCTGGGATTTATCGGATTCAGTGTACCATTTGCCTTTGCCATGGGCGGATTGATTCGGGGGAAAATGGATAATGAATGGGTACTCACAACACGACGCTGGACATTGATGTCCTGGTACTTCCTTGCATCCGGACTGATTTTAGGAGGACTATGGGCTTATGAGGAATTAGGCTGGGGAGGATTCTGGGCCTGGGATCCAGTGGAAAACGCGGCATTGATGCCATGGCTGACAGGTACAGCTTTTCTTCATTCTGTAATGATCCAGGAAAAACGTAACATGCTCAAAATCTGGAATGTGGTGCTGATCATTACCACATTTGGCCTGACAATTATCGGCACTTTTCTGACTCGTTCCGGAATCATCAATTCAGTTCATTCCTTTACTCAATCAGAAATTGGACCCGCCTTTTTAATTTACTTAGCACTGATTCTGATTGTGGGCTTTGCTTTGTTATTCAAGCGCATCCAGATGCTGGAATCCGAACACAAAATTGAATCAGTGCTCTGTAGAGAAAATGTTTTTCTAGCCCAAAATGTATTACTTGTAGGTATTGCTTTTACAGTTTTGCTGGGCACAACATTTCCTTTACTGGCAGAAGCAGTTCGCGGAACCAAGCTCTCAATTCAAGCACCATTCTTCAATACCATTACAGCGCCAATGGGCTATGCTCTTTTATTTCTGATGGGTATAGGAATGCTGATTTCATGGCGAAAATCCAGCCTGGATAGTTTACGTAGAAACTTTCAAAACCCGATTATACTGGCAACTGTTGGCACTTTAATATCATTTTGGCTGATGTTTGAAAAAAATGTAAACTGGGGTGTTTATATCATTTTTTGGACAACAATTTTTGTAACTTCAACAATGGTTTTTGAAATTGTGAAAGCCGCAAACATAAAAGGCCGTCAAACTGACAGCAATATACTGATGGGAGCATTTTATGTGATTTCACGTAATCGCAGACGTTATGGAGGATTGCTGATTCATTTTGGAGTTGTGCTGATGTTCTTAAGCTTTGCAGGTACTTTTTTCAGTATTGAAAAAGATCTGACACTTGAAACTGGTGAATCCAGACAAATTGGAAATTATCGTCTGGAATTTCAAAATGTTAATGAATTCATGGTTGGCAATGCCCGGCACAGGGCGGCAATTGTAAAGGTTTTTGATTCAGAAGATAATTTACTTGAAGTTTTGAAACCCGCAAAAAGCTTTTATCCTACCCAACCGCAGCCATTGACTGAAGTTGCCATCCGTCGTACGTTCCTTGAAGATTTGTATCTTATTTTTTCCAGCGAAGATGGTGGTGAAAAAGGTTCTGTTACCCTTAGGGTTTTCATTAATCCACTTGTAGGATGGGCATGGATGGCCCTGCCGGTTTTTACTTTGGGTGTTGGAATATGCCTGACTTACAGACCTAAAAGCCTTATTGCGCAGGAAACCATTAACAGAGAACGTTATCTGGCACTGCAGGAAGCTGGATAAATAGATCGTGTACTACTACCGCCTAAATGAGGTAGCTTCGAATTTGAGCTGAAGCCCTCTAAAGCTTAAAATAATTCCTTTCGTTTTGATCGGCCCGCTAACGCGGGTATACTAAAGTCATCGCATGAAGGCGATGATTTTTTTTCCCATTCCCCGAAAAGGATAATAATTTAACAAAGTAAAGCCAGCATAATTTATTAGTAACAGGAAAGTTGTTTTAACAATTCTTAAAACAATAATCGTAAAAGTAAATTACAGAATTTTGAGCTCATTTACATAACAATTTTAGAACTTAACTCTGTTGATGCAGATTATCTATTTTTTTTCCTTTTTATATCTTATTGAAATAATTGAAATAAATTTACATATCGTATTTTTTTAATTTTTTTTATAAAAAGCTTGTATTTAACATTATTCGTAGTAATATACGCTGTACTTAGGGTAGTATGATCGTTTGTAGTACCCTTTCCTTCCTTTAATTTCTAACCATTAAACTAAGATTTTTTACCGATGAGATTTTATACCCTATTTATCTGCCTGCTGTTTCTTTATTTCATGTTGATAAACTTGATGCCTGCTTATGCTTACAAAGAAGTAAGCGTATCTGATGGAGGAATCATCACAGGTAAAGTCGTGTTCAAAGGCAGAGTTCCAAAACGTACTATCATTCCTACCAAAGACAAATCAGTTTGCGGGGGCATGAGAAAAGAACCAAAAATTCTTGTAGGAAAAAACAAGGGAGTGCAGGAAGGAATTGTTTATCTTAAAAAAGTAAAACAGGGCAAAGCCTGGCCTGCACAGGAATCAGCACCAGTACTGGACCAGAAAAACTGTAGATTCTCCCCAAATGTACAAATCATACGAAAAGGAGATCTTGAGATATTGAATTCTGATCCGGTACTTCACAACACACATGGATATCTTTGCAAAAAGCTGGGGAAACAGTGTAAACGTACTGTATTCAACTTGGCTCTACCTAATCAGGGCCAGACAATCAAGAAAAAACTCAAACGTGCAGGAACAGTGAAAGTTGACTGTGACGCGCACGGTTGGATGCTCGGATGGGTTCAGGTGGTAGACAATCCATACTATGCAATAACAGATAATGATGGAGCATTTACCATAACTGAAGTTCCACCTGGCAAGCACACCCTGGTGGCCTTCCAGGGATACACTGGAGGGGTAGAAATACCTTTAACAGTAAAGGCAGGTCAGCGTCTGGAAGTGGAGGCGCAACTTAAGAAGTAACTTCCTCCCAAGATACATTGGGTGGATTAATTTGCAATAGGAGGCAAATATGGCAAAAATACATCCTGATCAACAGGAGATGCATAAGGTCCTTGGAGGACAGAAACAGAAGCCAGACAATACAATGAGTATTTCGAGGCGCACGTTTCTACACAAATCAATCATTTCTGGTGGAGTAGTGGGCGCCGCCACTTATGGTTGGTGGCCTTTGGTTAATACCATTGATATTGCCCACGGAGCAAGTAATTTAAACTTCGCATGGGTTTCAGATACCCATCTCTATCCTAAAACCCTGAATACACGGTTTGTGGATAAAGCCGTAAGGGCTTTCAAGGAAGTGGAATCCATGAAACCAGATTTCATGATCTTTGGTGGTGACCTTGCACAGAAAGGTGATCCTGAAGAACTGAAACTTGGTGCTCAGTTACTGAAGGCTGTGACAGTGAAAAAAGTCTTCATTCCCGGAGAACATGACTGGTATCTTGACATGGGTGCACTTTGGACCAAAGAGTTTGGATCATCACCTTGGAGCTTTGACCTGAAAGGAGTACATTTTGTTGGCTTGGATACAGTCAGCAGGGCTCCGGATTACTGGAGTGCTAAAAATATGAGCCCAAAAGAACGTATGGGACATATGGAAGCACTTGATGGGTCAGTGGCTGGTCCTTGGGCCGGATTAGGACAGGAACAGCTCAAGTGGCTGGATACAGACCTTAGTGGTTTGAACAAGAGTCAGCCGATTGTGATCTTTTCACACAATCCTCTATATGAATACTATCCACCATGGAACTTCTGGGTTCGTGATTGGCGTGAAGTTCATGAGATTGTACGTCCTTACTCTAATGTAACCAATATTCATGGTCACACGCATCAGGTGCTTTACAATGAAATCGGCAGTATGCGTTCTATCGGTATGCTGGCAACATCATGGCCATGGCCCTATGCTCCGGAAGGTGTTCCTAAGCTGACAAAACCTCACGTCCGTGTAGATCCAGGAGATCCGTTTGACGGCGTCGGCTGGGCAAAACATCGCTGGTCACAGCAAGACCGCATCGATCATGATTATATGATGTGGGACAGAGATGTTTATGCTGATGCAACATGGGACTCAGGTACAGGAGACAATCCAGGTTTGGCCCTGAGAAGCAGAGTCGTTGATAAGATTTGGCAATATGAATAATATCTGATCAACAAGAAATGTGAATCGATGCAGGGCACGTGTCTAACAACAGCCTTGCTGGTAATTCGATAACCTGATATTCGGAGAAGGATATGCTAAAGAATAAATCCAAAATAATTTGGATCATAACTGTAACTTCACTGTTTGTTGGAGTGACTCTGTTTCTGCTGACTCCCGTGTCAGCTCACAAAAAACGTCACTCGGCAGCAGACATGCAGGCGTTTGATGACGCCTATATGGAAGTTGTAAAAATGGGTGATGCTTTGTTCCACGGGGGCGGTCCTCAGGATGAACTGGGAATCACTCTATCCAAAACAGGTATGGCATGCGCAATGTGTCATCCATTTGCTTCAGATGTACACCCCCATCAGTTCCCTAAATTCCAGGAACAAATGAGCGAAGTTGCTGGCTTACGGGAAATGATCAATTGGTGCATTGAAAAACCCAATGAAGGAGTAATGATTGGGATTGACAGTGAAGCAATGGTTGCTTTGGAGGCTTACATCATGTGGTCTCACAAAGGTACCATTATTGAGCCTGGTACTCACTAACAGACACTTACACAGTGTTTATATCTCATCGCGGTTTATTCCATTACCAGACTGGTAATGGATGGGCCGCAATGAGTTTTACCAAAGTAAACACAGTTCTGTTAATGGTACTATGAATCTCTTCAAAAATTTAAACCGGATAAGTTAATCCAATGTGTAATGCATATTTTCTGGATTGTCTTAATGAAAGTTGTTCAACCGGTTGAGCAAATTCACGTATAACTCAAAAAATAATTATAATGGCAGAAAATGCGAATGAGCACTTAGACGCATTGGTTGACAAGCCTCTTGTGCGTTTATGGCTGTACTGGGGTTTATTCTGGCTGATGTTCACCCCTACAATAGGAGTGACGATTTCTTCATATTTTAACTATCCGGATTACCTTGGCAATAGCCTGGAACTGCAGTTCGGCAGACTACGTCCGATGCATGTAAATGGAGTGATTTTCGGAGCGTTTTCCACTCTATTCATGGGACTTTGTTATTACATCGTCCCGCGTTTGACTGGAGTCAGAATGTGGCAGGAAAAGCTTGGGCATTGGCTGATGTGGGTATGGAACATTGGACTGGTGATCGGAATGATTTCACTGGCAATGGGTTACAATCAGGGGCTTGAAGCAGGTGAGTTCCCTGTTTTAGTTGATACTATATTTTTTGTGGTGGTTTCTCTGGCTACACTGCAGTTCATTTTGACTATTGCAAAACGTACAGAACCACAACTTTATGTAAGTCTGTGGTATCTGGTAGCAGCATTTGTCTGGACAGTTCTTAACCTGATACTAGGAAGCTTCATACTTCCATACTACATAACTGGTATTAACAGTGCTGCTTTTCACGGACTTTTTATTCATTACATAGTAGGCCTTTGGATCACTCCTGCCGGCTATGTCCTGATTTATTATTTTCTTCCAGCCAGTGTAAAAAATCCAATTTATAGCCACAAACTCTCACTTGTAGGTTTCTGGTCACTGGCACTCTTCTATCCATTTGTGGGGATACATCATTACCTTTACAGCCCCATTGCGGACTGGGCCGAAACACTAGCTATCATAACTTCGATGCTCCTTATTATCCCTGTTTGGACAGTCTTACAGAATTTTTTCGGTACTATGATTGGACGATGGCAGGATTTTGGACGAAACCTGCCTGCAAAATTCCTGATCATGGGGTCTCTGATGTATCTCGTAGGATGCTTTCAAGGATCAGTTGAGGCACTTCGTTCACTACAAGAGCCTACCCACTTTACAGACTTTGTAATCTCCCACTCACATTTAACTGTATTCGGAACCTTTGTTGTCTGGGCTATAGCAGGTACTATATACGTCTGGCCCAGAATTCATGATCAGGAGCTCTGGTCCTTCAAGATGGGTAACTGGTCTTTCTGGCTCATCACATTCGGAATTACAATTATGGGTCTTGTTCTGACCATGGGAGGTTTGATGCAGGGTACGATGTGGATGAAAGGAACTGAGTGGCTGGACACTGTTGTTGCTATGCGTCCATACTGGCTGGTCAGGACACTATCTGGGATCAGTATGGATATCGGAATATCCCTGTTGGTGTTTAACTTGATGAGAACCGCATTGGCAGGCTACAAAAATAATCAACATACTGCTCAGTTTGTAGCAGCTGGGGAGGCCGTATGAATCTTAAAAACGTTGCTTTGTTTGCGGGTTTTTTCTTTGCTACCCTTGCTATCTTCACACAGGGTGTTCTGCCTATGCTGGAACCCCAGTCGCGACAGGTAAAGGTAACAAAGGTTGTAAGGACAGATTTAGGTGAGCTGAAATGGATGGAACATGAAGCAACAAACTACACTGAATCTGAGCTGATAGGTCGACAAGTATATATCCGTGAAGGCTGCTGGTATTGCCATTCACAATATGTGCGTCCAGTTACAGGGGAAACTCGTCGCTGGGGGCCTGTCACGCAAGCTGGTGAGTACGCATTTGATATACCTCACCTGTTTTCTACCCGCCGAATAGGTCCGGATCTATCTCGTGTTGGACTTAAATACAGCGACGAGTGGCATCTTGCACACTTCTGGGATCCACGCATGGTAGTGCCTGACTCAATCATGCCTCGCTTTGCAGAATTGTTTGATGGGCCCTATGAAGGAATAAAAGTTGTTGAAGATGATGAAGGCAACAAGACCCTGGATAAAACAGCCAATTCAGGTAACATCTTTGATTTTTCCAGTAAGGAAAAAATAATGCTTACTCCAAACCAGCAAGGATTGGTCTATGTTGCAGAAAAAGGGAAATATCCTGTGATTTGGACACCAAATGAGGAATTCACAGGAGATTCAGTTAATGTCATTACAGAAACCGAGGAACTGAAAGGACTTGTTGATTACCTGCAAAAACTTGGCACAAACCGCGGTAAATGGCGTGATCGTTTTGAACCTCAGCAAATTGAAGCATCAATGGTTTCTATTCCACGTTCTGAGGAATGGATTGAATTCGGTCAGGAAGTCTACCAACGCAGATGCGAGGGCTGTCATGGAGACAAGGGTGACGGCAATGGTCCTGCAGCAACCTTTATGTATGAATTTCGTCCACGGAACTTTACAGCAGGCGTATTCAAGTTCAGTCTAACACCTTCAGGCTCTCTGCCACAGGATGGTGATCTCTGGAGGACAATTACCAGGGGTGTTCGGGGATCAGCAATGCCTTCATGGCACATGCTGCCCGATAAAGACCGTATTGCCGTTATACAGTACATCAAATATGAACTTGCTGTAGACAGAAGTGAGCCCGATGAACCATATGCTTATTTCACAGAGGAACCTGCTGAAGCACCAATATATATTGGACAGGCGCCTGATCCCTCTGAAGAAATTGTGGCACATGGCAAGGAAATCTGGCAGCAGGCAAAATGCTGGGAATGCCATGGAAATACCGGGAAAGGAGATGGTGAAAAGGCTGCAGGACTTGAAGACGATTTAGGATTTCCAATTCGACCGGCTGATTTGACTTCAGGCCAATTTAAGTCTGGTCCATCCGTCAAGGATATCTTCCGAACAGTGACAACCGGCCTGAGTGGCACCCCAATGCCTTCATTTGAAGATGCCTTTCCGGAAGAAGATCGCTGGGCTTTAGCTTACTTTGTGTTGTCACTTTCGGCCTTTACAGATCCACTGACGGGCAAACCAATGTTAATTGCACAGGAAGACAGAGATGCTCTTAATAATCCGGAACTCAAGGCAAACACCTCAAAACTAGCATATAAGCGAAGTTCTTTAAGTTACCTTGCAGGTCAATACGCCGGTGAGGCATGGGCAGGCCGCAAAGGAATTGAAATGCTAGAACCTGAAAATAAATAAGGGGATAACATGATCGAAGTTACAATGATCCAATTCTTTGTCGCACTTTTCATGAGCCTTGGTGCTGTGTGCATATTTATCTGGGCTGTGTTGTCTGGTCTCTTTACCGATGTGGAAGAGATTAAGTTACGTGCATATCAAGCTGAGGTCAACTCAGATGATTCAAAAAAATAACACATTTAAAAAATTCAGAAATGGAACAGCAAAATTCAAATCAGGAAAACATACCCCACCACGAACAGATTGAAGAATATGGCAGCGGACATATACAGGCACGACATGGCCGTATCAACAGCTGGCTGCTTGTAGTTTATGTTATTATGTTCGTCTGGGCAATTTATTATGGGTATGTTTATTGGGGAGGTCTTGGTCCTGGTTTAGACTATTAATATACCTGCCTTGATGATACTTAATTGTAAACACTAACAATTTCCACAATGAAAGGGAAACGTGGTAGCAGCAAAATTATTACTTGGTATTGCAGTATTTAATCTCATTTTTCTGTTTTCCGAAATTGCATTGAACGTTTTTGGCGTAGCTTTACTATAAACAGGAGTAATTATGACAACTGCAGAAGAAATGGCCTTTGCAATATTCATAATCATGACAGTCGCATTTTTTATCTGGGTTGCGTATCTGGTTGTGAAGGAATAGAGTACACTGCTGTCTAAGTTTGCAACAGCTTAGGGTCATTTACTGGGGAATATACACCTGCCTAACTCAGTTCAAAAAAGATAGATCTTAGCTGTAAGTAGAATTGACATTGATATAACTTGTTTTTTCTTCTTAAGATTAGTTAAGATCAAGCAAAAACATCAAATTATTGATCGTTTCTTCACCGGCTGCCAATGTAAATTGGCATCTGCCTCACTCAGCATCACATGTCCTATTATCTCCTGATTTTTTTGGCCGGTATTGCCGGAAGTTTTCACTGCATAGGAATGTGCGGCGGATTCGCATGTGTCCTGGGACGTAACCCAAAAGGTTATATATCTACACTATTACGGCATCTTCTCTATAATTCCGGCAGGATCGTATCTTATGCCTTCATGGGAGGACTTGCGGGAATGGCCGGACATAAACTTTTCTCTTCTGTACAGGCAGGGAATGAACTTATGTCTGCAGGGCACAACCAAATGGGCTTCACACATCTTGCGCCATTACTTCCAGCCTCACTAAGTACAGGACAGCGCATACTTGCAGTGTTCGCAGGTTTGCTGATGCTGATAATGGCATTTCAGTTGTTTGGTTATTTCAATCGACTGCATCGTTTTACAACAGGATTTGGGGGAATCACATTTGTGAACTCACTTACCAGCCTGTTAAATTCCCCAAAACGAGCTGCTCCTTTGGCTTTTGGTGTTTTTAATGGTTTTCTTCCTTGTCCACTGGTTTATGCATTTGTCGCACAAGCTGCAGCAAGTTCAAACAGTTTTTCCGGAATAATGACAATGATAGCATTTGGATTGGGCACTTTCCCGGCTATGCTTTTGATTGGAGGAGTCAGTCAATTGGTCCAGCCACACTGGAGGAAATTAGGAGTACGAGTAGCAGGAAGTTTTATTCTGCTATTCGGATTGATTACCTTGATCCGCGGACTTGTTCCAACACTAGGTCATGGAATATTTTCTTAATGATCATAAGCTGCATTTAAATCCAATATCACCATTGACAGACTCCCAATCAATGCCAAAGGCAGAGCTCCGAAAGGCTCCTAAGGAAGGATTTTGCAGTCATTGCCTGCTTGCATTGGGTTCTCATCCCACCAGAAGAACAGTTAATGGTGAAGATCATGGTTTTTGCTGTTATGGATGTTGTCTGGCATTCCAGGTTAAGCATGGAAGCAGGGAAGAGCCTGAGGCAGCATGGCTGCTGATACGCCTTGGCACAGGAGGATTTTTAGCAATGAACATTATGCTGTTCAGTCTGCTGCTTTACTCAGGCACCTTCAATTATGCTGATGCTGAGTTAATTCCTTTGATTCACTGGATTCTGGGAATTTTTGCGACTCCTGTAATGTTGATATTGGGATGGCCTTTTTTTCATGAGACATGGGATGGTCTTCTTCAGGGGCGTTTAACCTCATCTACGCTGATTTCTCTAGGAGCCGGAGCGGCATATGCTTATTCTGTGCTGATGCTCTTTACAGGAGGAAGTCATATTTATTTTGATACAGCCACAATGGTACTTGTACTCTTCACAGTGGGACGCTATCTGGAAGCAGCAGGAAGAGCCAAGGCAGTAAGAAACATTGCCCCGATGCTTGAAGCTGAAGAACAGTGGGCATCAGTTGTTGAAAATGGAAAAGAAACGCCTCTTTCAGTACGTCAGGTTCAGGCTGGCATGTCCGTGCGAGTACGTCCGGGAGAAAGAATACCTGTGGACGGAACAATAATCGAAGGATGTTCATCTGCTGATGAAAGGATTCTTACTGGAGAAAGTCGCCCCGTAACAAAAAATGTGGACGATTATGTTCTTGCAGGATGTATTAATCTGGAGGGTTCACTTTTGATCAAATGTAATGCTGCGGGTTCTGATACTAGATGGGGAAATTTATGCAGAATAGTCAGAGATACATTGTCACAGCCGAATTCCACTCAACGTATAGTAGACAAAGCAGCAGGCAGGTTTGTCCCAGCTGTATTGGGCATCACTGCCCTGACCATAATTTACTGGCAAACAGAGGTTGCATTAAACCAGGCTCTGCTGCATGGACTTGCCGTTCTGGTTGTGGCATGTCCATGTGCATTGGGATTGGCAGCACCACTTGCCACTGCTTTGGGATTAGGGCAATTCCTTCAACGGGGTTGCCTTGTACGTGGAGCAGAAGTTCAGGAAAAACTGGCACGTATACAGGGGATTGCATTTGACAAAACTGGAACCCTTACAGAAGGATATACAAACCTAGTTCATATTGAATGTGAAGAAGATTATCATGAAGTGGTATTGCGTCGTACTGCTGCTTTAGAACATCATTCAGAACATCCTTTGGCCCATGGAATTATTAGCGCTGCAAAAACTCGAAAACTTCAGCTGCCAGAAGCTCAAAAAGTACAGGCTGTTCCGGGCAGTGGTTTATTAGGATATATTGAGGACGATCTAGTAATAGCAGGTCGTGCTGATTGGTTAAGAAAACTGGACTATGAGATTTCTGGCTACATGTCAGAACGTCTTGAACAACAGGAAAATTCAGGACATACTGCAGTCTGTGTAGGATGGAACAAAAAGGTAAAAGGACTTTTATTTCTAGATGATCAGCTTCTCAATGACGCTCCAGTAATGGTCCGTGAATTAAAAAATCTGGGATTAAAAACATTATTGCTAACTGGAGATATTTCATCAGTAGGCCAGCGAATTGCTGAAACAGCAGGTATTGATGAATGGGAGGCCACATTAGCACCTGAAGACAAGTGTGCTGTTTTGTCAACATGGGGAAAAAAGAACGGACCTGCGGCTATGGTAGGAGACGGCTTGAATGATGGACCTGTACTGGCCAGCGCAGGTATAGGGATTGCTGTTGGTGGTGCGACAGATCTGGCCAGGGAAACTGCTGATCTGGTGTTACCGCAAGGGGGAATTATACTGCTACCATGGGTAATTCAGCTGTCGAGAGCTGTTCGAAAAACTATCCTCACTAATATTATGTGGGCTTTCGGCTACAATGCGGTTGCTATAACACTGGCTGTTTCTGGCTTTCTTCTGCCAATACTTGCAGCTGTCTTGATGGCTGGATCAAGCCTGCTGGTAGTCCTGAATTCATTGCGGTTAGAAAAATTGTCTTCCGAAGTGTAAAAAGTACCTGAAAATTCCATAAAAATAATTGTAGTGTATTCTAAATATAGCACTAGATAAGTTTGGTAAATTCATGTGAATAAGAACAAATGGATGAAAAACTACTAAATAACAGCCTTACCAGGCGCAGCATGCTGGGATCTGTAGGAACTTTAGTATTAAGTGGAACAGGATTATATTTTACTGAGATCCTGGCTGCGTCAGAATTAAAACAGTCTACTTCGAACCTATTTGACAGCAATGCACTTGAAGACTCCTCCAGAATTAAGATTCACATGCCTGAATATGCTTATGATGGCGGACGTGTACCTTTTTCTATCGAAGTTGAATCAAGAATGACTGAAACTGATTATGTAAGTCATGTTCATGTTTTTTCAGAAAGTAATCCCTTTCCCCGTGTAGCCAGTTTTCACTTTACTCCTCACAGCGGACGAGCTTTTGCACGTACACGCATCCGACTGTCAACAAGCCAGCATGTCATTGTGGTTGCGGAAATGCATAATGGAAACACTTTGACTGCACGGAAATGGATTGAAGTAACTATCAATGGCTGCAAGGAGGACTGAACTAAAAAGCGGTTAAATTATGACAACACCAAGAATGAGAGTGAAGGCACCGAAAAATGCCATTAAAGGTGAAATCGTAGAGATTATGACACTGATTTCACATCCAATGGACACTGGACTTCGCAAGGATAAGCATGGAATCATAATTCCACGAAAAATTATTAATAAATTTGTATGTAAATATAATGACATGGAAGTGTTTGTTGTTGAACTGCACGAAGCCATTTCAGCAAATCCCCTGATCCAGTTCAGCCTGGTGACCAATGATTCCGGCATACTAAAATTTATCTGGTTCGAAGATGAAGGAAAGGTTTATTCAACAACTCGGAAACTTCGTGTGTCTTGAGGAATAAAAGGAGTGTTCCGTACTTCAAAAAAATTCATACTGAGAGCTCGTCTTTCATTAACAATGTTGGCAGTATTTAATTTCTGCTTAAACATCAGTATTATCCAGGCACACTCAACTTCTCAGCAGTCTCAAAACCTGGAAATTTATCAAGATATAGGTGGAAATTTCACCCTGCTGAGCTCAAATAATCAATATGTCAGTCTGGAGGACTTTCAAGGAAAAGTAGTCCTGATGTTTTTTGGCTTTACCGCCTGTCCTGACACTTGTCCAATTACTTTAAATAAACTGCAACAGGTTATGGCTCAATTGGACCAGCAGAAACCCGTGCAACAGCTGTTTATAACGGTTGATCCAAAAAGAGATAATCCTGAGCAACTGAAATCTTTTTTAGGTACATTTAATCTCAACATCATTGGATTGACGGGAACAGAAGAGGAAATATTGCATGTAGCTGAGCTATACGGAAGTGCCTACATGAAAAATCCAACTATAAATTCAGAAACAAATTATCTGATGATACATACAGGTTACGTGTACCTGATAGATCAACAGGGTCAGGTTCGTGCAATCTATCCTCAGGATACAGAGAAAATACAGATGATTGAAGACATCAGACAATTACTGGCAGACATCTGATATGAAAAACTACCTCTGTAACTTAGAATAAAACTATTGAATTGAAATAATTATAAATAACTAACTGGAATTAAAATCAAAAATATAAATCACCAGTTAAAATAATTCATTAATATTTTTCATGTCTCATTAAATTGTTCATCAAAATATGAGAATAAAATCATTATTATGCACACTTGCAATTCTCACTGCAATAATAGCAGGGGTTCCAATGTCTTTACACCCAGCAGGCAAAGAGGGCCTGCTGCTCTCATTGTCCTGTACATCTTGTCATGGAACATACGGACTAAGCCCTGGAGCAATACCAACTCTTTATGGAAAATCCAGAAAATATCTCATAAAAACATTGATAGAGTTCCGAAATGGAGATAGAGATTCTACTATTATGGAACGTATTGCAAAAGGCTATACTGAGAATGACATACGCTTGATAGCAAACTATTTTTCTAGTCTTACAAAGAAGAAGAAAAAGTGAAAAAGATCACCAGGAGGAATTTCAATAAATTATTGGGTGCTTTCAGTGCTGTTTCTGCTCTGGAAGCCGTTGCAGGATATCCCACTCCACTTTTAGCGGCAAAACAGCAAGTGGTTGTAATTGGTGGAGGATTTGGAGGTGCAACTGCAGCTAAATACCTGCGACTGATGGATTCTAACCTGCAGGTCACACTTGTGGAACCAAAAAGGTATTACTATACCTGCCCGTTCAGCAATCTCGTACTTGGTGGATATAAAGATTTGAGTGAAATTAGATATGGATATGATAATCTGAGCAGGTATTATGGAATTCATGTTATACAAGCCACTGCAGCAAGACTTAATGCTTCCTCGAAAAAAGTAATATTAACAGATGGGAAAAGCTTCTCATACAATCGAGCTATTGTGTCTCCAGGTGTTGATATGCGTTTTGATAAAATGGAAGGATATAATTATGGTATTGTAAATAAAATTCCACATGCATGGAAAGCTGGAAGATCTACGCTTCTTCTGAAAAAACAGCTTGTAGAAATGCGGGATGGCGGCACAGTGCTGATATGTCCTCCAGACCAGCCTTATAGATGCCCCCCAGGACCATATGAACGTGCCGGCCTTATTGCCCATTTCCTCAAACAGCATAAACCTCGTTCCAAAATTCTAATTCTTGATGCAAAAGAACAGTTTGCAAAACAGGCACTTTTCACCTCAGGTTGGGAACAGCTTTACGGACATATGATTGAATGGTTCCCGGGTTCAGCCGGTGGTAAGATTCTTCGGGTTGATGCTGGAGAGATGGCTGTTGAAACAGAATTTGGAATAGAAGAAGGAGATGTCATCAACTTTATACCAGACCAGTGGGCCGGACAAATTGCACATGAATCCGGACTTGTAGATGAATCAGGCTGGTGTCCTGTTGATCAAAGAACCTTTGAATCTACAATACATCCCGGTATTCATATCATAGGTGATGCAGCAATTGCAGGCGCAATGCCCAAGTCAGGTTTATCTGCCAGCAGCCAGGCTAAGTTCACTGCTGTTGCCGTGATTGATATGCTAAACAACAAAAATCCTGAAACTACTTCACTCGCCAATACTTGCTACAGTTTTTTAGCACCAGAGTACGCAATATCTGTTGCATCAGTTTATCACCTGTCCGGAAGTAAAATTGTTAAAGCAGAAGGTTCAGGTGGTGTAAGTCCTATAAATGCAAATCTATCTGTGCGTCGAGCAGAAGCCATCTATGCCCAGGGGTGGTATGACAGCATCACACAGGATATGTTTGGTTAAACTGCATTAATTAAATTTAAAATATAATGAATATTTTTTATCTGATTTAAAATAAAAAAACTATGAAAAATTTTTCTGCTATAAAGAATATTATAAAATTATTCTTAATTAAATCACGAAATATATTACTTAGGGATATTTTTACATTAAACAGTTATAAATTAATAAAAGATATTTTTTTAATTTACATTAAAGCAACAATCCGAGTTTTAATCATTGGTGTTATTGGTATTTCTTTTATTAATACATTCTCGTATGCAGCAGAGTTAACTTTAGAAGAATATGTTAGGAAACCTTTTGGCAATGTAATCTTTCTGAGACATGCATTGGCTCCTGGATTTGATGCAAAAGGAGAGCCTGATAAATTTAAAATTGATGACTGCTCAACTCAACGAAACTTAAATGCAGTAGGAATAGAGCAGGCAATCAATCTTGGGAAATTATTTACTCAATCAGGTTTGAAATTTAACAAAATTTATTCAAGCCAATGGTGTCGCTGCCTTGAAACCGCAAGACTGCTGGATATGGGAGAAGTTATCACTGAACCATCCTTAAATTCTGGTTTCAGGGGGATCTTTAATAAAGAAATTTCATTGGCAAAACTAAGAAAATTATTAGATGAATTAAAAAACAAGAACGGACTATTTTTGATGATAACCCATTATGGTACTATTACAGCTATGACGGAAATCTTTGTTGATAGCGGCGGTGCTGTCGCGTATAATGTAAAAACAAAATCTTCTATAAAAATATTATTGAAATAACATTTTTTTATTGGAACAACTTTTTATGCTTTCTATTATCATCTAATGTTGTTAAAGTTGTTTTATAATTATAAAGAAATTATATTTTTTTCTGCTTTGTATTTCTGTTTAATATCATACTATTAAAGTTTGATATATTAAATTAATCAATTATTTAAACTATTAGTTAAGTCCTTAATAAGCTCTGATAAAATTTTATAAAAACATCATAATATTTCAATATATTAATAATTCAAGAACTTCTTAACAAATTCAGCGGTGATATTCTCAACGTACGTCTTGTCGCCAGCCACGCTACTGCAACACTTAATGTTGTGACTCCTGCAACACTGGCTAAACTTATTTGCCAGGTCCATTCCCAGAGATTTTCAAAAAACCACCAGGCAATTCCGTAGGACATAACCAAACTGAGTCCAACCCCGAATATGCCTGCATATATTCCCAATACCGCAAATTCAATTTGAATCATCTTTTGGATATCACTAAATTTTGCACCAAGCACTTTCAGCAAATTTAATTCCCATAGCCTCCCTTCAACTTCATGCCTGGCAATGGAAAATACAACCACAAGTCCGGCCATAATTGAAAGATATGCCATGAATCTTAGTGCCAGAACCATTTGATCTGAAATTTTCAGTACTCGTTCCACCGTGCGTGTTACGTCAATCACGGAAACATTGGGGAACTCATTTACGATTAAATTTTGAAAATACATTCTCCTCGTTTTATCCAACCCACCGAGAGAAGCTAAAAAAGTAGCTGGAGCCTGCTCTAAAACACCAGGTTGAAATAGAATAAAAAAATTGGGCTGGAAGCTGTTCCATTTGACTTTGCGTAAATTAACTACTTTTGCTTCAACCGGCACTTCATGGACATTAAAAGTCAGCAAATCTCCCAGCTTCAATCCCATTCTTTCCGCAAATCTCTCCTCCAAAGAAACTTCAGCCATGGAACCTGAATTCCAATCGTAATTTTCAGCTAACTGTCGCCCTTCTACAATTAATTCTGAATCCGATAACCTGGTCCGGTATGAAAGGTTTAAGGTACGCATCCGGAATCCCTGTTCACGCTCTTGTTCTCTGGTCCTCAGTCCTTCTTCAAATTCAGATTTATATTTCGTCCCATTCACTTTCTCCAAACGTGCTCTGACCATAGGTGAGATATAGTTCAATTGTGTATTTTCCTCCGCAAGTATATTTTGCAAGTGATCTAATTGTTCAGGCTGTATATCAAATAAAAACAAACTGGGAATGCGGTAATCATCCGGACGAGATATCTCTTCCTGAATTCCCTGATATATTTGCGGAATCAGATTAATCAGCAAGGTGCCCAAAGCAAGAGCCAGAAAGCATGAAATAGCGCCTGCGCGGTTACGCTGCAAATTACGAAATGCGAGTCTTTTTATAGTATTCCCGGAAGTCTGACTTAATTTTCCGGCAAACATTAAAATTCCCCAGGCTAAAGTTCCCAGAATTAAAATCGCTAACAGCAGCATTCCCACAAATGTACTGCCAACAATTAATGAATGGGACTGCCAAACTGACAATAACCATGACAGAATTATTAAAGGAAGATAACTCAGAGCCTGACTCCAAAGAGACACTTCGACTTCATGATTGCCTGTATTTTCATGTAATAGCCTGAGCGGCTGTACAGAACGGATACGAGTCAGAACCGGCAGGCAAAAGACCAAACTGCCTATGCTCCCCAGAACAAGAGCAAATATCAAACTGCTTACATTTACCTGTGTTTCAAATCCACGCGGCAGGAATTGTTCAAGCAATATTTCCAGCAAGGGTAAAATCCCTAGAGATATGATTATGGAAATCAGTGCTGCACCTGTTCCCAATAAACCCAGCTGCCACAATACAAGACGATAGGTTTGCTGACGAGTAGCTCCCAGACTCATTAAAATCGACATTTCCCGGAAACGATGTACCAGATAATTGCGAAAAAGATATGCCGCTCCGATTCCTGCCAGAAAAACCGCGATTAATGCCACTAGGCCCAGATAATCGTTCAGGTAACCCATAACACGTCCCAGATTATTAGCCGCTCTTTTATGCGTCAAAACTCTGATTTTAGAATATGATCCATCAAACTTTCTGATTTTATTTTTTAATGTCCCCACCAGTACTGTTAAATCAGTTTCATCCGGGAAACGATAAAGATGCTGGTAACTTACTCTGCTTTTTTTGCTCAAAAGACCGGTTTCTAAAATATCGCTCAATCCAAGATAAATGCGTGGGGCAAGTCCAAAAGACGACAATGAACTGCTTGGATCGTCTATAACTGAATCTGTAACAGGGAAACTTTTTTCACCAATCACAACACTCCCTCCCTCTTTGATGTCCAACATAGTAAACAGTTCAGGATAAATCCAGGCATCACCTCTCATGTCAAGGTTTTGTCGAATAAACTGCGGCTGCACCGTACCGCCTTTTTCCAAGATCAATCTCCCATAAAACGGGAATTCTTCCTCTATGCCTGTAACCTGAACAAGAACTGACCGTTCTTTGGAGGCCACCATTGTAAAAAGACTTATTTTTTGAGTTGATAAAGTACTTTCAGGAAAGTTTGATTCCAGTTTCCTCAACGTCTGATCATCAATTGGAACATAGCTTGTCAGAGCGAGATCTGCTCCAAGAATTGTTTGGGAATTTTTTCCCAAATGAACATCAAGCGATTCTTTGAATGAATCTAAAGCAATAAATCCTGCAAGACCAAGTGCAAGATTGAAAAGAAAAAACAGACTGAAACGCTGATTGTTCAGTAGCTCCCTCAAAGCCAGTTTAGGCCAGAATAATGAAGATGGATTTTTCATTGAAAGGTTCCAAATTGCAGTGTCAACTGTCTTGAACAGCGCAGGGCCATTTCCATATTATGTGTCACCAGCAACAAAGTCATACCTGTTGTTTGAACCAGATCAAAAAGCAGATTTGCCACATGTACTCCTGTTTCATTGTCCAGGTTTCCTGTCGGTTCATCAGCCAGAAGAATTGATGGACGTGTCACTACTGCTCTGGCGATGGCTACCCTTTGTGATTCACCACCGCTGAGCTGATGTGGGAAATGTTGCTCACGCTCAGAAAGTCCGACTTGCAGAAGGGCTTCTTTCGCGCGTTTTTGATGATCCTTGTTCCCAAACATTTCAAGTGGAAGACTTACGTTTTCAAGTGCTGTAAGGTGAGGCATTAAATAGAACTGCTGAAAAATAATACCGATGTTCTCAGCACGGAATTGTGTCAGTTTTAATTCACTCATTTCACTGATTTCCTGTTCCCTTAAACGAAGAGAACCGGAGGATTGGCGATCTAATCCGGCCATCAGTGATAATAGTGTTGACTTCCCGCTTCCCGACTGCCCAACTACCGCAACCGTTTCTCCCTCATGTATTTCAAGATTGATATTTTTCAAAACATCTATTTGGCCGTGATCTGCCTGAGGAAATGATTTATATAGTTGATTTATTTCAAGTAACATCAGTATTTATGAAAGAGTTATCTAAATTATTCAGATATATATTTTGCTTCAGTTTACAAAATCAACAGTTTGAAATCAAATTTAGTCAGCTGCTTTTTAGTATCATTTTGTAACTTCAAAGAAGCAACTGGTTATATTTGATTTGGACCAGTAAACTATTATCTAAAACCGTTTTTTCTTGGAATTATCCATAAATTTGTTATGTTTACAGTCAAGTTTATGAAATACCACGCCGCAGAACAAGGGGGTTGGGCAGTTGTCATTTCCGACTTGATCGGGAATCCAGGACCACGCAACATTCTGAGTTTCTGGATACCCGCTTTCGCGGGTTTGACAAACGTGATAATCCACAGGGAGTTAAACCCAAAATAGATAATTAAAAAACAATATACATTTTTTATTTATGGAAACACTGAACATTTTATTTATTGGTGCCGGTACAGGTGCAATCTTGGCAATAATAAGCATGTTGATCATCAATACAGCCAATTCTGAACGGTATCCTGTGGGAGGATTCCTGCCGACATTATGGATGGTTTTAGATTTGGGAGAATCGTCAAAACTGGCAGCGGCAGGTATTCTAATGATGGGGGGTATTACAGGTTTTTACCTGATGCTTTCATTAAGGAAGCTAAAATTTGACACACTGAAAAATAAACTCAAAATACAGACCGAGCATAATCAAATCTCAAAAGAAAATATCACTGTTGAACAAGAGACTGTAACCGTCAGCGGCAAATCTCTTGCGGAATTTCTTAAGTAACTAATTGAATTAACGGATAATATTATGTTCCGGACCAAAAGGAAATCCCGTTAGATTCTCTGATCCTTCGTCAGTAACAACAAGGATATCGTGCTCACGATATCCTCCTGCACCTGCCATATTTTCCGGAAGCATTACCATCGGCTCTATCGAAACAACCATATTAGGTTCCAGCATTGTTTCAATATCTTCACGCAATTCCAGACCTGCTTCACGTCCATAATAATGAGAAAGTGTCCCAAATGAGTGTCCATATCCAAAAGTTCGGTACTGAAGCAAATCGTGTTTTTGAAATATTTTATTCAATTCAGCAGCAATATCACAGCAGCGATTTCCACGTTTGATAAGTTCCAGGCCTCTCTTGTGAACCTCCACGTTTACTTCCCAGACTTCCAAATGACGCTCTGGGGCATGATCAAAAAACAGTGTCCTCTCAAGCGCAGTATAATATCCAGCAATCATTGGGAAACAATTCAGGCTGAGGATGTCTCCTTTTTGTACTTTTCTTGTTGAAACAGGATTGTGAGCGCCATCTGTGTTGATTCCGGATTGAAACCAGGTCCAGGTGTCCATGATATCGCTGTCCGGATATCTCCTGGCAATTTCCCGCACCATGGCCTGTGTGGAATGCAAGGCAATTTCATGTTCCGGAACACCTTCTCCAATTGCTTCCACACAGGCGGCCCCGCCAATATCAGCCACTTGAGCCCCGTTGCGGATCAATTCAATTTCTTCATCTGATTTAACCATCCTCTGACGCATTGAAATTTTTGAGATATCTGTCAATTCTGCATCCGGAAATAAATCCTGCAATTTAATCTGGTTTTCAATATTGAAATGATCATACTCAATGCCAACACGTCCTCTGTTTGGGATTTCTTGTTTTATTGCTCTGAAATAATTGTCTTTTTCCCAATCAGTAAAAATTATATTATCTCCGTAACCTCTCCTCCATGGCTGACCTCCGTCAATATTTGCCGAAATGGATTTATGTTTTTCCTGTGTAACCACCAGTCCGTATGGACGTCCAAACGAGCAATACACAAAGTGGTTATAATAATTGATGTTATGAATCGAAGTAAATAATACAGCGTCTATCTGTTCTGACTCCATCTGTGCCCGCAATTTTCCCAGACGAGCCTCCATTTCTTCAGACGAAAAAACTGAGTTTTGTTTGTTTCCGTTTTGTATAGTTATTAGTTGTTCCATGTTTTAGTAATGTTAAATTGATACCTTGAAAATTTTAATTCAAGGTGTCATATACTAATTGAAATAATTATTCAATTGATTATTCACACAAACAAAGGTTGTGCATTTTGAAATATCTTTGATTTTTTTGGCTCCGATATAGGTGCAGGTGCTCCTGACACCACCAAGCAGTTCAAGCAACGTGTCTTCCAGAGCTCCCTTATACGGAATGTTCACAAGCTTTCCTTCACTGGCTTTATAATCAATTTCCATGTTATCACTATAATACTTTTCAAGAGCGGTACTGCTGGCCATACCATAAAACCTGACTGATTTTTCTCCTGTAGTTTCATCTACAGTTATAGTATTACTATTCTCATCATGGCCTGCCAGCAAACCGCCAAGCATCACAAAATCAGCGTTTGCGCCAAATGCTTTGCTGATATCACCTGAACAAGTACAGCCCCCGTCTGACATAACCATGCCCCCAATTCCATGCGCGGCATCAGCACAGTCAATAACCGCGCTCAGCTGGGGGATTCCTACACCGGCCACATTTCTGGTAATACATGCTGAACCGCCGCCAATACCGACTTTGACAATATCCGCACCGGACAAGATCAGCTGTTCCGTCATTTCAGGTGTACAGACATTTCCGGCAATGATAATTTTTTCTGCAAATTCAGATCGCACTTTTTTAATAAATTCAGAAAACTGCTCTGTATATCCGTTAGCAACATCAATGCAGATGAGCTTGAAGTATTTCAATTGTTCACCAAGTGCATACAAAATACTCAGTCCCTCAGCAATTCCTATTGTAATTGCTGCATTTTTCCTGATGGAAACAGGAATGTTGAGCAGTTCATCAACAGTGTGAAATTTATGTAAACAAGTCAGTGTGTTATGCTTACTTAAAACTTTTGCTGTACCAACAGTTCCGACGGTGTCCATGTTTGATGCAGCAATTGGAATCCCTTTCCAAACCATATTTGACCACTTAAACCTAAACTTCCTTTCCAGGTCCACTTCTTTTCTTGAAGTGTAATAACTGCGTTTTGGTTTAATCAAGACATCTGAAAAATCATATTTAACTTCATTTTCAATATGCATTTTTAATCAGTGATATATTGTTGTGTGTTTTCAAATTCCCATGGAAAGTGTATCCACAGATTTTCTGTATCTTTGGCAACTTCTCTGGCAAAAAAGTGGGGAGTAAAATTACATTCATTATTCCACCAGAGAGAAGCAAATTTCGGCTTTTCGCAAAATTCTTTGATCTCCAGATGAATTTTGTGAAATGTTTCTCCTCCATCACAAACATCATCCATAATGAGCACGTTTTTGTGCTCTTTTTTCGGTGTATATGTAACCCAGTTTGGGAAGTCTCTCAGTGCTGTTTGAATCGGCACCATAGGTAATTGAAACCAGTGACTGAGAGCAACAGCAGGTATCAGTCCTCCTCTTGATACACCCACAATAACATCCGGATTAAAATCGGATAATGATACTTGCCTTGCTATCTTCTGAATGTCAATCAGACATTCTTTCCACGAATAGTAGTATTTTTTCAAAAATTTAAAGAGTTAATTCCTGTATTTTCTGAGATAAATAAGTCCTGTTAAGCAGTAAAATGCTATTTAACTGATACACTGCAGTGGAGGAATTTCCTGGGTTTACGTGAGTTTTTACCATAAAACAACACTACATTATTGAAGCATAATTATCAATGGATTTTCTCAAGTTAAAACTGCCATTGTGATCAGCACACTAAACATTTATAAAAACAATTTTTGCTGTCAAATAATCTTAAGTTTCTCAGTCTGTATCCACTAAACCTGCGCCAGCACCGGATTTACGAGACTCTTCTGTAGAAGGTACGAGACATCTTGAGAAAAATGAATGAATAACTGGCCACGATTCATAAATCGGCACACCGGTTTCCAGCACACGTTTTCTGTTTTCACCAGACCAGTTTGATTCCTCTTTCAATTTTGCCGATTTGAATAACTGATTATTCACGTAAACAATCTTCACATCAGCCGCAGCATTCTGTTCAGGAATTTCCCGGCCTTTCCATGATGCTTTCCAACTTCCTTCTTCACAAATTAAAACACTGCAATAAAAATCTTTTGATGCCTGCCAGCTTATTTCCCATCCAAATTTATTTGACGATCCAATTGCCGCAGCCACAAGAAAAGGACAATCAACATTTTTTGCGATAATTTGCTGAATATTCTCGTGATTTTCAGATATTGTGCAGATCAAATCACATACAGCAGGTCCTGCTAATAAAGCGGAAAGTGGTTTTTCACTAACTGCTAATAATACAGTTTCACTGTTGCTTTCAGTGATAGTAGCATCCAGTCCGCTTTTGAGACTTTCCAATTCCTGCAGAGCACTTGAGGTAATCAGTGCGGGGTCAAGACCATGGCTTCCAATCCAAATTGAGCTGCGCCCATAATCTTCTGCCAGTCCATAAGGAACACCCACTCCAACTGCTGCTCTGGTGAAGTAAAACAAAATTTCATTAAACGACAGAATTATCTCAGGCGAGCTCATGCAGCCTCTGATTGCGGCTGCACAGGAAAAGCCCAGTCTTCAGACTGACCGGCGCCAAATTGATCCGGAAGAGGTGCTCCCTGAAACATTGTGATACGTGTCCATAGATCTGATTTCGGATCAAATTTAGAGGCGCCAAAAAAAGCCAGTTTAAAACGCAGCAGATCAATCGGTCGTGTTTTTATTTCTATGATATTATCCCTGATTTCAGCATAAGGATATCCGACAACTGTCTGTATTCTCCTGATAATATGACGAAACTCAGGATGTGCCAGTACAAATCTGCTTACAGAAGTATCAGTTGAAACAGCGCATATTTTTTTGTACAGCATAGAAACATCACGCCCGACAGCAAGGGGCATTTCCAGTTCTGCACCTGGATCAGAGTATCTGTCACCAAATCGAGGCTCCAGTTTTTCTTCAGAATAATACCAGAAGCGTCGCTGGTTTTCCGGATCTTCAAAGTTAATTTCCAAAGCCCAGCCAAAATAATCTTCAAGTATTTCTCTCAGCTGTTTGACTCTCATGCTTGGATCAAGTTTTGATGTATATGATGTCTGCATGGAATCAGTCAGATCATCCACAAGTTCTCCATGCGGCTCAATTAGCAGTGATACAGTCAGTTCCTGTCCTTCGAGCGAAAAGTTGGCTTCAGCAAATTTTAAAAGACGTTTCCAAAGGCATGGTTTTTTAAAATTTTCTTTATCATTGCACCAATCCAGCATTGCCTTCAAATCTTCTCTGAGCCTGTGTATATGGGAGGTTTGCAGTTCATCATCCACATTCCACTCCGCAACGTGTTGTATTGCTCTATCAAGAATTTCCCTGAAATGCCTCAGGGTTACAGTAGTATGTGATTCCAGACTGATAACTCTGGAAAGTGCTGTTTCGCGTGCTAAAACCCAGTTATGTATCAAAACAGGATGCTTTATCAGAAACGGTGCCATGCCCAGACCGGTAGCATTACCTATTCCCAAATACCTGCTGATTTCAGGATTCAGTGCAACTGCCTTAGGACCGCCTCGTTTTATAGCGACATATTCAACCAATTCAATTGTGAACCAGCGAAATAGATAAACCGCAAGCATTTCGATTTGAAATGCACCCAGCGATTCGGGACGATTCGCAATTTTTTCTCGGTCAGCACATCCAAATTTTCCACTGCCGTAAACTGCAGTAGTGCGCATCAGATATCCAACAGAAGCCAGAAGGTCAACGTCAGGCTGTTTACCATCAGACAATCTGGAAACCACATGTTCAAACAGGCGCAGGCTTTTATTGGCACGTGCCAGTACCAACTCACTTGGACTGAAGCGTCCAGCTTCCTGTTTCGGAGTATTTTTTGATAGTCTTTTTATGTCATTTTCTGAAGGTATTCCATCAAACAAATTAAATGTTGCGTCCCATACCTCCGCTACCACTCTGTCAGTACGCATCTCCGGATCAATATAATTTGTAAATACAACAAGAGAATATGTCCTATCCGGAAGATGTACCGCAAAAATGGAAACACCATAACCATTTTCATCCAATTCAAAACGCAGTTTTTCAAAACTCCAATTTTCCCTGGAAATTCTGCGTGTCAGGCTGCGCATGAAACTGAGCCGAGTCTGAAAAGATGAACCCAT
>LUQO01000038.1 GCA_001627865.1 SAR324 cluster bacterium REDSEA-S27_B3
GATCATCAGTTCATCTCCTCAAAGGAACGTACTTCGGAAGGATTTTTCCGTATCCATGGAGGACTTGAATGCGCGATTGCAAGAGGGCTGGCTTATGCACCATACTGTGATCTTTTGTGGTGTGAAACATCAACACCTGACCTGGGTGAAGCGAAGGAGTTCGCGGATGCAATCCATGAGAAGTATCCGGACCAAATGCTTGCATATAACTGCTCACCTTCCTTTAACTGGAGTATGCATCTTGATGAAAATACTATTGAGAAATTCCAGGAAAAAATTGGTGAAATGGGTTACAAGTTTCAGTTTGTGACACTCGCAGGATTTCACGCGTTGAACACCAGCATGTTTGAACTGGCAAAAGGATACAGCACACGTGGAATGGGTGCTTATTCTGAACTTCAGAATCGTGAATTTGAACTACAGGAAACCCAGGGCTTCAAAGCAGTGAAGCATCAGAGTTTTGTAGGCACCAGTTATTTTGATACTGTACAAAATACTGTGGCAGGCGGAGAGTCTTCAACTGCGGCGCTGAAAGAGTCAACTGAAGCAGAACAGTTCAATCGTCATGCGGCTTAGACTGTAACCGAAACAGATTGTATTAAGGGAAATCGTTAGTTGCGATTTCTCAATGATGCAGAGTTATCCTCCACCACATGTCATCTCGAACTAAGGGAGATCTGAAAGTGCAGAAACAGCAAGAACTCTCACAAACGTTTGGGGTGACATGTGGAACTTCAGACTTCTTTGAAGGTGATTATCGGATGATTTTGCGGCGTTTTTGGGTGCGGTAACGGTAGACAACCACTCCTGTAATACCCACAATAAAAGGCACAAGCAGCATGTTCAGCAGCAGTAAGCCCTGGCCAAGCTGCTCAATGTCCTGCCGCAAAATCTTCCTTACTTCTCTTAATTTACGGCGTGTCTGCAATTCCTCTTCACGGAATTGTTGTATTTCAAGCTGCACTTCTTTAGGTAATATCACTTCTTTCTGCCCTTTGTTTCCCGCAGACTCCAGCAGACTGTTCAATCGCTGCTGCACTTCATCCAACTGTGAAAGCAGCTGTCTTTCCTCTTCCTGGTAGCGCATCTGTGCCTGCTGCTGCATTGCCAGTAAACGGGTGAATGGCCTGGAAAAACGTCCACGCGAACGAATGCTCATCAAAGCTTCATTTCCGGAAAGATGTTCCGCGGCATTAAGCATCAGATTCAGATTGTCATTTGTAGGCTGAATTATTGACTGTCCGAGGAAGTTTATTTTTTGTACAGAAAACTGATCTGACAGAAAATCCACGTCGCTGAAAATCAATATTGAATTTCGCTGAGCTGCCGAATTTAGATGCTTGTGTTTCAGTTTTGTGTCTTCTTCAGATTCCTCAGCTGTTGACTGAGCATCCGATTCCTTTTTTTCCTTCTCCGGCTGTCCTTCCGGGAAGGCGCTGGAAAATTTTCCGGATGTTATTGCCATTAAGGCTTTCTCCTCACTGTCCACTTTCATTTCACGTGACAATTGATCAGGTGCTGTGAATCGCAACTGAAACGCGTCAATAAGCCCGCTTTGATCTGAAAGTGAAAGCAAAGGTGTAAAATCGGAGTTGCTGTCTGCTTTTTTTGTTAATGAACCTGCTTCAACAAAAAGTAAATTTTCCAGCTGTGCGGTAATTGGATGTTCCTGGTCAAGTGATTGTGAATAGAATGTCATCCACATTGGAAAGTTCATCACTCCGCGTCCTGTGTTCACTTGTGAGGCATGAAGATGATCTCCAACCACTTTTGATTTGTCATAATCCACTCCCCATTGTTTGAGCAGTTCCGGAAGGTCACTGGCCAGCTGGGGCTGCTGTCCAAACTGATTTTCCGGTGATGTCATATCAATACGTGCATTTGGATCAAGCAATACAACCAGCCTTCCTCCGCGAAGCACATACTGGTCAATTGCGTATTTCAAACGTGCACTGAAACCACGTGGATGCAGGACAATCAACAGGCTGAGATCATCAGGTATTTCTTCTGTTGTTAACGGCAAATTTTCCACTGCAAGAGATTTTTCCAATTCACTGAGAAAAACCCATTTTTCCCTGGGGGCCATACCCGGAATCATTGATCGTCCTCCTTGCAGGTTCATAGTGCTGAGAAGTCCTATTTTGGCGGACGAGGAAGCACTAACTTTTTGAATTGCCTGAGAAATATCGTATTCCAGAAACTCTTCACGTCTAAGATCAAAATATGGAAGAAGCATTTCCTGATCCAGCATTGAGACAATTGCTCCAAAATAGACTGCATTACCGGTAGGAAGTGTAATCGGTTTGATTCCGTATTTTTGCGCCCATTCTTCCTCCTCGGTGTCTGGCTTAGGATCATAAATCTCCAGAATTATTTTTCCATTGGAAAGCGCCTGATATTCTTCAAGCAGTTCCTCTACTCGTTGGGCGTAAGTTTTGAAGTTTGGAGGGAGTTCGGCGATATTTCTGGAATAATAGAAGTTGACCCTGACAGGATCTTGCAAACCGTCCAGAATTTTCTTTGATCCATCAGAAATTGTGTAAAGGCGCTCTTCTGTCAGATCAAAACGCAAAGGAATGAAATAAGCCGTCAAGTTGACCGCAACTAAACAAATCAGCAACAGTGCTACACTGATCCATGTGCTTGACCAAGGTATTTCTTTCATTATCTTTTAAAGTCCCAGGCTCTCTAACAAATTTTTATTTAATAATTGAGAGAAATGAAGGTTTCTTAATTCAAGATGCTTTGTGTGATTCCAGAATTACAACATTCAGCATCAGAACAATTACAATTATCGAAATAAAGTAAATAAAATCTCTGATATCAACCACTCCTCTTCGAATTGCATCAAAGTGAGTTGTAAAACTAAACTGACCTACCAGGTCACTGATCCATACCGGAAAAACTGTGTTAAGAGTTTCACTCAATACACCCCACCCTGATAAAACCAGCATCAGGCAAATTATGACGCTCAGTATAAAACTGATAACCTGATTTTTTGTAAGTGCCGAAGTCAGACTGGCAATTGCCAGATAAGATCCTGCCATTAAAAAGCTCCCAAGGTAACCGGTAATGATCGGTCCATTGTCCGGATCTCCTAAATAGTGAACGGTCCAGATCATAGGAAAAGTCAGCAGCAGGGAAATGCCAATGAATAACCACGCGGCAGAAAATTTTGCAAATACTGTGGTGGTCAATCTGACAGGGAAAGTCAGCAGCAACTCAGCAGTGCCGGAACGTCGCTCTTCTGCCCAAAGGCGCATGCCTACTGCCGGTACAAGAAATAAATACAGCCAGGGATGAAAAAGAAAAAAGATTTCAAGACTTGCTTGCTGGGAATCATAGAAATTTCCGAGCATAAAAGTGCATCCGGCATTTGCTGTCAAAAAAATTATGATGAAAACATATGCCACTGGTGATCGAAAATATGCCAGCAGCTCGCGATTCAATATTGGGAAAAATCCTTTGATAAACATTTAAAAATTCAGTTACAGTTATTAAGCCACAAAATACAATCTGTTAAAATCTATGACACAGTTGTAAGTTCACGAAATACTTCATCCAGCCTTCCACGATCTACACTAAAGTGCTCGAAAGTTATATTTTTTGTGCATAAATACTGTTCAAGCTGACATGAAATTGTTTCTTTATTTTTAGGAAACAAACGCATGGTAACCATTCCTTCTCGACTATCAGGAACATTTTCCACAGAATAAACAAAATCCAGCTGATTAAATTCATCAAGGAGCTTTCTTGGATCAGCATTTCTCAAACACAATGTGATTGAGTTGCGGTACAAAGATTGAGACAGCAACTCATCAGATGTTCCGTAACCAACCACGTGTCCGTTTGCGATGATCATGGCACGTGTGCAGACAGCATCTACTTCTTCCAGAATATGTGTGGAAATCAAAATAGTACGTTCCTCGCTCATATCCTTGATTAAACTGCGCACCTCATGTTTCTGGTTCGGATCAAGTCCATCAGTTGGTTCATCAAGTATCAGCACAGGCGGGTCATGTATTAATGCCTGCGCCAGGCAAGTGCGTTGTCTGTAACCTTTGGAAAGTGTGTCGATCATTTGATTTTCAACTTCTCTTAAGGAAGTCTTTTCGATCACCATCCCAACACGTCTTTTCATTTCAATACCACTGTAGCCGCGGACTTCAGCCACAAATCGCAGAAATTCACCTACCAGCATTTCATCATAAGATGGGGCGCTTTCAGGAAGGTATCCGATTTGGGTACGAACCTGGAGTGGATCATTTAAGATACTAAAACCACATATTTCAGCTGTACCTGAACTGGGCGGGATAAAACAGGTGAGCATCTTCATGGTTGTGGTTTTGCCTGCTCCATTTGGGCCGAGAAAGCCCAGAATTTCACCTTGCTGGACTTCAAATGAAACTTGATCGACAGCAAGCAAGTTGTTAAAATTTTTGCTCAGTGAATTAACACGAATCATGAAATACCTGTATTTAAAACCATAGACATACCATAGATGAATAACCGATAATGCTATCTCAATCTCTAATTTGAATCAAGTCAAATTACAAATTCTAACGCCGTGATTCTGCCTGAAAAGTGTAGCTGTAAGCAAATTTGAAGATAAAGGATACTGTTCCTGAACCATTAAAATACCTGAAAAAAAATGAACAACGCATTGGTGAATCCGGATTTGGAAGGAGGAACTTTTTTTTGGCAGGGCGGTGATACTGGAGTATTATTGCTTCACGGTATAACTGCTACCACCGCAGAAATAAGGCCTTTAGCAAAACGTCTGCTTGAAGAGGGATTCACGGTTTCAGGAATCTTGCTTCCGGGACATGGTACCACTCCGCAGGAACTTAGCAGGACTCACAGGAATGAATGGATCAAGGCAGTTGAAGACGCTTATCTTGAATTGAAGAAAAAATGCTCCTCTGTAATCGTCGGAGGTGAATCTGCCGGAGCTGTACTTGCTTTGCATCTCGCGAGTGAACATACTGAAATAAAAGGACTGCTGTTGTATGCTCCCGCAATGCGTTTTGCGTCCTCTTTCCTTCGGACACTGTTTTTGCTGATTGCATCGCCAATTGTATTCTCCGTCAAAAAAAAAGCATCTTCAGACAGAGATGAAATGCCCTGGCAAGGCTACAAGGTTTATCCCTTAAGAACATTAGTGCAGCTGCTGAAATTACAATGGGAAACTAAACAGCGTCTTTGCAGAATTTATCAGCCGATTTTGATCATGCAGGCAAATTTGGATAAAACTGTGGATCTGAAAAGCGGAGATATAATTTTGAATGGTGTTCAATCCGCAGTTCGAGAATCGCATTGGATGGAAAAATCCGGCCATGTTGTTATTCTTGACAAACAGCTTGATGAAGTTGAAAGCACAACACTTGAGTTTATTAGAAAAATAATCCGTTAGATTATGGACGTTACTGCCCACACCCTTTTACCACAATACTTAATCTATTTTTCAGGATGAATTAATCTGTTAGACTGCCTGACTAAAGCAGACTCTTTTACACCACAACTTTTTAATCCAACAACACAAACAAATAAAATGCTGGCACAACAATTTTCAAATATTGTGGAAGTTTCACAGCAAAGAGCTTTGATTCATCCGGAACGTGAATGTGTTATTTTTTTAGAAGATGGCGAAAATCAGTCCGAATCCATTACTTATAGAGATAATGATCGAGCTGCCCGTCATTTAGCTGCTGTACTGCAAGATAAAGGAATTTCAAAAGGAGATAGAATACTGATAATTCTACCAAATTCTTTGGAATTCATAAATATATTTTATGGATGCCTGTATGGAGGGTTTCTAGCGGTTCCTCTGTCTGAACCTGCTGGAACAAAGCAAATGGCAGCTTACATGGAAACATTTTTGCCAACATTGAAAGTAAGCAAACCAAGTTTGCTTATTGCAACAACCGAGATGGTGGATTTTTTACTCAACAAATTAACTCCGGAACAGAAAAGTATTTTTGCCGGAGTTACCATTGCAGCAGATAAGGAAATTTTAGCTGAAACAGATGTGGAATTTTCTCCTCCGGAAATAAATAAGCACGATACTGCTTACCTTCAATTCACTTCCGGAAGTACAGGAACACCCAAAGGCATAATGATCGGCCACGGTAACATAATGGCAAATCTGGAAGAAGCACGTAAATTCATGCAGCTTGAGGAAGAAAACGGTACTGCTGTCTGGCTTCCGCTTTTTCATGATTTTGGTCTGGTGGCAGGATTGATGGGAGCACTTTATTCCGGAGGATTTGTGGTTTTAATGACTCCGGCGCATTTTATCCGCAAGCCTCTGCGCTGGCTTGCAGCAATTTCTAAATACAAATGCGCATACAGCTATGTTCCTCCATTTGCTCTGGATTTATGTATAAAAAAAATCTCAGAAAAAGAACTTGAACAGCTGGATTTATCATGCATGGTTTCTGTGACTGACGGTTCTGAACCGGTACATTATCTGCCAACTAAAAAATTTATTGAAAGGTTTTCCACATGCGGTTTGAAACCGGATGTTATAAGACCAGGATTTGGACTGGCTGAAATTGTAATTATGTTTTCGGGCTGCAAATCCGGATTAGAAGGGCTTTGTGTTGATCGTCATGTACTTGAAACAAAAGGCAGAGTTGAATTAATTGATAATAACACGCCTGAAGCAGACAAAAAAATGCTGGTCAATTTAGGTCCGCAAATGGATGATCATGAGATTGTTATCAAAGGGGATGAAAACCAATCTCTTCCGGAAGGAATAGTTGGAGAGCTGATGGTCTGCGGACCTTCTGTTGCTCAGGGATACTACAATAATGATCAGGCCACTGAAGAAATCTTCCGACAACAAATAAAAGGAAAGGAACAGCTGTTTTTGACAACCGGTGATTCTGCTTTGCTTTGGAAGGGAGATCTTTATTTTGCGGGCAGGATCAAAGATATCATCATCATCCGTGGACGTAATTATTATCCGCATGATATAGAACAGGTTCTTTCACTTGTGGAAGAACTGCGCCCCGGCTGCATGATGGCTTATGCCTCAAAAGGGGAGAATGAGCTGGAACATCTGACGACAGCAGTTGAAGTCCGAGCTGATTTAATCAAAGATTCAGCTCTGTTCCTTAAATACGTAATGCCTGCAGTTGATCATAAAATAATTGAAATTGTAGGGGAATACTTTCAGATTATCCCAAGTGAACGTCTCTACTTAGAACCCGGAACAATTGCCAAAACTTCAAGTGGTAAAATCAGGCACCAGCATAACCGTCTTGTTTTCAAGTCCTCGCAGTTTGATGGACTTATTGAACGTGTTTTCAGTTCAGAAAATGAGGGGGACTCATATGAAGCTGAGGAGAAGCCATCTTTGGAATCAGAAATTTTGACGCTATTCGAAAAAATTGTCTCATTGAAACCGGATTTTGATCAGCCGATTTTGAGTTGCGGAGCAGATTCAGTCGTGATTGTAGAGTTTGTGGACCAAATTGAAAAAAAATATCAACAGGACTTTGAAGTGGAAGAAAACACGACTTTGAAGGATATAGCCAGACAGATCAAGCAAAGTTAAATCAAAATACCTATGCTGAATGAACTTTAAAAGAGAGGAAACAAGATAGGTGCTGAAAAACGTTTTGAAAGCTGGACAGGATTATTTTTTCTGACTGATTCCTCTGATTATTAAATTTAAAATTTTCCCTGAATATTCTAATGCATATAAAATCATATAAGGGAAAATACTGAGGATGGTTTTTTAATCAGAATTAAAAAGTACTATTTCTGATTTGGACTTTTGAAAAAGTTTTAAATCAAACTAGGTCTTATTTGGGCTAATTTTAATATTTAAAGCGTCAGGCTGTGACTCGGCAAAATGTCAATGTGCCAGCAATAGTGACTGGCACACAGACATGTATGTCGTTTTTTTGATGGGATTTAAATAATTTCTTCTAATCACCTTAATTTTCTGCTAATTCCCTTCAGCAGCAATCGTAATGCTATATGTAGTTGTTTTGGCATCGGTAATTGAGTAGCCAAGAGGCTCAATCTTTAAATAATAAGCTGTATTTGCTATTAAGCCAGCTGTACTGGATGTTCCCGTAAAAGTTTTAGAGAGATTTGCACCTGCAGTACAGTTGTTGTAGGAATAGGACACATATGATGTGAAACCAGAATCAGAATATAGAGAGCAATCCAGAGAATCTGAATTATTCATAGTCAATGTATAATTATCTGCACCTGAGGTCGTAAACTTGTAATAGCTTTGTCCACCATAGTAATAACCTTCAACCGTACCTGATGTATATGTCTCGTTGTCTGCTGTAAGTTCTACAGGGTTATTCTTGCTGCCTTCGCTGCCACCTTTCGTGACAGTCAAAGTATAGGTTGCATCCCCATACCCGTAAATTTTTAAATAATAGGTAGTGCTAGCATGCAGATTGTCTTCATAATCAAATACCATAGTGCAAGATGCCAAACATGAATCATATTCAAGTTGATATGAGCTTGAGTAACTTGAATTGGAGTAAAGATAGGCACGTACAGAATTGGATGACGACCATGAGTCAGTTACAGCTAATGAGGCTACTACTAACTTGTAGTTTCCGGCGCCTGTAGATGAAGTTGTGAACTTATAAAAGCTGTTATCATCATAAGCTACACTTCCGGATTTAGCTGTTCCAACAATGAGCTCCACTGGTGAAGTGGCTGATCCATCACTTGTAAGATCGCCGCTTTCTTCCTCTTCGCCGCATGAGGCTGATAATGTTAATATAAGCAATAAATAAAATAGTTTTTTCATAGTACCTCCTAGTTAGGATGGATTGAATAAGGCAATAAATATACTTTACACACTCTGATAAGTCAAGTTTAATTTCTAAGTTATATCAGTAAGAAAAAAATGTTATGTGAAATTTGGTTAATGCTTCAAGAAATCAATCAAGTTATTCTTTTAACAAAATACTTTTTTTCTTCTATTGAAATTGGTGATGATAACTCCGGTGTGGAAGTTTATGTAAGATGGTTATCTGGGAGAAATACATTTTGTTATGATTCCTGCAGTTCAGTCAGCAAATGACTGAAATCTTCAGGTAAATTTGTTTTGAACTCACACCATTCTTCAGTTACAGGATGTTTGAATCCCAGTAACTCTGCATGGAGGGCATGACGTCGGAATGATTTTATTGTTTGAATTAATTCAACTGAAAATCCAGAACAATTTTTTAAAGGTGATTTGCCATACAGCTTATCGCCAATAAGCGGGTGTCCAATTGAGGTCAGGTGTACCCTGATCTGGTGAGTTCGGCCGGTTTCAAGTCGACAGGCCATCAAAGAAGCAATTTTGAATCTCTTTAAAACTTTCCAGTGAGTTACAGAATGTTTGCCCCATCCACAACGCCAAACTCTTTATCAGGAACTCCCCAGACCAATGCCTGATACTGACGTTTTACAGTATGCTGCTTAAACTGGGAGGACAAATCCAGATGTGCCGAATCGGTTTTTGCTGCCACCAAGACTCCTGATGTATCCTTATCCAGCCGGTGGACTATCCCTGGTCGTAAAATACCTCCAATTCCGGACAAATCATTACAATGATGCATCAGGTAATTAACCAGTGTGCCTGAAGCATGCCCCGCTGAAGGATGGACCACCATCCCCGCCGGCTTATTTACAACTATTACATCAGAATCTTCATGCAGGATTTCAAGTTCTCCCTTTTCAGGAGTAATTTCTGAAGGTTCACTATCTGGTACAGTTAACTGGATAGACTGTCCTGAGTAAACTTTTCTTGATGGGGCAGATACAGAAACACCGTTGAGCAAAACGTTACCTGACTTCAACAATCTTTGCGCCTGTGCGCGGGAAACAATTTCATCCATCGATGCCAGAAATTGATCAAGGCGCATACCTGCTTCATTATCTTTCACACAACAAGAAATATAATCACTCATAACAACTTGCTTTCTGCCAGTTTGATCAGGGCACGGTCAATGTTTTCCAGTGAATTGGAGTAACTTAATCGCACGTATCCTTCTGCGCCGAGTCCAAAGTCACGTCCTGGAGCAATTGCGACTCCGGTTTTTTCCAGAACTTCCATGCAAAGATCCAATGATGTTTTTGATGAATCTCGATATTTGTATAGTACATAGAATGCTCCTTTAGGAGTGTATCCGGGATCCATTCCAAGCTCAGTTAAGCGATTCAAAACATGTTTCCGTCTTCGGTTGAACTCAGTTTTCATTGATTCACAGTAAGATTTACTTTTTTGCAAAACTGATATTCCTGCCTGCTGCACGAATTCATTGGCTGAAATCATTAAATTTTGATGAAGACGAGCTGCCGCAGACATCCATGCCATGGGGGTAATCATATATCCCAGACGCCAACCTGTCATGGCGTAATATTTAGAAAAACCGTGAATTGCTACGGTGTTTTGAGAATAACTCAAGAAACTGCATGGAGGGTCTTCGTAGCTCAGGTCCGCGTAAATTTCATCTGAAATTAGCGTAACTTTTTTTCTAAGTTCCTCAACATTTAATTGAAAACCTTCTTCACGATGCAGCTTCAAAAGAACAGGTTCTGCGCCTGCCACGCGGATTGTATTTTCGTAACAGGCAAAGCTGGGATCAGTGAGGATGACTTCACTTCCAGGTGGGGCTAATAATCGAACTGACAAAAAAAGCAGGAGTGATGATCCGTTTGAAACAAGTACCTGTTCCGGAGTGATCCGGACACCATAATCATCTGAGTATTTTTTAGCAATCTCTATTCTTAGTTGTTCGATTCCTTGAGTGTGAGTGTATCCGGCAGGACTATTTTCAAAACTTTTCCGTACAGCATCCGCTGCTTCCGGAGGAGGTGGAAAATCGGGCTCACCAAATTCTAAATGTATAATCTCTTTTCCCTGAGCTTCAAGCTGCTGAGCACGGGAAAAAATCTCCATTGCCAGAAAAGAACCGATGGAATCAAGATGAGAGGTTTGTGCAGTACTGATCATGTTTTTATATTTATAAAAAATTGTTCAAATGAATACGAAAAAATTCACTCAGTTTAATTAAACCGCTGTCAGCAAAAACTATTTATTAACAATTTTTACGTGTTTGCTCGCCAAGTTTAAATCGTTTTGCTCCATCAAGATATTTCAATCCTTCTTCATAGCTATCCGGAAGAATAAGAGGAACTTCTTGCGGAATGCCTGAATCATCAAGAGCAGTAAATGTGAAATAGCATACATTTGTAATCTTTGTCTCACCGGTTTTTGGATGGATAACCTCAGAGACAACTTCCACCATCAAAGCTTTTTCAACTGTATAAATTACTGTTCCGGTAAATGAAATGATTGCACCGATTTCTACAGGCTTATAAAAATACATGTGATCCATGCTGACAAACTGCGGCCTTCTTTTGCAAAAAAGATAGGTGATATTCCATGCCAGCTCAAAAGCTTCACGCATTAAATATCCGCCAAAAATGTTATTGTGCACATTGCGTGACTGAGGATGCATCAGTAGAGTAGACTGCCTGATAGAGTTACGCATTGCCTCTCCTTTTATATCTCCGTTTTTGATACATAAAAACAGATCATGCAGAACCTGGCTTTCCTCAGCAGTTGGGGTGTTCAACAGATAACTTGTCTGAGCGATTGCTCTACGCTGCTGCTGCCGAAGCTCACCCTGCTGAAATCGTCGTTTCTCCTCCTTTGTGACAGGTTTCAGCGAATTTACAGTTTCAGCTTTACCTTCCCGCCGGGCTACCATTATGAAATAAGCCCTGGCTACTCTTTTCCAGTTGCGGCCTTCTTTAGAAGAAATCCGTATTCCAACTTCCAAAGAACTTCTGCCAACCCAGTTTATGCTGGCAAGAATCTGCAGATCACGGTCGCTTTGTAAGTTGCCTAATAAATCAATGCGATCACATGCCGCAGTAACTATTGTAAGACCACGTTCCCAGCCCTCAGTATGTTTGTATGCCACCTGTCCGGCAATTAAATCAAGATCTTCAAGCAGTTTGCCCAGCCGCAATCCACCAAAAAAATTTTTGTACCTCTCGCGAAGTTCCAAATCTCTGCTGAATGGCATGACCTTTTTGCAGGCAGATTCAGCTGTTTTGCGGACAGATAAAGGTATGTTCCGCGACACAGGAATTTTTTTGTTTACAGGCGGGACCTGAGCCTCAACAGGAATATCAGACATGATTATTTCAAGTGAAATGATTGGTGGGGAAGCTACAATTAATCAGTTATTTGAAACTTTTTCCGGAAATATCCATCGCGCAACGGAAACCTATTTGAAAGGAACGGGTCCATTCAGCGAATGCATATCGGTTGGCTGATCGAACTCCATCCGGAGTCCCAGCTCCATGCAATCCTCCCCATGCACCACCTCTCACAACTCTAAGGGGATATTCTTCATCAACAGGTGAATTTAAACCATTATGAAGATTTGGTTCACGAATGTATGGGAAATAGTCTGGTGTGTAGTAGTTCCGGACCCATTCCATTACATTCCCGTACAAATCATGCACTCCCCACCAATTCGATTGTTTGCCGGACACCTTTTTTGCGCCCCATGAGCCTTTATCAACAGTATTTGATTTTATCCAGGCATAGTTTTCAAGCAATGAAAGATTGTCGCCAAAACTGTATTCACCAGCACTTCCTGCTCTTGCAGCATATTCCCACTCAGCTTCTGTCGGCAAACGCTTGTTTTGTGATTTACAGTATGCATCCGCATTTTTCCAGTCAACATACACTACTGGCTGCAGAGGATCAAAAGTGTCAAAACCACCACTGCCTCTTTCACATTCTATACACTTGCTGTAAGCCTCGTTGGTCACTTCATGCTGATCAAGATAAAAGCTTTCAATGTATACCAGATGATCTGGAAGTTCATCTTCATCACCTTGATAACTTCCCATCAAAAATTCACCTTCAGAAATGAGCACCATTCCTTCTGGTACCAGTGGTACTTCTTCCTTATCTTTTTCCAATAACACTGCAGGGGATAATTCGGACATGTCCTCTTTTTCTAATTCTGTTTTCTGTTCCAAAGCATGGTGTCTTGCAACCTCAGTTTTTACTGCAGGTGTTTCAGTTAATAATTCTGCCTCATCTTTTTCAATTTCCTGTTCCATCTCCAAAGCATGGTGTCTTGCAACATTGGTTTTTGTTGCAGGTGTTTCAGTTAATAATTCTACTTTATATTTTTCCGACTCCTGTTCCAAAGCATGGTGTCTGGCAGATTGTGGAATAGTGGGTGAGGGTGGAATCTGAGGCGCATAATTAAGCGTGTAATCTAGTGCCTCAGTCTCACTACTTTCAGGAACCTCATTCAATTGACTGTATTCTTGCAGGCCAACTTCAGCTTCTCTTTCACTCTCAACAAATGTCTGCCATAATAAGTCCCCACTTTGTATCTCAAATAGTTTTAAATGCAGTGTGAGCAAACCATCAGCTGAAAGGTGGGTACCGGTGAGCAACCAGTCTGCATTTGTCAGGTTCGCAATGTCTTCAGCAAGGGGGTCATCCTTAATTTCCGGAAATGTGCTTTTCCATTCCAATCTCAAATATACAATTTCGAAATACGGAATTACTTGAAGAGGCAGTTTTTTATAAAGCATCTCGGTGAGATTTTCTTCCAGTGAATCCGTTATAGAGTCACGCTCCCAGGTGATTCCATTTAAAAGATCAACCACAGTCACGATTACACTTTTTTCGTTTTCAAGTACTTTTGCGGCAATTACTTCAGCTGTATCTTCAAGTTTAGCATTAAATGCTGGAGCAGTTTCATCAACTGGTGTAATGGCAAAAATGCTTTCCGGAAGGGCGAGTTGCAGAAAAAAAAATGATAAAATTAAGACACACAGCTTTGAGTGACAGGATGAACTGTTAAACCTGTATACCCTGCTGTTGATCTCATTTCTATTTGGAAACATCTGCTGAATCCTCAGTGTTTTGTCTTTGGGATCACTTAAATTTCCAGAGCACGTTGCACAAGATGCATGCATCTTTCTTTACCAAAAAAGTCTATGATCAGCTTTAAATCAGGTCCTTCTTTTTCAAGTGTAATGGCGTACCTCAAAGGCATCCACAAATTTTTTCCTTTAATGTTTGTCTCATTCTGTACATTTTTCATCAGCTCACCAAAATTATCCATTGTCAGGCTTTGAACGGATTCTACTTGCTTTAAAAAATTAGCAAGAACTTGCTTTGTATTTTCCTCACGCAAGACTCTTAAAACTTCAGCATCTGATGCTTCCGGATTGTCCTCAAAAAAAAATGAAAGACGGTTTTCAATATCTGACAGAGTTACCAGACGAGGCTGCAGTATTTTAACAATTTTCCTGAACAATGAAGGGGCCTCTCCGGCATAAGGTGTTTTATTAATAAATGGTTTTAACCGCTGCTGTAAATCATCCAATTCCAGCTTTTGAATATATTGCTGATTCATCCAGTTCAGTTTTTCCAGGTCAAAAACAGCTCCGGATTTATTAACACGTTCAAAGCTGAATTCTTCTACCAGTTCCGGGAGTGTAAACAGTTCCCGCTCCTCTTTGGGAGACCAGCCAAGCAATGCGATAAAATTAATCAATGATTCCGGAAGATATCCTTTTTCCCGGAAGTCTTCCACGGCAACATCTCCTTGCCGTTTACTGAGTTTTGATCGATCAGGGTTCAGGATCAAAGGCAAGTGTGCGAATTGAGGAGGATTCCAGCCAAAATAACGGTAAAGCAAAAGATGCTTCGGAAATGAAGGAAGCCACTCTTCTCCGCGTACAACATGAGTAATTTCCATCAAATGATCGTCAACTACAACTGCGAGGTGATAGGTTGGGAATCCGTCACTTTTGACTATAACCTGGTCTTCTGATTGTCCGGTTTCAATGGAGACACTACCACGGATTAAATCATTGAGCACTATAGATTCCGACACTTCCGGAATTTTCATGCGGATTACATGGACTTCGCCGGAATCAATCCGCCGTGCAGATTCATCTTTTGACAGATTTCTGCAGAATCCGTCATAACGTGGGGTTTCTCCTTTGGCGTGTTGTTCGTCTCGTAATTTTTCAAGACGTTCAGCAGTGCAAAAACAAGGATATGCATTCCCTTGATCAAGCAGCTTCCCAGCATATTGATTGTAAATTTCCAGGCGTTCAGACTGTCGGTACGGAGCCATTTCTCCTCCTAGATGTGGACCTTCGTCAATATCAATTCCTGCCCATTCAAGCATTCTGATTAATTCATTTTCTGCTCCTGAAACAGCTCTTTTCTGATCAGTGTCTTCTAAACGAAAAACAAATTTTCCGTGGTTTTTACGAACGTAAAGCCAGCAAAAAAGAGCAGTTCGCAAACCACCTACATGTAAAAATCCGGTAGGACTTGGTGCAAAGCGAAGACGAACCATCAATTATTGATATAAGGGGAATTTTGAATTAGGAATCCACAGTTTAAGATTATTCACTTATTCTCAAACCGACGCATTCTGATGTTAAGCAACAGGCCGATTCCAAACATCATGGAGAGCATGGATGAACCTCCGTAACTGAAAAATGGAAGCGGTACGCCCACTACCGGCATTAAACCTGTCGTCATGCCGATATTGATTAAAACATGTGAAATGATTATTGCAACAATACCTGTAATTTGAATAGCACTAACACGATTTTTAGATTTCAGCACATCTGCCAGGGACCACAATGCCAGAGTTAAAAACAAAATCAGCACCAGCATTGCGCCAATAAACCCCCATTCTTCAGAAAAAACTGAAAAAATAAAATCGGTGTGGTGCGCGGGTAAAAAGTTCAGCTGACCCTGAGTGCCCTCACCAAAACCTTTACCAAATATTCTTCCGCTGCCAATCGCGATTTTAGACTGAATAATATGATATCCGGAGCCTAAAGGATCACGTTCCGGATTTAGAAAGGTCAGGATACGACCTTTTTGATAAGGTTTGAGTACATAGATCCATAAGATTGGGAGAGAAGCCAGTGTCAGGATTCCTAGTGTGATAATAGTTTTGAAACGAATACCCATTAAAAAAATTATTGGAATGAATACAATCAACAGCAGCATTGCTGTCCCTAAATCAGGCTGCTTGATAATCAGTACTACTGGAACAGCCATCAAGATAAGCGGCCAGATCATCCAAAGCCAGTTACCCTTTGGTCTTTCAAATTCACGGAAATGATGAGACAGCGCAAGGACTAATGTAAACTTGCTGAATTCTGAAGGCTGAAAAAAGAAAGGTCCGAGCTTAAGCCAGCGTTGAACAGGCGCACCAGGTCCTCCGGTGCCATAAAACAACACCAGAATCAGCAGCCCAATTACAACCAAATGCATTACAAAACCTAATCGTGCCCAGTTCCGATAATGGATAAACTGGGTCAAAATAATTACCCCAATGCCTGCAATAATACGATAGACCTGATGCATTAAATACTTTTCCTGACCGGGAGTCCCCAATGTCGCTGATGATAGCGCAATCAGTCCTATTCCTGAAATCAGCAGAACCAGGAAACACAGAGTCCAATCTATGTTGACAAGCATCCTTCGATCAAGCATTTAAAACTTTGTTTTTATTCCCAGCCAAAAGTGGCCGGAGGTTTGTGAGTAATATCGTAAAAAACAGTTTCAATTCTGGAAATTTCAAGTAAAGATTCTACCAAATGATCAAGCAATTTCCAATCAATACGCGCGAATTGAGCAGTCATTACATCTTCAGAAACTACAGGACGCAGCACCAGACTTTCGTCTATTCCGTTTTTGGAAACAGGCAGTAAAATTACAAGCAACTGGAAAATCTCGCGCATCAAACCATGTTTTTCCAGCATTTGAGTTGCCATATAATCAGCTTCTCTCAGCAAATCCAGTCGATTTTTGCTGCAAAAAGCTTTTTGTATTTGAAAATGAGTATCAAACTCATCATTGTTTGAACTTAATTGCACAACTACTCGGTTAACATTTCTGACTTCATTTGTTAACCGAGTTGCCTGATTTTCCAGCCAATCCCAATCACGAGGAGTATTTAACAGAACAGCAGGTAAGGTATATGTTCTTTGATCACCCTGCACCCCAACTGAACGCACCGGAAGAATCAGGTGATCACACTCACTGTCCTCCAGACAAATTCCTACTTCTTCAGAGGTTTTTTCCAATTCCTCAAATAACTCATTCCCGCTGGCACAAAGCACATTAATTGAAAGTCCTGGTCCTGGAAACGGATGCCTCCAGACAATTGAATCCGGCAAGCCTAACAAAGTTCCTACCTGCCTGACCTCATCTTTATAAAGGTCTTTGAGAGGTTCCACCACATGTCCGGAACTGACTAAATCTATAACCTCCTGAACACGATTGTGATGAGATTTGATGACTTCTGCGTGTTCTGTTCCTCCTGATTCAATTATGTCAGGATAGAGGGTGCCTTGACCGAGCATCCAGTCCTGTGCGTCTAAGTTAAGTTCATTCAGGAACTTATCTCGCATCTTAATAAAAGTTGCTCCAATTTTTTGTCTTTTAATCTGAGGATCCACCAGATCTGAAACTGCATCTAAAAAAAATGAACTGTAATCTCGGGATTGTATATTTGTATAGCCAAGTTGCGAATAACGATTGAGTATTTCTTCACTTTCATGTTTTCGCATAAATCCATTGTTGATATACAGTCCCAGCATTTTATCCTGACCAACTGCTTTGTTTAACAAGGCAAAGGCTACCGACGAATCAACACCTCCGCTCAGAAACATCAGGACTTTCCTGTCTCCTACTTCATGTTTTAAGCGACTGGTAGTTTCCTCAATAAATGATTCCATAGACCATCTTGAGCGAACATCGCATGCATTAACAAAATTTTCCAGCATCGTCCTGCCCAGGGAAGTGTCTGTTACTTCAGGATGAAATTGAAGTGTATAAATGGGACGCTTGCTGTGTTTCAAAGCGGCCACACAACCATTATCAGTTTCTCCGGTCACATCAAATTCTTCAGGGCATTTTGTGATACTGTCCTGGTGACTCATCCATACCTGGTTTGGAAACGACACATTTTCCCACAGGGGGGAATCTGAAATATGTTTCAAAATTGCTTTACCGAACTCACCTTTGCCTATATTTGAAATTGAACCACCAAATGCCTGCGCAATTAATTGATGTCCATAACACAATCCGAGAATTGGAAGTTCAAGCTCCAATATCTTTGAATTAAACTTTGGTACATTTGAGGAATAAACGGATGCTGGCCCTCCGGAAAGAACAATACCCTTGGCCCCCTGGAGTAAATTTTCCTTTGATGAGGGAGAAAAAATTCTGGTATATGCCCCAATATGACGAATTCTATTTGCAATCAGGTGGGCATATTGACTTCCAAAATCCAGAACAGCGATGAAGTCATGCATTGCATTTCCTTTCAGAGCAAGATAATCTATACTATTGCTGACACTAGCAGTATGCTAAAATTTGCACAATCTCACAAGAAACATTCACATGTTTGGAATCGGCCTTCCTGAAATGATAATTATTGCTGTTGTAGCACTTGTTTTTATCGGCCCTGATAAACTTCCTGGAGTATTGCGTTCTATCGGGAAAGGCCTGGTGGAGCTAAAACGTGCAACAAGTGATGTTCGCTCAACTGTACAGGAAGAAATGCATAAAATTGAAGAGGAGATTGAACTCAAGGAAGTAAGGGAATCTGCACAGGATTTCAAAAATGAGCTTGGTGGAGTAGCAAATAAGATTGATCCGCTTACACTTTCAAAAATAACATCTGAAGATGAGAAGGACGATATTTATAATTCATCAGATGTACCAGAAGAAGATAAAAATCAATCAGAACAGTTAGCTAAAGACGATACTGACTCATCCACAGAAAATTCAGTAGAAACTGATGAAACTACATCTTTTGCAAAATACTCTGGATCTTTTACAAATCCCAGAGCAGAAAAATCCTGAAGTATGTACAGACAATTTGATTTTATACATGTAACTATTACAGGAAATTTTTACTTTGCTAACATTATAAATTATGCTACCTTTGTGCGTAAAAGTTTAGCGATGTAGCGAGTTCTAAAAACTTGACACAGATTTTTAAACTCAAATAATTAAAAATACAATAAGAGGAGATATGGACAGTCAGGAAGATTTGGTGAGTGAATTCCAGGCCTCAGTTGAGGAAGATTTAAAGAAACGTAAACGAAGTATTGATAATGGTGAAGCCCTGGACAAAGAGATACTCCAGCGTATGGATGAAAAGGAAATAGGTGTTACACTGGGAACTGACCATCACGTAGGTGTTTTAATGCTTGGACTTGCTACTGTTTTCACCCTGTTTGCATTGTATATGATTTTTGGAGTAAGTCCTGACCGGTATGTAGGATAACAACATTAAGAATCCTTTTTTCTGTTAACTGTCAGAACAGCTAATCCCCCCCTTTTAATGCTTAATTATGTCCTCCATCAGTTTTTCTGCATGGGCTAAATCCTGAGGTACATCTACGCCCACCCCTTCATTTTCTGCTTCTACACAAAGCAAAGTTTCACCGTTTTCCAGAATTCTCAATTGTTCCAATTGCTCCGTTTGTTCCAGAAATGAACGGGGCCAATGATTGTACTCAAGTAGGAAATCTCGCTGGAAAAAATATACTCCTAGGTGACGCCAGATTTTGAAGTCAGGCGAATTCGAGGAACGAGGATGTGGTATCAAGGAACGTGAAAAATATAATGCCTGTTTATTATGATTAACTGTAACTTTTACCACATTAGGATCATTTAACTGTGATTCATCATTGATTTGAAAAATCAAAGTCGCAGCTTTCGTTCCTTTGGTATTTTTTGCCAGATTTATCAGACGTTCCAGATCAGAAGGCAGAATCATTGGCTCATCACCCTGGATGTTCAATATCCATCCGCAGGGAAGCCCGGAAACAGCCTCCACAATGCGGTCTGTTCCAGTTTGATGTTCAGTGCTTGTAAGTACTCCTTCTCCTCCAAAATCCTTCACAGTGTTAAGGATACGTTCATCATCTGTTGCAACCAATACCTGATCAATTGATGGTGTTTGTTTCGCACGTTCCCAGACATGCTGAATCATCGGTTTACCTGCAATCACTGCTAAAGGTTTTCCGGGGAATCTAGTTGATGAATAACGGGCGGGAATGATCGCGATTATTTTTTGTGAGGATGGAACATACATTTAGATCTTCTACATTAAACGGGAAATAATCATTTTTTTATGATCATAAAAACATGTTCCAACAGACTGTCCAAACCTTTATTACGAAAACGTTCATCAAGGATTTCACTGGACTCCAGAAGCTCCAAAGTTCCATAAGGAGTAAATAGTTTTTCTATTTCTTCAGAAGGAACACTATATGGCGGACCATCCATCCTCTTTTGTTCGTACTCCAGAGTGATGAGTAAAATACGTCCACCTGGCTCAAGAAATGAAATAAGGTGATCCACATATTTGTTTCTTTCAGCCTTTTGCAGTGATACTATCGACGCTCGGTCATAGATTGCTTTGAAAGTTGAGGTTTGCTCAAGCTTTAATTCAAAGAAGTCTCCTTGAAAAATGTCAATGGATTTGCTGCTGAACAGTTCAAATTTATCAATTTGATGAATTGAATTTGTTATATTATTTTCAGCAAAAAAATCCTGTACTGCCTTGCCAACTAATTCAACCCCCAGTACTTTATTCGTTTTGCTAGCCAGCCAGCATAAATCTAATGATTTTCCGCAAAATGGAACAAATACTCTTTCCGGACTTTCAAACAATAGTTCATCAGAATATTGGACCAAAATGGGATTTACTTCCTGAAGATGGAAACCAATATGGCCATCCTGCCAGCGTGATTCCCATTGATTCATAAGCATGTATTAAGTAAAAAAAGTAAATGTTTAAATTCCCATTTCACTTCGTAGATTCAACTCAGGATTAGTTTGCCTGCTAATGCTTTATAAGTTTCTAAAGATTTTTCATCTTCATCCAACTTATGGGACAATCTCCCTTGGTAAATAATTTCTCCACTGCGTGCTTCAATCATTTTTAAGCGTATGATCCATTGCTCATCTGAGGGGCAATCTTTTGTACAGGGGAATGATACAAAATCCAGTAGTATAAAGTGTGGGGTATCAAATTTATCTACAATTTGCCATGCAAGCTCTTTATCTGAAATCCCTGTCAGGGTTAGTGTGCTCAGGTATGTCTTGTATGATGACCTCAGTTTCGGACTATCAGCCAGTTTCATTTGTCGTTCTTTAATTCCTGTAATTCTGCCAAGTACAGGCATTTTTCGTAACCTTTGCTCCATGGTTTCCATCAAATTCGGCCATACTGGTTCAAGGTTTTTGGGTGATTTGATTGTCAGAAAAGCTACAGGTTTGAGCATATAAGGTAACAGGTCCGGCTTGTCTTTGATTTCGATTGATTTACAGCCCACCAGGGAACTCAGCAGCAGGGTGATGCTAATGGTAAGTGTAATTTGAAATATAGATGGTATTCTAGTTATAGATTTTTTTCTCATACTCATTTAATAATTTTCATCATGATACTTTCTTTAAACCAGCTTATCTGCAAACACAATAAACACAAACAATTAAGATTTCAACTTGTAATTTCAATTAATAAGCTATATATTCAATCATTTGAAATTTTCTATTAATTAAAAGGATTTGATCCAATGTTGAGTGAAGAAATCAGTACAAGGATTGATTGGTTAACTCAGAGATTGGGCGACTTAGAAGGGTTTCTTTGAAGTCGCAGATAAAAGCAGGCAACTACAGGAAATGGAGGCTGAAACCTCACAGGATGGTTTTTGGAACTTGCCGCTAAGTGAGCGTACTGTACTGTTAAAAGACATTTCACGATTGAGTGTACATATTGAAGGTTGGAAGTCACTGGATTTATTGCATAATGATTTGAAAGCCGCAGCGGACTTATACAGAGAAGATGAGGACGCGGAACTGCTGAGTGAAATTGTTGATACATGTGAGAAACTGGATAAAGAACTGGATTCTCTTGAAATCACATCGTTGTTTAGTGGTGAATCAGACGACAGAAATGCGATTGTATCTATTCATCCCGGTGCGGGTGGGACAGAATCAACAGACTGGGCAATGATGCTGTATGATATGTATCGTAAATGGATCACTGAGGAACAATTTAAATTTCAACTCCTTGACTATCTGCCTGGTGATGAAGCAGGAATCAAGTCTGTAACTTTTTCAGTTTCAGGACCATACGCATACGGAAAAATGAAGGCAGAAATTGGTGTGCATAGACTGGTACGTATTTCTCCATTCGATTCACAAAAACGACGCCACACCTCATTTGCATCAGTTTTTGTATATGCTGAAATTGATGAGGAGATTGTAGTAGAAATTCTTCCGGATGATATTCGAGTTGATACTTACCGTGCCAGTGGAGCTGGAGGTCAGCATGTTAATACAACAGACTCGGCGGTGCGGATAACGCACACTCCAAGCGGAATAGTGGTGCAATGTCAAAATGAGCGATCTCAACATAAAAACAAAGCCACTGCGATGAAAATGCTTAAAGCTCAGCTGTTTGATTTGCAGCAAAAGGAGTTGAACAAGGAAAAAGATCTTCAGAACAGTAAAAAGCAGGAAAATGCCTGGGGCAGTCAAATCAGAAGCTACATTCTGCATCCATACCAGTTGGTCAAGGATCATAGGACAAACTGGGAAGCAGGGAATACTCAAGCAGTCCTTAATGGTGAGATCAACGATTTCATCAAGGCCGCACTTTCACAGAAAGTGTGCTAAGTGTCTGAAATAATAATAATCTTTAACAAAATATTTTTTAATGGCTTCATTTGATATAGTCTGCGAAGTTAACATGCAGGAAGTTACTAATGCCGTAGACCAGGCGAGGAGGGAAATTGGGAATCGTTATGATTTCCGAGGCTCAAATTGTGAAATTAATTTGGATAAGCAAAAGCCTTCCTTATTGATCACTGCTGATGATGAATTGAAAATGCAAACTACCATTGACATTTTATTGACAAAGTTGATCAAACGCTCAGTACCGGTTAAATCACTTATTTATGGTAAGACGGAACCAAGTGGGAAAGTACAGAAGAAGGAAATAACGATTCAGCAGGGGTTATCAAAGGAGCAATGCAAAAAAGTCAATTTATTCATAAAATCCACTAAACTAAAAATCCAACCTCAAGTTCAGAGTGATTCTGTACGTGTAAGCGGCAAAAAAAAGGATGACTTACAGGCAGCAATGAAAGCTGTGAAGGATCAGAATTTTGACTTTGATGTGCAGTTTACAAATTATCGCTAAAATCCAAAATAATTCTTATAAAGAAACGTCATCGGAATTGATTTTATTAAATGACCGATTAATTCCTGCGCAGCATTCTTAATCTGTGTTCAGACTGAAAACCATGCCGGTTTCGTGAAAAAACTGATATTTGATTACTACCTGGCAGCAAATTTATAACAGTTTTGAATAAAAAATCTTTTTCAAAATTTTTTTGATCTTCAGTATTTACAGGCTCATCAAAGTTGGCAAAATAATAAACTTTTTCGTCATTCAAATGCACAAAAACGTCTTGCACTTCTTCTGCATTTTTGACTTTTCCGCTCAATATCAGTGACTCCAAAGTTGTGTCTCCTTTCACAGGATTGCCATCTGAGTCCTCCCACCTCAACTCTAAAAACTCTGGTGTCATAACCATTTTGTCAGGCAGCTGATTTTTCAAATCCCAAAGTTGTATAATTGTTGGTGCATCTGATTTTGTGTCATCAATTTCCATTTTAATTTTACCCAGTCCCTTGGAGTTATGTAAAACATGAAAAAGAAAAAACTCTTTTTGTTCTTCTCCAGTAGTCAGGTTTTTTAAAACAATTTTTCCACGATTAATTCTAAAAGATCCTTCAGGCCCTTTAATGTTCATCATTAATTCCGGAACCGGTTTTTCGTTGAAATTAGCGATATTAAAACTGAGGGCTATAGTTTCTCCTGATTGTACTATTCCATCTCCATTTCCCTGACTGCCAAGTTCCCCATTGTCCAGAAATTTCATTCCTATTCGAAAAGAGGGAGTACGTTTTGCTGAAAAACGTAATTGCTTTCTTAGAGATTTTATCTTCTTCAAACTGTAATCATAAAGCACCAGTTCCACCGGTTCATTCTCTTCCAGCATTCCTGCAGAAATGTTGATATGCATCGAACGTGATTCAGCTTTTCCCGGCAAAAGTCTACCTATAGGAAACTCCAGGCCATCCAGCAAACTGTTACCTGATTTTGTTACAACTATCAGACGTTGAGCCTCGATTTTTCCTTCATTCTTAAGTTGAACATTTATTCGCAGAATTTCATCAGATATTTCTGAAGTGGACAAGGATAATTTAAGTGAATCCGCGGAAGGTGATTTTATAAACGGATTTAAGCTCCAATCTATATCATGTTTTGAAAGTGCTCCTGTAATTTTCGCTAATTCCTTGTGCTCAGTTTCCCTCAAAATCTGCTGGGCAATTTCTTTGTTTTTTCCCATATTAATATGTGTTAGGACTTGTAAAGCAGTTTCTACAAATATGTCTTCTTTCAATTTATTTTTTATGACATTTTGATCTGTGATTTGAGATTCATAGAACAGAAAAGAATCACGTGCCAAGTAACGTATTTGTTGTGTATCTGTATTGTCATTATTTTGTTCTGCTTCAGAATCAGGGAATAACTGAAATCGTTCAAAATCTACAGATGATAGAAGATGAGATTGTTTTGGTTGTTCATATGATTCTGTCTTCTGATTGCTGCTTTCAGATTTTGCTGTTTTCGCAGGAATAGAAACCCGATTCAGTTGAAAATCTGGAACAACACCAATGTTGTGGATAAACTGGCCAGCAGGTGTTAAATACTCTCCAACAGTTAATTTCAGTCCTGCACCTTCTTTCAAATTCCAAACAGTTTGAACTGTCCCTTTGCCAAAACTTTGTTCACCAATTACAAGTGCACGCTCATTTTGTTGTAGTGCGGCAGCGACAATTTCTGAAGCAGACGCGCTTCCGTGATTTATCAGCACAACAATTGGTATTGTCAGATATTTATTATCAGCAAATAATTGTTTAGAATAATGGGTGGCAGATTCAGCGGAACTTTTAGTACTTACAATTCGTTGCTTACCCTCTAAAAATAAATCGCTGAGGCGAACCGCTTCTTCCAGTATTCCTCCTGGATTATTTCTCAAATCAATAATTATTCCGTGGATATTTTTCAAATCACCTAACTTATCTTTAAGTTCCTGAGAGGTTTCAATTTGAAAGTTTTTGATTCGTGCGTAACGAACAGTTTTTCCTTCGCTTTCTAAATCATATGTTACGACGCTATCAACATGAATTTCTTCACGGAAAAGTTCAAACTGCAATGCTTTCGCATGACCTTTTCGCAAAACACTGAGTTTGACTGGTGAGCCAATTTCTCCACGCAGACGATGGAGAATTTCATCTAATGTCATGTGCTCCGTTTTTTCTCCATCAACTTCGACAATTCTGTCTAGCGGAAGCATTCCTGCTCTTGACGCGGGGCTGCCGTCCATGGGGGTAATCACTGTTAAAAATCCGCCCCTTGTCCCAACAACCAGACCAACACCGGCAAATTGACCACCCAGATTAATGTTGAATTCACGGAATAATTCCTTTGGTAGAAAAACAGAATATTCGTCAAGCTGGCTCAGAATGCCATGAGCAAAAATCTGTTCTATTTTTAACTTTGTCAACTGTAGACCATTCAGTAAAAGGTGTTCTTTAAGTTTTTGCAAAACAAGGTGTAAATCATCAAGTCCATGTAATTGTACAACTGAAAGAACTGATTTTTTGTTTCCCAAGCTTACTTCAAGTCTGGGTACTGAGTTATTTTTATTAAATACAGGTTCTATCCAAACTTCAGGCACCTCGCGTTCAAGTTCTGTAAGCGCGCCTTGGAGTAATTTTTTCGGGTCAAGTTTTTCTGCATCAATATAATCCAACTGCAGGTGCATGAGGACTTCGGCAAGCAGGGAGTTCTCTGACAAAACATTTGCTACGGGTTCATGTTCTTTCAGAGAATTCTTGAAATAGCTGCATCCTCCTGTCAAAAATAACAGCAGAATTAAACAGTTAAAGAAATAAGTTGTTTTTACTTTCATATAATTTGGAAGTAATATTTTTATCTTTTTCAGGGATTTGAAGAAATTTTATTTCTGATGATTCCAGCTTTTGCTTGAAAGTGCAAAGTGTCTGTGATATCTATCTCACCACTCATAAATAACTCTTTCCCAATTAACAACTATTGAGCATGTAACTTATGAACATCGGTTCCTTACTTCCAAGACACGCACGTTACCGTCCGGAACATCTTGCTTTTGTTATAGGAGAACAGCGCCTGAACTTCCATGAATTAAATTCCCGCGTAAATTGTCTGGCAAATGCTTTACTGAAAGCAGGTATTCGTAAAGGCCAGAAAATGGCAACAGTCCTTTCGAATTGCGAAGAATTAATGCTGCTGTACTGGGCTGCAGCAAAAACAGGAATTGTGATTGTGCCTTCCAGTCCATTATTACAGGCTTCCGGATTAACGACTCTTTTGCGAGATTCGGATACAGTGATTGTTTTTGCTGAAGATTCCTTCACAAGTATTATGGAACAAATTCGTGAAGATCTCCCGAATGTTGAAAAGGAACGATGGATATTAGTTGGCGAAGGCATAGAAGGTTCCGGATATCAAATGTGGACGGATTTTATTTCAGATGCGTCAGATGAGGAACCTCCGGATGCAGAATTGAAAGATGATGATGTGTACAACATCATGTATTCCAGCGGCACCACAGGTGCACCTAAAGGTATTGTGCATACTCATTATGTCCGTGCGAATTACTGCATACAATTCGCATCTGCATGGCGAATGACTCCGGAAAGTGTTGTTTTGCATTCAGGTGCAATTGTATTCAACGGGGCAATGTTGGATTTGATGCCGTGGATGTATTTGGGTGCAACTTATATTTTACACCAAACATTTGATGCCGGAGCAGTATTACAGACTATTGAGCAGGAGAAAGTAACTCACATAGTAATGGTTCCTTCACAGATTGTGGCATTGCTGAACCATCCTGAATTTGATCCAAAAAAACTCAAATCGCTTGAGATGCTGCAAAGTGTAGGCGCACCATTACTGCTGGAATACAAGCACAAATTGAATGATGTTTTACCAGGAATTTTTTATGAATTGTACGGAGTAACTGAAGGTTTTTTTTCGGTTTTGGACAGAGACGATGCAGTAAGTAAAGTAGGTTCAGTGGGAGCGGCTCCAGCGTTTATTGACATCAGGATATTACGTGAAAACGGTGAAGATTGTGATCCTGATGAGGTTGGGGAAATATGTGGACGAGGCCCGATGATGATGCCTGGATATTACAATCGTCCGGACTTGACTGAAAAAACCATTGTTAACGGCTGGTTACATTCCGGAGACTTAGGCTATTTGGACACGGACGGATATTTATATTTGGTGGATCGTGTGAAAGACATGATTATCAGCGGCGGTGTAAATGTTTATCCCAAAGATATTGAAGAAATCATCATTAAACATCCGGAAGTAATAGAAGTTGCAGTGTTTGGTGTTCCGGATAAGAAATGGGGTGAAACACCTGTTGCAGCTGTAATTTGTCTAAAAAATCATAATGTCTCCGCCGAAAAATTAACTGCATGGACAAATGAAAGAGTTGATGCAAAATTTCAACGCGTAAAAGAGATCCTAATTCTTGAATCTTTCCCACTCAATGTTGCCGGAAAGACACTAAAACGCGAAATGCGTGACGCGTACATTAACAGCTGAAACGCTATCAAACTAAGTTTTACTATAAGTTTTTGAATAAACATTTACATGAGAAATTTTCAAACAAATTTGGCTTAAGCGGTACTAAGTATTAGTTATAATTTGATAATTGATTGTACATTTTTCAGTGTCATGCTATAATCCCGTCCGGAAATTACAGTACATTACTTTTCTGAGGATATTTGGAAGAGAATAGATTATTCAATAATTGGAAACGCGCCTTACTTGTTTCTCTGCAGTTGCCACACAGATCAAACTCTGAGGTTCAGAATTCACTGGAAGAGCTGTCATCACTGGCATACTCTCTTGGTGGAGAAGTGTCAGGACAAATAATTCAAGTCTGCACACAAATTCATCCCGCTAATTTTTTTGGCAAAGGTAAGCTTGCTGAAATAAAATCCAAAATTCAGAGCGAGAATGTAGATGCTTTGCTTGTGGACAATCAACTTGGTCCAAAACAAGTACAGAATTTAGAGAAATTGCTTGGCTGCGAAGTTTTGGATCGCACACAGGTCATTTTAGAAATTTTTGCAAAAAATGCACGTACACATGAAGCAAAGCTGCAAATTGAGTTGGCACAGTCAGAATATTTGCTTACTCGATTAGTTGGATTATGGAAACATCTGGACAGGGAACGTGGTGGAATTAGTGCTTCTCGTGGTACCGGTGAAAAGCAGATTGAAAAAGACAGACAATTTTTGCGTCATCGAATTACACGACTCAGGAGTCAGCTGAAAAAAGTAGAAATAGAGAGAAAAACACAGACAAAAAGACGTTCGAATTGTTTGTGTGTCAGCCTGATTGGTTACACAAATGCCGGTAAATCTACAATCATGAACGCGCTTACAAATTCCGGTTTGTTAGTGGAAGACCGTCTGTTTGCCACACTGGACTCAACAACACGACTTTTGGAAGAGGATTCACGTCCTAAAGTGTTACTGTCTGACACAGTTGGCTTCATCAGTAATCTGCCACATGAAGTTGTGGCCGCATTTCGTTCCACACTGAGTATTGTCCAGGAGGCGGATTTGTTACTGCACATTATTGATGCAAGTGACAATATCGATGAACACATTCGTACTGCTGCAGAAGTATTACAGGATTTGGAATCAACATGTATCCCGATTATTAAAATATTCAACAAAACAGACAGGCTTTCTCCTACACGTTTATTGATGTTGGAGAAAATGTATCCTGAAGCAATATTTGTTTCTGCAACCCAAAGTGAACAAAACATTACTGATGATACTCCAGCTTTTGTTGACAAAATAAGAAAACAGATTCTTGTTTTCTTTGAAGAAAGAATGAAAACAGTAAAAATACGGCTTGATTATCAGCACTGTCAGCAGTTAGCAAATATTTATCAGTGGAGTCGTGTAGATGAAATTGATTATCAAGAGCAAGGAATCATGATGACGTTGACAGCAATTCCACGGAATTTGGACCGTCTGCGTCATCATTTAGGATCAGATATCAAAGAAATGAATTGAGTGGAATAATGACATATAAGGGAACAGAAAATTTTTCACCATATACATTCGACTTCAGAAATCGTTATTTTTATTCTGTGATTCTTAAAACCAGTTAATTTACTAATATTTAACAATAAAGTACACATGAAAAAATTCGTTGTGGAAGGAGGAGCGACACTTTCAGGAAGCATTACTCCTTCCGGCAATAAAAACGAAGCTCTGCCGGTACTTGCCGCGACTTTGCTGTCACAGCAGCCTGTAACTATTCACAACGTGCCTGAAATTCTGGACATCGCAATTATGCGAAACCTGCTTGTGAGCATTGGAGCGGAGATAAATCAGATTGAGAAACATTCATACAATATAGTTCCAGGTCATCTTTTTTCAAACAATCCGGATGCATCACAGGCTGGTCGAATACGGGGCTCTTTTCTGCTGGCAGGTCCGCTTCTTGCCCGGAAAAAATCCATTGTTTTGCCTGCGCCTGGAGGTGACAGGATTGGCTTAAGACCGGTACAAACCCATCTTTCTGCACTGGAAAAACTTGGCACCACGATTAGTTTGAATGATGACGGGTTTTATGAAATGAAGACTGATGGACTGAAAGGAGCAGAAATATATCTTGATGAGGCCAGTGTTATGGCCACAGAAAATTCGATCATGGCAGCTGTTACAGCACAAGGCAGGACCCGTATTTACAATGCAGCCTGTGAACCGCACGTTCAGGGGCTATGTAATTTTCTTGTAATGCTGGGAGCAAAAATTGATGGAATCGGCAGTAATTATCTTGTTATTGACGGAGTACCGGAACTTGATGGTGGAGAATACACAATTCAGCCGGATCATACTGAAGTAGGTTCTTTTATCGGATTAGCTGCTGTGACAGGCAGTGAACTACGTATTAAAAATGCTGGAGTAAAATATTTGCGCATGACCAGGCTCATGTTTGAAAAACTGGGAGTAGAAGCAAAAGTTGAAGGTGATGATTTTATCATTCCAAAAAAACAAAAACTAACAGTCCAGAGAGATATTTCCGGCGGAATTCCGAAAATTGATGATGCGCCTTGGCCGGGATTTCCTGCGGATTTAACAAGCATAATGACTGTTGTTGCAACACAATGTAACGGAGCCGTTTTAATTTTTGAAAAAATGTTTGAAAGCCGTTTGTTCTGGGTGGATAAACTAATTGAAATGGGTGCGCAAATTATTCTATGTGATCCGCACAGGGCGGTGGTTTCCGGCCCAACTGTTCTCAAAGGTGCAAGAGTATCATCTCCGGATATAAGAGCAGGAATGGCTTTGTTGATTGCCGCACTTGGTGCAAAAGGCATTACGGAAATACATAATATTGACCAGATTGATCGAGGATATGAATCTATTGATGAAAGACTAAATGCCTTGGGCGCTAAAATAAAGAGAGTAGACGAGTAAAGGAATTAATGCATAGTAAAGACAATTTATCAGTTGAACAAGCAAGTATTTTGGAAGAAGAACAGCAGCTTCTGCTCAAGGTAAAACAGGGATTGCTGATTCATGCAGCTGAGGAAAAAAAGGGAAAAATCAGCAATACACAATTAGAAAATATCATAGAGCTGCGTGATTCCCTTGCTGATACTTTGCCTGAGGATGTGCCTGCTGTAATGGCACAAATGGAAAGAATGGTTTTGCTGCACACTCAACAGGATTCACATAATAATGAAACTGGTTTTAATCTTGATACTCCATATTTTGCTCATATCCGCCTCAGAGAAAACAATCGTGAGCGTGATTTACTGATCGGAAATCAAAACTGCTTTTCCACACACTTACCCTGTGCAATTGTTGACTGGAAAAACGCTCCTATCAGCCAAATATTTTATCGGTATCGTGAAGGAGAGGAATATGTTGAAGATATTGGTGAACGTGAAATAGAGGGGGAATTAGTAACAAGGAGAATGTTGCTCATAGAGAATGGGATTCTCATGAGAATAAATTGGCCAGGAGGAGTTTTGGAAAATCATGCCACGGATCCACGCAATTCAAATAAATGGCATTTGGTTACCCAAAAAGTGCCACGGTTGGAAAGTGGAATAGATAATACTCTTGATGATTTTGAATCAACTGAGGAACAGGCTGATGGTACCAAAACAAAATCAAGTATAAATTTTTCACAAGGTAGAGTTGATAAGCATCTCAGGCAAATAACGGCACTGGTTGATCAACATCAATTTGAAGTTATAACACATTCTGAATCCGGAATAGTTTTGATTCAAGGAGGTGCAGGTTCCGGTAAAACTACAGTTGCGCTTCATAGACTGGCTTATTTGATGTCAAAAAAACCCCAGTATTTTAAACCGAAAACTGTGCTTCCGGTTGTTTTTGGTCCTGCCTTAGCGAACTATATGTCAAAGGTTTTACCAGCGTTGGGCGTTCAGGGTGTCAAACCCCGTACTTATCATAAATGGGTATCAGGTCTTCGACGTCGCGCGCTGCCGGAACTTCCTTTGAATTATGCTGAAAACACTCCAATGGATGTGATAGAGCTGAAACGCCATCCGCTATGGCTGAGATATTACCGTGAGGAAGTACAGAAACGAACGAATTATTTCCGGGAACTATTTGAAGAAAAGCTTTCAAAAGTTGAGGGATTGGATGTATTACTGAAGGCATGGGATTCAATGCAGGACCTGCCTTTAATTCCACGTTTGCTGAGATTGGTACGATGGTCTCACGGTGAAGTTTCAATCAATGATGTACCTATGCTGTCCAGTGTCAGATTGGAAAAACAGCTGGAAAATCTTTTGGAGCAAACCTTTCCTGAGTTAATGGAAGCACCGCATTTGCTAACAACTCAAATATGGAATGATTGTCTTGTCCGTAAAGAAATGTTAATTGAGACAGTTGAGCGTCTTGCTCCAGGAGAATTTACTGAAACACAGCTCAATAGCGTCTGTACATGGGCTGTCAGACAATATCAAAAGCGGCAGGAATTAGAAGAAGCTGTTCAAACTGAAAGTGATTCTGCAGCTGGTCAGTCTGAAGAATCGGAGAATATGGATTTAAGTTTCATGGATGAAAAATCTTTGTTAGATGAAGAAGATGACACGCTTTTACTTTTGCTTTACCAGCTTCTGATGGGGCCTTTGAAACGCAAAAACGGCAGACAACTTATCTACACTCATTTAATGCTTGATGAAGCGCAGGATTTTGGGGCGCTTGAGTTTCAGCTTTTAGTCAGTCTTACTCCGGAAAAAATGATTAGTGTTTCATTGGCCGGTGATTTGGATCAGCGAATAATGCTTGGACGCAAACATGAAACGTGGGAAGAATCTCTTGGTCATTTGATTTTGCCTGACGGTTCAAAACCGGATGTAACTGCCCTGGCTCCTTTACAAATAGGTTACCGATCAACAAACGAGATAATGTCTGCCGCAAAAAATGTGATTGGTGAACATAGTGTAAATACAGTATGGCACTCAACTCGACATGGTGCTCCGGTTGATGTTTTTCGTTTCCGGGAACGTGGTGCGATGATTGCGTTTCTTTCCGACACATTGCATGATTTGTCTGTACGTGAACCTCTTGCAAGTGTCGCAATACTTACACGTACTCCGGAAACAGCGCAAAGCTTGTATGAAGGCTTGAAGCGCACAGACCTTGCTGATTTTCGTTTGATCAGCGAACAGGAGTTTACATTCACACCAGGAGTTGATGTGACAGATATCACTCAAACAAAAGGGCTGGAATTTGATTCAGTGATCATTGCTGATGCGGATGCATCCACTTATGGTCCTGATATTCGTTCCAGACAATTGCTTTATGTGGGAGTAACTCGTGCCTCACATCAGCTTTGGCTGTTGCATTGTGGAAATCCATCTTCTTTGATCACTGGAATCAAAGAAGAGTCCCAAACACAGAATGCCGAATTTTGAAAAAAGCAATGCAGCCGATTATTAACAGTCAAATTAGCAGTTTAAAAGAATCAGCAACTCTTTCGATCAATCAGCATGCATTAAAACTGCGCAATGAAGGTCGGGATATTTGTCACTTGGGATTTGGTGAATCACCTTTTCCTGTTCCTGATCCGATGCAGGTTGCTTTGAGGGAAAATTCACATCGTAAGCAATACATCACAGGAAAAGGGCTGCCCGAATTACGGAAAGCTGTTGCTGATTTTTTCCATAATAAATTTGGCTATAACTATGCTGCTGAAAATGTCTTCATTGGTCCAGGCAGTAAAGAACTGATTTTTCAGCACGTTTACTTATTGGAGGGGCCTCTTATGGTTCCCACTCCCAGCTGGGTCAGCTATGGTCCACAGGCAAATATACGCTCAAAATTATTTATTACGATTCCAACTGACATCAAAAACGGATATCGGTTACAAGCAGAGGAATTAGATGAAACATTTTCACGCCAAAAATTTCTACAATCGATTCTGATTCTTAATAATCCAAACAATCCATCTGGAAGTGTACACTCTTCAGATGAATTACAGGATTTAGCGGAAGTTTGCAGGAAACATGGAGTAATAGTTATTTCTGATGAGATTTATGCCCTGACTAAATTTGGCAGCCAATCCTTTGAAGGAATCGCTAAATATTATCCTGAAGGAACAATTACCACAAGTGGCATATCAAAAGCATTTTCTGCCGGGGGATGGCGGCTTGGTTTTGCCATGATCCCAAATGAGTTATCTGAAATTGTGCCGCCGCTTAGTGCGTTTGTAAGTGAAACATTCAGTTGTGTCAGTGCTCCTGTTCAGTATGGCTCTCTGCCCGCATTCGAAAATTATGAAAATGTCAGGAAACATGTTGAGCTTTGCCGTGATATACATGAAGCAGCCGGAGAATTTTTGCATCAAAGATTTATCGAGATCGGATTGAATTGCCCAAAACCTCAAGGGGCATTTTATCTGTTGCCTGATTTTGAAAATATTAAAGAAAAACTTAAATCTCAAGGTGTTCAAACAAGTGTTGAATTAACCAAACGCCTTTTGGATGAAGCAGGTGTTGCTCTCCTTCCAGCTTCAGACTTTTACTTTCCGGATGATTTTCTAGGTGTACGTGTTGCCAGCGTGGATTATAATGGTGCACAGGTTTTGCGGGAATTCCCTGTCAATAAACAGTTGACTCAGGAAGGGAAAGCTAAACTGTTTCCTAAATTAGCTGAAGCCTGTGATCGGATTGAAACCTGGCTTAAATGAATGTCCTGACATTCAAAACCTGCTGTGAATTTATTTATCATTTATGAAAAACAGCAAAGATCCTTTACTGAAAATTTCATTAAAAGTATTTATGCACTTAATTTGTACATTGTATAAACGAAAAACAGGCACTTTTCATGCAGGATTTCCTTTAATTACTCACTATAAACTTACTTTGATAATCAATAATAAATGAAACTGGTTAAAGGTTATCTGGGACAGGATGTTCAAATGGAAGGGAGCATCTCAAGCAGTGAAAGTATCAGGATTGACGGAACATATATCGGAAGTATATCAAGTGATCATTCTGTTACAGTGGGTGTTTTGGGAAAAGTGAAAGGTCAAATAGAAGCACCATTGATCCAGATAGATGGCTGGGTTGAAGGAAGTCTAAGAGCCTCGAAACTGGTGGAAGTTTTGAAAAATGCACGAATAGAGGGTGACATTTTCACACCATCCGGAGGATTGAAAATAATGATTGGTGGTGAATTTGAGGGAAATTTCGTCATGGAATCTGCAAGCCAGTTTTGAGCAGACAGCAATCAAATGATATTTAAACAGCTCTGTTTGGTGCAGGTGTGTTTATATTTCCGCTAATATTGTTTTTTGCTAATGTTGGGGAAGTGGAAGGAACTTGTTGTAAAGGATTTGGTGTATCTACAGCCGCTTTTTTGACAGCCGATTTCTCAGATGTGGATTGTAAAGCAGATCGTGCAGTGTAAGTTTTCGATACAGGCTTACTGTCAGTCCTCATAAGATCAGCAAATTTTGGTTCTCTCAAAAATCTTAGTAATACCGCAGATTTGTCTTCATTTCTAATATCATTCGTGATCAGCTCCGGGAGATCATCTAAATTATTCAATTCAAGCATTTCCACTGCAGGAAGTTTCATCAGTGTTTGTTTGTCGACCTCATTCATTGCGTCAATTTGTTTTTTAATTGCTCCGGCAAAGCCTTCGATAGCGGCATCTGGTAATTTGTTCTGAATCAGCAAATTTTCTACTCTTGAGAGAACTTTTAAGTATTGTGAAGTCTCATTCTGTGAAGCTCCAGTCTCTGCTGATTTTGTTTCAGATTTAACTGAATGAGTTTTGGAACTTAAGTAAGATGGCGATTCATGGCTTCTTACCTGACGCTCCAAGCCAGTCTGTTTTTCAGAGACAGTATTTGATGTAACTTGCATATTTAATCATTTATTTGAGTTCAATATGGCTCTTCAAACTTAATTGAACAAGTTTCCAGGCACTTCCCGGGACTATTTCAGGAATTCAATATTTAAGCCACGAGGATTTTTGAATTTTGATTTTCAAATCTGTCTCAAACTTGATCTCATGAAGTGCTGAACTGAAAATCAGGCATTCAATTTCTTGGGGATAAAAATATAAAAAATGAAAAGATACAAATGGAACGCGCAGGATTATGAGAAACACTCTCAAGCGCAACAAAAATGGGCAAGAGAACTTATTGAAAGTTTATCGCTTCGTGGAATAGAGGATGTCCTTGATTTAGGTTGCGGTGACGGCAAAGTGACTGCTGAAATTTCCAAATTAGTCTCTAAAGGTGCAGTTATTGGAGTTGATAATTCTCAGTCGATGATAGAACTTGCTTCAGAAAGATATCCTTTAACACAATACACAAATCTGTCATTCCAGGAAATGGATGCCAGGAATTTGAATTTTGATGAATGTTTTAATCTTATCTTTTCAAATGCAGCATTGCATTGGGTCAAGGAACAAAAACCGGTTATTGAAGGAATGTACAAAGGCTTAAAGCAAGGAGGAAAGATACTCCTGCAGATGGGTGGTAAGGGAAACGCTGCAGAAATGGTGAGGGCACTATCAGAAATTCAATCAGAGTCAGAATGGCATTCATATTTTATGAATTTTGATTTCCCTTTTGGTTTTCACAGTAAAGATGAATATGAAACAAATTTACTGCAAACCGGTTTCAATGTTACTCGGATAGAGCTTGTTCCAAAGGATATGGAACATGCCGGAAAGGCCGGATTGAAAGGATGGATTAGAACTACATGGTTACCGTATACTGAACGAGTTCCTGAAGAAAAAAGAGAAAAATTCATTGATGCTGTTTCTGAAAAATATATTGAAAACAACCCAATTGATTCAAAAGGCAATGTACATGTAAACATGATAAGACTTGAAGTTGAAGCAGAGAAATAATGACAGTTGCCCGGAAGTACTCTTACACTCAAAAATAAATTCGAATACCAATATATGCTGTTGATTCCTGCTATTGATTTGAAAAACGGTTCATGTGTAAGGCTTCTTCAGGGAGACGCTGATGCGGAAACAGTGTATTCCGATGATCCTGTTTCAACGGCCTGCTCATTTGAAAAAGCAGGAGCAAAACGCTTACATCTGGTTGATCTGGATGGTGCGTTTCAAGGTAAAGGTGCCAATTTACCCAGCATACGAGCAATTCTGCAGAACGTTTCCATTCCTGTTCAAATAGGAGGTGGTTTGCGTTCAGCGGAAGACATTGACAGAATGCTGGCGCTTGGGGTTTCATCTGTTATTGTTGGAACAATGGCTGTCAAGCATCCTGATGTTCTTGAAAATCTCATAAAAATTTACCCTGAAGACAAAATTATTCTTGGAATTGACTCACGGAACCGTAAAGTTGCTGTTGAAGGCTGGAAGGAAGGGACTGAAATTGACGATGTCGAATTTGCCTTAAGCTGGAAAAAATCTGGTATAACAAGAGTAGTTTATACGGACATTTCCCGTGATGGAATGCTTAGCGGACCAAATATGTCAGCCCTGCGGAATATTGCACAGCAAACCGGATTAAAAATAGTTGCATCAGGAGGAGTTTCTTCGATGCATGACCTTGATCAGCTTAAAACTCTTGAAGCAGTCGGTGTGGATCAGGTGATCAGTGGGAAAGCGATTTATGAAGGTAAATTTGATCTAAATGAAGTTTTCAAATGCTGGCAAAACGAATAATTCCTTGTCTGGATATAAAAGAGGGGCGAGTGGTAAAAGGCACAAGCTTTGTAGGCTTGCGCGACGCGGGGGATCCGCTGGAGTTGGCCCAGCGTTATAATGAGCAGTCTGCGGATGAACTTGTTTTTCTTGACATCACTGCTTCAAAAGAAAAACGTGGAACAACAATTGGGCTGGCAACTCGCTTGGCACGTGAATTGTTTATCCCTTTCACTATAGGAGGTGGCATTTCAACGCTTGAAGAAATACATGCCCTAGTGAACGCCGGTGCAGATAAAGTATCAGTAAATTCTTCAGCAATCAGAAATCCGGATCTTATAACAGAAGGTGCAAAACGATTTGGATCGCAATGTATTGTTGTGGCGATTGATGCCAGAAAACGTGTTTTGGACTCAAATAATCAAAATACTGAACATCATAACTCAAATTGGGAAGTCTTCAGTCACGGAGGAAGCCGTTCTACAGGATTAGATGCGGTTGCCTGGGCCAATGAAGTTGAGTTGCGGGGCGCAGGTGAAATTCTACTTACCAGTATGGATGCTGACGGACATCAGGATGGGTATGAACTAGAATTAACTGCGGCTGTGAGCGGTGCACTGCATATTCCCGTTATTGCCTCTGGAGGTGGAGGAGAATTTGAACATTTTCGGGATGCTCTTACAATTGGTAAGGCTGATGCTGTTTTGGCAGCATCTGTGTTTCATTTTGGGAAATACACCGTATCTCAGGTAAAAGATTATCTCAATTCGCAAAATATTCCGGTTCGCCAGGTACTAAACTAAACATCAAGAAATTAACAATGTCCACCAATCCAGGAAAATTCATTTATGTGTGCGTAGCCTTGGCGGTGATTGTTGTGGTTTATGCCAGTGGAGTGCAGGAAATTTATGCAGAAAAAGATAAGTATTTGCGTTCAACCAATAAGCGTCTCTGGTCAATAATTTATGGTAAAGAACCTGTAAAGAAGTCATCTTTTTCAGCAGAAGAGGTTCGAGTATCAGCACCAAAAAAGGAACATCTGGAACCTCCTCCGCCAAGGAAAATATACAAACAAATTCCTGCCAGGCATCTGAAAAACCTGCTGGAAGCCCCACCTGATTACAAGAAATTTGAGAAAGAATCCCGGAAAACACGCTCAACAAGCGCAAAAGGCCGTCCGGAAGACTTTCATGAAGATCCGAATGCCATAAAGAAATTTTGTGAGGTACGAGTTACAACTGCTTTTTGTATTCGTCGATACAAGAGTCGCTATACATACTTTGGCAACACTCCAAGGAAACATCCTCGTGAGTTAGATTACAGCGATAAAACTACATTAAAGAAAAAGAATGAATCCAAAGAATTTGTTAATAATTTGATGAAGAGTCAAAACAGCCAAAATTAAATGGATTCCCAGGATCGAAAATTGATCAGACTTGCAGATGCCCGTTCCATGCGCGAAATGGATCGTCACGCAATTGAAGATTTGGGAATTTCAGGTGCAGTTTTAATGGAAAACGCCGCCCGAAGTGTAGCAGACTGGTTAGAAGAAAATAAGTTAAAACAGCAGCCTGAAGCAAAAGTGGTTGTTTGCTGCGGCAAGGGCAACAACGGCGGTGACGGCTTTGCAATTGCCCGTCTTTTAGCAAATAGAGGTTATAACATCAGTGTTGTTGATGCAGGAAAAGCTGGCAAAAAGGATGCGCTGCAAAACCAGCTGTTGTGGGAACAATTTGGCGTAAGTGCTTCGTTTCCGGACGCAAATGCCACCCGCATGATTGTAGAAGCAGATGTCCTGATAGATGCAATTTTTGGTGTCGGTATGGAACAGCCGATCGAGGGAGCATATAAAGAATGGATTGAAATCTTTAATTCAAACAATAATGCGCTGAAAATTGCTGTGGATATTCCTTCAGGAGTATCAACGGATGAAAGCAGGATTCTTGGAGTTGCAGCACGTTGTCAGCATACCATTACATTTCAGGCGGGAAAGCCAGGATGTTTTCAGCATCCCGGAGCACAGTATTCCGGAAAAGTTCTCATTTGTGATATTTCCATTCCTGAGCATTTGCCCGAAAGTGTGTCTATAGATCAGGATGAACCTGAAAGGCAAGCAGACATTCATTCAGCCGGCACATATTTACTGACAAAAGAATTTATCAGGGATTTAATTCCGGAACGTCTTCCGGATTCACATAAAGGAAATTTTGGTCATTTAATCACAGTCTGCGGTTCTGCCGGAATGGGTGGTGCGGCAAACCTTGCCTCAATGGCCGCACTTAAAAGCGGCGCTGGTTTAGTTACAGCATGTGTGCCCAACGAACTGCTCGATCGCCTCCCTGGACAGGCTCCGGAAATCATGACAGTAACTCCTCACAATGCTCCGGAGTATTTCACTGAAGAGCATGCTGATTTTGTAGAACAGCTTGCTGAAGCACGGGATGCTGTGGTGCTCGGTTGCGGTTTGGGAGTTCATTCCCAGACTACCGGATTTGTTCAGCAGCTGACAAAGCAGCTTGAAGGTCCGTTACTGATCGACGCGGACGGACTTAATAATCTGGATGAAGAAACTCTAAAGGAAAGGCATGGAACAGCAGTTATCACTCCACATCCGCGTGAATTATCAAGACTCTCCGGACAGAGTGTAAGCGAAATCCAGGAAAACAGAATTTCGACTGTAAGAAGACTCTCTCAGGAATGGAATGTTGTGCTTTTGCTGAAAGGAGCTTTGACTGTGATAGGAAGTCCGGATGCAAACATATTTATTAATCCCACCGGGAATTCAGCATTGTCCACCGCCGGTTCCGGAGATGTTCTGAGCGGTTTCATTGGAGGTTTTCTGGCGCAGGGACTGTCTCCATTATATGCCACTTTAACCGGCACCTACCTTCACGGGCTTGCGGCTGAGTGTTTTGTTCAACAAACCGGCTCAAACTACATGGTTGCCAGCGATCTTTTTGAAGGCTTGCCTTTGGCAAGAAATGCTATCAAAATCCATTAATCCAACAATATTGCGATTTACGTAATCGTTCTTCAAATCTTTTCCTTAAAACAAATACAACTCCCTCTAATAGAAAACTTTTTTTCTGAGCGTTAACACGAATAATTGTGATAGGCGCCATAATTTTGTATACAAGATAAACATGCTGCTTTCTTCTATCACATTCTTGATAGCATAAGCTCATTCTTTTCAGTCTTGAAGTTATTATGATGGGAAAAGAAAAAAGCTTGAAACTCTACAGTTAAATGCTGAAAACAGTAAGCGCGAAATAATAACTTAAACTTCTATGCTGGAAAAGGACACCATGAACCTTAATCAAAATACAGCTGAACTGCAGCGACTTGACAGTCAGCACTATCTGCATCCTTTTACTGATCCAAAAGCCCTTCTGGAAAAAGGGGCCAGAGTTATTACACGTGCTGAAGGAATATATCTGTGGGATTCTGATGGTAAAAAAATTCTTGACGCCATGGCAGGGCTTTGGTGCGTGAATGTGGGCTACGGCCGGGAAAAACTGGCTCGCATTGCCTTCGAACAGCTGCAGGAGCTGCCCTATTACAACAGCTTTTTCAAAACCACTCATCCTCCGGCAATTGCATTGGCTGAAAAACTTGCAGAGGTTACGCCTGAGGGGCTGAATCAAGTGTTTTTTACTAATTCAGGCTCAGAGGCAAATGATACTGTGTTGAGAACTACTCGACGTTACTGGCGGTTACTGGGGCAGCCTGAAAAAAGAATTATCATCAGCCGCAAGGAAGCATACCATGGAAGCACGGTTGTAGGAGCAAGTTTAAGCGGCCAGAATATTTACCATGAAATGGATGGACTACCCATTCCTGATATTGAACACATAGAATGTCCTTATTGGTTTGTAAACGGTGGAGAACTTTCGCAGGATGAGTATGGATTAAAAGCCGCCCATGCATTGGAAACTAAAATCAAAGAACTGGGGCCTAATCGAGTAGCAGCTTTCATTGGCGAGCCTGTTCTTGGAGCTGGCGGAGTAATTGTTCCTCCGGATACATATTGGCCTGAAATTCAAAGAATTTGCAAGAAATACGATATCCTGATGATAACAGATGAAGTTATCTGTGGATTTGGACGTACAGGAAGTTGGTTTGGTTGTGAAACTTACGGTGTTCTTCCGGACATAATGCCTATTGCCAAGGGCCTTTCTTCCGGTTATTTACCGATTGGCGGTGTGATGATAAGTGACCAGATTATGGATGTGCTGGTAGAAAAAGGTGGTGAATACGCTCATGGGTTTACATATTCAGGACATCCCGCTGCATGTGCGGTCGCATTGGAAAATATAAAGATTATTGAGGAAGAAAAACTGGTTGAAAAAGTGGCAAACGAAACCGGACCGCATCTGAAAAAACGCTGGCAGGAATTTGAGGATCATCCACTTGTGGGCGAAGTCAGAAATGTGGGTATGCTGGGGGCTCTTGAGTTAGTTGAAGACAAAGCTGCACGCAAACATTTTCCAAAAGATAAAAAAGTTGGGAACCTTTGCAAAGACATTTGTTTTGAAAACAACATAGTTATGCGTGCCGTAAAAGACATTATGGTGGTCTCACCTCCTTTGACAATAACTGTTCAGCAAATCGATGAAATGCATGATTTAGTAAAACTGTGCCTGGATCAGACAGCTGATAAGTTAGGGATAAGTTAAATAAGTGAAGTAAATTTGAAAACGTTCTTCATTTGATCATATCTTAACACGTTCCCGTAAGAAAGGAACTTCCTCCTGCGGTTCAGCCTCGAGTTCTCTAGCTGCAAGGTGGCCTGAGTAAACTGCTGCTGCTATTGTTGCAGGAGCATGGCAGTCACCAATACACCTGATGGTCTTTATTCCTGCCTTAGAGATCTTTTCTGGCTGCTCCTGCAGAAAACAAAAAAGCTCATCATTAGGGAACCGTTCTGTAACCAGTACCAAGCTGTCGCAAGCTGTTTCTGTGCGACTTTCTGTAACAACACAGGAAAGCTCAACCATTCCGTCATTTACCGTCACGAGCTCTGTCTGTGTGGAAAGTTCGACACGAAGTTCCATCAATTTTTTTTGAATCTGCTCCTGTTCAAGGGTATATTGAGTCCAGATGGATATTTGAGGCGCAGGTGTTACCAGCAAAACTTCATGACCTACGCTTCGCAGTTTTTCAGCAATTACACCTCCCAGGTAGTAATGGTCATCATCATACACCACAACACGTCCCTGAACTGACGCTCCATCCATTATATCATCTGGAGTAAATACAGGAATATTTTCCAGTCCCGGAATTGGCTCACGATGATTCTTTCCAATCCCGTCATTTCGCCAGGTTGCTCCTGTTGCCAGCAAAACATGTGAATAGTTGAATTGATCTTTTGCGCTGAACTCAATTATTTCCTCCGAGCTTATTGGATTTTCACAGTAAACAGTCACCTCAGACAAACCTTCCAACATTTGCACCCTGTAGTCACGGACTCTTGCCCATTCAGCAAGTCCCGGAAGATGGCTTTCGCTGTTTACACGTCCCCCAAGCTCAGAAGTGGCTTCGGCCAGCATCACTCTGTACCCACGCTGACCGAGCGCAAGTGCGCATTCAAGTCCGGCAGGACCTCCGCCTACAACAAGTACTCCGTCATCACTTTTTCGTGGTTCAATTCTTTCCGGATGCCATCCGCGTCTCCATTCCTCACCCATAGTGGGGTTCTGTGTGCAGCGGATAGGAACAGAAATCTGGTCACTCATCACACAAATATTGCATCCGATGCATTCCCTGATTTCATCCATTCGTCCTTCTTCTATTTTTTTGGGAAGAAAAGGGTCCGCAATGGATGGGCGTGCAGCGCCAATCATGTCCATCACTCCGCGCTTAATTTGTGAAACCATGGTGTCAGGAGATGTGAAACGTCCTACACCGACTACAGGCTTTGATGTCAAAGATTTAACAAAGCTGATATATGATTCCTGGTAGCCTTCTGCTTCAAATCGTGAAGAAGCCGAATCAATGCTCCATTTGCTGATATTCACATCCCACAGATCAGGCAATTCAGCAAGCATTTCCACAATTTCTCTGCCTTCATTTTCTGAAGTGATTCCCATTGGTCCCAGAAACTCCTCAACTGCAAAACGTACCGCAACAGCACAGCTGTCTCCTACAGCGTCTTTTGTCTCTTCAATTAATTCACGAAAAAGGCGTACACGATTTTCCAGGCTTCCCCCGTATTCATCTGTACGCTTGTTAATCCTGCGAGAAAGGAAGTGAGTTAAAAGCGTACCGCTGTGTGCGGCATAGACGTAAATCAGGTCAAAACCCGCCTGTTTTGCTCTGAGAGCGGCTTTACGATGCCATTTCCGAAAATTAATGATATCGGTTTTGTCCATTGCACGGGCCTGAACAGGATCGTAGCTGCTGACTGAAAGCGCACTGGGAGCAATGGGAGGGATTCTGCTGTAGTTGTTTGAACTGCAGTAACCACCATGCTGAAGTTCTATTCCTGCCAGCGAACCATGTTTGTGAACTGCTTCAGTCATTTTTTCCAAAGCAGGAATATCGCCGTCATCCCATAGTATTCCCTCAGCATGAGGCACGATTTCAGCGGTGGGATGAATCCAGACTTCCTCTGTACAGACCACGCTCCAGCCGCCTTCAGCTTTGACTTCACGCATGGCGGCAAGGCTGTTTGGTTGTACATATCCCATTCCGTTGCAGTGCGGAACCTGATAAAAACGATTGCGGGCAGTGACCGGACCAATTTTTACTGGCTCAAAGAGAATATCAAAACGTGGATCTCGCTTCATGATCTGGAAAATATTAATAATGTTGTATGCAAAATCAACCTTTCAGGAAAATCAAGGCAGACGATATTGTGAATGTTTTAAAAGTTCAGAATTGTGGAAAAATGATCAATATAGATTACAACGTATTATTTAGAGCACAAGTCTCAAATCGGTAAAAAATAAGTTGTTTAAGTAAGTTTTTAATGAGAATTATTAACAAATTCCTTAATCAGATATTAGTCTTCAATTGGCCTGATTTGAACAGTAAATAAACATCTTTGAATTGCAGTAAATAACAAAGATATTTTAAAATTTTACTTGTATATTCAGTATGATGTATATTATTAAATCATTGTTGTTTATGATAAAAATAGTTTGCATATGTATTTGAGTTGATTTAATGTTAATTCGTTATTACCAAATTTATTTAAGTAACAGGAACTCTGATAAAGGGTACATCCTGCGGAAGGAGTTTTTCAAAATCAGGGACTGTTATGTTGCTTTGGCGTTGGCAATTTTCATGCAGGATATTTAGTGCTTCCTATCCTGCTTATACATAACTTTTTGTTTCGGAGAGTCAGAATAATGAACAAAGAACTTCTTTCAGAAGCAGAAATATTTCTTAAGCAAAATCCTGATATTAAAGAGTTTGACCTGCTGCTTCCGGACATGAACGGAGTACTGCGCGGAAAACGGATTCTCCGTGACAAACTTCTCAGCATTTACAAAAAAGGTTTCTATTTTCCTGCCTCAGTTTTTGGTATGGATGTTACCGGAGAAACATTGGATGAGACCGGACTTGGTTTTGAAAGCGGCGATATGGATAATCCTTGTTTTCCTCTTGAACAGACATTAAATGTTGTTCCATGGCAAAAGGAACGAGGGCAATTGCTGCTTAGAATGTATGAAGCTGACGGTTCAGTATTTTACGCAAATCCACGTGAAGTGCTGAAATCGATTTGCTTAAAAATGGCAGATTCGGGATGGAATTCAGTAGTGGCAATAGAAATGGAGTTTTTTCTTACCGACCCAAAAAGACGTCCGGGCCAAGCTCCGCGGCCTGCTAAATCACCTGCTACAGGACAGCGGGAAAGTGAAGGACAACTTTATTCATTGACCAGCTTGGATGAATACGAATCTTTTTTAAAAGACATATCTGACGCAGCGGACAAACAAAATGTTCCCGCAGACACCGCCCTCGCTGAACTATCTCCCGGACAATTTGAGATAAATCTGCATCATGTTCCGGACGCGATTCAGGCCTGTGATCACGCAATTTTGCTAAAGCGCATCATCCGCAGTATCGCACAAAAACATGAAATGGAAGCCACGTTTATGCCCAAAATATATCCGGATTTGCCTGGAAACGGTACCCATGTGCACATCAGTTTGCTTGATAACAAAGGTAAGAATGTTTTTCAGGGAAGTGATTCTTCAGGAAGTCCGGAGTTGCTGCATGCAGTCGAAGGATTACGCAGCGTGATGCGGGAAAGTATGCTGATTTGTGCACCTCACGCTAATTCATATCACCGTTTCCAAAACGACTCCTGCGCCCCGGTCAATACATCATGGGGCTACAACAACCGCACAGTTTCCATCCGGATTCCTGCCAGCGAAGGTCCTGACACGCGAATTGAACACAGGCTAGCAGGTGCAGACGCGAATCCTTACTTACTTGTTTCGGCTCTGCTGTCCGGAATACTTCATGGATTGAAAATCAACAATGATCCCCCACCGCCTGAGAAAGGGAATGCCTACCTGCATACTGAATCTGAATTGCCTCAGACATGGGAAGAGGCAAGGAATCTTTTTGAACAAGCTGAGATTTTGCCGCAGTATTTTGGCAAAGAATTTTGTCAATTATTTACAAACTTAAAAAAAGGTGAACAAGCACGATTTTTCAGCAATATTGCACCCCTTGAATATGAATGGTATTTGAAAACAGTTTAGTCATCATTCTGAACATTTTTTGATTACTAACCGCTTTACAATGAACTTCCTCATGTTTGCTTACATTACGAAATAAATACTAAAGTAAAAAACCTCGCACTTAGTCAAATCTTTTGATGCCTGCTTTTAAAACAAAAATTGATTCCCACTCTGCTGAATATCAAAGTAACGCGGAGCACATGAAGAAGTTGGTTGACGACCTTCAGGAAAAACTTCAGAAGTCTTCGCTGGGTGGAAGTGAAAAAGCCCGAAAAAAACATTGTGAGAGAGGGAAACTTTTACCACGAGAAAGGGTACGTTTGTTACTTGACTCGGGCAGTCCGTTTTTAGAGCTGTCCCCTCTGGCGGCGCATGAAATGTACGATGATGATGTACCTGCCGCCGGAATAATTACTGGTGTTGGCCGTGTATCCGGAAGGGAAGTTGTTATCGTGGCAAATGATGCGACGGTCAAGGGTGGAACATATTATCCAATAACAGTCAAAAAACATCTTCGTGCACAGGAAATTGCGCTTGAAAACCGTCTTCCTTGTCTCTACCTCGTTGATTCCGGAGGTGCTTTCCTGCCAATGCAGGATGAGGTTTTTCCCGACCGGGACCATTTTGGACGAATTTTTTATAATCAGGCAGAGATGTCAGCAAAAGGGATTCCCCAGATTGCGCTGGTGATGGGCTCATGTACTGCGGGCGGAGCGTATGTTCCAGCTATGAGTGATGAAAATGTAATTGTCAAACAACAGGGGACAATCTTTTTAGGAGGGCCGCCACTGGTCAAAGCCGCAATAGGACAGACTGTGACAGCTGAGGAATTAGGCGGCGGAGAAATCCACAGCAGGATCTCAGGAGTTACTGATCATCTTGCTGAAAATGACAAACACGCAATCAGCATTGCACGAGAAATAGTTTCAGGACTGAACCGTAAAAAAAATATAACGGCAGAGACAAAACCCGCGGTTGATCCGCTTTATCCTGCTCAGGAACTGCATGGTATTTTGCCCACAGATAACAGGCAGTTATATGATGTTCGGGAAGTAATTGCACGACTTGTTGACGGATCTGAATTTAGCGAATTCAAACAACTTTACGGAACAACACTGCTAACTGCTTTCGCGCACATACATGGTTATCCGGTGGGAATAGTTGCAAACAATGGTATATTATTTTCTGAGTCTGCTCTAAAGGGGACTCACTTTATAGAATTGTGTAATCAACGAATAATTCCATTGATTTTTCTGCAAAACATAACCGGCTTCATGGTTGGCAAGGAATATGAGCATGGCGGAATTGCCAAAGACGGAGCAAAAATGGTGACAGCTGTCTCCTGCGCTAAAGTTCCAAAGTTTACTGTAATCATCGGAGGTTCACATGGTGCAGGGAATTATGGTATGTGCGGCAGAGCTTTTGGGCCAAGGATGCTCTGGACATGGCCCAACGCGCGCATTTCTGTAATGGGAGGAGAACAGGCCGCCTCTGTTTTGGCAACAGTAAGGAGAGAAAATATAGAATCCTCAGGGAAAAAATGGAGCGTGGATGAAGAAGAAAAATTTATGCGTCCCATACTGGAGCAATATGAAAAACAGGGACATCCTTATTATGCCACTGCACGTTTATGGGATGATGGCATTATCAATCCGGAAGATACAAGGATGGTTCTGGGGCTGGCACTCTCTGCAGCGTTCAATGCGCCTGTTGAACAAACTGATTATGGGGTGTTCAGGATGTAATCTATTGTGTCTGGAACTGGCTTGAATTCTGCATTCAGCTGAGATAGCATTGCCTTAATCAGGGGACATTTGCAAAATTTTCCAGCACAATAACAGCCCGAGCAGTTCAGATGATTTCTTTAAAAAATTTCACTCTATCTTTAATTTCGGTTTTATTCACGCTTGTATTATTCCTGAACAGTTGTTCTGAAAAAAGTGAATATGGTGACGCAAGCGATTATGAAAAAAAAGGAGCTTCCGATCTCAACAGTCCTACCATCTCATCAGTAAGTCCTGCAGACAATTCTACTGGAGTTGCAGTCTCCACCACTATTGTGGCAACATTCAGTGAAAAAATGTCAACAGGCAGTGTTACAACCAATACAAGCGATACAACCTGTTCTGGCAGTTTTCAGCTGTCATCAGACAATTTTACCACTTGCGTTAAAATGTCTGCCGCTCCGTCAGCTTCTAACAGTGACAAGACTTTTACCTCAACCCCTGCTGATAATCTTAGCATTTCAACTACATATAGACTCAGGATCACAACCTCTGTAAAGGATTCAGGCGGCAATACGCTTGCGGAAGCATATACAACTAATGGTTTCACTACTACCGGATCCTCAGTCATCAGGGGCAGAGTCCTAAAGGAGTCCGACAACAGTGGTTTGCCAGGTGTCAGTGTAAGATATACAATTTCCGGGACTACTGGTGATAGTACAACAGACAGCAGCGGAGATTATAGTTTTTCTTCATTGAGTGCAGGCAATTATACACTTTCTTATTCAATCAGCAACTATGATAATGCCAGCCAGGCTGTAACATTGGCAACAGATAATGAGACAAAATATGTTACACCTCTGAAAATGCTCTCAACCAGCGAATGCGCAAGTTCAGCTACAGTTTCCGGAACGATAACAGATGCTACAAGCAGCAGCATAACTGTTTCCGGTGTTTCCATGAGTTTTCGCGAAGGAGTTAATAATACAAGCGGGACAGCGGACTATACTGCTACTACCGATGGCTCAGGTGACTATTCACTCACCATGAATCGCGGCTGGTATACTGTGCAGACATCCGTATCAAATTACATAGACAGCACATTCTATGTCCTCTCCTGCGGAAACCAAAGCGGGCAGAACTCATCCATATCAAAAGAGTTGAGCAGCAACAGCATGCGTATTGTGCTGTCCTGGCCCGCAGGAAGTACGGCTACAGATCTGGATTCACACCTGCAGATACCTGACAACGCAAGCAGCACATTTCATGTTTATTATCCGTCAGCAAATAAAACGTTTTATTATTCCACTAACAGTGCGACCTGCAGTGGTTGTGATACCAGCGACAATGTTACACTTGACAGAGACGAAAATGCTGGCACTGGTGCTCCTCCTGGGACTGAAACAATATCTATTGCTAATGTAAAAAGTGGGGAGACCTACAGCTACAGTGTTCATGATTACACTAATGGATATCAGAAAGATAATGCAAGCAGTACTAAACTGGGTGACTCCGGTGCAACTGTTACAATTTACTATGGAAGTAATACACCAGAAATCATCACCGTACCCATTGTTGCAGGGACACTATGGAGAGTCTTTACTTTTACTGACAGCGGTGGTGTGCAGGAGGAGGAAAGTACTCTGAGCCATCTAAAAACACCATCTGCAGTATATTAATTCTCTCTTCAGCATGGGGCAGAAATTTACACATGAAACACTACCGCTGCACAGCACTGCCAGTAATGCAAAATTTGAGATAGATGTCTGGCATTATAATCACCCGGAGGCAACTCAGACAGTTTACCTGCAGGGTGGAATTCATGGCATTGAACTGACAGGGATTCCGGTTGTACATGAATTCATAAAAGAAATTGAAGCGCATCAGCTGGCTTACAATTTCATTTGTGTTCCTCTTTCAAATCCAATGGGCCTGGACAGCCAGATTATGGGCGTTCAAACCGGCTACAACAACATACACACCAACCAGCAAAACTGCTGGAACTGGAACAGGATTACCAATTTAAAGGACGAACCAAGCCAGGAAGGACATTGGATCAGGACATTGCTTGATTTGTCTGACCCCGCGGATTTGGTCCTTGATCTGCACACCGCCGGTGTGGAGACTGTTCCACATATCTACTATCACGAAACACAAAAAGAATTTGCCGCAGGATTAGGGATACCTCACATACTTGCATGGAGCACTCCTTCATATAGTTTTGCAGATACAAATTGCCAACGTGGAAAAGTTGCCCTTACTTTTGAGCTGTCCTCAAGCCGCAGTGTTCGTGCTGAGTGGGTTGAAGAGAGCTTGAGATATTTACGGCGATTTTTTGGACTGCTACCCAAAATTGAACAATCAAAAGTCTGGCAGGTAGAAACACAGCTCAAAAAATGGTATTCTCCTGCAGGAGGAGTACTGTGCTGGCACAAGGACGCTGGTGATTCTGTTTCAGATGGTGAATTAATTGCTACACTTTACACACGCAAAGGAAGCGTTGAACTACAATCACCATATACAGGTGTACTGTTGCTGAAAAATCCTGTACACGCGCCACATGAACGACAGGAACTGGCAAAGTTCCTGGTGGAATAACTGATTTACACTGATTGTAAAAAGGTAAAGAAGTAATGAATGAAAATCCACACATTCTCGGTTTGGCACTAGGGGGAGGGGCTTTTCGAGGCACCGCGCATCTTGGTGTGATAAAAGCTTTGGAGGAAGAGGGGCTGCGTCCCGGATTTTTATGCGGCACAAGCGCCGGAGCAATGGCAGCGGCATTTTACGCTTTTGGGATGCCTCCGGAAGAAATCCGTAATGTTGCCCGTAATCTGCGCTGGTTGAAAGCTACAAATTTTACTTTTTCCAAACTTGGGTTGCTTTCAAATAATGAAATCGGCAAGTTCATTGAGAAATACCTTGGCGACGTACTGATTGAAGATTCACCGATTCCGCTGGCGATTGTGGCGGCGGATATTTCAAGCGGAGAAAAAGTAGTTTTTAAGACAGGTAGTCTTTCCACGGCAATCATGTCAAGTACGTGTATTCCTGGAGTTTTTATGCCGGCGCAGGTGGCAGGACGCATGTTGGTGGATGGTGCAATTGTGGAAAATGTACCCGTGTCAATTCTCAGAGAGATGGGAGCTAAAGTGTGTGTAGGAGTGGATTTGGGCAGTGGTGGTTACAGGGAGCCGGAAACTCTGGTGGAAGTTCTGCTGAATGCTTTCAGCATCGCCATTGACCGCACTATTCACAATATGAGCGAACAGGCGGATGTTATTATCAAGCCTTCCCTGGCGGGCTATAGTCTGACTGACTCGGGAAATTCAATAAAACTTTACGCCGAAGGTTACCGCAGCGGGATTATGGCATTGGATGAAATCAAGACTCTTGTTGAAAAAGCAGGGCCTTCTTCTCTTGAGGTTCTGGAACAAAAATTCAGAAGCTGGCTTGAATCATAATCCATCTGTTTTCCCGTTAAAAATATTCCAAGCTGAACTCAAAGTTCTGGAGAAAAAATACGGCAAATTTCATATTTGCTAAATAATTTTGTCTTCTAATCAATTCTCACTAAAAACTTAAATAAACCATAATGTCTGAGTTATCTTTTCTGGCAATTGCAATAGGCGGCGGATTGGGTTCAGTAGCAAGATTTGTTGTTTCCAGAGAAATGGGGAACTGGTTTGGAAATTATTTGCCTTATGGCACACTGACAGTAAATGTTCTGGGGTCGCTTGTTCTAGGTTGGCTGGCCACTGTCTTGCTGGACCGCCCCGAAATAAGCAGTGCCGTCCGGCTTGGAGTGGCAGTGGGATTTCTGGGTGCGTTTACCACTTTTTCAGCGTTTAGTTACGAGTCAGTCCAGCTATTACTGAACGGTGCTGTGTGGCGGGCATTTTTGAATGTTTCTGTTAATGCGATTGCTTGTATTGGCATGTGTTATCTTGGCATGCAGATAGCCAGGATGGTGTAACTTCAAATAATCCTTTTATTCGGCTGACAAAATTTGGTTTTAGTTATTCATTAGCTGGAACCAGTTTCACATTTCTCCTCTCATCAATTCTGCTTTGCCAGATTTTCCCCAGCTGTTCGCGTGTGATCTTAGGAATATTGTGTTCAGTACGTAGAGTTGACTGACCGCTTTGAATTACCGGAATTCCTGACGGAACAAGAATCAAACGATTGTTTGCATCCCGATTTATCAACGCAAATTCAAAGTATCCGCTTGTTTTACTTTTTACCAGGATCATTTTATTTTCTGTTTCAATCCAGCTGAAATATTCATCACCTTTGAGATGTGCCTGAAAAGTGGAACCGTCAGGCTGCGCGAAGGTGATTAAGAAAGGAGCCGCGGGTACTGCCATAAGATTTATGGCAAATCCCGTAAGCAAGGAGATAGCCAGGCTGATCAATTTCATTTCAATCTCATTTGCTGATGGTTAAAGTCATGTTGTCTCCGGCCGCGCTGATATTAGTTACACTGATTCCGGAAGAAGAATTGTCATAAAGCTTACTGCTGGGTGTACTGCTGTTGTCAAAAGTCGCACTGTTTCCACTGTAAAACAGATGCGTAGTTCTTCCATTGGACGACGCATTATCCAAATCGCCGTCGTTTGCCTCTTCAAGGTCAACCAATGGCGGAGATTGTACTGAGCAGTTATTCAGAGTGTAACAGCTGCTTAGAATATCCTTCACATGCCAGACAGCCAATCCTCCGGTGTATTTGGTTCCCACAGCTACGCTTGAGCTGTTGTCATAGATAAGGTAATTAAGCCCTTGATCATAACCTCCCGCAGAACGGTTTTCAAAGAGAAAATACTCTCCGCTGGTGGAAGTAGCTGCTTTGTAGATGCCGCAAGATGCCGCATGAGTACTGCTTTGATATACTGCAGCCAGTGATAAATTATTTGTCCCGTTGTCAATTGTTTGAGGAACACATGCAGTGATCTTTTCTTTCGACCAGGCGCTTAAATGCACAGGTGTTGCACCCATTTTTTCAGTTTCAGTTTTTTGACCCCATGGTCCGCCACCCATCAGTCCAAAAGCACCAATTCCGGCGCTAACATAAGTGGTATCGTATAAATCCGGCAATTCAAAATAAGCATGTCCAAGTTCATGAGCCATTACACCAATTGTCGCATCATAAGTATTGCTTGAACTCGATCCTTGCAGTTCACCAAATTGAGAATAGCCGTTTTGACTCCAACTAAGTTTTCCTAACAACCTCACATTGTCAAGCGTTATGCCGTGCTCACCAGATTCATCCGTGTAAGATCCATCTCCATTTACATCACATAGTAATTCTGTTGCCATTCCCCAAACACCTCCAGGAGTATTTATTCCGGAGGCACTTTCGCCACCCGAAATCAGAAAAATAACCTGCAGTTCACTAACACTTAGTTTCCCGTTGCTGTCTGTGTCAAAAGCGGCGAAATCTACACTGGAGTCTGTTTCAGCAATAGCTTTGGCAGCATAGCATGCCCATGAATTTTTCTGTGTATTGGGATGATTTTCAGGCATGTTAACTGTTATGACACCGTCATTACTGCAGCCTGATGACTCCGCAGCAGGTGTAAACTGATATTTGCTATAGGTAGTTTCAGCCATGAAATGATTCATCTGCCCCTCATTGGTGCCAAACATTTTATTAGCCCAGGTCGTTTCATCACTTTTAAAACATGCGTTATCGTATTGAACTCGCACCATCAGCAGCGGAACTTTAGTGGTAGCTGTCAGAGTGCTGGTTGATATACAGGAACCTTTATCTGAGGGGCTTGTGGTGTAGCAGGGGCCAGAAGATGAACTGCTTTCAGATTCTTCCTTTTTACTGCAGGTACTAAAAATCAAAAGAGAAATGACGGACAAAATGAAAAATAATACACTATTTTTCGAGGAATAATTCACTATGCCCATTCAATATTTATGACAGAATTACAGTTATTTAGGATCCTCAGAAAGTTATAAAGATTTCTACGAAAAAACGAATTCAGTTTTACAAATAGAGATCAACTGCTTATGCTGAGATCATTTGAGAAGTTTAAAAATCAGCTGCACACCATCATTTTTAACACCAATGAATTTTCTTATACAAGCTGAATTTCTATATTTTCCACATGATTATCCCAAAAATTTAATCCTTATTTGCACCTGTGAATCTGCACTACGTTCAGAAACTAGGGCAGGATTTCCATCTGTTGATTTATTGGCAGTTCCAGAAATTGACTGAACTCTGTATAGAACTCTTCAGCGGTCATGCCATAAGTCTTCTCGAAAGCACCTTCCCAGCCTAACTCATCGAGGTGAGGATAGAATATATCAAGTAAAGCCTGTTTCCCGGACTTTTGGGCAAGCCAGGCATGCGCCCAGGCACCTAAATCATAATGAGCATTATTGCATGGTGTTTTATAAGTGAGATCCTGCATCTTTAATCCGGGACAAGCTTTCAGGTTTCTCAAACCCTCCGTCATTTTGCTCTTCATTTTGTCTTTGAAGACAAAGGGCCAGCGACCTTTCATGTTTATTTCAGGAAGCTTGCCGGACTTTCGCAATTTCCATGATGCACTTTGAGCCATATATTCAGCAGCCCCCTCTTGAAACCAAACGGGTCCCAGGAACTGTTTTCGTTTAGTGCTGTCTTTTGTTTGAATGTGTGAGTGCTGCACAGCGTGGAAATATTCGTGAAAGACCGTTTTCTGTTCATCTGCTCCTGGAACCTTAAACAGGTCGGTGAAACCAAGGGGGAGTGATGATGTGAAAAAGTGAATGCTCCATTCACGATGTCCATTACGACCTGCGTCCATCCTTGGACTGCCTGAGGAAACTGCTTCAGCACCAGTCTTACGATAGGACTCAAACCCATATTGCGAATTGTTTTCCTCTTCTAAACAACTTTCTTTTGAAAACTGGCCGCGATTGTCACGCCGTTCACAATAAAGTTCAGTCAATGCCTGGCCTGCTTGTTCGTCAGTTCCTAAAACCCAGTATTCAAGCGGACCATAGTTCCCCCATTCAGCAGCAGCTGCTAATAAGGCTGTTGTTATCTGGTCGCAAATACTGAAGGATAAGTCGTAAGCACAGAAAACCTCTGGTGAGTAGTCCGTAATTTTACCCCAGGGCTGTGTTGAGTCCGGAGGGACAGAGGTCTGTAATGAAGAACAATAGGTATGTGTTTTAAGGTCCTGGCATCTGTTAACCGTATCAAGCCTTTTAAGCTTAGTTCCATTCACATACTCGATAGTAATATTCCCATCTTTTTCATAACTTTTTATGTTCCAGTACTTCCCATCATTCCATTCTCCATCATATTTATCTCCATCAACTAAAGTAAGACTTCCCTGACCATGCATTTTGCCATTTTTGAAGCTGCCTGAAAAAAAAATCCCATCCGAAAAAGTATATGTTCCTTGCCCATCCTTTATCCCATCCTTGTATTGGCCTTCATATTTGTCTCCTTTCCACTTCCCTTTACCAAATGTGTATGTTCCATGGCCATGATATTTCCCTTCCTGCCATTCACCTTCATAACTTTCCCCAGAAGGTGTGCTGAATAATCCATGTCCATGGAATTCCCCATTCTTCCATTCTCCTTCATACTTTCTGCCATCAAAATAAGTTTGAGTTCCTTGTCCGTTTATTTTTCCTTTTTTATAGTTACCCACATATTTGTTTCCATTATTCCAGGTAAAGGTACCGTGGCCATTTTTTTTGCCATCCTTAAATTCACCTGAAAAATTGTTTCCATCAGCATAAGTATAAATCCCCTTCCCATGTTTTTTATCATCCTTGAATTCACCCTTATAGATATCACCTTCGGCTTCTCCTTTGCTGTGAGTGAGTGTCCCTAGTCCATTTTTTAACCCCCGCCTGAACTCACCTGAATACTTGCTTCCATCAGCATAAGTATATATCCCCTTCCCATGTTTTTTATCATCTTTGAAATTACCCTCGTAGATATCACCCTCGAATTCTCCTTTGCCATAAATGAGTGTGCCCTTACCGTTTTTTAAGCTATGCTTGAATTCACCTGAATACCTGTCTCCATTGGCATAAGTGTATATCCCTTGACCATGTTTCTTTCCAGCCTTGAATTCTCCCACATACATTTCACCCTCTAATTCACCTTTGTTGTAAGTTAGTGTACCCTGCCCGTGTTTTAATCCATCCCTGAATTCTCCCACATACTTGCTTCCGTCTGTTTGAATATATATTCCCTGTCCATGTTTCTTCCCATCTTTGAATTCCCCCACATACTTGTCTGAATCATGCCAGGAAAAAATCCCTCGACCGTGATATTTACCATCCTTGAATTCACCCTCATACTTGTTACCGCTCAGAAAAGTAAGTGTTCCCTTGCCATTCTGTCTTCCATTCTTCCATTCACCTGTATATTTTTCCCCATCAGGCCAGGACAATGTTCCAAAACTGTCAGGTATTTCATTTAAAATTTCTCCTTCATATTTACCATCTTTATCTTCATCGCCATCTGAATGCCATCGATATTCTCCATTCACCATACGAAGAAACAAAACACCTTTTCGCGTGTTACCTAATTCAAAATCTTTTTCACCCTTTGAATCACTGACCAAATTCTCTACCAAATCTTTTAAATTTTCATTCAACTGAGTTGTATTACAACTTACACATAGTTTCGTTTCTATTTTCCTGTAATCATCACTTATCCATCTCAAACCTAACTCTGAAACTCCATCATTTTTTGTAATATCCAGTTGGAAAATATTGCAGCCAGACAGGCATTTGCCACTTTCATTTTGAGGAGGAGCTGAGATATCAAAATATTTTGACAAAGAGTCATCAAGGGTAATCAAAAGAAATTGAATTTGAATGTCAGAAAGATTCCCTTTAATTATAGGTGGGATGACAAAACCAGGGGGTTTTGAGGACTGTCCAGATAAAGGTGAAACAAGAAGAATGAATGAGAGTATAAATAGCAGATGTTTCATTAGAGCTGTATTTGACCTTGATAATATACAATTATTTCCTTTTTGTGATTTAGAAAACCTAATATATACCACAATTTAAAGGTTTATAAAACAAAGTGAGTGACTACTTTACATGATTCCGGCTGTAAAGGATTTAGGATAAATAATGATTCAGGAAATATTTTTCTAATGAATGGGAAGATTTGTAGCAGGAAGGAAAAAAAGTGTGGCGGAGAGAGAGGGATTCGAACCCTCGGTACGGTTGCCCGCACACGTGATTTCCAGTCACGCACCTTCGGCCACTCGGTCACCTCTCCTCGCCAGAGTTGTTCTGAATAAAAACCGTTTCAGCGATGCCAATTTTAACTGAGGAGGCATATCCGTGCAAGCTTTTTGCAAAGCTTATATAACACTTTATAATTCCATCACTTTCTTTTGCTTGTGATACATTTGCAGGCTTTGTATGCTGGAATCAGGTTGATCCACCTAACAATTTCAACAGAAAAATATGAATTTACTGACTTACAACCACAGCATTGCATCATTGTTTATTCTTAGCGGAAGACTGTATCAAAAAAATATCATTCCGATTTTGATATTAACATCCGTAATTATTGCGCCTGCATTCCTGCTTGGTTTTGCAGGGTTTAGTGAAGTTGAAAGTATTGTTTTTTTTCTGTCTGTGAGAGTGCTTGAGGCCGCAGTCACATTAGGTATAATCGGCACAGCATTTGGCAGTTATTTTCCATCGCTAGGAATACTGCGTGTATTTCGATCAATTATTTTGCTGGGGACAATACATGTGGCAATCCTGCAATATCTGCTCTTTATCACAGGAGTAATGGGACTGACTCTGCCTTTTCCATTAAATATTGTAGTGATCGCGTTCTGGCTTGGCGGTTTATTGCTGACTTCCATGTCACAACCTGTATTTATTGTAGAAGGAACTCGCGGCATTCGAGCGTTGATCCGGAGCATTCAACTGGCACGAGGTGATTTATCTCGTGTGTTTTTTGTTGTTGTAATCAGCACCATTTTGCAGTTTATTGTTTTTGCCGTATTTTTCACCTTGTTCATGCCTGATTTTAATTTAGATGTTGAGCATACTCAAAACAGCTCACTTCCCATATTAATGTCTGAAATTTTGAATGATCCCCAGGTTCATCTGGCAATCCGCTGGTCACAATATCTGGCATCACTGCTTTTCTATCCTTTTGCGTCACTGGTAACCTGTTTCCTCTATTTTGATCTGGCAAGACGCCAGCAGTCGCTTAATGTGGATAAGCTGGCTCAATTTTCAAATCAAATGTTCGGCACACCGTTGTCTGCTAATGAAGAAGCTGAAATGGGAGAAAATGAGGAAATCATTGAACCATCCAAAGTGGAAGTAATTGATCCGGAAACTTCGGATACAAATAAAGACAAATGAAAATCCGCTCTGCTGAATTTATTCTGAGCGCGTCAAAAGCTGGACAATTTCCAACTCCATCACTTCCTGAAATTGCTTTTGCGGGGCGCTCAAATGTAGGCAAGTCAACACTCATCAATTCACTTCTCAATCGTAAAAAGCTTGTTAAAACCAGCGCTACTCCCGGAAAGACTCAGTTGATCAATTTTTTCAGGATCAATGATGAATTCCATTTTGTAGATCTTCCCGGATATGGTTTCGCAAAGGTTCCGGGAAGTGTTCGTTTAAAATGGAAGGATCTTGTTGAAGATTATCTGAGGGAGAGAGAAACTCTAAGAAACGTCGTGCTGATAATTGACTGCAGACACAACCCTACTGTACAAGACAGGCAACTAATGGAGTGGCTGCAGCACTATCAGCGTCCGGCGCTGATTGTTGCCAGTAAAATTGACAAATTAAAGCGCGGACAAGTTCAAAAGCACCTTAAACAAATCCAAAAAGAACTCTCCCTTGAGACTGCGCCTCTGGGACACTCCTCGTTACAATCTGGGAAGCGTGATGAAATATGGAAGGAATTGACTCCGTGGCTAATAAATTAAAGCTATTATGAAGTTTAAATGAAGCCGGGACAGTCACCTGTTTTACAAGCAGAAAAAAACGAAAGAAAGTCATTCCACAGAATTGACTCTTTCTGTCTGTGAAAAGAAATAAGCAATTTCAATTGCGGCGTTTTCAAGACTGTCTGAGCCATGTACAGTATTTTCCCCAAGGCTTTCTGCGTAATCACGTCTTATTGTTCCTTCTGCTGCCTCAGCAGGATTTGTTGCGCCCATTATTTCGCGATGATGTGAGACGGCGTTTTTACCTTCCAGAATTGATACAACTACCGGCCCTGAACTCATGAACTGAGTGAGTTCGCTGAAAAAAGGACGCTCACGGTGAACCGCGTAAAAACCTTCTGCCTCTCCGATGGACATGTGAATCATTTTTGTTGCAACAATTCGAAGGGCGTTTTCTTCAAATCGACTGAGTATTTTTCCCACAAGGTTTCGTCGAACTCCGTCCGGTTTAATAATTGATAAAGTTTTTTCTAATGCCATAATTATTTTTTTAAAAGGTTAATGATTATTCTTAGATTCCTTATTAAGGATCAATTGACAAATTTAAATAAATCTACTTCTTCAAGAAATTTTTATGTAAGTGTGCAGAAATTTTTTAATAACTGCAGTCCAGCATTCTGGCTTTTTTCAGGATGAAACTGCACACCCCACAAGTTTTCCTTAGAAACAACAGAAGCAAAATCATATCCATAATTTGTGAGCCCCAGAATCTGATCACCGGCTTCAGGATTCAAGTGATAAGAATGTACAAAATAAAAGTGCGTTTCATTAGGAACATCCTTGAACAGGAGGTCTTTTTTCTGCTGAGAAACAGAGTTCCAGCCTATTTGCGGAATTTTTAGTTCATGCCGGAATCGTTTCACTTTCCCATGAATCCAGCCTAATCCTTCATGGGAACCATTTTCCTCACTGTTATCCATTAACAATTGTGCGCCTACACATATTCCCAGCATTGGAGTTCCTGATTGAACTTTTCCTTGCAGCGCCTCAAGCATTCCTGAATGTCTTAAATGATCCATTGCCGGAGCAAAAGCGCCAACTCCCGGCAGCAGGATCCGATCTGCTTTTTGAACATCGTCTGCGTGGGTTACAAGCTTGCTGTCAATTCCGCTGTAATCCAAAGCGTTTTTCAGATTATGCAGATTCCCCACACTGTAATCGATGATTACATTCATGTCATTCAGAGAACTCCTTTGGTTGATGACACTCCTGTACGACGGGGATCAATTTCAACTGCCTGCCTTAAGGCTCTTCCTAAAGCTTTGAACAGCCCTTCACATTTATGATGATCATTTATCCCATAGAGAATGGCCATGTGCAGAGTCATCCGGGAAGAAATGGCAAGTGATTTGAAGAAGTGGGTGATCATCTGAGTGTCAAGATGCCCGATTGAAGGCTGAATAAATTCGCCTGAAAACACAAATTCAGGACGTCCGGACAAATCCAGTGCAACCCGGAGCAGTGCTTCGTCCATGGGAAGATATGAATGCCCGTAGCGAACTATGCCTTTTTTATCACCAACTGCTTCTGCCAGTGCGTTTCCCAGAGCAAGCGCGATATCTTCTGTTGTATGATGAACATCAATTTCCAAATCGCCTTTACAGCTTAATTTAAAATCGAACAAACCGTGAAAAGTCCACAAATCAAGCATGTGGTCCAAAAATCCTATACCGCTCTTAATGTCAGCTTTTCCGGAACCGTCAAGGTTCAGTTCAAGTTTAATTTTAGTTTCATTGGTTACGCGTTCAATTTTCGCGATTCTTTTTTGTTTCATAAGTCCTCTTATGGATTTGGGAATCACAGATCAGAAAGAGTACATCAATCTCCCTGCAAAGTGAAAGATGAGATCTTTCCGTCCAGCAGGCGCTGTATGGTCATCATAACTGAATGCATTTCCCGGTACAAATACGTTGAAATCCAGGTCTAATTTTGCATGATTGATTATTTGTAAAGAGAAAGTATTGTCCCATTCATTGCCGATCATGCTTGATTTGGTTCCGAAAGTATCAAGCACGGGTTTGCCGCGTTTAAGCTGGTAAAGGCCGAAGCGATAAACAGCAGTTGTTTCGGGGATATCATAGCGGTAACGAAATCCGTTCATTTGAGTATTATTAATTGAGTGTCCCAATCCTGTACCACTGTTCAGTTCGGGACTGCCGCCATTGAAATAAAACTGTGTACCACGATATGTCCCCGGAGATATTTCATAATATCCCTCCAGACTTCGTTTGTAATTAACTCCTGTTCTGCTGCTGTCATCCAGCTGTTCATCTCCCTGAGACATCATGCTGACAAATGTAAATTCTTCACCGGGGTTTTTCCAGCTGAGTTGCAGTTCGGCAACACCTCCGGAAATTTTTCTTTGCTCAAGATTGTGACGGTCATTGTAAAGGAAATAATTGCGATTTCCCTGATTTGAAATAATATCCGCGTAAACAGACCAGACAGGTGTTTCCCAATTTATGCGCAAGCCAAAATATTCCTGTTCATGAGCGTTGTAGTAAATCGGTTTGCAGTCAGAGTTAAGCGTGTAATTCGCAAGACTTGTGTTACAAGCACTTCCTGATTTGAACCCACCGCTTTCCAGGCTGGATAAAGTACTGTTGGAAAGGCGTCTGGCTGGAATATTGTTCAAACCCAGCGGGACATCATGTTCTGTGTATTTAATCCTAAATAATTCAATCCGTAAAGAATCAATTATTTCTCCCTGCGTATCTACTTCATGCCAGAAAGGGTAATCCAGTGAAAAGAAATAAAGCCAGTCCGCGTCCGCCGAAGACAGCTTCATCCCGCCGATTTCGTAACACCATGTTCCTGCTTTGCAACGCTGAGAAAATCCGCTGAGAATTCCTGAAAAAACTTTACCTCTGCGGTCCCCGATGTTAATCACATGTTTACCTAATTTTGTCTCTTCATTTGGATTTCTGTTAAATTCCAGAAATGATTGCCTTGCAGTAAGATTTGCGGACTGTGACTCAGGCCCGGTTGTACGGGTGCTATGTGATGCCCTGATGTCGGACTGATAAACGGGTTCCTGATTCGTGGCAATTTCAAGGTTCAGTGAAATAATACGGTGTACCATTGAACGCAGTTTTATGCGAAGGTCCTGGTCAAATGAAAGTTCTTCAGGAGAATTGGTTTCCAGTCTTGATTCGGGAAGATTTTGTGAATGAATCTTTGAGGTGCGAAGTCTGTAATCTCCTGTAAGTTTTAATCCTGGTGAAAAAGTGAGATGTTCTTCCCTCTCTGAAACATCCCCCCTCTCCAAGGGGACAAAATTAGCCTGAGCTGCTGCCGAACTTACGCTTGCCAGCAAAACCAAAAAAACTAAAACTGGAGACAGAAAAACCGGCCGGACTAAAAAGCTCCGAAAACAGGAAGGCATAAAAAATGGAAAATATGGAAAATAAATTAAAATTAGTGGTTCAGTGTGAGGAAATAGTTTGCAAGGATATTAAAATAAATGACCTGAATAATCAAGTTTTTTCAGTATGATAAATGTCTTTCTACATTCATAATATACTGTCAATTATGCGTGAACGGGCCTGACTGCTGTTTCTTAAATCATGTTTCAACTTACGGTTAATTTCCATTTGTTTAACAGACCAATGTGTAACTGAACGAATCAAGTCATCCTCCAGCCCAAGGCACTGTCCGCATTTTTTTAGTAGTTCAGCTTCACTTTTCTTTAGATTCCCGTCTATTACAGCAATTGCAGCAAGATAAAAGAAAACTTTGATTGCCAAATCAGTCTCCATCTTGATTGTTTCCACCTCAAAAAGTTTTCTCTCTTTCACTTTATCCATTAAATCATGAATTTCCTCCTTGTTATCAAGCAGTCCTATTGCTTCCTGCAACGCCACAAACTCATGTTTTTCAATAACGTTATCCGCAACAACAATGCTTGCAATTGCGTTCACCACCCAGTCCCGGATTTCCTTAGACGCTTTTTCAAAGAGATCTTTGGATAAATCTCGATCTAAATGCAATTTATACATGGCAGTTTCAAAACAGATAAAGAAAAATCTCAGATATGCAAGAATTTATATTTGAATTTCTTCATGAAGAAATTCCAGTTTGTCTTTTCCGAAACGTCCCGCGCCATGACCGTTGCCGTAAAGTTTGTATTTATAAATAACCAAACCCTCAAGTCCAACAGGACCACGAGCATGGGTTTTACCAGTGCTCACAACTACTTCGGCGCCCAGGCCATAACGAAATCCATCCGCAAAACGAGTTGAAGCGTTCCAGAATACTCCGGCAGCATCAACTGCATTCATGAACCACTCGGCAAGATCAGAATTTTCAGTCACAATTGCTTCAGTATGCTTTGAGCCAAAAAGACTGATGTGATTAACTGCATCTTCGGCAGAATTAACTGATTTTATTGAAAGTATTAAGTCAGTGTACTCTGTTCCCCAGTCTTCTTCCGTAGCATCTATTAAATTCAATTCCGTAAAGACTTCCAGACGAAATTTTGTTTCCGGACAGACCCTTAACTCAACTCCGGACTCCTGCATTTTGAGCAAAATATCAGCTAGCCATTTGTCCGGATATTTCTGATGTACAAGTAAAGTTTCAACGGCATTACAGACAGCAGGATAATCCAATTTAGCGTCCAGTGCTACTTCTCTGCTCTTTTGTTGGTCAGCGCCATCATCAAGATATACATGACATATTCCATCACCATGACCTGTTAACCAGAGTTTTACGAATCAATGCTGCTAATACTCGATTTGAATTTTGAGCTTCTTTTCCACCTTTTAGAATAACAGCGTTTCCGGATTTCAGCGCGAGGGCTGATATTTGTACAACTACTTCCGGACGTGATTCAAAAATCACCAGTATGACTCCAATTGGACATGAGACACAGTATAGATCCAGCCCTTTATCCAGTTGCGTGGCCTTTACTGTTTTTCCTGCCGGATTTGGGAGTGCGGCGACGCTTACGCAATTTTGAGCCATCTGATCAATTTTCATGTGATTGAGTGATACCCGTTTGCAGGCGCTTGCGGTTAATTCCCCGCTTTGCAGCATTTTATTGGCCACATCCATATCCTTAGCATTCGCCGTCAAAATCTCAGCAGAGTTTTCACGAATCGTTTCTGACAAATCATGAAGGATTTGATTTTTCTGTGAATTGTCCAGATTTGACAGCATAAGCGCCGCTTCACGTGCTTTTATCACATGCTGCTGCATCGCTTCAGAAACATTATGGTTTTTCATTTTGCAAAAATAATTTAAGTTTTCGTTATGCAGATTACAGGCTAGATTTAAAACAATCCACTGACAGTGAATTCAAATCTGTCCGGAGTTTCGTGAGGCCGTTTATCTAACTTCGAACCATATTCGAATCGCAACACACCCATTGGTGTAATAACACGGACACCCATGCCGGCACTTTTTCGCATATCAAAAAATCCTGGTTCTTTCTCACCCAGAAGTTTATATTGTCTGGACTCCGCATTAACATTTCCTGCGTCCAGAAACACCAGTCCACGGACGAAACTATTCTCATCTTGACTAAGTGGAAACAGTAATTCAAGATTAAACACTCTTTCAGAAATTCCTCCGCTTTTCAATTCCTGCAATTCGCTCGCGCTCAGACCCACAGTTCGGCTGTCATAAGTTTTTGTTTGCTGATAACCAAGTTCATCCGTGACCACCCTGAATTCACGATAAAGCTGCTGCTCACTGGTTCCGTATGGGCCGGCAATGTTGTAATAGTAGTGTCCCCTTACGGAGTCAATTCCTCCGATTCGATATCTGTCTTCTGAAGGGATCGGAGAGCCTCCCTGTTCCTGAAGTAGGCCCAAGCGTCCCTTTGCCATTAATATAAATGTATTTTCCAGATTCAATGACCAAAATTGCTGATACTGAAGCCGGTATTCCCGCAACTGTATATTCCCGCCAAAAGGAGTTCCGGTCTGGATTATACGAAAGGATGTATTAATACCTTCACTTGGAAAAATCGGATGATTGACGGAGTTGTAAGTTAACGAAGGCGAAACTGAATGTTTGTAAAGGTCTCCTCCGGAATCAGAATATATACGGTCAAGAGCGCTGATTTCTGTTGAGTAACGCAAATTGCGGAAATACATCGGCGTCCCCAGACTAAAACCATAACTGTTTTCAGTAATAGTTCCACGCTCAAATTCTGTTGAATCCTGCACCTTGCTTCTGGCAGCAAAAACAGAACCTGAAACCTGTGAGTCAAAAAGTCTTGGGTCAATCAATGTTATATCAAATTTCTGTTGAACACTTTGCTCAGCAAACTGCGCGCTTAAGCGTAAAGTTCGTCCTGTTCCGAATAAATTTCCTTTTGAAAGCGTGACACCACCACTGAATCCGGAAAAGTCACTGTAGCCCAACTGTGCCTGAAAAGTTCCGGTTTGTGTTTCTTTTAAGCGTGCCAGTATATCCAGCAAGTTATCTTCCTGATAACGAGGCGAACGCTCTAAAACCACCCCAGACTGAAAGAAGCCCAGACGGTTTAGATTTTCCTGACTGAGACGCAGTTTTTTCCCGTTAAACAGTTCTTCTTCCTGCATTTCAAACTCACGCCGTATCACATGGTCACGAGTCTCTTTGTTCCCAGCAATTTCCAGGCGACCGAAATAAGCTTTCTCGCCTTTCACAACACGGTAGTTTACATCAACAGTTTTTGTATCGTCGTGTATTTTTGTTTCCGGAATTACTCTGACAAAGGCATAACCCTGTTCATGATATACTTCACTGATTACAGAACGATCTCTGTTTTGCAGGAAAGGGTTGTAAATTTCACCTTCTTCAAGCAATAAGTCTTCAATCATTTTATCTTTATCTCCCAGTATATCTCCGGAAACATCAATCTTTCCGGTAAAATACTGCTCTCCTTCAGATATTTTTAAGCGGACATCAACACGGCTGTAATCAGGGTTGTGAATCAACATCACATCCGGTTTATCAATAAAAACTTTGATGAATCCTTGTTTGAGGTAGTGCTGGGTTATCAGCGAGAGATCCTGATTAATCATTTCTTCCCGGAAAAGTCCGGATTGATTTGCCCAGGAAACACAATCTATCTCAGAACTCATGATAAATCGTTTAATATCCAGTTCTGAATAAAATTTTGTTCCAGATATATAAATATCAGAAAGATAAACACGCGGTTTTTCTTCAATTTCAAAAATAACACGAAACTTTTTTCCTTCAGTTTCGGTTCTGGAATCAACAGGTTCAATTCTGCTGTTGACCCGAACTCTGGGGTAGCCCTCACTACGGTAATGTTCGAGAATTATTTGCTCATTCACCATAATTTTGTCCGGATCGTAGGGATCATGCTGGACCAGTGTCATCTTTTCTTCAATTTCTGTGCGTTCAGCCAGCAGAATTCCTTCGAACTTAATTACATCCAAACGCGGTCTTTCTTTTACCACATAACGTAGTAAATAACCTTTTTCGCCGGATTCACTTTCGTCCTGCAGCTCAACTTCTGCTGTGACATCTTCAAACAGTTTCATTTGAAAAATAGTGTGAATGTCCCTGCGAATCATTTTGCGGTCAAGCGGCTCTCCTTCCTGGCTTTCTATCAAAAACATGATCTGGGATGATTCCAGGTCAGTGGTGCCTTTTATTTCAATTTCTGATATTTGAGCAGATATAACATTGCCTTCTGTCGATTGGGCGTTAAGAGAAGGACTGAAAATTCCGGAGGACAGGACACCCAGAAAAGCAATCATCGCTATGAAACGAAAAGCTGAAAACAGGGTGTTCATTAAAATAGAAATGTATGTGATGCAGACAGAGAAAAAATACTATTGAGGAAAACTTATTTATTCGCGATCAAATGCAGTTGTCCATTTTCCATTCGATGTTGATATTGCATAGCTGATGCGAGGCTGGGGTTGTGGGTAATCATAATAAAAGTCGTGTCCTGCTCTCGATTGAGGCGTAACAAAATATCCATAACTTGTATGCCTGTCTCTTCATCCAGGTTACCTGTCGGTTCATCTGCCAGCACAATACGGGGGCTGTTAACCAAAGCACGCGCGATAGCAACCCGTTGCTGCTCACCGCCGGAAAGCTGAGAAGGTTTATGTGTGGCACGCTCAGCCAATCCAACTTTTTCCAGCAAATTAAGAGCATTTTTTCTTACAACTCCTGCATTCTCCCCTTGGATCAGCTGGGGAATCATTACATTTTCTAGCGCGGTGAAATCATTTAACAACTGATGAAACTGGAAAATAAAACCGATTGAGTGATTCCGGAATTGTGCAGCCTGATTTCTTGTAAATCCGGATAAATCTTTTTTGTCAAGAAATAACTGCCCTTCGTCAATGCTTTCCAGTGTGCCTAGGGTGTGCAGGAAAGTGCTTTTCCCAGTACCTGATGCACCAACGATCGCAACAGTAGAACCTGTATCTGCCTCAAAATTAAGCCCCCGCAAAATATGCAGTTTGTGCCCCTCTCCATCATAATAACTTTTGTGAAGATTAGAGACTTTAATTTGCATAATTTACAGGGACTGCAGTCAGACTAATTCACTGAAAAGTGAGTGCAAGTAACAAACATGCTGAATCCAGGACTATTATGAATAAAGGCTCTCAATCTGAGACTTAAACTGTTTCTCCACCACTTCCCTTTTTAGTTTTAGTGTTGGTGTCAGCAGGCCGTTGTCTATGCTCCATTCTTCCGCAAGCAGAGCAAAGTTTTCCGGATGCTCAAAGCTCTTGAAATCTTTTCCATAAATTTTCAATTGTTCCCGGAATAATTCCTGTATGCGAGTTTCTTTCAAAAGACTTTCACCACTTCCGGATATTCCATTGCTCTGGGCAAATTGTTCGACCGCGGGCATTGCAGCAACAATCAAAGCTACATTGTTAGGGCGATTAAATCCATAAAGCATCACTTGATCAATATACGCACTCAGCTTAAGTGATTCTTCTAATGGTGCAGGAGCAACATATTCTCCGATATCAAGTTTGTATTGTTCCTTCACGCGTCCAGTAATGTAGAGGTAGCCTTCTGAATCCAAATGCCCTAAGTCACCAGTACGCAATCCTCCGTCTTCAATGATGGTTTCTCTTGTTTTTTCCGGAAGGTTATGGTAACCAAGCATGATATTTTCACCGTATGCCAAAACCTCTCCATCTTCCTCTTTGGAACCTTGAACTGAATTATCTATTTCAATCCGTACTCCAGGCAAAGGTTTACCTACGGAGCCGAACCGTCTTGCTCCGGGATAATTAACTGTTAACGCGGCAGTATTTTCACTAAGTCCATATCCTTCATAAAGGCTTATCCCAAGATCATTCACAAATTCCGCTACATCAGGACTTAAAGCGCTGGCACCACTAACGGCAATGCGTAAATTCCCGCCGAAGCGATTCAGCACTTTTTTGAAAATTATTTTGCGTGCCAGTGTAAGAGTTAAATTATCCATAAAACCAAGTGTTTCACCTTCTCTTTCCCTTTTTGCCTGTTTCAGTCCTGCATAGAACAATGAACGGATAAAACCAGGTTTTTCCTGCATTTGTCCGATTAATCGTTCATAAATTCGGTTATAAACTCTGGGCACAGCAAAAAACATACTGGGCTTAACAACACCCAGTTCATCAATCAATGTATTTACATCTTCAACTAATCCTGCTGAGCCACCGGAACTAATCAATCCATGCACTTCGGCTACCTGGCCAAATACGTGTGCCCATGGTAAAAATGCAAGCGTTCGGTCATTTTCAGTCATCCCCAGCAAAGGCAGGACCGCCTGGCATTCAAAAATAACATTTTTGTGGCTCAGAATTACACCTTTTGGTTCCCCGGTTGTTCCGGATGTGTAAATCATTCCCATTGGAGACTCTGATGCAGGCTGTTGCACTTCAGCAGGATTATCACGACCTGTTTCCAATAAATCCGAATATGTTTTAATTTCATCTGAGCTGTTTCCGGAGAGTAAAACTACATGATCCAGCGAATCTATTCGTTCTGGGAAATCACGAGTTTGTTCAAGTACAGTTGTATTTGCCACCAACAGTACTTTTGCGCCGCAGTCTCGGGCTATGTATTCCCATTCCTTTGCCATTTGAGTTTCATACATGGGAATATGCTGCCCGCACAAACCATAAGTGGCATAAGCCGAAACAGCCCATTCTTCTGTGTTTTTGGAGATCACAGCCACTTTATCTCCGGATGAAACGCCTAATGAGGCCAGTCCTCCTCGAAAATTATCTACTTTTTCCGCAAACTGTTCATAAGTAGTCCACTCGTAAATACCTTCGCGTTTTGTACCGAACAAAGGACGATCAGCATATAGCTTTCGTGAATTATCCAGCATTTCAATTAGATTGTTGTGAATAACTTGAGTCGATGATTCAGCCATAACTACCTCCAAAAATTAAGGATTTTCATATATTATTCTCTTTTATAATCCCACTAAGTATTTTGGGTAAAATGAGAATCTAAATAAACAATTATATCCTAACTTTTCTATGGTGATGATGCAAAACAGATTTCTTTTCCACGGATACTTTTATCAACTTCTCCGTTTGAAAATACTGTTTGTCCGTTGACAATTGTGCGCACCGGCCAGCCTTGCAGTTCCATTCCATGAAAAGGAGACCAGTTCACCTTGGTGTTTAATGTTCCATTAGTGACGGTTTTTTTCAATGACATGTCGATCAATACCAGATCGGCGTCATATCCGACTTCGATCCTGCCCTTTCCTCTCATACGGTATAATTTGGCGGGTGATTCAGACATCCAGTTAACAACATCCTGCAAAGTGCATAGGCTGCGGTTGGCACGGTCCAGCATCAAGGCAAGTGAGGTTTCAACTCCAGGCATTCCGGAAGGGGATTTGCCGAAAGGCTGGTCTTTTTCCTCAAGAGTGTGGGGAGCATGGTCTGTGGCAATGCAGTTAATTATTCCATCTTTCAGAGCATTCCACAGCGAATCCGCGTGACGCTGTGTACGCAACGGAGGGTTCATTTGAGCCTTAGTCCCAAGAAGTTCATAACATTCCGGAGAAGTGAGGACGAAATGCTGTGGACAGACTTCTGTTGAAATATGGTGCTCACGAGGCAGGGTACGCAGGAAATCACATTCTTCTTCTGTGGTCAAATGCAAAACATGCAATCTGCGCTGATATTTTAATGAAAGCCGGACTGCAAGTTTTGTCGCTCTGAGGGCCGCTGCTTCATCTCTTATTCGTGAATGGACGCGCACATCATTGATATCCTTCAGCAACTTCATATTTGCCTGAAGAATACTTTCATCTTCAGCATGAACTGCGATTAATTTTGAACCATTTGAAAAAATTGTCTCAAGAGTTTCAGAGTCTTCAACCAGCAAATCGCCAGTGGATGAACCCATGAAGATTTTTATTCCACAGACATTCTCTACAGCATTCAGCTCTTCCAGGTTTTCCGGAGTTGCGCCAATAAAAAAACCATAATTTACAACTGATTTCTCTGCAGCCAGCTGTTTTTTTTCTGCCATCCGCTTTCGAGTGGTAACCGGAGGGGTGTTGTTAGGCATGTCCAGAAAACTGGTAACACCTCCGGCCGCGGCAGCGCACGAACCGCTGTGCAAATCTTCCTTGTGAACAGCTCCAGGTTCACGGAAATGAACCTGAGGGTCTATAATTCCCGGAAGTAAATGCAAACCTTCCGCGTCAATCACTTCACCTATGTCAGGAATAGCGGAACCGATAGCGTTAATAGCTCCATTGACCACAGAAACATCAGTCCGCTGGACACTTCCCGGAAGAACAACTTCAGCATTCCGGATGGTGAGTGATGCTTTCATATAAAACTCCCGTATTCAGCGCGAAGTACAGCAGCAGCATCTTTTGCAAAATAAGTAAGGATCATATCCGCACCGGCACGTTTTATTGACAAAAGCATTTCCATCATGGCAAGGTCACGGTCAATTAATCCTTTTTCCGCTGCAGCTACTACCATCGCATATTCTCCGGAAACATTGTATGCGGCAATTGGAGCATCAAAGGCTTCACGAGCATGGGCGATTACATCCAGATATGTTAAAGCAGGTTTTATCATCACAACATCTGCTCCCTCTTCCAGGTCTAAAGCAATTTCCCGCAGTGCCTCACGTGCGTTGGCGGGATCCATCTGGTATGTCTTTTTGTGACCACTTGGAGCGGACTGCAAAGCGCCGCGAAACGGGCCATAAAAGCACGAAGCATATTTTGCTGAATAAGCAAGAATTCCAACATGAGAAAATCCCTGTACATCCAGCGCGTTTCGAATTGCGCCAACCCTGCCATCCATCATGTCTGAAGGGGCAATCCAGTCTGCTCCTGCCTCGGCATGAGAAAGTGCCATTTTACACAGAACTTCCACAGATTCATCATTCACTATCTCACCGTCAATAACCAGTCCGTCATGTCCATGAGTTGTATAAGGATCAAGTGCAACATCGGTCTGCACACACATTTCCGGAACAGCAGCTTTTATTGCCCGTATTGCGCGTTGAACAAGACCTTTGGGATCATACGATTTTGTAGCCAGTTCATCTTTTTCTTCCGAATAACCAAATAAGTTGACAGCGCCGACACCTAGTGAATAGAGTTCTTCACACTCACGAACAAGTTCGTCGGGTGAAAGACGGAATTGACCAGGCATGCTGTCAATGGGATCCCTGACTGATTTACCTTCTGTGACAAACATCGGATAAATTAACTGTCGGGGAGAAAGTTCTGTTTCCCGCACCATTCCACGTATGGGTGCGGTGCGTCTTAAACGTCTGGGTCTATACACCAAATCCATCTTATTTCCTGTATGGAGAATTCAATAACAAACGGTTGATGAAATTGCTCGTGTTTCATCAACTGTCAAGCTTTAATTAAGGAAGGAAACACTCACCTTTGAATAAGCTAAGGAGTGTTTAAATGAAGTTAATTAATTTGCCGTTTTTTCGATAATAATTTTGTTTTTTCCAGAACGACGAATAACAACGTTATCTCCTTTGTTCCAGTCCAGTTCCTGAAAAATCTGTTGTGGAATAATTACTCGTTTTGAAACTCCAGCTTTGCCTGCAGTTCTAACAGTATCAAAGTGTTTGCGTTTTATTGCTTTTGAGGCTTTTTTTGTTACTCTGGTTCTGGCAAACTGAGGAGGAATTTCACCAAGTTTCATAGTTGAATTCAGCAGTCGTGCTCTTAAAGTGTAAACAGGCATTTTTAAGGCTTTTGCGGTTGCACTCATATTATTATTTTCAGCAAGTTCTCTTACCTTTTTTAAAAAATCAGCATCTCGTTTCATATCCACCTTTTCTAAATGAAACATTATAAAAACAAATGTCTGCCTGCTAAAACTAAGCAAACATTAATTACAACTGTTGGAGTATAAACCAGTTTTTTAATTCACACAAGGATTTTATAAATCAGGCAATTTATTTTATTGGTTGTTTTCATTTATGCGGGAATCTTTTTTTCACTTTTTAACCTAAATTCTTTCTGAATATATTTGAAAGAATCTATTTGATTTTGATATGGTGTGTAATAAATATTCAAATTTCCACGGTCAGTATCTTCCCAGAATTTTGGTCCTGAATTAGCAAGTCTGGAGAGAATTGCATTCATAGTTTTGTCAAATAATGAATCCCCCAACAGCTTGATGTCATGAATGGTATCTTCTGCAATTGCATCAGCAAACTCTTCTTCTTTCTGTTCAAGATAGAATAAGGCCAGACCGATATGTAAAATTCTGATTCCATGATTCTGGCTGAAGTAATTTTTTGCAAAATCCTTGTCCATATCCTGAAAATTGTCAAACATAAGAAACTTTTGCAGCAGCTCCTGCTGTATTTCTCTATCCCAGTTATTTTGATAGATATTTATCAATAGTTTCTGCATTTCCACTGCAAGAACATCAAGGATAAATGCTAATGAAGAAGCGCTTGGAATTGCGTTAAAACACTGCTGTCCATAAAAAACAAAGTAACCTATACAAGTCTTAATTCTTTCCACCTGCTGATGCTCTGCCAAGTGTCCCAGAAACAGTCCATAATGAAAAACAAGATTATATAAATTACGGGGCTCATTGTGTAGTTGTCCATGTTTCAAAGCAAATCTAAAGTATGTATTCATGCGCACAATGATAACTTCAATTAAATCATAATCATTGCATGCTAACGCAGTTTTCCCAACCTTATTCAACTGTTCAACACACAAGGTGGAAAGATCATATTCTCCTGTCTCCAGAAAGACATTGTAGGCATTGCTGAATAGTCGAAAACTCTTTTGTTCATAGAAGGTGTGTGTTTTTTCCACTTCACTCATCAGGCTTTTCATTGTTCGGAATGAAATATCTTCTTCAATTCGTTTGTCAATTTTATACAGTGTCTCAGAGAATTTAGGTTTTAATTCAACATAATGCTGAAGCAATTGCCCAATACCTTCAATAACATGTGCCTTAGGTTCTTTATAGGGAACATAAACCAGCAAATCTATCAATTGATTTAGTTCTTCAAATAACTTGAATTGAATTTTCGCATGCTCTCTTTTTGAGATGATCGTGGAGGGACCTCTCTTTGCCAATCCATTAAATGTGTGATAGCCTCCCTGCAGTAAATTTTCGATTACATTGCTGGTTTTGGTTGATCTGAGAATGGACAAAATAAATGGAAAGCCGATCACAAGTGAAACAGCAAGCAGCACATGGAAATTGAAAATGAGGCTGGAAATTATATTAACATCGGCTTCTGCAAGCACCTTGATTGTCAGGGAATGTACAAGGCAAGCGGCTGACCACCAGACGAATAACAGGCTCGGCCAGTGATCCATGTATAAATCGATCAGCTTGGGTACATTTTGGGCAGCAAAAGTGATTACGATTGTCAGACTGCCGAGAACGATGGCAAAGAATGCAAGCCAGACAATCGGAGCGAAACCGACGTCAAGCTCCTGCCAAACAGGCTTTGCGCCCATTGAATGAAGATACTCGGAATATACAGGGAATATGAATGCGCGGAACAGATAATCACCCAGCCCCATTCCGGAAAAAACTATTAGAGCCGCGTGATGTGAACGGGAACGAGTCAGCAACGCGTAAAGAATACGCTTGAAGCCCAGCATTAAATTGACTGTTTCCCGCATAACACTTTTTCAGGGTGACTCAGAGTGCAGGATACCAATACACCAAAAGTTCGGTTTTATTCCAGATCGTTTTCGTTTTCTGAATTATCTGTGAAAGAACTTCTCATCTTCAGTCTTCCTTCGTTATTCTCCAGGATAGCCTGAAAGGTAGGTTTGTGTTTAAGGTTGGCTCTGGCTGATTCCTCAAGACTGTACAATGATTTTGCGCGCTTAGTCATGATAAGAACTTTTTCAAACAGATTTACATCGCTGTTATTTCGATGTTCTTCAACAAGTTTTAGATATCCTTCTTTCATTTTCAACTTTTTATAATTGGTTTAACTGACAACTTTACATGAAAGCATCAGTGTTAGTTAAGAACACATTTGCTTCATTTTTGTATTATAGCGTAAGCAGCAATATTTCGCTTTCCTGCAGAAAAACTGAATCAGGTACTGTTTCAATCAGTTTCTCAAGCAATTTTTTAGCCTTTTCAATTTCTCCTTTGTCAATTGCGATTCTGGCAAGAGCGCGTAACCGCACATCATTCCAGGACGCAAAGTCAATTGATTCCAGTATCATCTCCGCGTCATCCCATTGTTTTTGCTGTTCATAAAGTGCCGCTAAACTTAGGCGGGCGGAATTTCGCAGAAAAATTGTTGCCTCCGGATGTTCGATAACATCCTGAAAAACAGCAATTGACTGATCATATTGTAACTGACGCGCATAAGCTTCTCCGGATTCCATCAGCGCGAGAACACTCAAAGCACTGCCTGATTCGGACCTGGCAAATTCCTGTAAAGCTGTAATTCCCTGACTCAATCGTTCTTTCTGCGAAAGTGCAGGATTGCTGAGCTTTGACCGTGCAATGTGAAAAAGATTTGCCTGATTGATTCGTTCACTTTCAACATATTTCCAGCCCCCCAGAATTCCCAGAATTATTACTACCACAGCCAATGCTGCGCTGATATACAAGCGCTTGTTTCTATATGCATGATCAACAAACGCATACAGTTTTTTTTCCAATCGGTTTTGCTGCAAGAGTTCCTTGCGGCTCATATGTTCCGCGTCACTCATTGCATTCTTTCGGAAAATGGTTTCATTGGAAAAGGGAAAATCTTAATCCGTGTTGCAAGAGAACTAATTGTGGGTATTTAACAGCATTGAACTGTGTTTCAAATCTCCACTGGAATATTTGCCTGATCTAGTCCAGGCAAGGACTGAAGATGGAGATTCCATAACCTACTATTTTAATGAATAAATTAATCTCATTCAAGAAGAATTATTAAACAGCCGGAACTAAGCTGTATTCAGGCAGGTTTGAAAATCTGTTGTTTATGAATATTTCTGTTTTAGGCGTAATTATGTTTTCCAACTCCAAGGCAAAAGTTTTTCACTGCAAAATTCCCGGATCAAGGCGCGGGCCAGAATCAATCCCGGATCAATGCAATAAATCTCACCTATTTTTCGTTCAGGGATTCCGATAGGTATTTCTGTACAGCCTAATATAATGGCCTGTGCCCCTTGTTTTTCCAGAGAACGAACTCCCTCCATCAATACTTCCCGCGCATGCGCGCTTACAGGATGTGCCTGCACTTTAATTCCGTCTTCCGGATGAAACAGGGCTTCGTCGTGCAAACGCTGCTGTTGCTGTTCCGTGAGAGTCCGGACTTGATAACCGGACTCCTGCAGCAGTTCCGGATAAAAACCTGCTTTCCATGTGCCTATTGTAGAAAGTACACCGACGGTATTGACTTCCGGACAGGTTCCACGTAAAAATTTGGCAGTCTCTGAAATCATATCCACTAACAGAAGTTGACTTCCGGTCTGTTTCATTTTAGCAAGAAAAACATTCCGTATTTCACGAGCATGAGCCGTGTTGCAGGCAATGCCAGCAACCGTTGCCCCAAGCGATTCCAGATCGCACAAATTGCTGAAGATTGCATGTGCAGGATTGTCAGCAGTTTCACCCAGAAGAAAACCGGTACGGTCTTCAATCAGTTCCGGAGTTGAAATCAACAGTGTTGGAAGGTAATCCTGATCATTTTTTGCTCTTGTTTGCTGCAAAAGCTTTTGTGCCAGATCCAGTCCGGCGTAAGGCCCTGCTCCCCCAACGATTCCGATTTTTGCTTCTTTTTTGGACATAGTTTGTTCAGCAGTTGTACTCAGACTTAAAACAGGTTTTAAGTGTTTGGTTTTCTTTTTTCGTGAAGATTTAAGTCTTTTAATACCTGTTGATTTTCTTTTGACTGAAAGCATTGGGGGTTAATATTTGAATCCAGTAGAGTGTCTAAGTAAGTTGGGGGGAAATCACTTATTAAGTCAGCTCCAATGGGAATATAAAATGGTTGATGTTTGGAGCAACTGCTAATATCTGTTTTTATTACAGCAACTGGTAAAAATAGGGAAACTTTTGAGTTTTGTAAGTAACAACTCCGTCTTTGTTAAGGGGTTGTTTTATTTCTGTATGAATCTATTTTGAATTTACTGAAACAACTGGCTCAGAGCCAGCGTTTGCGGCGGCGGTAGTTTTTAACATCACGAAAGTTTTTGCGTCCTTCTCCGCCCACGCCTAAATAGAACTCTTTAACATCTTCATTTTCACGCAGTTCGGAGGCTTTACCATCCATCACGACTCTGCCGTTTTCCAGAACGTAGCCATAGTTTGCGTAACGCAAAGCGATATTTGTGTTTTGCTCTGCCAACAGAAAACTAACTCCTTCGTGCTGATTGAGGTCTTTGACAATTTCAAATATTTCCTCGACTAATTGCGGGGCGAGGCCCATGGATGGTTCATCAAGCAAAATCATTTTCGGTTTTGACATCAATGCCCTCCCAATTACCAACATCTGCTGTTCACCTCCGGAAGTGTATCCGGCCTGACTGGATTTTCTTTCCTTGAGGCGTGGAAAATAGGTGTAAGTTTTTTCAAGCTCCTCCGCGATTGCAGATCTGCTTTCCTTTCGTGTATAGGTTCCCGTCAACAGGTTTTCTTCCACAGTCAAATGTTCAAAAACATGACGCCCCTCCATAACCTGAATACAGCCGCGTTTAACCAGTTCATTGGGGGAAAGATCATGAACCTGCGTACCGTCAAATTCAATGCTGCCTTTGGTGACTTCACCACGCTCGGCGTGAAGCAAATTTGAAATGGCTTTAAGAGTGGTGGTCTTGCCTGCGCCGTTGGCACCAAGAAGGGCAACAATGCTGCCGTCAGGTACTTCCAGTGAGGTACCTTTCAGAACAAGGATTACGTGGTCATATATGACCTCTATGTTATTAACGCTTAACAAATGTCTGCCGGAAGATGTGTTTTGTTATCAAAAGAAAAAAAGGGAGAGTTGAAACAACGTCTCCCTTTTTGAAAAAAATGTTTAAAAGAAAATCAGGAACATGGAATAGTCCTGTCAGGGACACTATTTTTTGCTTTATAGTCTGCCGCGGCTTTTTCAAGCATCGGCCTTACCCTGTCCATGGAATTGATCCATCCGGAAACCCTTTCCCAGCTTGTACCATTCCACTGCTGAATATAAATAGGTCCGTTATTCGCATGATCATCACAGGTTACTTTGATTGGATTGGCAAATCCCGGTAAACCGATTTCTGCAAGCCTTGCAGAAGTCAGATTGAGATTTTCCATTCCCCAGCGCATTTCCGCACTGGTGATTACCCTGTTTCCATATTTGCCCTGTGCGGTTCGGATTGCCTCTGCAACAAGTACAGAATTGAAAACTCCTCTCATGTAAAAATTTTCTCCGACTCTTGAACGATCCTTGACCTGGCTTTTTCCTTTATCAACGATATACTTCAAAATATCCTGAATGGCGGGATAATTGGTTCCTATTCCATGGAAATTTGATGATTTATATCCCTTGGCAGCTTTTCCCGCAGGACGGGCATCATCTTCTCCACCGGACCACCAGACTCCTACGAATTTTTCCATATTGAACTTAATTCGTGTAGCTTCCTTGATGGCTGTAGGATTCATAACGCCCCAGCCCCACATGATCATCCAGTCAGGCTTTTCTTTACGAACCTTGAGCCAGTGCGAAGACTGATTCTGGCTTTCCTTGAATGCCACAGGTATGGTGAACAATTCATATCCCAATTCAGCTGACAGTTCTTCAAACAATGGAATGGGCTCTCTTCCATATCCTGATTCCAGGAAAATGAATCCGATTTTCTTGCCCTTCAGATTACTCATTCCACCTTCCTGGTAGCCGATATATTTGATGATGGCTGAAGCCTGATTCCAGTAGGTTGATGGATAATTAAAAACCCATGGAAAGACACTCCCATCTGCGGCTGCTGAAAGTCCATAAGCCATGGAGTGTACGGGAATTTTATCAACAGGGGACTTTGGAATTAGCTGCAGTGTGATTCCAGTGGAGTAGGGATTGATTACTACCGGATTATTCGGTTTTACTTTTTCATAACACTCAACCCCTTTTTTAGTGTTATAACCCGTTTCACATTCTTCTACAATCAGAGGCACACCACCTATGCCCCCGTCTCTTTCATTCAGCATGTTTAAGTAATCACTCATCCCATTTGCGTTGGGTATCCCACTTCCTGCAAACGGACCGGTTCTATAAGTAAACAGCGGAATATAAATCCCTTTTGCCGCCATTACTCCCTGGGACAGCCATAAGCATGATATGACTGAAGCAATCAAAGTAAGGAAAATTTTATTTTTCATAATAACTCCTTATGGATTATTTACAATTAAGATGACCCCTGGTCAATAATAGGCCAGGACTTCAACCGAGCCAGAACAACTCTGACTCTCCTGCGGGTAGGATTCCCCTTATGAACATTCAATAGGGAAATGGCCAAACCCGAAGCTTTTCCCTCAGGATCGACCATATTTTTGCCAACCCATGAGGTTCAAAAATCAGAAACAGCACGATCAACGCGCCTAAAATCATAAAATTAAAATGTTCAACTGTAGCTGTGTTGATGGGTATTCCTAAAATCAAAGGAAGATTTGTGATCAGAATTGGGATAAGGACAATAAATGCCGCACCAAAAAATGCTCCCGAAATACTTCCCAAACCGCCGATGATTATCATGAACAAAATTTCAAATGAAATGTTAATGTCAAAAACTTCAACTTCGGCGGAACCCAGATATGTGAACACGTATAATGCTCCAGCGACACCAGCATAATAGGAACTTATGGCGAATGCAATCAATTTTGTGGTGAGGGGTCTTATGCCGATTAGTTCCGCTGCAATGTCCATATCCCTGATGGCCATCCAGGCCCTCCCGATTCTGCCCCTGACAATGTTTACTGCAATTAATGCCAATACTGTTACAATGCACAAAACAACCATGTATCGTGCCTGTGTGGTGGCAACCGGACCTGTCACGGCAATGTCAAAAACTTTTCTTACCTGCACCTCGATTGCGCCTGAATCATTATAGTTGTAAAACCACTTTACTCTGCCAAAAAGCCATTCAAAGAAAAACTGGGCAGCAAGTGTTGCCACCGCCAGGTAGAATCCCTTGATCCTTAAAGAAGGAATTCCGAAAATTAAACCGACTCCTGCAGAAATAAAACCTGAAAGAAGTATGAGAAGAATTACATTTGTTTCCGGAAAGACCGTAACAAGTTTGTAGCATGAATAAGCCCCAACTGCCATGAAACCGCCTGTGCCCAGTGACAACTGTCCTGCATATCCGGTCAGCAGATTAAGTCCCAGTGCAGCTAAAGAAAAAATAAGAAAAGGAATAAGGATGGCCTGCAGCCAATAGTCATTTGCAATCAATGGAATGACTATGAAGGAAAATCCAATGATTAAAAATATTCCCAAGCGATCCTGCTTTACAGGAAAAAGTTCCTGGTCGGCAACGTATGATGATTTAAATTGTCCTGCTTCGCGATAAAACATTTGTTATTTTTAAACTATACTCTTTCGATAATTTTTTCTCCGAACAAACCCTGTGGTCTGAAGAAAAGAAAAACAAGTGCGATCATGTAGGCCAGCCAGCCTTCAATACTTCCGCCCACAAGGTGACCCCAGTAAAACTCACCAATCTTTTCTCCGATACCGATTATCAGCCCACCGACAATTGCACCAGGAACAGAAGTGAATCCGCCTAAAATTAAAACCGGTAAGGCTTTAAAAGCAATGATCGAGAGCGCGAAACTGACGTCACTCTTCGCACCCCACATGATTCCGGTAATCAATGCAATAATCCCGGATATGAACCAGACAACGACCCAAATTGTATTGAGGGACACTCCCACAGAAAGAGCTGCCTGATGGTCATCAGCAACTGCTCTCAAGGCGATGCCAATTTTTGTTTTTCCCAGGAAAAGCGCTAATATTATTAATGCGATCACAGCAATCACAGAAGCCGCAATATCAATTTCCTGCAAAATCAGCATATCATCAAAAAATGTAATGGAGTCATAAGGCAGTAAAAGTTCTTCAGTAATCATCATTTTTGGTTCACCGCCAAATATGAATTCACCAAAACCTATCAAAAAAAACGTAAGACCGATGGTTGCCATAAAAAGTATTATATCCGGCTGGTTGACAAGGGATCTTAAAACCAGTCTTTCTACTGAAAAAGCTAAGGCATACATCACCACTATTGTAATGGGAAGCGCGATGAATGCGGGAACGCCGTTTTCATGCAGCCCCACAAGAGTCAACGCGGCAAATACCACCATAATTCCCTGAGCAAAATTAAACACTCCGGATGCCTTGAAAATAAGCACAAACCCAAAAGCGATTAATGAATAAAGAATCCCCGTTACAAATCCTTCCCAAATTACCTGCAGGAATAAAACGGGATCATCAACCATGTCAAAAAACGGCTGTATGAATATCGCGGTTAAGAATTCCATAAAATCAGCAATATATTAATTTGTATGTGCTACACCAAGATAGGCGTCAATGACTGCCTGGTTACCACGTATTTCATCCGGATTGCCTTCGGCAATTTTTCGTCCGTAATCCAGTACAATTAATCGTTCAGAGAGGTCCATCACCACACCCATATCATGTTCTATCAGCACGATGGTGGTGCCGTACTGTTCATTGATGTCAAGGATGAAGCGGCACATGTCCTGTTTTTCTTCAATATTCATCCCTGCCATCGGTTCATCCAGCAGCAGCAGTTCAGGTTCCATGGCCAGTGCTCGTCCCAGTTCAACTCTCTTTTGTAATCCGTAAGGCAGTTTTCCAACAGGTGTGCGGCGTATGGCCTGGATTTCCAGGAAATCAATAATGTCTTCCACAAATTTTCGATTTTCCATCTCCTCTTTTCTGGCAGGACCATAATATAACGCCTGCCAAAAGAGATTAGCTTTCATTTTCAAGTTTCTGCCTGCCATGATATTGTTCAGCGTGGACATTCCTTTGAAAAGTGCAACATTCTGGAAGGTGCGCGCAATTCCCTGTACAGCTGCTTCATGGGGACGCATTTGCTTGCGGTGAAGTCCTTTGAAGTGTATCTCTCCATCTTGAGGATGATAGAAGCCGTTGATCACATTCAGCATCGAAGTTTTACCGGCACCGTTCGGTCCGATAATAGCGAAAATTTCTTTCTTCCGAATTTCAAAATTAATATCCGTTAGTGCCTTCACTCCGCCAAAAGCCAGGCTGATATGATCAACACTCAAAAGGACATCACCGGTATTATTTTCTGCGGACACTTTATGCTTTACCTTTATTAAAGTTATTCGTTTTGGCTATTTGGTTAGTTAAGTGCAGCTTCCCTGATTTGCAAATCAGCCTGAACGGTGCCGATACGGCCATCTTCAAAGGTCATTTGTGATTCAATTTCTCGATGTGTCTGTTGAGTATCATCTAAAGCCTCAATTAACTCACCATATTTTTCCAAAATAATTCTCCTGCGAACTTTACGTGTACGAGTGATTTCACCATCATCCGCGTCAAGCTCCTTGTGCAGCAGCAGGTATCTTTTAATTTGTGAACCGCGTAGTTTTTCATCACGAGACAAATCATTGTTTACAGTTTCAACACATTCCTGCACAAGATCATAAACTTCTTTCCTTGCGGATAGGTCGGTGTATCCGGAATAAGCCAAATTACGCCGTTCCGCCCAGTTTCCAACTGCATCAATGTCAATACAAATGAGTGCTGAAGCAAAATCTTTTTCGTGTCCGAAAGCAACGACTTCCTTAATAAACGGGAAAAATTTCAGTTTGTTTTCGATGTACTTCGGCGCAAACATTGTTCCGTCGTTCATGCGTCCCACGTCTTTGGCTCGATCAATGATTTTAAGATGCCCGTCATCATCAAAAAATCCGGCATCCCCGGTCGCCACCCAACCCTCGGAATCTTTAGTATCAGCAGTTGATTCCGGACTTTTGTAATAAGAATGAAAGACTCCCGGACTGCGGTAAAAAACTTCATTGTTGTCAGCCAATCGTAATTCGACTCCAGGATAAGCTTTACCGACTGTGTCCGCTTTTACTTCTCCATCTGGCTGGGCACATATGAAAACAGAAGCCTCGGTTTGACCGTAAAGCTGCTTAATATTGATTCCAAGAGAACGGAAAAACTCGAAGATTTCCGGACCGATTGCCTCACCCGCTGTATATGCCAGGCGTGTACGGCTCAGACCTAGATTATTGCGTAAAGGTCCGTAAACAAATAATTTGCCAATACTGTAAAGCAGTCTTTCTGTAATTGATACGGATTTACCGTCGAGAATTTTAATACCCACTGATTTTGCCAGATCCATAAAATATTTGAACATGGTCCGCTTAATTTTGCCCGCGTCTTCCATGCGGATCATGACTTTTGTAAGTACGTTTTCATATACGGCAGGAGGAGCAAAATAGTAGGTTGGCCCTATTTCCTTCAAATCTGTTGTGACAGTTTCCCTGTTTTCAGGGCAGTTTACGCAGAAGCCTGCAACATAAGCCTGAGCAAGTGAGAAAATGTTGTCACCAACCCATGCCATCGGTAAATATGCCAGCACCTCTTCATCACTGGTCAGGCTATCAAACTCGATTCCGCTTTGTGAAGAAATAATAAGATTATCAAAAGTCAGAACAACGCCTTTGGGGTTCCCTGTAGTCCCAGAAGTATAGAGGAATATAGCAATATCACTACCCTTGCTTTTTTCAATTTCATTCAGGAAAAAATCAGGATTTTCACTGTGGAAGAGCTGACCATTTTTCTGCATGTCTTTGTAGTAGTGGAGGGAATCTTGTGAGTAGCTGTGCATTCCGCGAGGTTCCTCATAGCAAATATGCTCGAGATGTGGAAGGCGATCTTTTATTTCCAGAAGTTTATCTGTCTGTTCCTGGTTTTGAACAATAGCAAACTTAACATCCGCATTTTCCAGCACATACAACATCTCTTCCGCGACAGAGTCCTGGTAAAGCGGAACAGGAATCCCGCCCAGCGCTTGTGTGGCAACCATTGCCCAGTAAAGCCGGGGACGATTATCTCCAATAACAGCTACTTTATCACCCCTTGCAAGGCCCAATTGTGAAAGTCCGCAAGCTAAGTTCCGTACTTCTTCAGAAACCTCAGACCATGTCCAGGATTGCCAGATGCCATATTCCTTTTGACGATTCGCGGCACTGTTCCCCCTTTGCCTGGAATGATGCAACAACAATTTGGGAATTGTATCAAGAGTATCT
>LUQO01000039.1 GCA_001627865.1 SAR324 cluster bacterium REDSEA-S27_B3
ATATAAATTTTACAGGCCCCTTATTGACTCTCGGAGGACTACATTCACCTGTTTGTTGTTGAGTCATGATTGTTATATTTTGCCGATGAATGTGGGGTCCTACAGTGGTCTGAACTGCAAGCGAATCATTTGGATGACTCTTAGCAAAAGACCAAATATCTTCAATGAGTTTTAAATGTAATGAGTCAGGTACTGCATAACTTAGTTTCCTGATTGGGCTTGCAGGCAATTGGGCAATCAGTCCAATTATAATTAAAATAAAAACTCCTTTCAGCCATTTCCTCTCCAACAAATTAACCAGGATTGTACGTTTTTCTATTAGGATCAACGCACAGGACATCAGCAGGAGAGTCGAAGATATATCATCATAATGATGAATTGTGCTGTACATTCCAGGCCTGCCTGAAAGTAAGTTGACTCCTATCGCTGGTGCTGCCAATACTCCATAGCGCCAAAAAATTAATGGAAGAAAACCCAAAGGCCAGCTTTTCCAGTTATATCCTGAAATGGAGCAATTTGAGTATTCCCAAATACCTGATAATCACGAAAGTATGGCATTAAATGAAAAATCATAAGATAAGTAACACACAAACCAATAGTGGTAAAAATAATACCTGTACGAAAGTTTTTCTGTAAAATTCTATACAAACCAAAACCTGTCAATACAACACCCATGTGTTCTTTCAACCCCAGTATAAACAACATTGTAATTGAGAATAAAAACCATCGCTTTTTTCCCATCAGGAAAAAACTTAATATGATAAAAGGAGGAGCTAATGAGGATGGAGAAAATTCAAAAAATCTGCTACTGACCGAAGGCTTGTAAAGCAACAGCATCCAAAGTCCAAACATACAGCTGATAGCAAAACAGTAGTCTTTTTCTGTTTTGTTATTGAGCCAAAAATAAACAACCAGCGGAGCAGATAAATAAGACAGTGCTTTGGCAAAAGTCAGCCAATGAACTGTTGCTGTAATCCAGTAAAATGGTACAAATAGAGCTAAAGAGGGCGTGAAATGATCGGCTGTTGCAGGTACCTGAAGGAAAGAATTAAAATTCAAACCATTGGAAAGGTTAAACACAACACTGCTATAACTACCTACATCAAAAACATTCCATTTGAATGAATAGAGACTGAGCAGAGTTTTTGCCAATACCATGAATATCAGCAAAACATACAGAATTTTAACTATTGAATGATTAAATGAAATTGAGCTGAAAGGTAACGGATCATTATTTAATATTAATTCTTTAAACAATAAAATCAGACCTATAAGTGCCGGTACAGCATATAAATCCGAGCCTCCTATTCCAAGCATCCATATGATCAGGCTGATACAAAACCAGCAATTACTCTTTCTCCAGGAAAGATTTTTTATTCTGTTCAAAACTGGCTCATTTTGATTCATTATTCTCACGGAAGTTAATCTTTTCCTGGATAATGTATCGAGGACGCTTCTTTACCTCAGTATAAATTTTTCCTATGTACTCACCCACAATTCCCAAAAACAGTAGCTGAACTCCTCCAAGCAAATAAAGAGGTGCAACCGTTGACGTCCAGCCCGGAATTGCTCCGCCAATGATTTTAACCACAATACTCCAAAACAACATTAGAAGTGCCAGTAAAGAAACTAAAAGACCAACACCTGAACATATACGAAGTGGAATCACACTAAAGGAAGTCAAACCGTCAATAGCAAACTCGAACATTTTACGTAGAGGATATTTTGTTTCTCCTGCCAAACGTTCAGGTCGATCATAATATACAACACATGATGGGAACCCAACTATTGGGAAAGTTGCTCTGATAAAAAGGTTATTTTCATTGAAGTTTAAAAAAGCATTCAGCACTCTACGTGTAAACATACGAAAATCAGCATGATTGTTTATTATTTCTACACCGAGCTTTTTCATAAGCCAATAAAAAAAATCTGCCGTCTTACGTTTAAAAAGAGAATCAATCCCTCTTGATTTCCGAGCCGCATAAATTACATCATAACCCTCTTTCACCTTTTCAAGCATGGTTTCTATTAATTCCGGAGGATCCTGTAAATCTGCATCAAGAGAAACAATCACATCTCCTTGTGCTAATTCATAACCTGCTAATAAAGCAGCTTGATGCCCAAAATTCCTTGAGAAACGAACAACTTTAAATTGTTGATCTGCAATCGTTGCTTCTGTCAATAATGCCAAAGTGCGATCTTGCGAACCATCATCCACTAAAATAAATTCTATACTTTTGCAGTCATCTCCGGTACTCCACTCATTGGATAACTTTTTAAGTTTTTCCAGAGTCAAAGGAAGTGCTTCCTCTTCGTTGTAACAGGGAATTATGACAGAAAGCTTGAACCCATCATCGGTTTTTGTCTTTTGTAAAATGCTACTGTTTTGCATCACTTTTAAATTTGTTTTGTTTCCTCTTCTATCCAGTTTAAAAACTCCGGGTTACCTCCTTGTACAGGTAACTCCAAAACGCAAGGACATTCATAACTGTGATGACTTTTAACTGATTCAATTAGTTTTGTCATGAGCGACTTACGGGTTTTTGCAATCATGATAACCTCATTACCTTCTTCAAGATTCCCTTCCCATTTATATATAGAAGTCATGTTTTCAAGAAGATTGACACAAGCAGCCAGATTTCGTTCAACCAGAATTTTACCTATTTTCTTTGCTTCTTTAATTGAACCGGCTGTCATATATACCCAGCAAAGTTTTTCTGTTGATTTCATTTTTGAGCATCCTTTATTGTTAGTTGAATTGATCGCTGTCCTCGGAATTCTTGAAATCCCAGGCTAACTGCTAATTGGGAAGGCAGATCATTGGTGAAGGACTCTGAGCGGTTCCAACCTATAACTTCAATATTTCCGTTTAATTTCCATTTGACGTGTTTCTGCTTAATCCTTGTAAAAGGTTTCCTTGGAGTATTAACTGAAAAAATTGGTTCCGGATTACCTTCCCCGAAAGGTTGCAAAAGATTTAGTTGTTCCACAAACAGTTCAGTTAATTCAGGATAGTCTAGAGTTCCGTCCAACTGCAATTTTGGCACAAGAGAAGTTGGAAGTCGTTCGTTGCAAAACGTAAAAAAACGTTCCCGGAACTCAGCCAAGTGTCCCGGAATTAAGCTGCATCCAGCAGCAGCAGCATGCCCACCAAAGCGCACCAGAAATTCTGAACAATCAGAAAGCGCTTCTTTCAGATTTAGTTCAGGAATTGATCGTCCGGAACCTTTTAAATTCCCCTCACTTTCACTGAGAATTAACACCGGTTTGTAAAAACTCTCCACTAATCGAGTGGCAACAATTCCATTAACTCCTTCATGAAACTCCGGAGAAGTCAAAATTAAAGCCGGATCATTCTTTTGTTCTTCTGCAAGTTTGAGTGCTGTTTCAATCATTTCAGATTCTGTTTCCCGGCGTTCGAGATTTGTCGAAGCAAGAATTTTTGCCATCTTTTCTGCTTCCTCTCTGTCATCCGAGAGCAAAAACCGCACTGCCATGTCCGCGTCCTTCAAACGTCCGGCGGCATTCATTAAAGGCGCAAATTGGAAGGCAAGAGTTCTCGAGGTAATAGTTTCAACTTTTTTCAAAGTTTTCAGAACCTGAATTGCTAATCTGGGTTTTTCATTCATTACCTGCAGACCATGATAAGTAATTATTCTGTTCTCATCCAGCAATGGCACAACATCAGCCACCGTCCCCAGTGCCGCTAAATCCAGACAGTCGCGCAAATTAGGCTCAGGACGCCTGGAATTCCACCACTCCTGATTCCTTAAGGATTTTCTTAATGCCATTACTAATTTTAGCGCCACACCGCATCCGGAAATTTTCTTGAAAGAATACTGACATTCCGGATGATTTGGATTGACCACAATTCCTGGAGGAAGCAGACTTTTCTCTGCTAAATGATGGTCTGTTACTATCGTTTTAACGCCTGCTTCATGCAGTCTACTGATTTCTTTAGCCGCGGTAATTCCATTATCTACCGTGATTACCAAATCAGCTTTCATTTCCAGTAAAATGTCGGTGCTGGCCTCTGTCAAACCGTAGCCGTGCTTTAACCTGTTTGGTATAAAAAAATCTAAATTCGCTGCACCGCTTGATCTTAAGAAATCCAGCAATAATGCCGTCGCTGTGATGCCGTCCACATCATAATCTCCTAAAATAATAATATGACTATTATTAAAGATCGCCTCCTGCAGCAGTTCTACAGCTTGCTGCATGTGGCGAAGTTGGAAGGGTTCTCGGAGATTATTCAGGCTGGGCTGCAAAAAAGACTTAATGTCTTCCTGTGTACCGAAGCCTCTACGAAGAAGTATGCCTGCAACAAGTGGATGGAAATCCCATTCGTCACACAAACGCTTTACTTCTTCTGAGTCCATGTTTGATGAGTGATTCCACTGTTTTTTAAGGAATTTCAATTTCTGCTCACTGCTTGTTGTTTTCAGAGCTCATGTTAGAATTTTTTAAATGAGATTCCGGCATATGCCAGATTATGTTTTCCGGAAGCAGATTTTCACGTTCGAGAAAATGGTACATCTCCAGGCAAATCCAGGCGTCAGTGGCCGCATAAAGACATTGTTTTGAATTAATTACTGGACGCTCCCAATTTGTCAACTGTGCTTTTTTAGTTATCCTGACACCGAAAAATATTGCCGCAAGATTTCTCAGCCCGCAGGTGACAATGCCCAGGCTGCTTGCAATATCTGCCAGTTCAACAAAACCTGCTGCATTAAAATTACTTAACTTTTGTAAACCCCTGACATCATCCAGGATTGCAACACCTACTTTCAGGACGCCTGGATCTTCAAGTAACAATACCAATTCTTCAGGAAATCCCAAATGATTTAAGCGGAACAGATAGGCTTCTTTTGGGGTAGAGAGCTGCAAAAGAGAAACAGAATGCTGCACTCCTTTTTTGAAGGTAGGACGTGTTTCAGTATCAAAACCCAAAATCGGATACTGCCTCAAGGTTTTTATTGCAGCATTTACATCTTTGATGTCTGTGATCAAATGTATTTTTCCATCGAATGCACGAAGAGGAAGTGTCTTTATGTGTTCTTTATCAAGTCTTTCCGGAAAGCGATAGATTTTTTTGGATTCCGCAGCTTCAATTGTATGATCGCTGGGTTGATTGAATGTATCTGCGTCGGTAGTGCATGAATTAGTTTGCAAATCTTGTCTATGCATTGAGACAATAAAATTATATGAGATTTTGGTTGTAAATACCTGGCAATTATGAATGAACTATACTGTATCAGAAATTGATTTCATATCCTGATATTCTTTAAGAGCTTTCTCGATAGTTCCCCAGGAGAAGCCTTGCTGGTAAAGTTTTTGACTTAAAGCCGCGAGTGTATGGTTTTTCCCTTTTTTTTGTATTTTCTCCAAACACTCAATTGATTTATTCAGCCACAGCTCCTGATTTCCGAATTCATTAAGCACCAGATTTGCCATTTCTCTTGAAATGCCTCGATCTAGAAGTTGGCTTAAAATCTTAAAGGGTCCCTGGGGCTTATTTTTTAATTTTGATTCAACAAATTGTCTGGCGAAACGCTCATCACTTTGTAACCCTTTTGTTTGCAGTTCCAATAGACACCGCTCAATTAATGAAGAAGAATTAATTGTTCCGGATTTTGAGAATCTCTGTTTAAGCTTTCTGCGCAATTCTGAAGCGGAATGCTCACGCATTGCAAGAAAACCGAGCACTTTGTTCCTAACCTGTGTATAGCAGGATTCTTGCTCCAGTAATTGCAGCTGTGTTTCAGTAAGTGGTTTGTTTAAAGGATGTCCTAAATCAACCCAAATTTCTGGAGCCAACTTCAATTGCCGTTTATCACTTAAGTTGAGTGTAACTGTACCGTCATTTGAATACCGGACTCCTTCTACACTTACTGATTGTTGAATGTCATATAATTCCAAAAATTCCTACCTGAATGAGATACCGCCCCAGAAACCTCCGAGATGAAAAACCGGAAGTTTTTAAAAATCTGGCAAAATACAATCCATACATAGCCCGCAATTATGGGCTGAAAAAAGACTAGGGATAAGTGAATCTACCCTTTCCGGAAAAGTTCATATAGAAGTTGGCAGCGGATCCAGTCGCTACCTGATCGAATGGGCTCGTAATTATCCGCAAGACTTTTTCATCGGTCTTGAATTGCGTTACAAGCGCCTTGTACTTGCCGCGAAAAAAATCCAGAAACAAAATATTGGAAATATTCTTCTGATGCGAGAAAGAGGTGAATTTCTGGATGAATATTTGTCCCACAATAGTATTGATTGTTTGCACATCAATTTTCCTGATCCCTGGTCCAAAAAAGCGAAACGAAAGCATCGCATCTTAAGTACAGAATACCTGACTAAAATGCATCCATTTTTCCGTTCGGAAGGAAAATTGTGCTTTAAGACTGATCATCTGGAATATTTTCAAACAGTAACTGGTATCTTGAACAAACTTAATTCCTACACAATTGATCAATATACTGAGGATTTACATCAAAGCAAGTATGCTACAGGAAACATATTGACTGAGTTTGAGATGTTGTTCAAGTCGAAGGGGAACCCACCAATTGGATACCTGCGTGCAAAAGCACTAAGAGAAAAATGATGATTCAGACTTTCCCCATTCTGTTCCGGTAAAATAAGTAAATTCGTAATAATTCAAATGGTGTTTGAAACATACTGAGCCAGGAAACTTTTGACAATCCTTGATCATGCCACTGCGTCAAAGGCATTTCAAAAATAGACTCGATAGTTTTTTTACGACCAAAAAGTTCAATGCTGCGTGCAAACAATTCTACATCAAAAAACCAGCGTGATAAAAAATAATCCGAAAAAATCATTTTCGCAAATTCTACTCTAAAAATCTTGGCACCGCATTGAGTGTCATAAACAGGAATGTTAAGAATATTACTCACTATCGTAGCGAAAACTCTTCCAAAATAATGTCTATAAATTGAACGGCGTATTGAAGATCCTAACCGACGCATTCTGGATCCGCAAACTGCATTCAATTCATTGTTAGTTTGAAATTTTTCCAGGAATATCTTTATTTCTGTAAGAGGTGTTGCCAAATCAGCATCCCAATATCCTACAAACTGAAACTTAGAAGATTGAAGCAAGGTATTCATTCCTTGTCTAACCGCTTCTGCTTTTCCGTGATTTTCAGAAAGATTGATCACCTGGCTGCGCTCAGGATTATTTTTTACAAAATCTGCTAGTACTTGCTGAGTCCCATCTGTGCTGCCATCATTTACAAAGAAAATATGCACGGAATCATTAGCATTTAGAAACTTGTTGAATTCAGAAAGTTGAATACGATCCATCTCATTGTAGCATGGGACAACAATCCCTACAAAGTTCTGGGGTTGCTGATTCTCACTCATGTTTTATTCTTGTTGTTGTATGATAATTGAGCACTATCTGCCCATTTTGCTGTTTAATATTATTTAACTCAAGATCCATTGGATGATATTTATTCAACTTCAATGGAGGGACAGGATGATTTTTAAACAAATTTGTCAGCCATGTTAAATCAAAGCCGTTAAGTAAAAATCGATTTACAACGACACGAATAAAATCCCTTTCCAGTACCAAATGAAAATCTGTATCAACTTCTAGTTCTCTTTCACCCAGTTTTCCGTATACTTGAAAATTTGTTAAGGATTGATCAGTGTGTACTTCAATATTTTCTACTTGTTGGAAGCGATCGAGTATCGTTTTTTCCATAGTATCTCCATCAACAAGCAATTGCATCGTAATACCTAAGTGTTCGTCAAATACAGGCCAGTTGTAAAATTTTGAAAGATGTATATTTGGTTTTGGGGACTTAATGGATATTCTCATTTCAGCGGTAACTAATTCCTTAAAAGGTACTTGTTCTGCAAATAAATTTACCTCAATATGTTTTCCAGAATTATCCAGTTTACTTTTAATTGTAATGTTTTTAGCCTCAGCCCATCTGCTTTCAAGGATATCTTTCCACCAAGCATTCCATTCTGATCCCCACCTTTCAGGTAAATTTTGTTCGTAATTTTGAAACTTAGATAAAACTGGGTTAATTTTATAAAATAGAAAGTTTCCTCCAGGACTTTGAAAAATCGCATTCATTGAATATTCCGGAGCAAGAAATGAGCTCATTCTTGGAATGTCTATTTGCTTAGCACGGTCAAACAATACATAAAAATTTGTATAGGGTTCCTGAGAAATAAAGGCTTTCATATTTGCCAAATCATGGTCTTCATAATCATAATGTTGCCTTCTGTATTGTTCTCCAAAAAGATAGTAGCGCAACATCCAGCCAAGAGACTGTTCAAAAAGAAAACTGTTTTCTTGTGTAATATAAGGTTTCAATTCTTTTACAACTTCACGAGCTCCTTGATATGGTACATTTATTGAGCCCTCACCAATCTGCTTTATCCTCTTTGATGCAGGAATAAAAACTGCTCCTAAAACAATTACTATCAAGAAACTGACCTTTAGATTTACAGGAATTACCATTTTCCCACTCCAGCTATTAACATTAGTCAATTGAGCGAGTGTAATGCTTGCTGTCAAAATAAGAAAAGGGAATACCGGAAAAACATAATGAGGGCCTGTATATTTTCTGGCTATAAAAATCAGCAAAAAGAAAAAGAACAGCGTGAACAGATTAAAACCAAAATGCAGTTTATCGTTCAATTGAAGAGGTTTTTGCAGACGCCGCTGATTAAAGATTTTTACCAGAAAAATGATCATTGAAAGTAACATTAAAGCTATTACCCAATGCCAGCTCAAACCAATCACTTCTGCCATATCTCCCTTGAGTCTGGTTAGACGTTCATGATAAGAACCCACAAATTCAGTTTCTTGCCCTCCGGAGACAAAACTGGTTATGTATTTAAAAACTCTCAAACGATCACTTGCCAAAAACAAGCTCCAGTACAAAACTGGAAGAAAGAACGTCATGAATCCCGGTATCATTTTTACAATTGATTTTGTTACAGAACGTAACACTTCCTGCCTGTTATGATGATGGAACTCTAAAATCAACAGCCAGAGAAGGTAAAAAGGACCAAAAGAAAGTACTGTTTGTTTCATTCCGAATGCGATGCCAATCAATAAACCAGTCCAATAATAGTGTCGATGAAGCATTGTCCAAAACGAAAACATCACTACAGCCATGAAAAATGAATCTATATATCCCACAGTTGAAAGCGAAACACTTCCCGGAGAAAGCGCAAAGAGAAGTGCTGCAAGAATTCCAGCGAAAGAATCATATAAATCCCTTCCCAGCAAATAGATAATCAACATTCCTAATAATCCGCCTAGAAAACTGGGAATAGCAGCAACAGATTCAGAGACTCCAAACATGTAGAAAAAAAAAGCCTGAAGGTAAAAAAACAAAGGAGGTTTGTCGCTCACATGGTTAACTTGCAGAAGCAAATCACCGTCAGCAATTGCGCGTCCAAGTGAAGCATAAAATGCAGTGTCCATAAACAGGGGGGCCAGATTATAGATCGACAGGCGAAGGATGGCCCCAAGCAGCAATATTGCAATTATCCAGAAGACGGTACTATTATTGCCCATTTTTATTTGTTAAAAATCAGTTATCTATGCTGTACAGAACAATTTAATCCCGCGACAAATGATTGGTTAAACTTGCAAATGAATTATTCTATAATTTGATGCTTTCTTTTATAGCAAAGTAATAATTCAATTCTACTAAAGGGGAATTCCTGAAGCTTTCAGTCAGTAATTAGCTTAAAATATTTTCATCATGATAAAATAGCAAAGTCTGTGCTTTAAGTCATTAACTGATAAAAGTCCTTCGGAAGCCTTGTATCAGCAAACATAGACGTCTTGGAGAAAAAGACTTTGTATGATAATATCAAGACTCTTCAAACAGCTTTTCCATAATTAAAATAAAGATCACCACACATTATAGAAAAACAACCACAGACATGATGGGAAGCGCAATATCATCTTGTGAATTGAACTTGCTATGACTCCGCGTGTAATGGTGTTGGGAGTAGGAGCTTTTGCTCACGCAGTACAGTCCATCCTTCAGGAGGACGGTGCCGAAACCTCCTGTTACCTGACACGTCCATATAGTCACTACGGTCCAGGCCTTGTTGGTCAAACATGGAATACCGATGACTACCCCTCTCCTTTGCCTCTTATTGAACAATATCAGCCTGACCTGATAATTCCCCAGGCAGTTGCATGGGCAGAGCAACCGTGGGCTGAGGAACTGGTAAAGCAGGGCTGGCTCATTTTCAGTCCTGTCGGCGATGCAATGAATATAGAAGTCTCCCGGAAATTGTCCTCCGAACTATGCAGGGAATATGGAATCCCTGTACCAGCCTTCCATCATGTGCAAAATCGCCTTGAAGCACGTCAGGTGATGAAGAATGATCCGCGTCCTTATGTTTTGAAAAATCCAATCTGTTCACCGTTCAGTCCCATTCATGCCATCATTTGTGAAAGCATTGAGGACACTATGGGATGGATAGAGCGGGTTGATTACGCAGAAGGCTTGTTTTTGCAGGAATATCTTGGAAAGGAGGAAGCCGGCCACTTTGTTTTCATCAGTGATGGAGAAATAAGCAGTTTAGTTACTAACCAGGAATACAAACGAGCGTTCACAGGTGATATGGGACCACTTGCGGGCGCACCTCTGGCGGGAATAGTTGAACAGGATCCGGAGGATCAATATGGGCTGGCAAAAAAATTAATTCATCCGCTAAAGCCATGGTTCAAGAAAACTGGCTATACCGGACCGCTTCAGGTAACCGCTATCCGAAAAGATGGAGTATGGCACGCAATTGAATATAACATCCGGTTAGGCGTTACCACAACCGCGTTACTTTTAAGGATGTTGAAAAACCCAGTCAAGGTTCTGCTTGAGGTAGTCCGGAATCAAAATCCTGTTCTTGATTGGAATCCTGACAATATTTTTGGCTGCACATTGACATTGGCAGGATACGGTTATCCCTACGTAGTTCCTTCAGTTCCAAAATTACCAGTGGAAGTTTCATCGCAATTGGAGTGTGATTTATGGTGGAACGAGGTGGATCAAGAAGATGGTAAGCTTTACATGGCAAATCATCTGAATTTCGAAATGGGACACAGAATTGCTGACGTGAATGCCTGCTTTGTAAACTTGGAATCCGCGGTTAAGCAAATTGAAAATGAAATGCGAAAACTGCGCTGCCTTGGCAGTTATTACAGGCTGGACCTAAAAGAACTGTCATCAAAATATCTCGATTTGATGTCATCTGCAAAAAATCAGGCACAAAATTAATGACATATACACTACCTAAGACTGAAGAAAAATCAGTTTATGTTGAGCAAATGTTTAATAAAATTGCTCAAAAATATGATCTTTTCAACGATATTATTACTTTTGGCATGCATCGTTACTGGAAAAAATTTTTGGTGTGTCAAACTGGTTTGGGGTCTGAAAATCGTTGTTTGGATTTGTGCTGTGGTACAGGTGATATCGCCCGTGAAATATTGCGACAACATCCATCATGCAAAGTATCCGGTCTTGATTTTTCAACAGAAATGCTTGGCATTGCTGAATCAAAAAACACAAAGGATGCCAGTATAAAGTATGTTCAGGGGGACGCAATGAATATTCCATTTACGGAAGCTTTTTTTGATGCAGTTACAGTTGGTTATGGCCTGCGAAATGTGCAAGATTTGAGAGGTTGTCTGCAGGAAATATTGCGGGTGCTTAGACCAGGCGGAGTGCTTGTCTCACTGGATGTTGGAAAAGTAAGTTTACCGCTGCTAGCAGAGCTTAATCACTTTTATTTTTTCCATGTTGTGCCTTTGATAGGAAAATTGTTAATGTCAGGTGAAAAGATGTTTCAATATTTGCCGCAATCTTCAGTTGAGTATCCCAACCAGGAATTCCTTAAAAACTTAATGACTGAAGCAGGATTTCAGAAGGTAGAATTTCACAATTTCGTTTTTGGTGCTTCTACGGTTCATGTTGCGTACAAATCAGCTAAGAATTGAAAACAACAGGAACCAGTGAAAACCAAAATATACCAATCTCTTGAAGAAGCTCGCTGTGCTCTCTTAAATCTAGTCAATGCATGGATTGAAGCAAAGAACAAATCTTCTGCTTACAATACCGAAATAATACGTTTTCAAGTTTCTTTAGAGCAGGCTCACCCACTGGAATGGTTAACTTTACAGGATTGTTCAGAAAAAATATTTTGGGAAAATCGCACACAAAAAGAACAGTTTGCAGGTATTGGAATCGCCTTTGAAATATCAGATGGGAAAGAGGGTTATGAAAATATTTTGCTGAGTGTAAATAAATTATTAGAGAATTCACCAGATTCCGTTCGTTTTTTTGGAGGAATGCGTTTTGACGCAAGTGTCCCAACTTCTCCGGAATGGGAAAAATGGAAAACAGCACATCTCACATTGCCTTTGGTTGAATTATGTATCGTTGATCAAAGTGTGACTCTTGCCTGCCACATACACACTGGAGCTAATGCTGATTCAAAATTGAAGCAGCTGCAGAAAATGCTTGAATCAATGCGTACGGAAGACATAACAATTCCTGACAGTCCTCTGATTCAGCTTGAACGACACGATATCCCGGAATACAGACAATGGTGCAGTCTGGTTGAACAAGGACTTGAAAAGATCAATGCAGGCAATATTGACAAAGTAGTGCTGGCACGAACAGCGGTTTTCAATTTAGCTCGGGACTATGACCCGACCGAATTACTGTTACAATTAAGACGTCAAGCCCCACAAGCATTTCATTATTGTTTTCAGCTGGATGCACATCACGCTTTTTTGGGAATCACTCCGGAACTGCTTTACAGACGTTCCGGAAGTCAAATTGAAAGTGAAGCGATTGCCGGCACACGTCCCCGTGGTTTTACACTTGAAGATGATCAACGACTGGCCGCAGAACTTCGGGAAAGTGAAAAAGAACAGCGTGAGCATTTAATGGTATTGGAAAGAATGGAGAGGCTGCTTCAGAAATATTGCAAAAAAACAGAGCGCCTTTCTTATTTGGAACCACTTAAATTGAGACATGTCCAGCATCTACAAAGCAAGATGCGTGGGACCTTAAGATCGGAAATTAGTGACTCAGATTTACTGCCTGCTTTTCACCCCACACCAGCTGTTTCCGGAACACCTGATCCGGAGGCTCGTGCTTTAATCAGAAAGCTTGAACCATTTGATCGCGGTTGGTACGCCGGGCCTGTAGGATGGATAAGCCGTAAGCAGGCTGAATTTGCTGTGGGGATTAGATCAGGCCTGTTATGCGGTCGTATTTTAAGAATCTACACTGGAGCAGGTATTGTTGATGGATCTGTTCCGGATGAAGAATGGCGAGAGATTGAAGTCAAACTACAAAGCTGGCAATATTTACTGGAACGAACGTGAACTGGAATACATGCTGGGGCGAATGGATTGTGGAGGAGTTAGTGCGGCACGGCACAAGATGTTTTTGTATTTCACCAGGTTCACGCTCCACTCCACTGACTTCTGCTGTTGCAAACAATCCGAAAGCTAAAGCTGTTATATTTTTTGACGAGCGTGCTGCTGGGTATTATGCCCTTGGTCATGCACGTGCTACCGGGATTCCTGCAGTATTGATCTGTACATCAGGAACTGCCGCAGCAAATTATTTACCTGCCGTTGTAGAAGCTTCCGTTGAACAAATCCCACTGCTGCTGATGACTGCAGACCGACCGCCTGAACTTCAAGAAACTGGGGCGAATCAGGCTGTTAATCAAACACATCTTTTTGGTACACATGTCAGATGGTTTTTTGATCCTGGCTGTCCTGGACCGGAATTCACTGCCGAAACTTTACTTGCCTCCATAGATCATGCGATCTCAAAAACACACCTCCCTATGTCAGGACCGGTACACCTTAATTTCCCTTTCCGCGAACCTTTCTTTGAAAATACTGATAACGGAAATATATTGGAATACAAGCTGATAGCCGGGAAAAAACCTTTTGTTCGATATTCTGCTCCCAGAAAAACACTCCCGGAAGAAGTAATACAGGATTTATTAGGGAACCGACCTGAATCAGGGATTTTGAGTATCGGACGTGTATCCAAGGACTCACATGATTCTCTCAGAATGTTGGCAGCCAAGCTCGATTGGCCTGTATTTGCGGACATAACCTCAGGTCTTCGTCTTGGTGAAAATTGTCCCAACAGGATTACATATTACGATCAGCTACTGCATGATGAGCTGACTACTTCCAGCTGGGAAATAGAAGCAATATGGCACATTGGTTTCCCGCCTACATCAAAACGCTGGCTGTCTCGCTGGGAACAGAAGCCTGCGCTTCAAATGGTATGGATCGCTGATCATGCTGAACGTCATGATCAGTCTCAGCAGTTTCGCTGGAAAATTGAAACAGAAATTGAAGAATTTTGCAATCTTGCGGTAAATGGTTTGAAGCTTGAAGAAAATAACTCAAGGAAATCAAATAAAGAAAAATGGCTTTATGCATCTGATGCTGCAGAAAAATTGATTGATGAGCACTTGTACTCAAATGTTGAAAAAAATGCTATCAATGAGTTTGGTCTCGTAAGAAGGTTGACTGAAATCATCCCGGGATCTTTTGCGTTTTTTATCGGAAACAGTCTCCCAGTCAGGGCAGTAAATATGTTTGGATCCGGAAAAGGTGCGGAAGTTGCCACTGCTCTCAATCGAGGTGCCAGTGGAATTGACGGCCTAATTGCCTCAGCGTGCGGATTTGCCTCCGGACTGAATCGACCTGTCGTATTACTGATCGGTGATTTGTCTGCAATCCATGATCTTAATTCATTCAAACTGCTTACGGAAACTGTGGTACCAGTTTTGCTGGTAATAATCAATAATCAAGGTGGCGGAATATTTTCATTTCTGCCAATTTCTCAGCAGAAAAAAATGTTTGAAACGTATTACGGTACACCACACAACCTGAACTTCAGTTCAATTTCTGCAATGTTTGATCTGGAATATCACAAGCCAGAATCAATTAAAGCTTTTGAGGAAGTTTTTTTAAAGGCATCTCAAAATAATAAATCGGCAGTAATCGAAGTAATTACAAAGCGTGATCAGAATCCGAAACAACTTGAGGCACTTAAACAGAAACTCATGAAATGTGCGTTTGTACCTGAATAATATGATGTTAATCAAAACACTAATTATTCAAACAGATAATTAAATCAATTATTCTTTCTTCATACCTACTCACTCTTGTTCCCCAAAATCACAATGTCTGCCCGCTATGATTTGCCCCTGATTGGAGCAACTTTATTTTTACTCTCATGGGGAACAGTTATGATCTACAGTACAGGCGGGGTCTTTGCCGAACTTCAATACAATGACGGACATTACTTTTTATACCGACACCTTATTCATGTGCTGGCAGGACTTGCCGCAATGGGTGTAGCTTTGACTGTTGACTACAAAAAATGGAAGCAGTTATCAATATGGCTCAGGGCGGGAATGCTTGTTCTGCTGATTCTTGTTTTAATTCCTGAAATAGGACACGAAGTAAAAGGAGGACGCCGCTGGCTGCGTTATGGTTCATTGAGTATCCAGCCTGCTGAATTACTGAAGGTTGTTTTGATTATTTATGTGGCATCGTATCTGGAAAGGAAACAAGAACTGCTGGCTTCTTTCTTTCGTGGTTTAACGCCAAATTTTATAGTCACAAGCATTTTTCTTTTTCTGGTCCTGCTGCAACCGGATTTTGGCAATGTAATTTTGATGGCAACAACAGTCCTGCTTATGCTGTACGTAGGTGGCGGCCGCCCAGTACACATTGCCAGTAGTCTGATAGGTGTGGGAATAATTGCCGGACTATTGATTGCCTCGCATACCTATCGTGTCCAGCGAATGCTGGCTTTTTTGAATCCATGGGATGATCCGCAAAATTCAGGGTTCCAAATTATCCAATCATTCATCGCCCTTGGCACAGGAGGATGGGTTGGCAGAGGTCTTGGCGAAAGCCTTCAAAAAAGGCTTTTCCTGCCTGATGCCCACACTGATTTCATTTTCGCCATTATTGGAGAAGAACTTGGGTTTTTGTGGATATTTGTTTTGATCATCCTCTTTTCTGTTTTTATTTGGCGGGGCTACTGGATTGCGTGGAATGTTCGGGATACATTTGGTAAACACTTGTCTTTTGGCGCTACAACAATTTTAAGCCTTCAAATTATTCTGAATCTTTTCGTCGTAGTGGGACTGCTCCCTACAAAGGGCTTACCGCTTCCTTTTATAAGTTACGGTGGAACTTCTCTTGTAGTTTCAATGTTTTTGACCGGGCTCTTGCTTAATATAAGTGCGCGTCTCAGGCCTGTTGAAGAAACTCCCGAAAAAGGTTTAGCCACTGCCACTAAGCCCCCACCTAATGTGTAAAGTTTTTTGTTATAATTTATTCCGGATAAGATTCACAAATTGGTTCCGTCCTTCCTTTCAGAAACCATTTATCCGGATAATATTCCTGCTGGCATTCAGCTGCTTTTTTCTCTCCATTTTTTCCCCGGGTCAGTCCATACAGCTCTCAACCAAAATTGTTTTTGCACAATCTGCTGAGAAAGAAACAGATACCAAGAAAAATCATCGACTGGAAAATTTCTTAATCAGCACCAAAGATCGTGATGACTGGACTAGACTGATGCTGGCAATTTTGAAAAGTGTGCCCGCAGTAGAGCGTATCTTATCTCAGGATGTAAGTGTAAATGTACGTGGAACAAATAGATTCCACGGTGTAACTCCTTTAATGTTTGCATCCAGAATCGGAGCTGAGGTGATTGTAGAATTACTGGTAAAAAAAGGTGCCCGGCTGAATGATACAGATACTTTAGGCAAAACAGCTTTGATTGAAGCAGCAAAAATGGGTTATTTAAATATCGTCAGGTTCTTACTTCAACAGGGAGCAAATCCAAACGCTGAGACTAATCAAAAATGGACCGCATTAATGTATGCATCACACAGCGGACATGATGAAGTCCTGGAATATTTATTAATACATGGTGCAAATGCTGATTCGCAAAATAAATTGGGTATGTCACCAGTTATGTATGCTTCCCAGAACGGTCATATTAAAATTGTGCAAAAATTAATTAATCGTGGTGCAAATGTTAATTTGACCTCGCTCAATGGGTCAACAGCATTGATGTGGGCAATCAGTTCCGGTCACGACAATATTGCTGAACTGCTGTTGAAATCTGATGCAAAACCCCACTCTTTCGAAAATGAGTTTAAAAGATCACCATTGCTTCTGGCTGCAAAGCATGGAAGAGAATCCATCGTTAATAGTTTGTTATCTTCTGGAGCAGATTTGAAAGCTGTTGACAAAGATGGAGCAAACGCTCTGATACTGGCTCTTGAAAACAGCCATTTTGACACTGCTCTACTTCTGATTGAAAAAGGTATCCAGGTTAATAATCCGGACAAGAAAAAAGTTACTCCTCTTATGATCTCTGCCTCTAAGGGAGATTTTGACCTGACCAACCTGCTGATTGACAAAGGGGCGGAAATTAATGCCAGGGATTCCGCTGGTAAAACCGCATTGATGTATGCCGCCGCAAAAGGAGACATAAACATTGTAAAATTGTTGCTTCGGGAACAGAGCAGACTTGATTTTCGTGACTATTTAGGCAGGACGGCATGGATGTATGCAGTTGAAAACCAAAGCCATTCAATGGTGAAATTTCTCAGCAAAAAGGAAATTGATAACCATGAAAATCTGTTTTTCGCGGTTTCAAACGGACACCTTGAAGCAGTTAAAATCCTGCTCAAATTAGGTGCAAAATTAAATGTCCGTGATAAGCAAGGTTGGACACCATTGATGCGGGCAGCAAATAATGGACATACAAAAATTATGGCCATTCTGATCAAAAACGGGGCAACAATTAACAGGTTTGATGAAGTAAGCCCCACTAAGTCCGGCTGGACCCCACTGATGCTTGCTGCTGGAGGCGGTCATATCGAAATTGTGAAGATTCTCATATCAAAAGGCGCCGATCTGACAGATAGAGACAAGGATAAATGGAGCGCATTGACATGGGCTTCCTTCATGGGCCATATCGATGTTGTAAATTATTTGACACAAAATGACGCGATTATTGACCAGCGCGGTTCTGACGGAGCAACCCCCCTGATTTGGGCAGCATCTCAGGGGCATACAAATGTAGTTCAGGCATTATTAAGCCAAGGAGCAAAGATAAATATGAAAGATATCAATGGCAAAACTGCTTTGGCACATGCAGCACTACAAGGGTATTTTTCTACAGCAAAGACACTGATTAAATATGGAGCGGACTTAGATCGCAATTTGCTCTATGCAGCACGTAGAGGATACAACAAAATGGTAATATTTCTACTGAACGAAAATGCTGAAATTGATTATATTTCTGCAAACAGAGAAACTTCTCTGGCTCTTGCGATTCAGGAAAAGCATTTGGAAACAGCAAGAATTCTACTTGATCACGGAGCAAATACTGCTGTACAGAATGCACAGGGACAAACACCTTTGATGTCAGCGGTTTTAACGGGTGAAGCTAAAATTGTAAAACTCCTTCTTCAACATCAAAAACAGGCAAGTCCGATATCTGAGTTGGAAACTACAGATTTTATCGGAAATACCCCGTTAATGGTATCTGCAGATAAGGGGTTTTTAGACATAACAAAAATGCTGCTTGATCGAAAAGTAAAAGTTGAAACCAAGAACCGCTGGGATGAAACAGCTTTGATACTGGCTTCTTCCAAAGGTTTTCGTGAAATTGTCACACTGCTGATCAAGCAAGGAGCAAATATACGCTCCAGAGATGTTGCTGAAAAAACAGCCTTGTTAAGAGCCGCTCAAAATGGACACCTGTTAATTGTTGAGATGCTTCTTGCACTGGGCGCGAATCTTCATTTTAATGCTTTTGACCTTGGAGGTGAAGGAGGAACTCCTCTAATACAGGCAGCAAGAAATGGCCATAAAGATGTTGTGCAGATACTTCTGAACGCAGGCGCAAATATCAATACAACTGAACTTATGTTTCATCATTCAGCTTTGATGGTCGCAGCACTAAATGGACACGTGAAGACGGTGGATCTCCTGCTGAATGCAGGTGCTGATCCCATGTTAAAAGACACCTCAAAGCGTTCAGCCCTATTACTTGCTGCTTCAAATAACCATTTTTTAGTTGTAAAACAGCTGAGGGATGCCGGCCAAAATGGGAATCAAGTTGATTCCAACGGTAACGGCATTTGGCACTTAATGGCAATGAGTGATGTTGATAAAGAATCCGGACAAATCAAACTCGACTTGCAGCAAAAAGATCAGGACACTACTGCGATAATGAAAGAGCTGATCTCGCTTGGAATACTGCTGGACACCTTTAACAATGAAGGTAAAACAGCTTTGATCATTGCGGCTAAACAAGGAAAGGCAAAGATAGTAAAAAACCTGCTCGAATTGGGTGCCTCAACTGAAATACTTACGCCGGAAGGAGAGAGTGCTTTGACGTTAGCGGAAGCAGCCGGACACAATGAAGTTATAAAACTGCTGCGCTGATTATTACAGAAATAAATCGTTTCAGTATCTTTAAATAATTTCAGCTTCCTCTGTTCCAGTAGTTTATCACCAGCTTTTTTTCACGTTCGATGAATTCATCTTCATCAATTTTTCCCTCTGTTAAACCTGCTCTGAGATAATGTAATTTTGCAAGGAACTCTTCTTTTGAATTACAATGACTCCAGCCTTTATCCTTGATATGAACCAGTTTTTCATACTCCTCCGGAGAAACTTCCAGAGGGTTATCCAAAGCATGTGGTGTTAAAAGGATCATAATATTTTCAGAAAATAAAAAAAAGTAGAAATGGCTGCGTTTGTGTAATAAGTTGAATTACATTTTTGCATTAACAATATTTGCTTGCAAGCCAACCAAAAAATTCATGAGCAACAAAATCAGCTCCCAAATTCCTATTACAAAAATCAGAACCACTTTCTGGATAGGGAGTATTGTGTCCGGAGTCTTACTTGGCCTTAATGCTCCAGGATTTGGAACTCAATGGTTTGGTTTAGTCTCTTTTTTCCCATTGATCTTTACTTTGGAACAACTCCGGGAAAAATCATGTGTCTCCTTAAGAAAGCACTGCTTGCTGTTTTTTTGTGTATGCTGGCTGACAGGTGGAATTGCCTCATTGATAGGCGGTAATTGGATCACAAACAGTATCCATGTTTTTGGTCACATACCAATGATCTTTGCCTTGTTGATCACAGGTGCAGGCTATGGACTGGAAGTTGGTCTGCAGCTTTTTGTCTATTTCGGACTTCCTTTGCTTTGCATTAGAAAACTCGGCAGTTGGGACTTACCCCTGCGTCTGTCATTTGTGGCAGCAATTGATCCATGGTATCCGCGCTTGTTTCACTGGAATTATGGCGGTTTAACTTTTTCTCAATTCCCGTTTATTGAACAAGCTGCGGATATTATCGGTTCATCCGGACTTCTTCTGTATAGTGCAGGGTTGTCCTTCCTGCTTTTAGGATGGTGGCGTTTAAAATCAGATAGCAAGAATTTTGTGCAAAGTGAAGCAACCAGAAGATTCCTCAAACGAGCCACTGCAGCATATATATCATTATGTGCCGCAGGTTTGATCTACGGTGCATGGCGAGTTCAGGATCTTAAAACAAACGTTGATCTGCCAAAATCTGATTCACTAATAAATGTCATTGTTATTCAGCCTAATTTTTCTCTTCAGAATCTAGCATCAAATCCTGATCTTGCACATTCAAAACGTCAAGGAAATCTGGAAAGTTTGCTTGAGGATTCAGAACAGGCCTTGTCAAAACTTTCGAATCAAACTGCTGAACCTACACTGCTGGTATGGCCTGAATCTGTTTTCCCTCATCCTTTTTTTAAGGTAAATGAAGCAAGCAGTAAAGTGATGCATTTTGCAAAAGAACATAATACTTCAATTTTATTTTCTACTGTGGACTGGAATAATACGGAGTCAGGTATAAAATATCATGGAGTCTCAGTGCTGGTCGGAGCAAACGGCAAAGTGCTAGGACGATACAATAAGATTTTCCTCATTCCATTTGGTGAGATGATTCCATTTTCAAACTTATTCCCCGGAATTGCTTCCTTGCTTCGTCACAACATTGCCAACATGTCCGAGTTTGAGCCGGGAAAGGAATACAGCGTTTTTTCCTTGTCAGAAAATGTTAAGTTGTCCGCGCCAATTTGCTTTGATGTATTCTCTCCAAATGTAGTACGTGGCATGTCTCTCAATGGCGCTAACCTGATAGTGAATCTGAGCAACCTGGCCTGGTTCGGACGTACCACTGCTTCGGACAACATGGCTGCAGTATTACGCTGGCGAGCCATAGAAAACAGAGTTCCGGTTGTCTTTGCTTCAAACAATGGGGAAAGTGTAATCATCGGCGCCGATGGAAAAAACATCAGCAGACAACTGGAGCTTTTTGAAAAAGGCGCGTTAATCTCCAAACTTCAACTTCAATCGCGATTCTCATTCTTCCGTCAATATGTGGAGTGGATTCGCGGAGGTTTTGTTTGCATATTTATTGTGCTGGTTGTTATTGCACATGTTCGTGGGAAAATATTTCATAAATAATTCCCCTTCAGACTATCACTATATTTTCAAGGAGAAATAATGGATTTAGGACTTAAAGGTAAAGTCGCTATGGTTGCCGCCTCCAGTAAAGGACTCGGCTTTGGTATCGCAAAGGCACTGGCTGAAGAAGGTGCATTGCTGTCAATCGGCAGCCGTACCAAAGATGATATTGAGGCTGCGGCGGAACAACTGCGGAAAGAAACCGGAACGCAAGTATTAGCTTCGGTAATGGATTCATCAAATCCGGAATCAATACTAAATTGGACGGATGCCACACTCATGGAATATGGCGGGGTGGACAAACTGGTGGTCAATGCCGGAGGACCACCTGCTGGTAAATTCGAGGATTTTTCAGATGAAGACTGGCAGTCCGCTTTTGAGTTAAACCTTTTCAGCGCTGTTCGTATGATACGGGCAGCCCTGCCATCGATGCGTGAACGCGGTGGCGGTTCAGTTTTGACAATCACTTCAATGGCTGTCAAGGAACCGATTGATGTGCTGATTCTCTCCAATGTAATGCGCTCCGGTGTAACCAGTTTGATAAAAAGCCTTTCCGCGCAGCTTGCGGCAGATAACATCCGTCTTAATAATCTTATGCCTGGTAGAATCAAAACAGATCGTATCAAGCACCTTGATTCACTGAATGCAAGCAAACAAGGAATTTCTATTGAGCAGCTTCAAAAAACAAATCAGTCTCTGATACCACTGGGCCGTTACGGTACAATTGAAGAATTTGGACGATGCGGCGCATTTTTGCTTTCTGATGCAGCAAGTTACGTCACAGGCTCAAGCCTTGCGGCAGATGGCGGTTTGCTTAAAACAGTGTGGTAATCCAAACTCAAGTTTCCCTCATTTCTGCCGATAATCTTGATCAAGAAGAATATGCCTATTCATTCCGGAACATTCTGAATATGGAAAGTTCAACTAAAATGAGAAGGATATTCCGATTCAATCAATTTGATCAAAAAATGAGGTGCAAATGCCTGTCAATTACCTTAATGTATATCTTTTCGCCATCTTTGGAGCCCTGTTAGCAACACTGATTGGAATTGTGGTCAGCTATTCCGGCATGTCCGAAACAAGCTTTCTTGTCACTCGAGGAATGGAAATCACAACCTATTATCTTGATAAAAATCGCCATGACCTTTATGTATATGGGCTGGTTTACAGTATAACATTTGGAATAGCCTTGCTGCTGTTTCTTGCGGCAATAGTCATTCCTACTAAAGAGCAAATCAAAAAACGTTCAGCAACTCCTCAAATAGCCGGAACAACCGGAACAGGAACAATTTTCACCGATGAAACGTCTGCAGAGGAAGAAGAATCCAGTATTGATACTGAAGCTGTACCTGAGTCAGATCAATCTCTTGAAATTGAACTGGAACCTGATGTCGAGTCTTTTGTAGACGATGAAGACGATGAAGAGGAAGAGTCTGCTCTTACAGGAAGTACTGAAGATGAAGATTCAGATGTGATATATGGTACAGGAAGAATCACAGATCAGGCACATAGAACTTTCATTCTAAACAGCCCTGACAGCGCAGTAAAATTCCTGCTGCGTAAAGAACTGAACGGCAAACCTTTGAAATCAACACAAGATGAAATCTATGAAAACTGGCAGGATCGTGGATTGTCCAGAGGCAAATTGCGAAAGCATTTTCTCAAGATAATGGAATGGGATAGTGTGCCCGAATTGGAAGTCAGCGAAATTTACGAGCAAGTTAAAGACAAAGTATATGAAATCAAACGAACCTGAATCACACGAAGCATTGTTCATTCATAGAGGTAAAAACTATTAATGAGTTCAAAGCTTTTCAAAGGAACCCCAACATATTTACTGGACCCGAAATTAAGTGAGGCTTTCCACATCGCGAGACTGCTGGAAAAACCACTTTTACTCGAAGGTGAGCCTGGAACAGGAAAAACCAAACTTGCACAGGAGTTTGCCGCACAGCAAAACCTCCCACTTTTTGAAGTTCCAATCACATCAGAAAGTAAGGTTTCTTTGCTTGTATCAAGATTTGATGAAGTACAGCGCCTGATGGATGCGCAAGCTGCTGTGGCAAACGCGCAAATGAAACAGGCCGGAATTGAGATGCAAATTGATACAGGCGGACGCCATGTGGATAAACTTTCAGAGTATGTCCATTTGGGCCCGTTCGCACAGGCCTTCTCTACACCGGGATCGGTTCTGCTACTGGATGAAATCGACAAGGCCCCACGGGAACTTCCTAACAATCTCTTGTTTTTACTTTCCGAACGACGGATTGTTGTTCCGGAAACACAGCAAACAATTTCATGCAAGCCCGGAGAAATGCCGATCATTGTGATAACATCCAATCACGAACAGGATTTACCTGCTCCTTTTATACGGCGCTGCATATATGCCTATATTGAGTTTCCGCCTCCTGAAAGGATGAGAGAAATTGTCCGCATGCATCATCCTGGCGCAAATAAAAAAATTGTATCTGCTGCAATCGAAATTTTTTATCAGTTGCGTGAGCTTGACCTGACTCGTAAACCAAGTACCGGTGAAATTTTAGATTGGATTGGGTATTTGGTTCAGACAAAAGTGCTGGACTCAAAAGTAGTTGAAAAACTGAAAGGGGCACACACACTGGTTAAACATCGGGACGACCGGGAACTTCTGCAAATTATTCAGGAAAAAGGAATTGAAGCTGCCACCAGCCGCAAATCACCACGCTGGTAAACTCTTCCTCTCTATTTCAAAAAAGATTATGTATCTGATAGGTTTCTTTATACTTATCTTTCTGCTTGGAAGCATCCCATTCGGTTTATTGATCAGCCGTTACTGGTTAAAAATTGACATTCGCCAGCAGGGAAGCGGTAACATCGGCATGACCAATGTGATGAGAGTTGGAGGGAAATTGCCGGGATTGCTGACCTTTGTACTGGACTTTGGCAAAGGCAGCGCGGCTGTGCTGCTTGCAGATAAATTCACTCCGGCATTAAAAATTGATGCCGAAAATCAAATTGCCTTTCTCGGACTTGCAGGAGTTACAGTGGTCTGCGGACACGTCTTTTCAGTTTTTCTCCACTTCAAAGGCGGTAAAGGAATATCCACTTTATTCGGTGTTTTAGCTGTTTTGAATTTAACCACCGGTATCTGTGCTGCGTTTATCTGGGTTGGCATGTTTATCTGGAAACGTATATCAAGCCTTTCTGGGATCACCATGCTGGCAACACTTCCATTGTTGTTCCTGCTGATCCCCTTGTTAAAAAAAGAATCACCTGATTGGCCTGTGTTTTTCATGTTTCTTCTGTTATCATTTTTGCTGCTCTACAAGCATCGTGAAAATATTAATCGTCTGCTTAAAGGACAGGAAGGTAAACTCAGTGCCGGTGAAATCCCCGATGAACATAATTGATACTTACCCCAGATGAATCCACTCACACCTTTGATTTTCTTCTTCGGCAAAAGTATGTTCCGTCATGTCCTGCTGTTTGCCGGACTTGCTCTCATATCCTGGTTAATGGCACTTGGTGGAATTGGATGGGGAGGTTATTTTTTGTGGATTGCACTGATCTTGTTAGCCACCATTATTATCTGGAGAGCAGGAGATTTTTTCTCATCCGCGGCAACTTACATCCAGGAAAAACACGACATACCGCAATCCATTAAAGCGGCAGTGATAGATGCAATTGCCAGTTCATTTCCGGAATTTTGTGTAGCAGTAATCGCAGTATTGATGATCGGACGAGCAGAGGTTGGTATTTCAAGCATTGTTGGATCAGCACTTTATAATGTGCTGGTAATCCCGGCAGCATCAGGATTGGTCGCCGCAAGTCCAATGGTCATCAGCAGGGAAGTGGTTTGGCGTGACAATATCTTTTATTTTGGTGTGGTTCTGTTGCTTGGTGCAATACTATGGATTTTCCCAAATGAGTGGGGTGCAGGTGTTGCGTTATTGTTCCTGCTTGCTTACCTGGGCTATGTTTTTCTGCTTCATCGAGACTTCAAGAAATCACGTAATCAGGAAAGGGAAGCTAATATCACAGAAAAAATAGTTGATGATGAAGATGATGAGCTGGAGCTGACATCCGAAAAAAATGCGTGGTTCTGGATTTTAATAATGATGATTATCATGGGAGGAGCTTCTCACCTGCTTGTGGAGTCTTCACTTGCTCTTGGCGATATGTTGGGAATTGATGGAGTGATTATGGGGTTTGTGGTGATTGCGGCAGGAACATCAGTTCCTGATACAGCTCTCTCAGTTATCAGCGCAAAAAAAGGACAGTATGATGCCGCAGTTTCAAACGTTTTTGGAAGCAATATTTTTGACATCTGCGTTTGTTTAAGTATTCCGATTTTGCTGGCTCTGGCAATGAGTGGAGAAACCACCAATATTAATCTGCCGCAAACAGGTTTGATCTGGAGCCTGATAGGTGCAACATTATTAGCAATTTTTTTCTTCTGGAGCAACAATTACACTCTCACCAAAATTAAAGCAGGAATGATGGGTATGCTGTACCTGCTCATTATTTTAGTCTCTTTCACATTTTAATTTAGCTAAAATATGGTTCGTTCATAGAACCACAAAAGACAAATTCACCAAATCCCAATCTTTAATCCCAGAAAAATATAAAAAACAACTTCTGTTAACTGTTGAGTAGCACCCATGCAATCGCCGGTAACGCCACCGAACTTCTTCCTGAAATAGGCCATCAAAAGCAGCCACATTAGCAATGCAGAAAAAATTCCCATCCAGACATGATTCCAAATCAAAAGCAAAGGTAAAAAGCCAAAAAACAAATTGACGGCCAGGTCAACCTTTGAAACATCAGTCATAGCACTGGATTTACTGTCTGCTGAATCACTGACATACTCTAAAAAACGGAGCTGTGAGATTGCGAGAAAGCGGCTTAAAGCATGAGCTGAAATCCAAATCCAAGGCAAACTTTCTGTCTCAATTTGTAAAAGTGCAAAAAACTTGAGCAGAACCAAAAGCAAAATGCCCAGTGCCCCATAAGTCCCTATCCGGGAATCTTTCATGATTCTCAGTTTTTCTTCCGGAGTACCACCGTGTCCAAAACCGTCGCAGGTATCAGCAAAACCGTCTTCGTGCAATGCTCCGGTAAGCAAAATTCCTACTGTCAGACCCAGCAAAACTGCAATCGGTTCAGGACCTTCGGAAGAGGATTGCCCTATAAGTGAACCGGAAATAAGCATTTGCGCCAACATCCATACAGAAACACTTACAGCACCAACAATCCATCCTACGAGAGAAAAGTAACGAGATGAAGGGGAAGTTTCGGCTGAAAACCAATGTGTGGGAAGGGGTATTCTGCTGTAAAACGTCAATGCCCCGGTAAAGCGCTGCAGTTCCTTTCTGAATTTATTTACCATCAGTACGATCACTAACGCCGGCAGATTCAAAGGATGCCATTTGATTCAGAAAAGCAACAGCAGACTGCAAAATTGGGAAAGCCACTGCGGCACCTGTACCTTCACCCAGACGCATTCCTAATGATATAAGTGGTTCAGCCTGCAAAAATTTCAGCATTTCCGCGTGTCCCTGTTCATCAGACTGATGAGTAAAAACAGCATACTGCTGAATTCCCGGAACAATTTTGGAAGCAGCAAGAAAAGCCGCGGTTGCAATAAAACCGTCAATAAGCAATATTCTCTTCATGACAGCGGATTCCAGCATCGCGCCTACCATCATAGCAATTTCAAAACCTCCGAATGTGGCCAACACTTCAAGTGGATCTTTAATTTCCGCATGTTTTTCCAATGCTTTGCGGATTACATCCTCTTTCATTGCAAGTCCGGAATTATCCAGTCCTGTCCCTTTTCCAACACAGTCTTCCAGGGGAAGTCCAGTGTATCGCTGCATCAAAGCTGCGGCAGAAGAGGTATTCCCAATTCCCATCTCACCAAAACCGATCACATTGCAATCTGTCTCTGGAATCGTACGACATAACTCTGCTCCTGTCTCAATTGCCCGTTTACATTCTTCAGTACTCATTGCCGGCTCTTTATTGAAATTCTTTGTCCCTTCTCCTATTTTTGCCGAAATCAATTCCGGATGCTCAGGCAATTCACCTTTTACGCCTGCATCCACAACATGCAAACTGAGATTGTTCTGACGACAAAATACATTTATGGCTGCGCCGCCGTTTAGAAAATTGAGCACCATCTCCGCTGTGACCTCCTGTGGATATGGACTCACTCCTTCTTCTGTAATTCCGTGATCACCGGCAAAAACCAGAATTGTCGGACTATTAAGTTCTGGAGTGAGGCTGTTCTGAATTCTTCCGGCTTGCATTGCCAGTTTTTCCAGCCTGCCCAGTGATCCAGGAGGTTTTGTTTTGGTGTCAATTTTTTGCTGTAAATCGTCTTCAATTGACGAAGAAACAGGAGGAATTAAAAAATTTTTCATTGCAAATAATTCGTTCTTATCATTCTTAGTGTTGATCAATCTGACTCTAATAAAAAGAGTCATAATTTGACGTGAAAAATCCGGAATATGTTTTTATTCCATATACTACATCCGGGCTCAATTTAACTGCACCTTTTTTATTCAAGCACTTCCAGTACATTTTCAGGAGGTCGTCCAATCACTGCCCCTTTGGGAGTAATTACTATCGGTCTTTCAATTAACACAGGATTATCAGCCATGATTGACAGCCACTGTTCCCGTGTAAGTTCGTCATCGGCAGAAATACCCAGTTCCTTTGCTTTATCTTCCTTGAATCTTACAAGCTGTCTAGGATGAATCTTCAATTTGCTGACGATCTCCTCCAATTCATCCTTGGATGGTGGATCTTTCAGGTACTCAATAATAGTCGGCTCAATACCTTTGCTGTTAAGTATTTCAAGTGTTGTTCTGCATTTACTGCATTTGGGATTATGATAAATTGTGCATTTCATGATATTACTTCAAATAATATATTTGATGGTTTGGATAAAAAGTTTTCATTCTCGCGAAGCTTGTCATCGACCTGTGGTTCCAAACATTTCACCGAAAACGGAGGAACTGAGTATGAGGGATGACTTTGGTATTACTCACCATTTATTAATTTGTGTTGATCATCGAAATGCCCACTATTGTAAACAGACTCTAGGTGTTCTCGTAAGGTGAGTCACTAATAATGACACGAATAGGTGTTGGTTTGCCGTTGTTACACGGGTTATTTATTTGTGGGCAGTTAGAGATGACTGCCAGTGAATCCATTTCAGCACGTAAAGAAACGTAATCACCAGCTTTTGAATGTTCTGCAATAAATACATCCGGCACCAGTTGTTGGTTTGCATCAACAGGTACGCTACAGAAAAAATTGATATTGGGGACGATATCCCGACGATCCATTCCATGTTCGGCTAGTGCGGATAAAAAATTCTCCCGGCAACCCGGACAATTTGTAACGCCGTATAGCAACTCGTTGCTGGGCGCACTGCAGCAGCCAGCGAGTGTGTCGTGTCCACCGCAGCTGTCTTGGACAATCGTAAAAAGCGGTCGAGCCTCATCCGAATACAACGTATGCCCTCGGGTAAGTTTGAGATTGCGTGAGGCTTTCAACGTGTTGGGAGCGTGGTAGCGTTCTTCAGGTCGATGGGCGTTGTAACAAAGAAAATCAACGCCTTGCTGACCTTCAATATCGATAATTGTCAGGTATTGCCCATTCGATACAAAACCAGACCAGGGTGCACCGGCTGCGATAATCGTATCAACTGTGGTGTTTATATTCATTATTTTACTTTCTCATAAATTGTAATAAACACTCGATATTGGACGAAGGGCGACACTCACTTTCTTACAACGTAAGTCCGCTTCAGCTGCAAAGCAGTCTATATTCAGCCTGGATGAATTTAAACTCTTCAAAACAGCCCCCGCAGTTAAAGTTTAATACCTCTTACTATCATATCAGTTGATCACATTTCATTATATCGCCTCACATCAACGGCAGAAGAAAGCAGTGCGAAGAGCGAGCGGCGCTTTTAACTGACCGCTGAATTCTTTTGTTAGGCATTTTGGTTGACATACTGTAACAACATTTTGTTCGTTTCACTTAGACTGAAATACTCCGGATCGAAATCTACTCCAAGCCAATCAAGCATTTCTTCATGCTCTGAATGTGCAGGGTCTCTGATCACTTCCATTAAATTTTCATAACCCCATATACCTCCACAATCTTCAGGTGGGCAAGCCCTTTTCCCTTTTATGCACTTCACAAGCTCAGAAGATGTGTCAAAAGATAGTATTTTTTCAAGAATAACTTTGTGACTCCATCCATCACCAAAATCATACTCGTAAATCATGCTCCCTTTTTCTTCTTTCAATATATCTGACAATCTGAATTTTCTCTCGTCTTTTAATGTTGGACCAAAATCAGATCCAAATTCATCATCGTCTATGCCATAAAGAACTCCATGCTTTTCGAATTGATGTAAATGGCAGTTCAGCCATCCCATAGAATACTGGATAGCCTCATGAAATACATTCAATCTAATATTACTGTGAACAACCAATCTCCTCCATATAGGAGGTTTTGAATCTTCCAATGTAATTTTAATTTGATACAGAGATCTCAAATGTTTAGTTCCCATTGTTTTTCTCATCTACTAATTCCAATATATTCTACTCGCAACAACTACGCCGATTTTTTTAATGCCTAACGACTAAATGAGCGTATTTTTGACCGCAATACAGGACTTTGAAAAAGAGAGGAAGCAACAACCTTTTGAGCAACTTAGTATTGAAAAAAGTCGGTCTAACAATAAGCTTCATTATTTTGTCGGCTTTCACGCACACCTCAAATTTTGCTTTTGAATACAAATCGTTGCATGATTTTGTGGAATAAGTATTTCACGCTTTCTTTAAGCAACATTTTTTATATTTCTTTCCACTCCCACATGGACAGGGATCGTTTCTGCCCACTTTAGCCTCTGTACGAATAAAAGAAGTATTGGAGGCTTGCCTATCATTGTCAAACATCCATTTAAAATTTAGTGGAGGTGTTGAGCGACTCTCTCGAATTCCTAGTATAATTTCTGCATCTTCGATATCTCCTTGAATACTGTAATCTACACATTCATGTTGAAATGCTTTCCTAATCACACCAATCGAATCAACGGCCTGGAGATCTACAAGATAACTGATTAAAAACCCATTTAATGTCTGATCGTTCTGATGATATTTTTCCAACTGTTTTGTTAATATTTCGACACATTGTTCTTTACTCTCTGGATATTGATTACCAATTTTTTCTATACTTTTAGCTACGCAGATCTTAGCAAAAAGTCCATATCCTGCTGCAAGATAAGAAGATAACGAGGAAATAGCCTGTGGGCCAATCATACTAAAAACTTCTGGAAATTCTTCTCCTATCCAATCATCATCGTCATCATCAATTCGATATAATTGCTCCAGTAATGGCTCAATTGCTTCAACAGATTGTAGTTGGCCTAAAGTCCGCCATGCATGCATTGGAGTCAACACTTCCAAATTCTCTGAGTCTGCCCAGTATAAAGCTTCATCAGTAAACATTCTGATTAATTCAGGAATATGCTCTTGAGATAATCCCAACTCTAGATAATTTGGCCAATTTACCGTAGACTTACGACAATCACCTTGGTTTAATAATTTACTAACGGGAAGATTATAATTATATTCATCCATAAGCTCTTTTGTGTTTGTTAGAATTTAATTGAATGAATACGTATTTTTCTACCATGAAATGAGGACAAATTAAAACAAATTATGTTCTTTGAATTTTACAATAGGCAGGAAAGAAATGCAGATTAGGCATAAGGAAAAAAATATCGCCCAAGCTTTGCGGCGTGAAAGGAGTGCAGCGTAGTGAACGTCCGAACGAGCGCCTTGTTTTGCGTATTTTGAATTAACATTTTCACCACCAAGAACAAGATCAACCTTGAATCGATCTTTCAACTACAACTGTGTTCTGTTGTAGATCACAGGCATTTGCCCCTTCCACTTGTTCCATGTGTCATCATCAGTGATCAGATCAGCCATGAAGTGGCCAACGTTGATTCGACTGGTCAAACCCGCATCAAAGATCGCACTTCTGGTCGGTGAAGAATGCACCTCGTACTCGGTGACTTCGTTTTCATTGATTAGATTGTCCGGACGAACCACAGCCCACTCGATCACCTCGTCGTTCTGGCCAATCTTGATCCGTAGATAGTCCGCAGCCTTCTCATTGTCCACATGCGGAGGCAGCAGCAGACGAAGGAGTCCAATGACGGACTGCTGGGCAAACGAAATCCGCTCTTGGAGATCCCGGTTGCTGTTGCCAGCTGTGTTCATGAGCACAAACTTTGATGTCTCATCGGAATTGTTTGCCTTGATGGCATGGCACAATCTTCGCGTGGCATCGGTCACAAGCATACGCGGGTGACCGTAAATACCCTTCATGCTCATGTTGTGTCCCAGACAAGAAGCCACCGCGTCACATCCATTTACGTGTTGAGCCATCTCGGCGTTGCTGAGGTCCAGGACGCTCGTGTGGATCACGGACAAGCTATCTTGACTTTTGATGACTTCCGGCAGCTTGTCGGGTGATCGCACAATCGCATTGACGTTTTGTCCACGACTGAGCAGTTGCTCTACGAGCAACTGTCCCGTTGCGCCACTTGCTCCGACTACAAGGGTAGTCATCTTATTCTTCCCTTAGTAAAGCTCATGATATTAACTTATAACGCCCAACTCAGCGGGCAATTTGAGCACAGCGAAAATTGATCTGCTGCAGTTGCTTGTTATTGCCGTAGTTGGTTGCAACAATTTGTTTGGCAATTAATAGAATCTATTTATCCTAAGTTTCTGTTTGGTCTTTCAGGACACCAGAATACTCTAGGTTCTTCTTCAAGTCTTCAAACTCTATTTTTAAACTGCCTACTAGTCCCCAAGCAATAATCGCAAAAGACATGCCGATCATTCCAAAAACAAATCCTACCGTTTCTATTTTAACACTCCTCTCTACTAGCTATAACGCCAGCGATAACCTGTGCATTTGTAGTGAGCAACGTGAAAGAATAATGCGTATGAGTTTACAGCCTTGTTATGCACTACCCGCCACCAATGGTTGAACATGATGCTTTGGTTTATGAAGAGATAAGTCATGTGTTGCTTGCAGGTTGAGCCAAAATTCCGGCGACGTTTTAAATGCCTCTGAAAGAAGCCAGGCTGTATTCGGTGACACACCTCTCTTACCCCTGACAATTTCATTTACTCGTTGTACAGGAATGCCGATATGTGCCGCCACTGCTTTTTGGGATAAACCCAGCGGCTCAATAAACTCTTTAAGTAATATAACCCCAGGATGGGTTGCTGCTCGATTGGTTGGAATCATTTGCTGTCTCCAGAATTTACTAATGGTAATCAATAATTTGAACATTATGGGCACACGAGTCTTGCCACCTGAACACGATGCGCCATTGATTGTTGACACGAATACTATGAAATCCTGCAAAATCGCCTTTTAATGCTTCCAATCGATTGCCTGGAGGGGATTTCAAATCTTCCAGCGACTGGGCTGCATTGAGCACATCTAATTTGTGAAGGGCTGATTCTTTGATTTGATTAGGTATTTGCCTTACACGACTACTCGAAATACCATGAAATAAATCCGATGTTGCACGATTCCGGAACGAAACTATCATAAACCAAAATTAACACATTCCCGGATTCCGTGCAAGTATGTTTTTCCAAGGCCTTTTACACTATATTGGCATTGCCATTTTTTACATGTGAATTTATCCAAAAGAAAATAGGTCTACATATTCTCTGTCTTGTATAGAATATACTTGGCAGGTTTTTCATTTTCTGGTGTGGTAGCCGTATGAACCAGAATTTTAGGTCTTCATCATATTAATATAATTATTTTATTAAAATTCAAAATCCATCTGAGCTGGTGCATTTGTTTCAACTGCAGGTGGTTTTCGCATTTCATGCGGAACGGATGGCAAATCATCTGTTTGAAAACAATCGCTCCGGACAATCTCCTCAAGAAGTTTTGCCTGTTCCGGATAACCTTCCACTGTCGCCTCAAGCACCCAGAGCAATTCCAGCAATTCTGTGGTGAATTGACTGCTCCAGCGTTGCGGTCGAATATCGTCCAAAGGCGATGATTTTCTGCCCGCTCCTTGTTTCATGCGGTACTTTAGCCAGGATTGCACTACCTTAAGTCCGGAGACCTCAAATTCATAGACCGTCTGAGAAACCGGTCGAAACTCACCTTCTCCAACATGCAGAGTTTGGGTAGAATCATTATAACGAAATTCTTCTGGATATCCTTCTTCAACTCCGGGAACCGCCTTTTCGCATTTTGCGCCTCCGGAGGGAACTTGACCATGAGGATCACCCTCCGGAACCAAACGCTCACCGTAAGTGTGCAGCCAAAGCATGCGCGCACCAATTTTTCTTGCTTGCTCAAATAATCCTGAGTCTTTGGTGAGCGGCACCCTCAATTCACGGGTTTCCAGTTCATTCTCGAACCTCGCTGTAAAATCCGGATGCGCCAGCACGCCGTAAACATACGAAACAAATTCTTCCGGAGTTATTTTTCGTTGATACATATTGCCTAAAAGCTCAAACAGTCCCGGCAAAATGTTGGCTTCATCAGCGTTGGAAGTACGATAGAGGGGAACTGTGTCTTTTGCTCCACGTCCGGAAAAATAATCAAGATCTGGGATATTTTCGCTAGATGTAAAAGCTGGTCCATCTCCTAGAGGTTTGGTCAAAAGACTCGACAAATACAACTGCTTTTCGCTGTGAGCGTTCCAAATTACCGGCCGTAAATAATCTCCTCAACGAGTATCAGCAAATATCCATTGACGGTCAAATGATCGATATGAATATCTCTCTATTTTTGGTGGGGATGTATTTTTTGACAATTCACTTAATGGTATTTGAGAAGTACCTTCAAGCGAGTCGCACCTCTTGTCTATCTTTCTGTCTCTTGTTTCCTTGAATAATTCTCTCATTTTTTCGGAGTTGAGCAACTTTTGCCAACGAACCCCCAATGTTCCAGGATCATGACAAATCGGCCAAGTTCGCTTTAATTGTATCCCGGAATGCTGCCAGGGCATGAGATCAGTCAAAAGCGGCCAATCGAAAAAATCTCCAGTTCCAGCCGGACGAAAAGCAGCATGCCATTCCTGTGGACAATCTTCCCAATTTAGTTCTGCAAAATTTTCTACTTTGTCCAAGGTTCGCAGTTTTTCCTCTCTTGTACCTTCGATGCTGGTGTAATAAATAACAGCTGGCGATTCAGGATTTGTTTTTTTAGAACGGACTGCCACGGCGATTGCTACCGGAGTCTGGATGTCAAATATATTTTCGTCCTGTCGTGTGCCGCGACCTTCACCACCAAGGTCAAGAATCCAAATTTGATCACACAGACGGCGCATGTGCTCCCGCATTCCGCAAAAAGCAACACCATCCAAAAAACTGGATGCAGTGATAAAACTGACAATGCCTGATCCCTTAGAAGTTTGATGTTCAAAAACTTTCCACAAGGCCCAGCGCCAGAAATAAACATACAGATTGTAAAGATTCTTGACATGAAGTCCATACCCAGCCTCAGCTGCCGGATCTATAAAATCATGTAAAATTGCAGGAAGATTACGTGAAGCTCCTTCTGAAACGGGAATGATTTGACGACCTTCACCATCATCTCCCCAGCGCACCCAACCGCCGGTATGCGCTCTGTTTTCTTCCGTGATTGCCTCGTGGCGTCCATAAGGAGGATTCCCCAGACAAACGATAACAGGAATATTGCTTTTTACATGCAACGCCCTTTTATGTTGCTCTGCAATTACCTGCAAAAATGCCGGTGGTACCGGCGGTTTAGTATGTGGGCTTTCCAGAGTGTCTGTCAGATGTATGTTTGCTCCTGCTGTTGGCAGCTCAGCTCCACGGTCACGCAAAGCACGACTGACACGCAATTCACTGACTGCGTATGGACCGGTCATCAGTTCAAAGCCATACAGATTTTCAGCCAGCGAAGTGGCTTGTCCGGCAACAGCTCCTTCACCCTGTTCAGTTTTGATCCTATCCAGAGCATGTTCGATCACGCCCAGCAAATAGGTGCCTGTACCAACCGCGGGATCAAGGGTAATTACTTCGGAATCCGCAAACCCCATTTGCTTGCCAAAGCGATTGACGAGCAAATCGTCAATCAAACGCACTTGACAGCGTACTACCTCCACAGGCGTGTAGTAGGCTCCGGCCTTCCTGCGTAATTGTGGATCATAGACCGCAAGAAAATCCTCGTAAAAATTCAACCATGGATCCTCCAATTCCTGAAAAGCATTGGTCGGTACTGCCGAGATCACACGAAGAAGCAATTTGATTGAAGCTGCGATTTCCTGATTTTCTCCGGAATCTGTCAACACCAGCAATGCGCGGGAAAGCAGGCTGTGTTCATTTCTCAAAACATTTTCCGCGTTTTGAAAAGTGAGCGGATCGGCTCCTTCAGTGCGCCCGAGTAATAGCGCAAAAGTCACTGTTTGCGCGTAAGCATCCGCAAATTGTTCATCTTCTGCTTGGGGGAAGAGCAATTGCCTCCAGTCCTTAGCCAGTTGAATAAGAGGCGAATCTGGATTTTTCAAAGCGTCTTTTACATCCTCCCGCAACATCCGGCACAGCGGAGCAAGCATTGTAGCGAAACCTTTGAGATCAATCTTGCCCTTGCGGTCAAAAGGCAGAATCGGTTCCCACAGCAAGAAATCGTGCAACAATGATTCAACTTTGACAGTATCTTCAAGTGTAACTGCGTTTTGACCATCGACAGCCACATCCCCTGTTAGTCGAACAACACTGCCTACCAATTCACCGTTACGGTATAAGGCCCATTCATTGCCGTCAGAATAGAGAATATTTGGTATAACTTTGAAGCGGTTGAATTGTTCACGGTCATGACCGGTGAAACGTGAGGCGAGAGCGCCTTTTCCGGGAGCCTTGAGTTCAGCGTATCCTGCCAGAATCTGGTTACGATTCAGGGCAAAGTCAGGAATCCCCATATTTTCAGAAAGGTGAGACTCCCCAACACAAACTATTTCCCAATTCAGAGCCCTCGCAAAATCCCCCATCAAGTTCGCAAAAGGAGTGATCAATTGTTCTTCCGGTTCACCCTGTGTAGGCTGTGACATTTTTTCTGTCACCTTTTCGGCAAAGTCTCTCAATGCATTGAAGATCAGGTTGCCTTGGCTCATGCTTTTTTCACAAATTCAAAAGGGTTGTATAGTTCTACACCTGTATCAACATAATCATTTATATTTCTTGTAACCAAAACTAATCCATAGCTAAGCGCTGTAGCCGCAATTTGTTTGTCCAAAGCGTTTTCATGATGAGGCACTCTAAGACGTCCCCATATCTGAGACTCTGTTTCTGTAAAATCAAGAATGTGTTCGTCATAATTATTGACAATGCCCTCTAACCATTCTTCCAGTTTGTCTGCTTGCTGATGATCTCCACGATACCGAATAAGATCAACACCACGTCTTAGCTCCCCTAAAGTTATCACGCTGATAAACAAGTTTGCTTCATGCAAGGTAGCATTTTTAAAGAACTTCTTTACTCCGAAGTTTGCTTTTCCTTTTTTTCTCTGTTCACTGATGACATTAGTGTCAATCAAATACATGGCGGGGTTGTTCGTTTTGAACACGTTCAAAGTCTTCATCGCGACCTATATTGGGCATATCGCTTAATACCTCAGCAAAACTTTTTTTCCTGGGTTTCAACAACACATTTTCCAAAATCATGCGATGTTCAGCTTCCGCACTCACACCATGTCGCCCTGCCCGACTTTTTAGAGCACTGACAATTTCTTCATCTAAATTCCTCACAATCAAATTTGCCATATACTATTTCCGTTTACAGATTAGATTGAATATTCAAAATCATGATATCATTGCTATCTGTCTAATGCAATCATTGATAGCATTTATTGCATGTTTTACTCGATGCAACAAGCTCGTTCAATAAACTTCATTATGACTTCTAATACTCACCAATAGAATCTGTTTTTCTTTGATTTCCAATTCAAGAGTGATCCTGTATTTCAGTGAAATGGCGACAGAATGAAGGCCTTTGAGGGTGCCACGCAAGGCATGAAGGCGTAAAGAAGGGTGATAAGGATTTGCCCGTAACAACTCCAGGGTTTTCTGATAACGCTGAAGTAATTCCGGATGTTTTTTAAGAACCTACTATTTATTTACTCCATCTCCCCTTGAATTTCCAAAATCGTGGATTCAAGGGCTTCCAATGTTTGTTCATCAGCATTTTCCCACATTTGTCTTTCATTAGCTTCAAGCAGCCGTTGAGAGGCATCACGCAAAGCCAGCGGATTATGTTCGCGGAAGAATTTTTGCTGTTCCGGATCAAGCAGAAGTTTATTTGCGAGGTCTTCGTATTGATAATCGGCAACAATATCGCAGGTTGCATCGTAGCCAAACAAATAATCAACTGTGGCAGCCATTTCAAGCGCACCCTTGTAGCCATGTTCGCGCATTGCCTCCTGCCATTTCGGATTAAGAACACGGCTGCGGAAGACGCGGTTGAATTCTTCCTTGAGTGTTCGTACTTTGACTTTTTCGGGATTGCTGGAATCACCGTGATAAACGGAAGGAGCATCCCCGCGTATTTCAGTTATGGCCGCCTGAAGACCACCCTGAAACTGAAAATAATCATCTGAATCAAGAATATCATGTTCACGATTATCCTGATTCTGGTGTACAATTTCTACAGAACTCAAGCGGTCACGCAATAAGTTGATTTCCTCTGAACTTGTGCCGTCTGAATCATAAGCATGTCCGCCCCATTTTAAAAATACCTTGGTCAAGTCACCGCGGGTTTCCCAGTTGCCTGCGTCTATCAAAGGCAGGAGCCCAGTACCATAAGCCCCAGGTCCGGAACTGAAAACCCTCAATTCCGCCAGACGTCCTGCATCAGCAGTAGAAACTCCATTGTCCTGCAGACGCTGCTGATCAGCCAGCCATGCCGCACGCACTGGATTCATTTCTTCAGGTTCATCAAGTTTTGCCAGCCTTTTCGGAACAGTTGAGAGTAAACGCATCACGTCACCAAAAGCGTCCCGGAACATTCCGGACACACGTAGAACCACATCAACCCGCGGACGTCCCAAAACTGAAAGCGGGATAATTTCAAAATCAACCACTCTTCCTGAAACAGGTTCCCAAACTGGTTCGCATCCCCAAAGAGCCAGAGCCTGCGCGATATCATCTCCTCCTGTTCGCATGTTTGACGTGCCCCAAATCACTAGCGCTGTTGTTTTGGGGAATTCACCATGATCAGCACGGTAACGCTCAATCAGTTCCTCAGCCAAATCCTGCCCGCAGCGCCATGCTGTCTGGGTGGGAATCACACGAGGATCGACTGAATAAAAATTGCGCCCCGTCGGTAGAACATCAATCCTGCCACGAGTTGGCGCACCGGAAGGCCCCGGACTGACAAATCGTCCTTCCAGCGCAAGTGAAAGACTGCGTGTTTCATCCACACAACGTTTGAACCTTGGCAGCAAAGTTTCATTAAGCCAGTTTCGGAGTTTTGCAGTGCCTTCGTTTTCTGTAAATTTTTTGCTGTTAATTTTGCTTTTGGAAGATAATTCGCTATCAACCCAGTCTCTTGATAATATCTCAATCTCGTCCCTTTCACTGATTAAAAGTGAGTCAAGATCAAAATCGGAATCCTTCCCCAAAAGTGCATGCAATAATCCCGGATGATCGACGGAAGACATCCGGAGCAGACTGAGCAGGAAATCAATTCGTTTTTCTCCTTCCGGAAGCTGTCCGAAAATATGCAAACCTGAACGGATCTGGCTTTCTTTCAATTCACAAAGATGATTGCTGAGGGCATTGAGAGGATCATCGTCCTGAGGCAATTCGGAACTCCAGTCAGCATTTTCCAGCAAATGTTCAATTTCGTGCTCAAGTTCATGGGCTCGTTCCGGATAAAGTGTTTCGCAGTGCGCGTGTTCTTCCAGCAGCCTTTCTGCCTTATCAAATTCCTCGTAAAGTCCTGCGCGTGTCAGAGGCGGCGTGAGATGATCTATAATAACCGCGGACGCACGGCGCTTGGCCTGTGTTCCTTCTCCGGGATCATTGACGATGAAAGGATACAAATTAGGCAGGGTGCCTAAGGCAATTTGTGGGAAATCATCCGGCCCCAATGCCACACTGCGTCCAGGCAGCCATTCCAGATTGCCGTGTTTGCCGAAATGAATCACGGCATTTGCCTTGAAATCTTCTTTGATCCACTGATAAAAAGCCAGGTATTCAGGCGGAGGCGGCAAAGCAGGATCATGATAAATAGCCTGAGTCTGCAATCCATAACCACGCTGCGGCTGAATACCGATGAAAATGTTCCCGAAGCGCTTTCCGGCCACTGGTATCGGGTCAGACAATTGTTGCGGAACTTCCAGATTATTTGTCCATTGTTTGGACAAAGCATCCATGCTTGATTCCGGAAGAGTGGAAATCATACCAGACAAACGTTGGCGTGATATACCTTGGTCCGGAGCTTTACCATAACTCATTTCCTCGTCGTTTGTAATTCCGGCCTGCAGCATCCGGATCAGTTCATTTCCGTTTTCAGGAATGTTCTCCTCTGCACCTTTATCAGCTAAAGCATAACCTCGTTTTTCCAGATCCTTCAAAAAGGCAATCACACTGGCAGGTGTGTCCAGACCTACACCGTTTCCGAGGCGGCTGTCTTTGTTTGGATAATTTGCCAGAATAATAGCCACACGTTTTTCTGAATTTTCCGTGCGTCGCATACGTACCCAGTTCACAGTGAGTTCAACCACATGCGAGATCTGTGTGTGATCCGGTGCAAGGCGCTTCAGTAGAAATTCCATTTCCGGATCATTTTCTTCTCCATATGAAAAAACTTCTTCCTGCTTGAATCCCACAACAGTGCTGAAAAGCCGTCCGTCAGTTTCCGGCAGCGCAACCGACATCGCCGCATTTGAAGCCGAAAACCCTCGCGGATTGCTCAGCCATGCCTTCCGATCTTCAGTGGAAGTGGGCACCTGAATTACAGGACAATTCAGTGTCTCCAAAAACGAAACACGCTCGTCCTTGTGACTACCGGAAGGTCCGCTGCCGATAGAAAAACTTTGCATGGTCAAAATCGCGTCGGGAGGCTCAACCTCAGCTTTTTTAAGCAATTCCTGCTGTGCCTCATGTTCTCTTAATGAATAGGCGTAAAATGCTGAAACTGCCAGCCCCTGCGCCTGTAAAGACTCAGTCAAAGCCTCAATTACTGCCATGTCCCCGGTTTGATGCAGCGCACGATAAAATGTTAGCCACACCCTGCCAATCTCTGGACTGTTTTTTTTGTTTTTCGATTTGACCGGCACCCATCCAAAAGTCTGGACTTCCAATGCTTGCGGGAATCCTTCAGTTTTGTTTTCCAGCAGCATTTCCACAGCGTCAGCAGCATGCGTTATATTTTCCATACCGCCTTCTCGGAAATAAGAAAACATCCTGCGTACAAGCCGTTCAGAATAATCATTGAACTGCATAAGCTCCGGATCCCACTCATCAGTCCCTGGAATCACCACAATACGTGTTTTGGCGCCATGGTTTTTGATATGAAGGATTTCATCCAATAGATGATGGAAATAGCCATAGCCGCCATGCAAACGAAAAATCGCCAGTCTGGCTTTACATAAAACATGATCGGCGTAATCTTCTGCGGCCTTTGGATGCAACAGGTGGCTTGCCTGCATTAATCGCAGTTTTTTGCTATATCGGCTGCCCCAAACTTTTGCAATTCCAGCAAGTTCAGTATCAGCTGTGCTGATGAATAAAATTTCAGCTGGAGTCTGGCGTACGGCCTCCAGCTTGCGTTCAAGATCCAGCTCTCCGGATTGTGTTGCGACTCTATGCATTCAAATTCCTGCTTTTGTACTTCTGCGTTCCATTAAAACCACATCCCTCCATTCACCTGTTCTTGGTCCATAAGTCATCAATGCGAGCTGCTTTCGTGTACCGTTTTTGCAGAAACCATGTTTTTCATGCAAATGGATGCTGATTTTGTTTTCCGGAAATATCTGAGCCTGAAGTGTCCAAAAGCCTGAATCTTCTGAGGATCTGATGAGGTGTTCAAGCAAAATGGAACCGATACCTTTGTTTTGTGAAGTTCCGGAAACGTAAATGCTGACTTCAGCAACTCCGGAATAAACCTTTCGTGGAGAAACCTGTGAAAGCGCTGCCCATCCGAGAATAGTGTTTTGTTTTTCGGCGACCCATCTGCATTGCGGGAGATGTCCGGAATTCCATTTTTCCCAGTCCGGAACTTCTGCTTCAAAAGTAGCCTGCCCTGTTGCAATTCCTTCAGTGTATATTTTTAAAACAGCATCCGCGTCCGCTGGCTGCATGGCGCGCAGGTAAACACCATATGATTCTGGCATCTATTTCCATCTCCAGTCCGGCCTGCTTTTTCCCGGTTCCCACAATGTTTCTTTCTCACCTAATGTTTCTGTTACCCAGCGTCCTGCAACAAAAAGAAAATCTGAAAGGCGATTCAAGTACTTGATGACTTCAGGACTAACCATATCAACCTGGTTGAGTTTAATTACTTCACGCTCAGCTCTTCGGCAAACAGTACGGGAATGGTGCATGGAGGAATTAAGTGGTGTCCCACCCGGTAAAATAAAACTTTTCAACGGTTCTAGTTCATCATTCATCGCGTCAATTATTTCCTCCAGCCACGCCACATCTTCTTCCTGCAATTTGATCTGCCCTTCGTATTCATCTCCTGGAAGGGTTGCTAATTCTGATCCAATATCAAAAAGTTTTTGCTGGATTGCTTCTAAAATCAATTTCAGTTTTAAACTCCGTTCAGAGGTTTTTTTCTGCGAGAGAAAACTTAGCACAAGCCCAATCACACTGTTAAGTTCATCCACGGTTCCGTATGCTTCAATGCGCGGATGATCTTTGGGAAGCCTCTTTCCTCCAACAAGTCCTGTTTGTCCGGAATCACCTGTTCTTGTGTAAACCTTAGTAATTTTTACCATGATAATATAATTTATTTGAGCTATCCGGTTTTCATTTGCTTGGCGAGAATTTGATAATCTGGATTTTCGGACTGCTCCAGGTTTCGTTTGAGACTGGCCTGATCTTCCGGGGATCTATTTTGACCAACTTTCTTTTTTCCCTCCCAGCATTCAACTTTCAATTCAAAACCTATAATTGATTTGACCATGTTTCGAAGTTTTGCAATAGACCAGTCGACTCTCCAAGGAAATTTTGCACCTGCCTCGTGTTCAGTGGTCAATTTTTCCACCAGACTCATCAATTCATTCTCATTTTCAATTTTCCTCAGTTTCCCAATCCCATGAACAGCTGTGTAATTCCAGGTAGGAACATTGTCTTTTGCAGCATACCAACGGGGTGAAATGTAACCGTTGGAACCTACAAAAACCGCAACCGCATTTTCTCCATTTTGAAGCGCTTTAGCATGCGGGTTCGCTTTTGACAAATGAATGTTGATAGAGTCATTTTCTTTATCATCAGTCAGGAGTTGCATAGGCAAGTGAGTAATTTCGGGAACTTGCCTGCCATTTGTCAGCAGCAGCCCGAACGGATGTGCCCGCACAAAAGTCCTAATCTCAGCTGTTTCATTCATCTTGAAATGTGCTGGAATGTACATAATTTCCTTTTATAATTTGGATTTAATTTAGAAATTAGCAGCCACTGACTAATCCATCCATTTCAAGTATTTACGTAAAGATACTACTTCGCCTACTACAATCACTGCGGGAGGTTCAATACTGTTTTTTTCAATATCATCAGCGCAGGTACTGAGTCTGGTTTCAAGTACGTGTTGATCCGGAAGACTTGCCTTTGTAATAACTGCAACAGGTTCTTCAGGTGAACGTCCGTGTTTCATCAATCGAGAAGCAATTTCACTAATATATTTAGTGGCCATATACATCACTATAACAGGTGATCCTTTGGCTATGGCCTCCCAGTTGTGCCGTTCCGGCAATTCTCCGGCTGTTCCCCGCCCTGCTATGAAAGTAACTGCGGAATTAAAGTCACGATGCGTTACCGGAATTCCAGCATAGGCCAGTCCTCCGATTCCTGCTGAAATTCCAGGGATGATTCTGAAAGGAATACCAGCCTTGACCAAAAACAAAGCTTCTTCTCCACCTCTCCCAAATACAAAAGGATCTCCGCCCTTCAGCCTCAAAACCCGCTTGCCCTGTTGTGCCAATTCAACAAGACGCAGAGAAATATCTTTCTGTTTTGCTGAAGGCTTTCCTCCTCGTTTTCCTGCATACTCAAGTTCACAATCCTCAGACACAAGTTCCAGGATTCTTTCTCCTACAAGTGCGTCATAGACAAGCACATCAGCCTGCCTGAGTGCGTTCAGTGCGTGAAGAGTAAGCAGTCCCACATCTCCTGGTCCTGTACCTGCTAACCAAACCCATCCTGGCTCAAACTCCGGTAATTCTTCAGGAAGTGAATCCATTTTTTGGTCTGAAAAATTTTTAAATATACGTTAGAGTCAATGAATTAAACAATCATTCTTTTTTTGCAAGAATAGCAGGATAAACAGGATTATTACAGTTAAGATTTCAGCATGAATCAAAAACCTTCCGGTAAACTACGACGAGGATGGACAACCGGGGCTTGTGCCGCCGCAGCAACTAAAGCAGCATATCAGGCAATGATAACCGGTAATTTTTCAGATTCAGTAAGTATAGTTTTACCAAAAGGTGAAACTCCAGTATTTCAGCTTTTTCGCAAAGAAACAGGGTCTTGTTTTACCACTGCCAGTATCATTAAAGACGCAGGTGATGACCCGGATGTAACACATGGAGCTGAAATTAGTGTCACAGTAAGGCACGGAATTCAGGGATCAGGAGTGGTTTTCGAAGCAGGTTCCGGAGTGGGGACTGTTACAAAAGCAGGGCTCAGGCTGGAAATTGGTGAGCCTGCAATTAATCCTGTTCCCCGGCAAATGATGCGCAGCGTTGTGGCTGAAATTGCAGAACAATATCATGATTCCGGAGATGTGGTGCTGACTGTTTCTGTTCCCAATGGTGAAGAATTAGCAAAAAAAACCTGGAATCCCAGACTTGGTATCGTAGGCGGTATCTCTATTCTAGGCACAACAGGAATTGTAATCCCCTATTCATGTTCCGCCTGGATTCATTCTATCCACCGCGGCATCGATGTGGCCCGGGCAAACTTCATGCGGCATGTTGCAGGATGCACCGGTTCCACTAGTGAAAAAGCCGTACAGGGAATCTACAATCTTCCTGATGAAGCAATGCTGGACATGGGGGATTTTGTAGGAGGACTGCTTAAATATTTTCGAAAACATCCACTGCCAAAATTGACTATAGGAGGTGGATTCGGAAAATTGACAAAACTGGCGCAGGGCCATCTTGATTTACATTCAAGCCGGAGCCAGGTGGATTTTGCACAGTTAGCAGAGCAGCTCAAGCAGCTTGGTGCGTCATTTGAACTGTGTGACAAGGCCAGGAGTGCAAATACCGCTAACGAAGTACTTAAACTGGCTAAGGATTCTAACCTGCCGCTTGCGGACAAAATTGCAGAAAAAGCCGGAGTGGTTGTAAAAAATGCTTTAGGAAATATAGAAACTGAGTTGATTATTCTGGTGATCGACAGCCAGGGAAAACTTGCGGGAAAATCAAAAGACAATGCCTGAAAAACTTCTGATACTTGGAGGCACCAGTGAGGCTTATAAATTGGCAGAATTTCTGAATACACAACTTTCTCCGCAAAAAATAAACTTTGTCAGCTCACTTGCCGGCACTACAAACGAACCAAAGCCTCCGGCAGGAGAATTCCGTACTGGAGGCTTCGGAGGATTAAAAGGACTGAAAAATTTTCTGGTGCAGGAAAAGATTTCACTGCTGGTTGATGCAACACACCCGTTTGCAGAAAAAATCAGCAAAAACGCTCATCTTGCCGCTACAGCATTAGGACTGCCTTTTTTGCGTTTAACCCGTCCTCCCTGGGTGAGACACAATGACGACCAGTGGATTGAGGTTTCAAGTGTGGAAAACGCGGTTAAATATCTGACTTATGTTTACAAAAAAACCGGAACGCTGTTTCCAATAAGATCGATTTTCCTGACAACAGGAAATAAAGAATTGGAATTATTTCGCAAGTTCACCAAATGCAAGTTTTTGATACGTACAGTGGAAGTTCCAGAGCTTGCTTCAAAATGGCCGGAAGCTGTGTTTTTGCAGGATCGTGGACCATTTACTTTAGAAAATGAAATTAAGCTGCTTAACCAGCATGAGATCTCACTGCTTGTCACTAAAAACAGCGGCGGTAATTCAACCTATGCCAAAATTGAAGCCGCAAGGAAATTGAAGATTCCGGTGTTGATGGTGAGACGTCCGGAAATGAATCCGGCACTGTTTTGCTGCACTGTTACTGAAGTAGCTGACTGGATAAACCAGCATTGCTCAAATAATGATAATTTGGCAGGGAAACCTGTTTCCGAAAATAGACAATAAAGTAAGGTTAATGGAGTTTTTGATTTTAGGAATCACCAGTGCAGATTAAACACGCACCTTGAATACACGGCATAGTGCAGGCAATAGCAGCAGGTCCGCAACAAGAGCAGAGAAAACAGCAATCACAGCAAGAATACTGAAACGTGAGACGCCTACATTGTTGACCGGAATGAAGAAAAGAAAAATGGACATCAGTATCAGTGTGGTGAAGACAATTGCCTGTCCGACTTCACGAAGGGTGGAACTGATTGCTTCAGTGATGCTTGCTCCTCGCAGCAATGACAGCCGGTAATGAGTGAGAAAATGAATTGTGTCATCCACGGCAATCCCGATGATTATCGGCGCGGTCATGAGTGTGGTGGTATCCAGCTTATATCCAAACCAACCCATAAGTCCGAACACAGTCAACATTGGGAAAGTATTTGGTAAAACAGCCACAAGCCCCAGTTTCAGCGAACCAAATATGCCCATCATGATCAGTGAAATAATCAGGAAAGCCAACCCAAAGCTGCGGATCTGCGACCAGCTGATGGCATCAAATACTCTGGCCCATGCACCGACTCCTCCGGTGACTGTAGTTTTTAGTCTTGGATAGCGCTTTTTCAGCGGTGCAAGTATTCGTTCTATTTCAGGTTGTACCACATTCAGCAGTTCAACTGACTTTTTGGAGCCTAATGTTTTCAGTGAAACACTCATCCTGGCATTGGCGTAATCAATAGAAACCATCCGTTCAAGATCTTCATAGTCACCCCCCTCAATCAACAGGAGCAGCTGAGCTGTCAGTTCCGAATTATTCGGTATAATATAATCTTCATCCTGGTTCCCCATCAGTTTTCGATGTGTCTGTTTAAGTTGATTATTCATGGTCCAGTTGTATGTCACCAATTCCGGGTAGCGTGCTTCAAGCCACAGCTTAATTGATTCCATAGTATTCAGCACCTCTGGATCTCTGAAAGCTCCTGCAGTCTCAGTTTCCAATAAAATTTCCATGTTTCCTGTACCTACAAATTCCTGATTCAGCAGGTTGATTGTCTGCCTTACAGGTGATTCAGGTGGATAAAATTCTGAAAATACTGTATCAATTTCAATTCGAGTCATACCAATAATCAGCAGAACTCCTCCCGTCATAAAACAGAGAATCACAATTTTTGGAGAAACTGCACTCAGCTTTTCAAGTCCCAAAAGCAAACGCTGCACTGCCCTCAGAATGAATGTTACCCGTGGAACTTTTACTTTTCTTGTTGGACGCGGTGGAAACCAGTTCAACAGTATCGGCAGCAGGATTATTGTAAGTATAAACGCAAACAACACCCCGAGTCCGCCCAGCAGGCCCATCGTCTGAATCACACGCAGCTTGATGAAAAAAAGGGAAAAGACACCTATTGATGTAGTCACACTTGTAAGCAGACATGCAAGAGCAGTTTTACTGAATACTGAACGCATCACTTGCTGATGCTCCTGCCCCTGCTGATGAAAATACAGGTATCCGGACATCACATGAAGGACGTCTGCAATCGCAGCTACACTGACAAGACCGAAAGCGATGTAGAGTGAAAGATCGATCGGCCACCCTGTCCATCCAGCAAGTCCAAGCACACCTGCCATGCTGGAAACAAAGATCAGGACAGGCCAGGTTACAGCTCTTAATGAACCCAGCAGTATGCATGTCAGAACAAGGCTGAAGATCAGCGCAAGAACCAGCGCCCGCTGATATTCAACTGCCCAGACATCATTCTGGTAAAAAGCGCCCCAACTGGGGTGCATGAATACCAGATCCTTGCGAAACCGTTCCTCTCTGAGAAGGTTCCAGACTAACTTTTCAAACAAAGCATAATCTTCAAGTCCGTGTTCAACAAACTGAGGTTTCTGTTCTTCATGTTGGCTTGAAGTATTTTCATCAAAACCTTTCAGCAGCTCAGCATCATCTTCCACAATGGGAACCGCGTCGAGATTAGTTCGCAGAAAAAGCATTCCATACTTTTTATTATCAGCAATCAATACTCGTGGATATTCAGGTTCATTAACTGCCTGCTGATGTAATAACCGGCTTTGATTCTGACTGGCAGGAAGATTTTCACCAATAAAGTCGCGGAAACGTATGCTGTCTCCATCAGCTTCAATATAAGTTGCATTTATCAGTGATTCCACTTCTGTGAGCAGGCCAAACGGATTTTCAGGATCATCTTCAGCGCGTGATGCTTTCTGATCAAGCACATCATGTATGTTTTGCAAAGCACCCAGGCTTCTTGCTGAAAACAGATCTCCGTCCACAGGCAGGTATGCCATGCCAAGAATCACAGTGCCGCCAAACAGCTCCTTGATCCTGTCAAGTGAGATTTGAACAGGATCATCTTTGCCGAACATATCATCATTGGCCCAGGTGAAGGCAAAACGTGGAATTCCTGCCGCAAGGAATGCCATCAGTACGATGTACAAAAGCATCACCCACCAGCGCCATGGACGCAGCCTGTCAGGCAAGGTTTCAAAATAATGATTCAGCCTGTTAATCATGGAACGGTTGTTTCAAAATTTTTCTGGCAACTTTTGTATACCTTTTACAGCATTACAATTAAGTCAGGTTTGTGGTGGGGATGCCGCTTTATTGTTTGAGGATTTTTTCTTTGGTCTCAAGACATGTGCATGTTCCGGATCATAAAGCGCGCTGTCCCGGAAATCATGTCGGCCAAATACTCTGCCTACCATAATTAGCGCAGTGCGGCTGATTTTGGAATCACGCACTTTCTGACGTATGTCCTCAAGCGTGCCGAAAATGAATTTCTGATCAGGACATGTCACACGATACGCAATTACAACCGGACAATCAGCTCCATAATGTGGAATAAGCGTGTCACACACATGTTTCAGATTACGCACTGATAAATGAATTGCCAATGTAGCGCCGCTGGCACCAAGTTTTGCCAACTCCTCACCTTCCGGCATTGCTGAGGCATGCATGGTGGTTCGGGTGGCAATGATAGTCTGGCTGACTTCCGGCAAAGTCAGTTCCTGTTTCAGTTCTGCTGCTGCTGCTGCAAAGGATGGTACTCCCGGAGTTACATCATACGGAATATCAAGCTTATCAAGCATCCGCATTTGTTCAGCTATTGCACCATAAATTGAGGGATCGCCGGAATGAACACGCGACACATCTTTTCCCTCCTCATGTGCTGTTTGTATTTCCTCTACTATCTCCTTCAAATTCATCGGCGCCGTGTCTTTCACCAGCGCTCCTTCCGGAGCAAACGCTACTACTTCTCCTGGAACAAGCGAGCCCGCGTAAAGACAAACCTGACATTTTGTTATCAGGTTTCTCCCGCGAATGGTAATCAAGTCAGGCGCCCCTGGTCCTGCACCAATAAAATGCACAGTCATCTGTTTCCAGTACTATAATACGATCAAAATTTAGTTTTCAGATTTCAGCATCATCCAATTCAACAATGCTGGTTTTTTACAATAATAATCAGACTTTTATCTGTCACTGACAATCAATGATTTTTTAGCTCCTTCATTGTTCTGAATTCAAACTCAGGCAGCAAAACGAGGTTCAGGAATACCACAAACTCCAGGATTTACCGCAAACAGTCCTCCTGGATATTTTCCCTCTCCACTTTCCGATTCAGGAAATGTGGTAATGGCCGTAATGAAAAGTGTATCCAGTTTTGATCCTCCAAAGGCACACATGCTTGGCTTGGGAAACGGTAGCTGAATTTCCCTGTCAAGTTTACCTTCAGGAGTGTAACGTCCTACTTTCCAGCCGTAAACATGAGCCAGCCAATAACATCCATCAGTATCTATACAGGCACCATCAGGTTTCCCTGACATGTTTTTTAGATTCAAAAATACCTGCTGATTCCAGATTGTTCCCTGATCCTTGTCATAGTCAAACCGCCACACTGTCTCCCGCATCGTATCAGCAAAAAACATAAAACGTTCATCCGGGCTGAAGGCCAAACCGTTGGCAACACCCACAGGCAAGTTTTGTGAAACACATTCTCCGTTTGGATGATAACAGTAGAGGTTTCCATCATACTGTCCCTGTATCCGTTTCAAGTCGTTCATGCTTCCCACCCAGAAACGTCCTGCGGGATCACAGCGTCCATCATTCAGTCGATTTCCTTTTTTACCCGTCTCAGGATCACAGTCTCTGGATTCCAGAATTTCGGTTGTAAAATCATAATTGTAAAATCCATCGGACATCGCCATCAGCAGACCGCCTTGTTCTCGAATTGCAAGCGATCCTGCTTTGAGCGGCAAATTCCTGGTTACATTTTTCCCCGAAGAAGGATCGTAACAATGTATTTTCTTTCCATCTATATCTGTCCAGTAAAGTACATTTTCCAGCACATCCCAGACAGGGCACTCACCCAGCAAGGTCCCGGAATCAACAAGGTGCTCAACACTATTCATATTCGTTCAATGATAGAATCTTGAGAAAGACACCAAATTAACAATATGAACATGTTTAATGATCAAGAGAGGTTTGCTTATTAATGTTTCGGGAAACAGAATGAGTTTCTTCTGCCTCCTGTTTTTTGTGATAGCCGCGTGGAGTGTAAACTTTTTCCACTCCATTTGGCAGCTTCAATATCCTTGATTGACTTGATCCTATCAGCACCAAAGTCAGCATGTCTGCTTCGGTCGGATCAAGGTTTTCTAGTGTTAAGATTTCAACCTTTTCCCCCTCGCGTCCAAGGTTTTTTGCCAGAATAACAGGAGTTTCCGGAGGACGGTGTTTCAGGAGTGTTTTTTGTGCATCAGCTAATTGTGTTGTTCTACGCTTCGAGACTGGATTATAAAACGCAATCACAAAATCTCCTTCTGCTGCCGCAGAAATCCTTCGTTCAATTGTGTCCCAGGGAGTAAGTAAATCAGAAAGTGAGATACTGCAGAAGTCATGTCCAATAGGCGCTCCTGCAAGTGCGCCTGCGGCCTGCATGGCAGAAATTCCCGGTGTTGAAACAATCCGTATCCGCTGCCATTCTGCACGCTTTTCAGCTTCCACTACTTTGCTTTCAAGCAGTTCAAATACAAGAGTGGCCATGGCATAAATTCCAGGATCACCGGATGATATTAAAGCCACTGATTTTCCCTGAGCAGCCAAATTCAACGCATGTCGTACCCGAGTTTCTTCCTGTCCCAACTCAAATTGGTGTAATATGCATTTTTGCTCTGGATGTTGTCTTTCGAGCAAATCCGAAATCAAGTCTAAATAAAGACCATATCCCACCCAGTCAGTGGCCTCTTTCAACATTTCTTCAGCTTCCGGAAGTCTCCATTTTGGTGATCCCGGACCCGTGCCTACAATGTATAAAGTGCCTTGAGCCTTACCTGTATTTTTGGGATAAATCAATTCAGGAGACTCTGCAATAGCGCAGGTGGTGCGTTCGGATTTGATTTTCGGCACAATCAGTTTTCCGGATTTGCCTGCCGCGGCTAAAGCAGAACCTTCAGCAACACCATGACAGCCGACTTCCTGAAATACAATTTCTGAAGGATTTTCAAGTTTTGGCGATTGTGCTTCCAAAGTCGAGGCATCAAAGAATCTTGCCGGACACTCGGTTGCTGTCTCCCCGCACAGATTATTTGACAAAGCATGAATAGCCGGTTCATCGGATTTGAGGTCAATTGAAACCACAGCGGCAACACTTTCGGCAGCAATTGTATTTTTCTGCAAAGCATTCCGGACAAGTAAAATTAATTCTTCCGGATCAGTCCCGCGTTCGCACCCCACCCCCACGGCTATTGATTTTGGATGGTAAACCAGATGTTCCGAACTTCCGGAAATTGCTGTTGTAGTCAGCGAAATTCTCAGTTTAGCATTTTCTGAAAACCGTAAACTGCTATCACGTATCCACTTAAAAAACCCCGGCATGTAATCCGGGGCTACCATATTGTTTGACCCTGCAGAATTCGGGGATACCATTTTGTTTGACCCTGCAGAATTCGGGGATACCATTTTGTTTGACCCTGCAGAATTCGGGATTACAGGTTTGCTCCTCGGAGAAGAATCAAGACAGGAATGATTTTCATTAGAAGAGAGCATCACAGACTCACCTGCCAGCATACTCACGCTAAATTCTTTCACGTTCTGCGGATTTGCCAGAACAAAACCATCCGGAGGTTCGTCCAGCGCAATTCCAAACCGCAAATCTCCGGCAGTGGTGATGGCCGCGTTTATTCCTAATAACTCAGCAATTTTCCGTGCAAGATCATTTGCCCCATGGTGTCCTCCAAGCAAAGGCGCTACAGCGCTGCCATCCTCCGCTACTGCAACCACAGCAGGTTCGCTGTGCTTATCATTGATTGATTTAGCAACTCCCCTAATTAAAACTGCCGATGCGCACACTCCCACAATTGCAACTCCATCTTGAAACAATTTGGACAAATGTTCCATCGCGTCATTGAAAAAAACATCTGCTTCAGTAACACGTCCAGTCTTGCCGTGCAGTTCGGCGTCCAGTGATGTTGCTATTTTATTTGCTACTGGAAAAGCGCTGATCCCCAGAAAAAATACTGCAATATTTTGACTCATCTTTCACCAGAATTGTCACGATCCTTAATTTTACGTACAAGAACCATTGAAAAATAAGGAACTGTTTGGGAGTCGATTTTATCCAGTGGAATGATTTTCTGATTATTCATCGTGGCATGCTCAACATAGTGTGAATATTTTTCCAGTCTCAAATTCCTCAGTATCCTCCTTATTTTAGGCAGATGCCTTCCTACTTTGATAATTGCTGCAGCATCCGTGTTTATCAGCCTTTGCTTGAGTTCGGCTTCTTCAAGAGGCGCAGGCAAAATTGTCAAAATTTCATTGCGGGATACAAGAGGTGTATGAAGTGTGGCCGCGCATGCCATAGGAGAGGACACTCCGGGAACAATTTCGGTTTTGAACCGTCCGGAAAGCCTTTCAAACAAAAACGTAAATGATCCATAAAAAAACGGATCGCCTTCGCAAATGACAGAAACAATTTTTCCAGCTTCCAATTCCAACTCCAGCAGCTTGGCAGCTTGATCGTAGGCATACTGTGCCGGTAAAGGAGAAACGGATATAGGAATTCTAAGCGGCAGTAACTGGGGATTGTTAAGCAATAACGGTCTTACAATTTCCAGCGCAATCCCATCTCCTGTTTCCGGAGCAGGATAGGCAACCACGTCAGCTTCATTTATCAAGCGGTTAGCTTTGAGTGTTAGCAATTCCGGATCACCTGGACCTACACCAATTCCGTATAGTGTTCCTTTTTGAATTACCACAGAGAAACAGAGAGCACAGAAAGTTTAAAGTATTCTTCTTCTGATTCCATTTTTCAAAAGAGGGGAATTAGGGTGGTAAAAAAATTTAATATTCTTTAATTGCAGCGAGTTGAGTCACAGGACGAAATGGTTTCCAGCCTTGAAATTTGCCAATTGAATCCGCACGGGAAATACTAATCCTGGTTAAATCGCCTCCGTTTATTTTTTGCCAATTCAGCAATTGCTGTTCAGTTTCAAAAGTAACCGCGTGCGCCACCATGCGGCCTCCAGGGTTGAGAGCCTTCCAGCAGATTTCAAGCAGGTTTCCGGAGTTTTCCGTTGATGAAAGTCCTCCTCCAATAAAAATCGCATCAGGTGCAGGCAGATCCTCCAGAGCCTGAGGTGCGGTTCCGGAAACGATTTGCAGCATAGGCACGCCTAACTCACCGGCATTTTGTTCAATCATCTTCAGGCGGGTCTTGGATTTTTCGACAGCCGCTGCCATGCAGCGTGGATGACTGCGCATCCATTCAATTGCAACCGAACCGCATCCTGCCCCCACGTCCCACAAAACCTGGTCAACAATCGGCATTAATTTTGATAATGCTACCGCCCTTACTTCACGTTTCGTCAACTGCCCGTCATGCACAAATGTATCATCCGGAAGTCCCGGAATCCTGGCAATCACGTTTGCGTTCTTGTCCGGAATACATTCAATCGCCATGGCATTAAGTTCTGCTACTTGCTGATGATTCCATGAATCAGCTTTTCCGGAAAATATCTTCTCTTTTGCTCCACCTAAATGTTCCAGCACCGTAATTTCACTCTTACCGAAGCCCCGTCTTCCAAGCAGTTTTGCCGCCTCTTTGGGAGTTCCGGAGTCCTTGCTGAGAACTGCCAGTTTTGCTCCGGACTGCACAAACGGATACAGCATTTCAAGCGGTCTGCCATGCAGAGTTAATGTTTCAATATCCGGAAGAGACCAACCGACCCGTGAACAGATCAGCGAAAAAGTGGATAAGGCGGGCTTGATCCACATTTCATCAATTGGGATATGACGCAATAGCTTTGTTGCAATCCCGTAACACAACGGATCCCCACTCGCCATTACCGCTACTTTTTTACCACTCCCAGTTTTCTCAGGATGCCAACTCACAATTTTCGAAACCGCTTCCCGTATCGGTGAAGACCAGACAATCCGTTCCCCTTCCCAGTCGGCCGGAATCATTTTAAGATGACGTTCTCCGCCAAGCACAATTTGCGATTCGTACAGCAATGCTTTCGCATCTGTTGCTAAATCATCCCAGCCGTCTTCGCTGATGCCGATAACTCTAAGCCATTTTTTTGAAACGTCAGGCATTTTGTAAATGATTCACTGATTTACTGCGCGAGGAAAGTGCTCGTGCAAACTATATAAAACACGATGTTTCATAAAAACTTTGCAACAGATAGATTTAAGTCAACCATCAACTGATAAAGCATTAACTGCCGCCGCTGCCATGGCGCTGCCTCCGCGCCGTCCTGTTAAGGTTAAAAATTGTACTGATCCTTTACATCTCTTTATCAGCATATCTTTAGATTCTGCCGCGCCGACAAATCCTACAGGCAAACCAAAAATTACCGCGGGAGGTTCAGTCCCTTCTTCCAGAACTTCAAGCAAGCGAAACAATGCCGTGGGAGCGTTGCCGACTGCCACCACTGCTCCTGCAAGCCGAGGCCGCCAAAACTCAATGGCTGCAGCTGATCGTGTTGTTCCCATTTTTTTAGCCAGCGTCAAGCTTTCCGGATAATTATTCCAGCAAAGAACTTCATTATTTTCGGGTAATAAATAGCGAGTAACTCCTTCGGCCACCATTTTTGTATCACACAAAACAGGAGCTCCCCGCATTAAGGCAGCTCTCCCCTCACTTGCCGCCTCAGTTGTGTAAACAACATCCTGCACTATATCTGTCATTCCGCAAGCGTGAATCAGGCGAACAACTATATTTGCAATGTCCTGCGGAAGCTGTGATAAATTTGATTCCTTCCGGATAATGCTGAAGGATTGCCGGTAAATTAATTCAGGGTCGCGAAGATAAGCCACATTCAATGATTCCCTTGCTGGGAACTTTCCTGTTCAAGGGTTTTTGGTCCCAAAGGATGGTCGGCATGCGGATAAGGATGATGTCCATGATCATGGGTATGATCATGATCATGACTGTGCACATGATCATGCGAATGTGAATGACCGGTTCCGATACCTTCGACATGGTGATGATGACTTTCCTGAGGCAGTCCAACTTCGTTTTCAAAACCAAGAAACTGTTCCCGGTACTTGCAAAGCTGGCAATTCATGTTATTAACGCCATTCTTTATTTCTTCTACACGATCCGCGAATGTTTCCAGAACCAGTGGGTGGTCATTAAGATAGGACGCTTTGATGAACTGTATTTCAGGATGTCTGGCGGCTACTACATCAGTATAGTGATAAATTCGCTTTACCAATATTCCGCTGAATAAAAAATATGGAAACACTATAATCCGTTTGTAGCCAAGGCGTGCGGCATGTTCCAGTCCCGGCTCCACCAACGGGAAAGTCACACCTGAATAAGCTGTTTCCGCCCAGCCAAGTCCAAGCCCTTCCCAGAGCATCCGGGTTACTTTGGAAACATTTGAATTTGCGTCCGGATCAGAGGCGCCTCTTCCGACTACAAGCAGCAAGGTTTCCTCAAGCGAGATATTGCCTTCCGCCTGCTTGATGGCTTCTTTCACTCGCTCGCCGGCGGCACGGATCAGTTTAAGATCAATCCCCAGTTCACGGGCGTAAGAAATAGACAATTCCGGATTCTGAGCCTGATAAGCATTCAGTACTGAAGGGATGTCGTTTTTGGCGTGGCCTGCGGCAAACAGCATTACCGGAACCGCCATAATCTTCCGGATGCCTTTATCGCGTAATGCATCAAGTCCGGACTTGATTACAGGTGTGGCGAACTCCAGGAAGCCCCAATCGATTTCATATTGGCGAAGCTGTTCCTTTAGTCCTTTAGCGAAAACACGAAATTCCTCAACAGCATCTTCGTCCCTGCTTCCGTGTCCGCAGACCATTACACCGTATTTTTCTTTCATAAATTTAATTCAATTTCAGTAACTTTTGCTTCTAAGATTTTCGCATGATTATGCATTGGTAACAAATAATTGTCCAATCTTTAGTTGTTTCCTTTCACTCCGAAGGGAAACTCACTAATAACAATACATTTTTTTAAAACTTCCCTAACTGTCGCAAAGCATCATAAACCACTACTGCCACAGCTGATCCCAGATTTAAGCTCCTGACACCTCTCTCCCACATTGGCACCGTGAAACAGCGTTCCGGATAGCGTTGCATCCATTGTTTTGGCAGACCAGTGGTTTCCTTGCCAAAAAACAGATAATCTCCTTCTTTTGGAGTTATATTAGTGTATGGTTTTTGATAGTGAACTGAAAGAAAATGTAATTTCTCAGGTGCAAGGGCTTCAAAAAATTTTTCAGCGTCTTTGAAATGTTCCCAACTTACAAACTGCCAGTAATCCAGTCCGGCACGCTTAAGTTGTTTGTCAGTTAATTCGAAGCCCAGTTTCCCCAGCAAAATCAAATGACATGTTGCTGCTGCACAAAGCCGGGCAATATTTCCGGTATTAGGTGGAATTTGCGGTTCGTAAAGAACAATATTAAGTGGGGGTTTTTTGTGCAGTCTCATCTCGGATAATCCATATATTCCGGAACTAATCTATCTTGGACAGTATATCAGAATAACTAAAGTATTTTTTTATTTGAAATTTGTATAATGAAGCTCAGTATGCAGTACCTAAATCATGTTTTCAAGACTTGCATGAAGACCTTTGGCTGAGTAATTTAGTAACAAAACATACCAAGAACTTCATTCATTCAATTTAGTTATAAGAAATTTTTTTCGCATGAACACCTCAATTCTTGCTAGTGACTACAAGGATTTCCCTTACTGGTGGGACCGCACTCCACGACCAGTACTAGATGAAATTGAGCTCCCCGAAAAGGTGGAAGTGGCCATCATCGGCTCCGGCTACACCGGATTGCATGCAGCTCTCCAAACTGCACGTAACGGACGGGAGACACTCGTTCTTGAAGCACAGGAGGCTGGATGGGGAGGAAGTTCCCGCAATGGAGGACAAGTCAGCACAAGCATCAAGCTCAACTTAACGGAGTTATCCCGACGTTTTGGCCCGGAGAAGGCGCGGGTGATTTTGCAGGAAGGGGTAAACGCTCTGGAGTGGGTGGGGCGTTTCGTCCGTGAGGAAGGTATTGACTGCGACTTTGCACAGGTTGGGCGTTTTAACGGCGCACACACGCCCCGGCAATTCCAGCGAATGAAGAGTCACCTTGAGCAGCGTCCGGAAGATTTTGACTCCGGGGTGTATCTTGTCCCCCCTGCAGAGCAGTCCGGGGAAATCGGCAGTAATTGTTATCATGGCGGACTGGTGTATCCGCACCATGCTTCACTGGACCCGGCCCGTTACCATCAGGGACTGCTCGATCGTGCGCTGGCCAGCGGAGTGAAGATTAAGGATCGGTGTGCGGTAAGCAGGATCGAGCGGCAGGGAAATGGATTTTTGCTTTACACGGATTCCGGAACTGTGCAGGCCAAAGACGTGGTTGTGGGCACCAGCGGCTACACAGGATCTGTAACACCATGGCAGAAGCGGCGCGTGATTCCAATTGGAAGCTACATCATTGCCACAGAAGAACTGGAAGAGAGCCTGGTGGATCAGTTGATCCCGAAAAACCGGGTGATTACTGACACCCGCAAGCTGGTGGTTTATTACAGGGCCTCTCCGGACCGCAAGCGTATTCTGTTTGGAGGGAGGGTTTCTCTGAATGAAACCGATCCCAACAAATCCCTGATCCGAATTTTTCCGCAATTGGCATCCACCAAGGTCACTCACTCGTGGATGGGATTTGTGGGATACACATTTGACCATATGCCGCACACAGGAATCCGGGACGGAGTACACTACGCGATGGGATACTGTGGTTCAGGGATTTCGCTGTCCAGCTACTTTGGAGCAAAGCTTGGACAGAAACTGGCAGGACTTCCGGAAGGCAGGACCTCTTTTGATGATCTGCCGTTCCCCACTCGTCCAATGTACTCGGGGAATCCCTGGTTTCTCGCCCCCTCAATTCTTTATTACCAACTCCGCGACCGCTTTTTCAGTTGAACACGTAACGGTCGCATTAGAATGGAAGGGGTGATTTGATTTACAAAAAATGCTGTTGATTGGTGTCGATGTAATTAAAAAACAGAATGCTTCTCTGAATTTTGGGTTTTTTCTTTGGCTTTGCTATTCCATTGCCAACTCAATCAGGCGGTCCAGCAGTTCCGGATAAGGCAAGCCTGATGCTTCCCACAGTTTTGGGTACATGCTGATGTTTGTGAATCCGGGAAGGGTGTTGATTTCGTTGAGGATGAAAGAATTATCCTGGAGAAGGAAGAAATCAATTCTTGCCATGCCGCGGCATTCCGTAAGCTGAAAGGCGTCAACCGCTGCCTTCCGGATTTTCTGTGAAACCTCCAGATCCATTTCTGCTGGAACTATCAGGTCGGCCCCGTCTTTATCAACGTACTTTGCCTCATACGAATAAAACTCGTGCGTGGGGGCAATTTCACCTAAAACAGCTGCTGCTTCCGGAGAATCATTGCCAAGCACAGAGCATTCGATTTCACGTCCGGAAACTGCTTCTTCAACCAGCACCTTGCGGTCCGCAGCAAAGGCCTGCCTCAATGCTTCTTCAAATTCTTCAGCTGTTCTGACTTTGGACACGCCGAGCGAAGAACCCTCCCTACAGGGTTTGACGAATAAAGTTTCTCCTAACTCACTAACCGCTTTTTCAAAAGCCAAATCTTCCGGTTTGCGCAGCAGTCTGTATTTAGTAACAGGAATACCGTGTTCTCTTAGCAGACGTTTAGTGACATCCTTGTCCATGCAAATTGCCGAGCCGTAAACATCCGCACCAACATAAGGTTTTCCAAATAATTCAAGCAGTCCCTGCAATGCTCCGTCTTCACCAAGTTTTCCGTGAGTGATAGGAAAAAAAACATCAACTTCAGCCAGATTAACTGTTGACTGTTCTATCTCTGCTAGGTTCCTTTGCGGAAGCCTGGCAGGCAAGTTAGTTTCAAAACTGACTTTACGCACATCTTCCACATTTTTCAAAAAACTTTGATCATTGCCTAAAAACCATCCCCCGTTTTTGTCAATGCCGATCAGCAACACATTGTATTTTTCACGGCTCAATGCCGCCTGTATGTTAAATGCTGAAATCAGCGACACTTCATGTTCTCCGCTGGTTCCTCCGCAAATGAGGCCGATTGTGATTTTCCCGGACATTTTACTCTGCCTGCTGTGCACTTGCTTTCAATTTCTTCGCTGGACAAATTCAACAGACTGAACACTTTATGCTGAATATCTTTGCGATGAATCCGGATACTTCCACCGCCTAATTCCACACCGTTCAGTACCACGTCATAAGCACGGGAACGAATTTTTTCCGGAGAATCATCTCTATACTTCTCCAGATCATCAATGTCAGGCATGGTGAAAGGATGATGGCTTGAGGAATAACTTTTCTCATCTTCACTGTACTCAAACAACGGGAAATCTGTCACCCATGTAAAACGAAAGTCGTTTTCGTTAATCAGGCCCCGGCTGCGTGCAATTTCCTTGCGTAAATTTCCAAGAGTGTCATACACAATTTTTTTCTTATCAGCACAAAACAGCACCAAATCCCCTTGCTTTAAACCTACTCTCTCTTGAAGCGCATTTTTTTGCTCATCCGTGAAAAATTTGCTGATGGGTGACTGCCAACCGTCCTGGTTACGTTTAATCCAGGCCATGCCTTTGGCGCCGTATATTTTTGAAAACTCAGTCAAGTCATCCAGTTCCTTGCGGGAAAATTCTGCTCCACCCGGAACACATATCGCTTTGACCATTCCTCCTTTATCTACCACTTCTTTGAAAACACGCAGTTCGCACTCTGAAGCAATGTCTGAAATATCCTTGAGCTTCAACTCAAATCTAATGTCCGGAGCATCTGAACCATAGGCTTCCATAGCCTGTTGATAGGTCAGGCGAGGAAAGGGTTTTTCAATCTCCAAGCCCATTATTTCCTTGAACAATTCAGCCATCAAGCCCTCGGTCAGCTCAAAAATTTCTTCGGGATCAGTAAAACTTAATTCAAGATCAATTTGTGTAAATTCAGGTTGCCGGTTTCCGCGTAAATCCTCATCACGAAAACAGCGGGCTAGCTGCATATAGCGGTCATAACCACTGATCATCAGCAGCTGCTTAAACAGCTGAGGTGATTGCGGTAAAGCGTAAAACAAGCCCGGATTGACTCTTGATGGTACCAAATAATCACGCGCCCCTTCCGGAGTTGATTTGGTCAGAATTGGAGTTTCAATTTCAAAAAAACGATGACTGACAAAATAGTTCCGGACTATTTGCAATGCCCTGGAGCGCAGCATTAAATTGTTTTGCAGATCAGCATCACGCAAATCAAGGAAACGATGAGTCAGCCTCAATTTTTCATCTACATTTTCACGATTTTCCAGAACATACGGCGGCGTTTTAGACTGGTTCAAGATGTCTAATTTTTCTACCAGGATTTCAATCTGACCTGTGGGCAGCTTTGGATTCACGTTTCCTTCCAGGCGGTGCTCGACCTTGCCTTGTACGGCAAGTACATATTCCCCGCGAATTGTGTCTGCCAGATTATGCGCGGATTCGCTGATTTCCATTTTGAAAACAACCTGTGTGATTCCTATATAATCCCGTAAATCAACAAATATCACACCGCCGTGGTCACGCCTGGTTTGACACCAGCCCATCAAAATAACTTCCTGCCCTATATTCTCTTCTCGCAAATCTCCGCAAAAATGCGTTCTTTTCCACTCCATTTTGTTAAATCTATAATTATTTCTTACTGAATTGTTATTTATAAAATTGCATTTTAAGCTACCACAGGTTTTATCCAATCAACAGAAATATATGCTTTAGAAAGCATTTTCCGGGATAGCATTACAAATTGTATAATATCACCGGAATTCACAGGGATAACTTATAGGTTTCAGACTTATTCAGACAAAATGGAACACGTGATAATGTGTCCCATGAATACAGTCCGCATGGCCACTGTTAATCTTTTTATGGAGAAATGGAGGGAATGGACTGAAGTAATCAAACCTGCATACGCATCACTTCTTCATAAGCGCTTACAAGTTTGTTACGGATCTGCAGCATTAAACGCATAGAGAGGTCTGCTTTTTCCAGGGCAAGCATGGTTCCATGAATATCTTTATTATCTGTAACCAACAACTCAATCTGTTTTGCTTCCGCGTTCAATTGCTGCTGATTAACATCCTGAAGAAGCTTTTCAAATGTCCTGCTTAAATTGCCATTATCAAGGGCTTGTTTTTGATCTTCAATCCCAGTCTTCAGCCCAGGAACATGAGGAGCAATCGATGGCAGTTTTATATTCATAATTAATTACCTTTAACTATTTTTTTGGTGTGCGGTATTTTCTACAGAACTATCAATGAAAATCTTCAGACATTACGTCCCATATTGAGAGCAGACTCTGCCATATTCTTAGTTGCTTTAAATGCAGCAGTATTTGCTTCATAGGAACGTGATGCTTCCATCAAACTGACCATTTCTTCCATCATATTTACGTTCGGCATGGCCACATAGCCCTCTTCATTTGCGTCCGGATGCCCTGGTTCATAACGTAAAATTGGTGCTCTGTTGTCCTGCGATATCCCCACCACCTTGACTTCTGTAGCGGTGTCCAAAGAGCGTTCCTGAGATCGCAATTCTTCTTCAAAGGTACGGTCATTGGAAACTGCCGCAAGAGTAACAATTCGCCTGCGATACGGACCACCCTCAGGAGTACGTGTTGTATTTGCATTGGCAATGTTTTCGGAAATGGTGTTTACACGATGCCTTTGTGCTGCCATTCCGGAAACACTGACATTAAAAGAAGAAATAAAACTCATCCGCGCCCTTCTGTTATTGCTGTTTTAAGCATCCGGAACTGGTGTGTCAGCATCCGTATGCTTGCATTATACATCAATTGGTTTTCTGCCATTTTTGCCATTTCGCGATCTAAATCCACAGTGTTTCCATCAAAATCAGGATAAGGTGAAGCACTGTGAATACGCTGCCCTTCTACAAGTTCAAGAGGAGGCGTGTTGCGGCCATCAAAGTGTCTTGCATCAGTTGTCTTGAGCAGCCCCGGTTCCTCTGCGTGAAGCGCCTTCTCCAGACTTTTCTCAAAAACCATGTCCTCAGCTTTAAAACCGGGAGTGTCCTTGTTGGCAATATTGGAAGTAAGCAGATCCTGACGCTTTGTGCGTAAATCAAGGGTCTTATGCAATAATGTGAAAATGCTGCTGTCAAACATTCCTAAACTGAAATCACTAATGGTGAACTGTTATTACAAAAAACATTGTAATGAAGATGCAATCTCAGGGCCACTTGAGGTATGGATGCCATAGTCGTAATCATTGTGATATGCTTGCATTTTTCCTGATTCAGCTTATGATTAACAACCAAAGAATCAGTCAAGAGAAATGATAGACAAAAAACAATCACAAATCTGGGGAAGTCACCTCAACAAGCAGCCTAATGAACAAAATGTGCTTTTTTGTGCAGGACGTGATGTGCAGGAATTACCAATGGCTGATCACATACTGCTTCCTTATGATATCTGGACCAACCGTGCCCACTGCATAATGCTGCACAAGCAGGGAATTATTACTGACGAGCACCTGCAAAGCATTTTGGCCGGCCTTAACCAGCTAGAAAAACATGTTGATGAAGGTAATTTCTTGCTTGATCCAAACAAGGAAGATGTACACATCAATGTCGAGTCTTTTGTGACTGAACAGCAAGGTACAGACGCAGGAGGCAGGATGCATATCGGCAGAAGCAGAAATGATCAATCGGCCTGTGACATGCGGCTGTATCTGCGAAGCACATGTTTAAACATGTTTTTTTCAGTGAAAAATATGGCATCTGCTTTATTGGTTCAGGCAGAAAAAAACGCAGAGAGTGTTATGCCCGGATTCACACACTGCCAGCCGGCAATGGTTACATCATGGGGTCACTGGCTTTGTGCTTATGCTCAGGGACTTTGCAGAGATCTGGAACGATTATCTTTTTCACTTTCTCTTATCAATCGCAATCCACTGGGCGCTGCCGCTGCTTTCGGGACATCATGGCCTATTGACCGAGTATTAACTACGAAGCTGCTTGCTTTTGAAAAGATAGAAACCAACACACTGGATTGTATTGTTGCACGCTGGGAAAACGAGGCTCAGCTCGCCCAAGCAATAACTATGCTGATGAATCATCTCAGCATCATTGCACAGGATCTTATTTTTTTGAGTCATCCTTACGCTGGGATGATCCGGATTGATGATGATTATGTAACCGGTTCCTCTATCATGCCGCAGAAGAAAAATCCGGATTTTGCTGAAGTAATTAAATCCAAAGCATCACTTGCGCAGGGAATGTTGTCCGGTTTGCTTGGTATCCAAAAGGGGGGTATGAGCGGCTATAACCGAGACTCACAAGTAAGCAAATATCTGATCATGGATCTTGTTCGGGAATGTGAATCAGCTCCGTATATTTTACAAGGCGTATTTGAAAGTTTGACTGCGAACACTAAAAAGATGAAGGAATTATCCGAAACAGATTTTATGAATTCAACAGACATTGCAGATCATCTGGCCCGCAAGCTTAATCTACCCTTTCGAGAGTGTTACCATCTCATTGCTCAAAGTGTAAAACTTTCTGCCCCTGAAACAACAATTACCACACCAGCATTGAAGCAAACATTGGAAGAATCTGGGTATTCAGCTGAAATAGTCGATGATCTGACTGAGCTGCAGAATCCACTGAAACTGTTAGATCAAAGACAGCACCAGGGCAGTCCATCACCGGAACAAACAATGCTTCAAGTAAAACAGCTTAATGAACAACTTGACACACTTTCAACTCCGCTTGTAGATCTGGAAAAAAGTATTCTGGAAGCCCAGGAGAGTTGTAAAAATTATGAAGTCTGACCGGTTTCAAATTGGTGTGATCGGGGCTGGTGCATGGGGAACAGCTCTAGCCAGACACCTTGCTAATAAAAACTTTTCTGTCCGGATATGGTGCAACGAAATTGAGACAGCTGAGGATATCACCAGGAATCACGTCAATACAGATTTTTTACCGGACATCCGGCTTCCGGAAACAATTAACGCCACAACCGATTTACCTGAAGTTGTCCGGAATACCCAAATTCTGGTAGCGGCGCCGCCTTCGCATTTTACCCGTGAAATTGCCAAAATAATTAAACCTGAATTCACATCTGAACATATCCTGGTCATTCTCACAAAAGGAATAGAGCAACATTCATTAGCACTGATGAGTGAAATTTACCATGAAGAACTTGGCAATATTTCCAAACTGGCTGTAATGTCAGGCCCAACTTTCGCGCAAGAAGTGGCGCTGGATTTACCTTCAGCGGCAGTATTGGCTTGTGAGGACGAAATAACAGGAAACATTCTTCAGAAATATATTCATTCCGAGCGCTTTCGTCTTTATAGAAGTACCGATCTAATTGGCGTGCAGCTGGGAGGAGCCATAAAGAATGTGATTGCAATTGCTTCTGGAATTGCGGACGGAATGCAGCTGGGGCTTAATGCCCGTGCTGCTTTGATTTGCAGAGGTGTTGCGGAAATGACACGGCTAGGTTCGGCAATGGGCGGGGCCCATGAAACTTTTGTGGGATTGTCAGGAATAGGTGATTTGATACTGACTGCTACAGGTCAACTCTCACGCAACCATACACTTGGAGAAAAACTGGGGAAGGGACTGCCCCTTGATAAATGCATGCCTCCAGGAGGTGCTGTCGCTGAAGGAGTACGTAACGCTGTTTCTATTAAAGAGTTAGCGCAGCGTCACCAGATTGAAATGCCGCTATGCACCGCCGTTTATCAAGTTTTACATGAAGGAATTACTTGTACACAGGCTTTGCAGCAGCTTCTGGAACGTGATCGCCCAAATGAAGAATTAAGTATCGCTGATATTTCAAAATTGTAAATTATTAATATTTACTTGTCTGATGAAAAGTATTTTTTCTACTATGAACTGGAATCGGGTTTTCATATATCTTCTGTTCATAAGCAGCACCTTCAGCATTGCAGGAACTGAAGCTTCAATAGCAATGTTATATTTGCTGGCGTTGATCAGATGGATATGGTATCGCCCCTTGACCCAGCTTGAAAATCCTTTTTTATGGGTAACATTATTTTTTATGGCTGCCTCAGTACTTTCAGGACTTCTGAATGATTATGAAACAGATCACTTGATGGCTCTACGTGATAATTGGAGGCTGCTGCTGCCTTTGCTGCTAGCGGGAATTTTGTCTGAAGTCAATGAAGAACAGTTGATCTGGGTTTTCTTTGGATTTGTTTTTTTTATTGCAGTGTATGGAATCATCCAGTATTTCACCGGTGTTGACTGGCTTCGGCAGGACGGACAGGAAATGACTACTCAGTACATGCCAGGATCCTCCGCAGAAAATGCCGTTTTTCACGGCAAGGGTAATTTCTCACACCATCTTACTTATGGCGGATTTTTATTAATTGCATTCCCACTTTTCGCTTCACTGCTTTTTTGCAAAGACTGGAATCCTTTCAGCAGGATTATAACAGCTATAATCGCCATTGTTGTTCTGTTCGGAATTGGTGCTTCTCTGGGACGCAGTATTTGGCTGGGAACTGCAGCAGCAATCGCGGTTTTGCTTTTCCGTCTGTCCCCGAAACTTATGCTGTCGCTTACAATTGTAATGATCGCCGGAGGCACATATTTTTACTCACAATTAAATGATTCCCAAATTCAAAACAGTGTCCCTACTAATAGACTGGAAGCACTGGAACAGCGCTTTATCAGCGGCTTCATGCTTAAATCTAATCAGGACCGCATTTTGATGTGGGAAACTGGGATAGCAGCAATTAAAGATCATTTCTGGCTGGGGATTGGTTATGACAATGATGCGGTAATAATGCCTGATTACAGGGAAAAGATAAGTAAGAGTACCGGTCATCGATTCCATAACAAAGCTGGCATAGGAGTACACAATATCTATCTGCAGACCTGGGTGAATTTTGGACTGTTTGGCATCCTGGGATACATGGGAATTCTGGCAGTATTTTTATTTCAGACAATCAGGGGGCTTTTAAAAACAACTGCTTACACTTATGAAAATTCAATTCTTTGGGCAGGATTGGCAGGTGTATGCGGGTTTATGATTGCAGGTTTTTTTGAAAACAATTTCCGTGATGGAGAGGTTCAGGCAATGCTGCTGATTTTGATGGGTTTATGCTTTCATCAAATACAAAAAAAGAAAGACCGGATTTTTAAGTCTTGATGAATCTGTCAAATCTGAATGAGTTGCTGATAGCAATGCCGATAGAACCTTATTTTTCCATACCTGCCCGCCATTCCTGCCAGTTGAGGTAAGCAGTCGCGCCAATAGTGGCAAACGGTTCCGGAGGCAGTTTGGTGGGTTGGGATTCATTGAGATAATCTTCAATAAAACGATTATCATGTCCGGAAGCATACTCCGCTGCCAGCATCCCTGCGAGGGTGCCTTTGGACGCTCCAAGTCCGTTTTGACAGCAGGCCGCAAACAGCCCATTTTCAATTTCGCCGAATACAGGAACACCGTTCCTGCTAAGACATAATCGCCCGCCCCAACGATACTCCATCTCGACATCCTTAAGCATCGGGAAACGTCGCTGAAAACTGCGATTGTGATCCACCACGGCACGTTGAATATCACTCTCGGAAGCTTCCAATGAAGCAGAGAAATGAAACTTGTTACGCATAAGAATGCGATGACCACCGACTCCACAAATTTTGCGCACGGAGGAGCCGAATGGATTGGCAGGCGCAGCCCCCCAGCTTGGCTCTCCTCCAAGTTTATGAACCTCATTTTCAGTTAATTCCCGGGTCATTGAGGCATAAAGGAAGATATGCATCAACCGCCGTTTGAGAAAGCCAAAACTCTGAAGATGCCCGTTGACACTGAGAATTACTTTTGGTGCAGTCACCGAGCCTTTCGGTGTAATGGTCTTCCAGGCACCGTCAGTCCGTTCAAGTGAAACCACAGGGGTATTTTCATGAATGTCAATATTTCCTGAAAGTCCTTCAGCAAACCCTCGAATATATGCCGCTGACTGTATAGTGATCGTTTTGGGAGTCAGCAGTCCACTCAGATAGTAATCACTTCCGGTAATTCGTTTCATTTCTTCCGCGTCAAGCCAGGTTGAATCTTCTCCCATGGCCTTCAGATGCTCCATGTACTCGCGGTTGTGTATGTCACCGGACTCACTGGCCGCCGCATTAATTTTTCCACAGGGGTTAAAGACTTCTTTGGAAAAACCGTACTCCTCTGCTGCTTCAGCTGCAAAGGATAGCGCGTAGCGATTTTTCTGTGTTTGGAGAACATCTCGTTCCACTGCCCCGACATAGTTGTCCGTGCTGATGTCGTGGGGCAGATCAATCATAAAGCCGGAGTTACGCCCGGAACTGCCTTCACCGATGCGGAGTGAATCCAGCAGTACAATGCGCTCGTTCTGCCGGAGCTGCTGAAGTCTCTGTGCCGCAGCCAATCCAGCAAACCCTCCGCCGATCACCAGCCAGTCGGCGGTGATGTCATTCTCCAAAACAACTGGCGGTTTTGGTTCAGGTAAAATCGCGTACCAACCAGAAACTCCCGGATTACCGTGACGGATGTTGCTGACATTAATTGATTTTGGCATTACTCTTCGAATCGCACTAGTTTTTTATGCTCGTTGTGGAGAAAGATTTTTCTTCCCGACTCTTGATGCGGTATCCTGTGTGGATGAAAAATCTTTCGCCCCTGCCATCATTCCACCAGCTCTCCAGAGGAACGGTCGGAGAGGTCAACCCAAATAGTCTTGAGTTCGGTGTACTGGTCATGGGCGTGGATGGAGTTGTCTCGTCCGCCGAATCCTGACTGCTTGTAACCTCCAAAAGGGGTGGAGATATCTCCTTCGCCGTAGCAGTTCACTGTGACTGTTCCGGCACGTAGGGTACGCGCGGCACGGAGGGCGCGTTTGGCGTTTCCGGAAAATACTGAGGCGGTAAGGCCATAGTCTGTATCGTTTGCCAAGACGATTGCTGCGTCATTGCTTTTGACAGTAAGAACAGTCAAAACCGGACCAAAAATTTCCTCTCTGGCAATTGAGGTATTTTCGGAAACACCATCAAATATCGTTGGCTCAACATAAATTCCCTCAACTGTGGTTCCCCCCAAAATGAGTTTTGCCTTTTCCGTTTTGCCTTTCTTCAAATAGGAACATACCTTCTTAAAGTGCTCCTGATCCACGAGTGCCCCAAGCTGGTTAACTGGATTTAGCGGCTCACCCGTACGCCACTCACCGGCACGTGCCAGCACATGCTCCATTAGCGGTTGCTTAACTGACTCGTGGACAATCAGCCGTGAGGCAGCCGAGCAGTTTTCACCCATGTTCCAGAATGCACCTGTGACCACATGTTCCGCTATTAAGTCCAATTCCTCCGCGTCATCGAAAACCACGAAAGGATTTTTCCCTCCGCATTCCAGCACAACCTTCTTGAGATTGGAATCCGCGGCGTAACGAAGGAAGCGCCTCCCTGTTTCGGTGGATCCGGTAAAACTGATCATGTCCACATCCTTGTGCCGTCCCAGTGGTTCTCCGACTTCCGGGCCGAAGCCTGTAAGTACATTCAGCACCCCTGCAGGAACTCCTGCAACCATCGCCAATTCAGCAACACGCAGAGCGGTCAGGGATGTTTGCTCGGCAGGCTTAACAATCACTGAATTCCCGGCGGCGAGTGCTGGGCCGATCTTCCAGGCCATCATCAGCATCGGGAAGTTCCACGGAAGAACCGTACCAACCACACCAATCGGCTCACGGCTGATGACAGCCATAGCGTCCTCTCCTACCGGTGCGGTTTGGTCATAGAGCTTGTCAATCAGCTCTGCATGCCACTTGAGGGTGCGGATTGTTTCAGGAACATCTATGCTTTCACAGTCACGGATGGGCTTGCCGCTGTCCAGGCTTTCCATCACAGCAAGCTCGCGCCTGTTCCGGGTAATCAGCTTGCAGAGACGGATTAACACCTCCTTGCGTTCGCTGGGATGCAGACAGCGCCAACGTCCGTCGTCAAATGCTTCCCGCGCTTTTTGCACTGCAAAGTCCACATCTTCAGAACCACATGCCGAGACTTCGGCGAGTGTTTCTCCGGTTGCAGGATTGAGCGTAGGGAAGGTCTTTCCGGATTTCGCCGTCCGAAAGGAACCATCAATAAAACTTGTGTCCGGAAAGTTGAGATTTTTTGCGAGTGCAATATATTCTTCGTGGGTCAACAAGTCAGACATTTTAACCTTCTTCTAATATGGTGGTAATAGTGGTTTTAAGGGTGTTAATCACCTGTTCAAGTTCACGCTTTTCGTCTTTGGTAAGGGGTCTTAGCGGGGCACGAGGTGGTCCGGTTCTCAACCCGGCAAGTTCGCAGCCGTACTTGACACTTTGCACAAATTTTCCCCCCTGCTCCAGGACACGCATCAAAGGCAGCAATGCAGACATAATTCTTCGTCCCTTGGTGTAATCACCTTCAATTGCGCAGGCTTCATAGAGCGCGTTGTGTTCCTTTGGCAGGAAGTTGGAGCCGGCGCAAACCCAGCATCTGGCACCCCACGCAAAGAACTCCAGAGCCTGGTCATCCATGCCACAGGCAAGTCCGATGTGAGGAAAATCCCGTGCCAGCAGGTGAACTCGGTTGATATCACCAGAGCTTTCTTTTATGCCACAGAAATTTTTGGAACGTCCTACCCGACTTAAATACTCTTCTCCCATGTTGGCTCCGGTTCGTCCGGGATAATTGTACAGCATGATCGGCAGGTTGGCTGCCCTGTCAATCTGGAGTGCGTGCATGGCGTTTTCCAAGTCTGTCGGTACCGCATACGGGGGAGAATTGACAAGCAGTAAATCTGCCCCCGCTTTCCTGGCCTCTTTTGCGAACATCACTGAATCCTCCGTACGTGTTGCTCCTGTGCCTACCATCAATGGAACACGCTTGTTTATGATTTTGCTTGCTAAATTCATTAGTTCCACACGCTCTTCGTTAGTTTGAGCGTAGTACTCTCCGGTAGAGCCGCCCACAACTATACAGTGGACTCCGGAGTCAATCAAATACTCCGCCACTTCCACAAAGGCGTCCTTGTCTATGGAACCGTCGTCGGTGTGAGGAGTTATGATTGGAGTATAAATTCCTTCAAATTGCACATGTCTCCTTAAAGTTAATATTTTTCATTCAGCCCTTCATCTTCCGGAATTTCCTGTTCGCGTCGGGCAATATAATCCAGTAATTCTTCGTTTTTAGTCACGTCGAGCTTTGGCTCCTCGTATTCCCGGAGCAGTTTCCTGGCGTATTCCAGGGCTCTTTCCGTAATTTCCCTGGAACCTTCTGCCTTCCACTGCTCAATTGAATTGTTGTCGAAAAGCTTGGGCATGAAGAAGGCTCGCTCAAAATTTTCCAGAGTATGAGGATGTCCCAGATAGTGCCCCCCTGGGCCGATGTCTCTGACAGCAGCAAGCGCCTCTTCAAAATCGTCCCAGCGCGGACCTTCAGTCATGCGGTAGCCCATGGCGCACTGCTCTGCATCAACAACGAACTTTGCAATTGAGCAGTGCATACCTGCCTCATTCCAGCCTGCGGAGTGCCAGAGGTAATGTGCACCTGAAAGC
>LUQO01000004.1 GCA_001627865.1 SAR324 cluster bacterium REDSEA-S27_B3
CATGGTATAATACAATTTTTGATAATCCCGTAAAAAGTCCATTTATCGCAATTTTCCCCCTTTAACATATTGATATTATTAGGGGTGGATTTTATTATTAAGACTTTTTACGAAACCATCATTTTTAACTCAATATCAGGATTCATTCATGGAAGAATGTAAAAATTGTAGAAGCACCGAAACTGTTAAAAATGGTCAGGTACGCCAAAAGCAACGTTTTAAATGCAAATCATGTGGCCACAACTTTGTATGTGGTGATGAGCGCAGAAAAAAATCAACAGAGTTAAAACGAATTACTAGTGTATTATTATACTCGCTTGGAAAAACAAGCTTTCGCTTTTTAGCTAAACTCTTTGATGTTTCTCCAGCCACTACCTATAACTGGGTGCGTCAGACCGCAGAATCGTTTGACGAACCGGTAGTTGATGAAAATATTAAAGAAATCGAAATTGACGAAATGTGGCATTATTTACAGTCAAAAAAAACAAAAAATGGATCATCAAGGCCTTGGATCGTCACACAAGGTGAACTGTCGCCTGGGTTGTCGGTGGTCGTAATGCTACAACGGCACGAAAATTATACAACAAACTCTCACATCTGAAAGATTGTACATTCTATACAGATGATTGGGATGCCTTCACTATAGTTTTGCCAAGAGATCGTCACATCATTGGGAAAAAACACACGATTTAAATTTAGCAAGATAATTCCAACACCCGACACCACCTTGGAAGGATGACACGTAGGACCAAAATTGTCAGTCGCTCCGAAGAGATGATTTATCTCTCAATGACTTTATGGCATGCCTTAAATACACCAGATATTTTTTGTGACTTTCAAAAAATCTTTAAATCTATCTATAATTGAACACCATAAAAATTTAAAGTTGACCCCTATCATCCAAGCCTTAATTTTAAACGTGTACATTCCAAACGACCTATGTATTCCGTACGAATTTCTAAAAAATATAGGGCGGTTGGAATACTGAGTGGGAATGATATAGTTTGGTTTTGGATGGGAAAACATTCTGATTATGAAAAACTGCTAAACTAATAATAGAGTTTACAATCGTATTATAAAAAGCCGACTGGTTTCCGACCCGAAGCGAGTCGGTTTTTTGTTTTCTCAAGTACAGAAAGTCAATCAAGTCCTGAAATTTTTCTTTTTCAGAATTTAATGTATGCGACTTAAACACGTACTTCAATGAAGCAGTTTCAGCAAAACCACATGCTGATCGTAATGGCCGACCAGCTCACTGCCCTCGCGCTGGGTTGTTACGGACACCGCGAGGTGAAGAGTCCCCACATTAATCGCCTTGCAGAAGAGGGAGTGCTGTTCGAGTCTGCCTACAGCAGCAGTCCGCTTTGCACTCCGGCCCGCTATGCCTTCATGACGGGGCAGCACGTCTCCAGCTGCGGCGGCTATGACAACGCCGCCTACTTGCCTGCGACCATGCCCACCTTTGCACATTACCTGAGGCTGATGGGCTACAAGACCTGCCTTTCCGGGAAGATGCACTTCGTCGGGCCGGACCAGCTTCACGGCTTCGAAGAGCGCGTCACCACGGACATCTATCCCGCCGACTTCGGCTGGGTGCCGGACTGGACACGACCGGACGAGCGTATTGACTTCTGGTACCACAACATGTCGTCGGTGAAGCAGGCGGGGGTGGCCGCGATCACCAACCAACTGGCCTACGATGATGAGGTGGGTCAGGCCGCCCAGCGGGTGATCTACGACCATGCACGGGGTACGGATGGCCGTCCACTCTGCATGGTGACCAGCTTCATCCACCCGCACGATCCTTACGCCACGCGTCAAAAATACTGGGATTTGTACGAAGGTGTTGATCTGTCACTGCCAACGGTTTCACGACCGCCCGCCGATCAGCAGGACGCGCACAATCGGCGGTTGGAAAAGGTGATTGCGCTGGATGCGGTAGATCTAAGCTACGAAGAAATCCGCAACGCCCGTCGGGCGTATTATGGAAATGTCTCCTACATTGACGAATGGCTGGGGAGCTTGCAGGAGACACTGCACGAATGTGGGATGTCGGAAAACACCACCTTGATTTTCACGGCAGATCACGGCGACATGCTGGGTGAGTTCGGGCTGTGGTACAAGATGTCCTTCCGGGAATGGTCCTGCCGCATCCCTATGATCGTGAATTGCCCGAATCGCTTCACATCCCGTAAGGTACAGAATCCTGTTGCGCAGGTGGACGTGCTGCCCACGTTGCTCGATCTTGCGTACGAAAGCACCGGGGCCACCATTCCGGAACTCATTGACCCCTTGCAGGGACGTTCAATGCTTCCGCTGTGCGATGGAGACGCGGCCAACGATCCGGACTGCGCGATCAGTGAATATCTGGCTGAAGGCACGGGGGCTCCGATGCTGATGATTCGCCGGGGTCGCTACAAGTTCATCTCCTGCCCGACCGATCCAGACCAGCTTTTTGACTTGGAAGCGGATCCCAACGAACTCAACAATCTGGCCAACGCTCCGGAGCAGTCCGAACGCCTTGCCAACTTCCGGGCCGAGGCCGCAAGCCATTGGGATGCCGAAGCCCTCCGGGAAACGGTGATTCGGGATCAGCAGCGCCGCCGCCGTATCCACGCCGCCCTGTGCGTAGGACGCTACCAAAGCTGGGATTTTCAGCCGACACGAGACGCTTCAAGCGAGTACACCCGCAGCCACCTTGTCCTCACACAGTTCGACCTCACCTCGCGCTTCCCACGCCCCAAGCCCTTTGTGCCAAAGACAACCGAATGAGTAACGACAAAAAAATACACCGTGTTCCGGGAGGCTTGAATGAGCTTCAGATGAAAGGAAGAAAAGTTGTCAAGCTCGGCGGCAGGCAGATCGCATTGTTCCTGAATGACATGGGAACAGTGTATGCCTGCGCTAATCGCTGTCCACATGAGGGTTTTCCGCTGGTGGAAGGGAGCCTTGACCAGGAGTGCATCCTGACATGCAACTGGCACAACTGGAAGTTCGATCTCGATTCCGGTGAAACACTGGTGGGCGGAGACACCCTGCGCGGCTATCCGGTGGAGGTGGATGGCTATGACATTGTTTTGGACCTGTCCGATCCGCCACAGCAAGTGTTGATCGAAAATGCGCTGAAGAATTTACGGGCAAGCTTTGACCGACATGAGTACGACCGTATGGCGAGGGAAATCGCCCGCTTGCAGCAGGCCGGTGGCGATCCGCTTGAGGCGCTGCGAAGGGCGGTTTGGTGGACGTATGATCACATGGAATTCGGCATGACCCATGCCTACGCTGCTGCTCCGGATTGGCTGAATCTTCGTAAACATCACTCAATGGGTGATGCCGGTCTGGAGTTGGTCGGACTCGTCGAACCCGTCGCACACATGGCATGGGACACGCAACGAGAACCTGTCTATCCCTACACAAACAACTTTCTGGCGTTTTCCCCGGAAGCCCTGACGGAAGCATTGGAGGCGGGAGACGAAGCAACAGCCGTCGCGCTCGTCCGGGACGGTTTACGGCAAGGATTAGGCTTTGCAGAATTCGAGGAACTCCTCACACGTTCTGCATTGGCGCACTATCAGGACTTCGGGCATTCCCTGATTTACATACGCAAGGTGGGGCAGCTGTTGGAATGGCTGGGCAACGACGTGCTGGAACCGCTGCTGCTGTCGCTGATCCGCTCTTTCATTTATGCCTCGCGGGAAGACCTGATTCCGGAGTTCCGTAACTACCAACCCGCCTTGGAGGAGTGGGATGGCCAGGGAGCCCAAACAATCACCATGGAAGAATTGACAGGACTTACAGTAAATCAGGCGCTGAAACGGACTTGTCAATCCTCCGCGCATCCTCAAGCTGCCTTTCACGCCCTGCTAGGAGCCCTGGCATGGAACATGGCGCACTTCGATCTTGACGTGCAAAACCACACCAACCGCTCGGTCTCACACAATCGCAGTTGGTTGAGTTTCACCCACGGGTTGACCTTTGCAAATGCAGTCCGGAGGCAATGCACCAAGTTCCCAGACCTCTGGCCGCAGGGATTGCTGCAACTGTCCTGCTTCCTCGGTCGACAATCCCGTTACGTTGATCAGCAACTTGACCTCACTGAATGGTCGGTCGAAAATCCGGAATCCTTCTTTCTGGAGGAGTTTTCATGCCTCTTCGATCACGGACAATCCGAATATATAGTCGCCTGCCATTTTGTGAAAACACTCACTTCTGTGAACGAGGAATTCCGAGCCTTTCCGGACGCCCCCTGGGTTCCAATCCTGCTGACTGCGATGAACCGCTTTCTGAACTCCCCAATCAAGGGCAAGCATGTCCTGAGAATTGCCCGCCAGTCACTGAGTATGGCCTCGATGGGGGACTGACTTCAACTTGCAATGAACCAAATTGTACGTCAACTGATATTCTTATACACGTTGATTTCAGTCCAGATAATGATCGAGTGGTCAGCAATTATTAAATCGAGGGAATAGAGCAGTAAATCATTTAACAATTTCCAGGAATGCATCTCAATGAGTCTATGGTGGTGTATTTTTGATTTCTTAATCATTCCAGATCAATAGTAATCCCCAATATTCCTGCTTCATTAGTCCTCACAAACAAAGGATTTATCGAATTTAAGAATATTACTGAAAAAAATTTGATAAATTTATCAAATTTTTTTCATCTGTATATACAGTGTTTTATCTTTAAATTACTTATAAAAACAAATATTACTTCATGCCAGATTTCATTTTCAGGCAACAATATTGCTACATGTTGTATAGTACCGCAAAAGTTTTCGGCATCTTTGGCGATGACATTCCGGCTTTTGTCAACCTCATCATCTCCATATTTATATATAAACAAACATCAAGACAGTCCTATGAGTAAAGTTTTCTATCCCTTTATTGAGCAAACCATTGCAGAGCATAAGCCAAAAGATGAAGAATGGGTGATAGAGGAAAACTATTTAAATCTATGGGGCTACTTGAGAAGAAGATATCCTAATGCTGACCTGGAAGACAAAAAATTTAATGATTTAATAGAACTTAAAACCACACTGGAAGGTCCGCATCAACTGAGAGAATGGAACGAAGATATCGCTTCAGTTCGAAAACATTGATTTGCGGTCTGACAGCAGACCCTTCGAGGACATATTTTCATGAAGTCCTTTGACAGCATTGAAAAATCATTAGAAGAACGCCTTGATCCGAAGCACCGCACAATCGGAGAAGCCCAACTCCAGGAGCACGATCAGAAAAAAGCACATATTCCCACCTCACAATTATTCCGGATAGAATTTTCAGCATCAGTACCAGAAGAGAATAAAGCGTTCTTGTCTGAAAAACTTCCGGATATGCTGGATTTCCCTGAAAAATTCGGCATGGATTCTGCCAAAGCAGGACATCTGCTGCGTTTTGTAGATCAACCTTCATATGAAACTGAAGTTGGTACAGCTTTGCCGAAAAATGTTTCACTCCCTGCCTCCAGAATTGAAATAGTCAAGGGTTCACAAATTTACAAAGTTATGATAATTCTTCCTGACAAACTGGATACAGCAGAAGTTATCATTAACATTACACGTAATTTGTTTTCCAAGTTGTATGGGAATATTTTCATCAATGAGCAAATTCTGCCCATGGAATTTTACCAACAAAATTTAAAAGGCAAGCTACAGATTACTGCTGCTGCTCCGGAAATTCTGGATTTCGTTTCTGAGCTAAATTTCAAGTCAGAAAGTTTGGAAAAACATTGTGAAATCGCTGCCAGCTCATACAGACTGTCCATGGAAAAACAGGGTGATGAGATCCGCAAACAGTTAATTGGAGAGTGGCGGGAAAAGTGGAATGCACAGACTTTGACAACTGAAGAACAGCACACAATTGACTCTATGTTCACAGAGATTAAGGAGTCGCTGCGTTCAAATCCGGAACAATTTCATAAGACTGCGATAGAACATGTAAATAAACTGAATTCACAGCTGCATTTCATACTGCCCCATGAAAGAGGTGATTATGAATTTTTTAAAAAAAAGCGTTTCACACATTACATACGCTCTGTACTTAACAAATTAGAAGAAATATCATCTCTCTCCGGATTTATTGAGGAACTGCATTCACATTTGAAAAATCTTCCAAAAGAGAATGATCTGAATGGAATAGGCCCACAAATTCGTTCCCGCATGAGGCAGATGAGAAAAGATAAAAAAGTGATTCAATTTTATGTTCCGGAGATGCCTCAGGACGACGAACTGGAGAACTTCCGTCAAAAGTTTCCTTTGCTGCTGGTTAAAATGCTTCCTTCCGGAACACCGCTTAAAGATTGGTCAAAAGAAGTTAAACGGATGGAAAAACATTATGCTGAATCAATCTATTCAAAACTTTATGCCGCGCTTCACTGTTTTAGCGAATGGACAATTGACGGGCTTAACAAAAATGGAGATGGTTTTCAGACAAGTACCAAGGAACAAAAACTGAACAAGCTGTTATCTGTTTTGAAATTCAGGACAACTGCTATCAAATCCTTGCAAAGCATGCTTGGTATTTTGCTGGACATTAGTGAAAAATCAGAACCACGCAGCGAATCTGGTTCTGCCAATCAAAGACAGAAGATTCCCTTGGATGAATTCAGAACAGCATGGAGTTATTTCATCGCCTCAGTGCTGACCCTGCATTTTTATCAGGAGCAAATTAAATCTGCAGACCTGCCTCAAGGGTTCCATGCTGATAACTACACAAAAACTATTTTGAGATATGTTGACAGGCAATGTACACGAGGTATCAACCATTTTCATATCGTTAAGCTGCTCTGGTTAATTTATGAAGAAAGAAATGATCCTGCTGCATTGACATTCCTGCTTTACTGCATACAAAATCCCCAGGAAATTATGCGCTACATCCTGCATCAGGTGATACGCCCAAAATCGGATAATTCTGCATTAGAACTGCGTCTTGAAAAACTTTCAAAGTATCGGGATGCCTGGATTTCAGCCTATCAAAATCGTTTGGATTTATCAGAAGATTAAGCGCTTTGTTTTTAATGCAACCGCTTTAACAGGTTTGAATTGTTCAGTGTGTAATCTGGATCAGATTTGAGGCAGAGAGCATTATCAACAGTAACTCAATTGAAACAATCAGGGCCAATATTTTTACGCCTCTCTTCAGGAACTGAAGTAATAAAACAAAGTAACAGACAAATGTTACAGAAGCCAAAACGGCTATTCCCAGCAGTGGTGTAACATCTCCGTAAACCAGTTTTGAAGTCCACTGCCATCCGGTAGGCATATTTGTTTTTTCTAAATATTGATCCAGGGGTAGAGACCAATACCGCGGTAGTTCTTCCAGTGGTACTAGTGGAGAAAAAACTCCTGTCAGATACAAAGTGAATCCGCTTACAAGTATGAACAAGCCAATCAGATTCAAATAGTAAAGAATCTTCGAGTATTGTTGCTGTTCCGGGATATTTACAAATGTTGAATTATTTTCCATAAAATTACTCACTCAATTCAAATTCCAAAAGCCTTCATTAAGGACCGTACTCCCGCCAGAAACAGCACAGCAATCACAATTTTCCTGATTAAAGCAGGTTTAACTATAGGCAGCAGCTTTGAGCCGATTCTTGCGCCAATCATTATACCAACAATTGAAGGAACAGTAATCATCGGTAATACGGCACCTTTGTTTAAGTAAATCCATGCCGCGGTACTGTCTGTAACAGAAAGAGCAAGGCCGCTGGTTGCGACTGCAACCTTCACCGGTGCTCCCATAATCAAGTTCAATATTGGCACATTGGCCCATCCTGCGCCAAGTCCGAAAACACCCGCCAATAATCCAACAAGCACAAAACAGAGCAAACCTTTCGCGGTGTTGTGAACAATCCAGCTGATTTGTTTTCCGGAAGTTTCTTCATTGTATATGCCGCTTATGTGAAGTATTTCTGTAAGGTAGTTGCCTCTGGCCACGTATGGATGTTCTGAATTTTTTGCAAAAATCATTAAAAAAACGATACCTATAATAGTAACACCCAGACTGCCCTGAATGTATGCAGGATTTATCGCGGAAAGCCAGAGTCCAAAGAATGCCCCAACAATAGCAAAAGCAGAAGCGACCATAGCCGTAGGCAAGGCGAGCTTAATGCTGGCTAAATTCTTTTCCAGCAAATGCGGCGCTGCAGCCAGTGAACTGCCAAGGGCAATAAACAGACCGGTGCCACGAACAAAATCTATATGAAAAGGGAAAAAACTGCTTGCAAGAGGTACAAACAATACGCCGCCGCCAATTCCAGCTAAAACACCAAAAATACCCATTAGAAATGTGGTGAAAAACAAAGCTATGGGCCAGCCCCACCAAGGCATGTTGAAAACTTCTTCAGGCGCGGCAAATATTATTGCCGGTTTAAGAATTGAAAAGATGGTTAAACTGATTGTGAACGCGATACTATGCTTCATTACGTAATCTTAAATGTTCCAGCTGAAAACCGATTATTTACCAAAAGACCTTTTGAAGCCGTGACTGAAGAAGATTCACATATTTCTCTTCGCAGGACTGCTTTCATATTTGACAGACATAGTATTATACAAATATTGATAAATCCAGTTTGATGTCCGGATTCAAATAACCATAATTTATAACACTTAAATCCAGCATTTTGAGGCAATTGTAAGCAATTTACATTATGTATATATATAACTGTAATTATTAAGTATTTTTAGTATACATACCGCTGAAATTTGTGGCCTTAATCTTTTTGATTTGCTGTACAGTAAAGAATTCAGAAATTATCATATATTGGCATGTTTTTCGCAGAGTTTTAGTTAACACAAGAAAAATCTCTATCCCTGTATTTATTGAGAGGTAGCTCATGAAATGGTTCAAATTCGAACCTCAGGAAGAAGAAGTAGCAGAAGCTGAAACTTCTTCCGTGTTAGTGTATCTTAGTCCTGAAGCACTAAAACACGCTGTAATTGTAGATGATTTTGCTACATTCCAAGACAGTCCGGAATGTATTCCCGGCGGAAGACTTTTTGAGGTTAGCCGTCAGTACAGTTACCGTTTAAGACAAGTTGCCGATCTGGTAGAGGAGCCTTTGGATGAGCATAAAATGCAAAGGGAAACACAGCCCAAGCGGAACTTTCATGAGGAAATACGCCCAGATAAACGTCTGGAAAACAAAGATGAAGACTTATTGATAGAAAGTCCCAATGAATCTTTTCAATTGACAACACAGTTGGAAGACACAAGCGAATCGGTTGAATCACATCAAACCCAGCAAAAACTTCGACCTGAGCAGGTTCCTTTCAAAGATCTTGAATCCCTTTTTGTAAAGTAAACAGGTTTTAATCTGGATAAATACTACTGCCTGTTCCCATAAAATCCATATCTTTAAAACAAAGGTTGTATAGCCCCTCTATGCAGGGTCAAGAGATGAATTTCCCTTTGAACTTCACCATCATCATCAAATCGTAAATTTCCTGAAACACCCTTGTAGGACTCAATATTTATCAGGGCGTCCTTAAGATCCCGGTGGCTGTGATTGTGCTTGTCATTGAGAAGCTGCATCAAAATCATTAATGTGTCATAAGCATGAGCGGTATAAGCACTGGGGCCGACATAATTTTGATGCCGATATAGAATTCGCTCGTGGATTCTTTTAAGCTTCAGCATCTCCGGTGTATTACTTCCCAGGAAAAAACTGTCCACAAATACTGGTCTTCTCACACCACGCACTCCTGGAGAAAACGGAAGCGCTGTGTCATTCCAGCCGCTGTCACCAAGGAATTTTGTTTTTTTCATTTTATAAACAGCACTATATGGTAATATTAGCCTTAAATTTTTCACACCACCCGAACCTACTGCCACAAACACAGCGTCGAAATTTTTGACAGGATCTTCCTTTTCTTTAAGTTCCTTCAAAATATTTTTGTCTGTTTCGCTAACACGTTGAGTTTTTCCTGTAAAAGTATCGAACTCATTCACCAGACTTTTCTGGCCTTCATCTTTAAATCCTTCAACAGCAACAGCTTCACACCCTTTGAGACTGGCTGCTTTCAAAAATAAGCGCATTTTCTGCCGTCCTTCACGGGTTTTTGCGTACAATATCAGGAATCGGCATGCCTGCAGTTTGCCGATTGCGTAATCTGCCAATTTCTGTACTTCCTGCTTCCAGCTTTTATTATTGCGGAAAATAAATTCTCCAAGCTGCGGAATACTGTCAGTCAATGATAATGAAATTAATGGAACACCTAACCGCTCCGCTTCTTCCGCAGCAGCCTCCGAAGTTTTCCGGGCAAGAGGTCCAATAATGGCAATTACACCTTCTATTTCCACCAATTCACGGATGGCAGCTTTGGTTTTTTCAGCATCCAGATGAGAGTCCCTGATAACCAGTTCCCACGATTCATCAAACTCTTGCGACAACTCATTTACAGTCTCATTATCTGAATTTTCTGTATTCATCTTATTATGTGAAGATGAATTATCTTCCCTGTTAGCAGACAAGGCAAGGACTCTGTTTGCCTGCAGAGCTAACCACAAACCATTCAATGTTTGCTGAGATAATTCAGCAATTTTAGCGTTGGAACTGCTCATTGGCAGTATCACACCAATTCGTCGGGGACTGACATTCAATGCTGTTACAAGGCTACGCCGTTTTTTCTCGAGGAGTAAATACTGTTCCAAGTTGCCAGTTTCACGGGCTAAACTGAGTCTTTGATCCAACAGTTCCAGTGCCTCTCTGTAGCGTCGTTGCTCTGACAAAATCTCCAGTTCAATTTGAAATATTTGCTTCTGCATCCATACAAAATCCGGATATTTTTTCATTAAGATACGTAATTCTTCCGTAGTCTGAATTTGCTTAAGCAATAGGCTTATTATTTCGTGATCTGCCGTCTCTGAAGTTCCTGAATTTTTCAAGTGGTCAAGACGATATTGAACTGCTGCTAATATTTTTCCTTTAAACTTAGCTTCTTCACTGAACATAATCAGCAGTTCACTTCGGAGTTTTGGTGCCAGTTCATTCAGTGCGAGTTCACGCCAGATCATATTTTGATTTAAAGGCTTTTCCTGTGACTGCAGGGATTTGTTAAAAAAGTAATATACGATTGGAGTTATCCTGCTGCGAGGACGTTCATTCAAAAACGCAATTGCCAGTTTCTCCGCAGCTGCCCATTGTTGAAGGTGATACAGCAATTGAACTTTAAGTCTGACTCTATCCTCAATTTGTAGCCAATCCTCATATTCCAGATACTTTTCCCTTGCAGTTTCAGGATCATTAACAATCATTTTTTCAATATCTGCCACAGTCATACTGACATTTGTAAATTCAGAGTTAGCCCAGTCTTCATCATTTATTTTGGCAGTTTCAGTGTCAATTTCCACGGACGGATCCATGCTTTTAAACCATGGGAAAAACCGGCTTAAAAATGAGCTCGCGGACTTGTTTTGGGTTTCTTCCGGTTGAATTACAGGAAGCGCGGGCTTCACTGATAATTCCGCTGTATATAATAATTTTGGATTATCTGTTGCGTGCGGCCTTGCAACAGTCTCAAGTTGAGTTAATGCGGTGGTCGGCAAGTCAAATGGTATTGGAGGGATATATTGCTCAGGCAGCTCTTTTTCATTGAATACATCCATACTTTGTTCCAACCAGATTCGGTCACTGAGCAAACTTTGAGCGACAGCTGATCCGGAAGAAGCATAAAAATACCAGATGCCCAGTAACAGACTGACTGAAACCGTAACAAATTTAACTCTTTTAAAATGCACTTTGTTATTCGATCTGATTAATTTTTGTGTTCAAAAATTTTTCCGGGAATACGCCAGTTATCTTTTCGTATGGTCAAATGTTGACTGTCAAAATATTCCAGTAAATCGATAGCGTATTTACGGGAAACGTTAAGCAGTTCTTTGAACTGGATTACAGTTATATTCGGATTCTCCTTCAAATAAATCCTCAGAACTTCCAATATGTTTTCAATTTGTTCAGGGCTATAGTGCAAATCCTCTGCAATACGCACCAGGATTTTGGAGTGTACGGCGAATTTAAGCATTTCAACTCCATCCTTCTCACTCAAACCCAGATCTTCCAGCAATTTTGTTTTGCGAGCAGGCTGAAAATTGCTATTCCTGATCAGTTCAATGCATTTCGACAAACTGTCCTGACGAGTTTGAGAAATTTGTGCGCGATGATCTTTCAGACAATAATACTGGCCATTTTTTACAATTAAACCTGTTTCACAAAGATATTTTAACAGGTTTTCAATTTCTTTTTCTGCAAAAATCAAAGAGAGTTTTCCTCCAAGTTCTGCATGAGTCATTCCCTCACGATCAGGAAATTTTTGATGGTGATTTTTTAAAACTCTGCTGATAAATGTCCCTGTACGCTTGACATGATCCACATGCAAATAACGTCTGGAAATTGTATCCACGCAAAGTATTTGCCCCTGTTTTTGCAGACGCTGTAAGATTTTTACACATTGCTCGTCAGAAAGGCCTGAGCGTACCTGAAATTCTGACTGATTAACCCCGCGCACAGACTGCAAATATATCACTTCTTCCGCCCTGACATTTTCATCCTCATTCAAAATGCGTCTGAGTCTTTCCGGAAGTTCATGCAGCAATCTCCGGGATTTGCTTGGAGATGGGTCAATCAGAGTTCCTCCACCAATAGTGGACATGGGTGAATAATTCCGGATTATGAAACGATCCCCGTATTTTCCGCTTAACAAGCTTTCAGACCTGAACTGAACGATTGTTGTTTCTCCGGGAGACAATGTTTCGCCTTCCAAAAGTATGATTCTGCCTATAAGTTCCTGACTACCAAGATGAAGCCGGACACGTGAACTGTTTTTCAAAGGAGACAAAGCATCTTTCAGTAGGGACAATGAGGCATTAATCATATATCCAGTAAGCAATGACTTTGGTTTTGCCAGCTGATTACCTCGCTGAATTTCCTCTTTGGTTATTGCAGCCAAATTAAACGCAGCCCTCTGTCCCGTATACACCTCTTTTACTACATTCCCATGTGACTGCATGACACGTATTCGAATTTCGCGTGATTGTGGATATTGTAGAACTTCTTCATCCTGCCTGACTGCACCGGACAGCACTGTTCCGGTAACAACTGTGCCAAAACCTTTTAACGTGAAGGAACGGTCAACATACAGTCTGAATGGCTTTTCAATTTCCGGATGTACAAACTTTTTTGCAAGTTGTGCAAATTCATCACGAAGTTCATTTAAACCTTCACCTGTTACTGCAGACACAGGAATAACCGGGGCATCTTCCAAAAATGTGCCTTCCAGTAATACTGAAACTTCCTCCTTGCACAATTCCACCATTTCACTGTCTTCCACCAAATCAACTCGTGTGAGAACGACTATTCCTGTTTTAATTTTCAGGAGACTGCATATATTCAGATGTTCGCGTGTTTGTGGCATAACACCTTCATCTGCTGCCACCACCAGTAAAATAGCATCCATTCCGGCTACGCCTGCCAGCATATTGTGAACAAATTTTTCATGTCCCGGGACATCTACGATTGCAACATGATTCCCGTATTTGTCTTCGTAATGAGCAAATCCAAGATCAATGGTTATTCCACGTTTTTTTTCTTCGGCAAAACGATCAGTATCCACTCCGGTGAGGGCTTTTACCAATGTTGTTTTCCCATGATCGATGTGCCCGCTTGTACCGATTACAAAAGGTCTTGTGGATTGATTTAACTGTTTGCCGGGGAACATTTTAATGTTTGCAAATGAAACTGATTTTCAAAAAATAAAAATTTTTGTCTAAATTAACAAACAAATGTATATTTTAAATTAACCAATGCAGGACTCAAGTTGCTCAAGCAAAATTTCACTGGCTTCAGTTAAATAGTTTGCTATAATCACCTTGCTGAATTATTTGTTGATTTGATTAGATAATTTCAGAGTAAGGCAGATAAATTCCCATCAAAATATTTAATGATTAAGTATAAAACAAATATATTAATAATTTTTACATTTCTTTTGTTGATAACTTCAGCAAATAGCTCCGGTGCAGTAGAAATATTCGCAAGAGACACTGAGCACAGGGGAGTAATAGATTTTGCACCTTACCAAATCTACCCCGAAAACAGGATTGGAAATGGAATATACCTTGACAAAAAACTTTTAGATTCTCATCCTCAGCGAGTAATTCTGAACATTGTAAATATTAAAAATTCAGACAACCATATTTATCTATTCCGGGGTCTGAATGGTGTTTTAGGAATGGACATAGTGAAAACAAATGGTGATGCAGACGTACGATTCTGGCAGGTTGATCAGGAGTTTTACCAGTATAGTGATAGAACATCAGGAACCAGAAAAGTGTTCCGGATTTTTCAAGATCAAATTGTACCCCTATTACCACACCTGCGTACCGGCACAGGTGTTGCCACCTCCCCAACTCATGCAGTTTTTTATCACATCTCCAATTCAAAAAATGTTACCAGTATTAATCAGAACGGGCATGAAATAACAAACAGAATTTACACATTCAGTCTCCACCTGGTCAAACGTGATCTTGCTGATATCGTAAGTATCAGTGATCTTCCTATTCAGGACGTCAGTTACACACTGAAACTAGATTGGGTAAACGAGAATTCTGTGAGCTACAAATTAAGTAATGGAGAAAAACACATTATTGATTTACGTAAATATGTGCCCAATAATTATTTTAAATAGTGCTTAACATATCTTATCAAAGAAACACCTGAATCATTCCAATATACACCTTAACTTAACAATTATAAATGCCTCATAAAATTTCATGCTTAATCTATGATATGGACGGTTTGCTTCTGGATACAGAAGGCATTTACACTGAAGTTACACAACAAATTGCTGGAGAATATGGAAAAGTTTTTGATTGGTCAGTCAAGAGAAGAATTATAGGAAGACCTGCCTCACAGGCCGCAAAAATAATCGTTGAGAGCCTTGAACTGCCTATTACTCCGCAAGACTATCTGGAATCCAGGAAAGACGTTTTGCTGGAAAGATTTCAAAACACAGAACCATTGCCCGGCGCAAAAGAGATGACAACTCATTTTTTTCAGCAAGGGTTTCCACAGGCGCTTGCAACAAGTTCGTCTTCACCAATGTATGATGCAAAATATTCAAAACACAAAAAGTGGTTTTCGCAATTCAATCAAATTGTACGTGGGGATGACCCTGAATTAGAACAGGGAAAACCTGCTCCGGATATTTTTCTGCTTGCCGCAAAACGACTTGGAATTGCGCCGGAAGAGTGCCTTGTCTTCGAAGATGCCCCCTCCGGAAATGAAGCGGCAATAGCAGCCGGAATGTCTGTAATCATAGTACCTCATCCTGAAATGGACCACAGTCACTTCAAAGATGCCTCTCAAATTATACCTTCGCTTAAAGAATTTGATCCGGAATATTGGGGACTGCCTGGATTTGCTGTAACCGCTTGAAATAACTTATATTTCTGAAAGTTAAGCCAATTGGCATTACTTGTAAGCAACTTTTAAACAACCATGAAAGTGCTGATAACCGGTTCTTCCGGACTGATCGGAGCTGCTTTAACCGACTCATTGGAGCAAGAAGGTCATGAAGTTGTACGTTTATGGTGCAGGAACTTTGTCAAGGATTCGCCTGATTGGAATCCGGAAAATGAAATTATAAATTTGGAGAAAATCCGTGATATCAATGCTGTCGTCCATTTGGCAGGAGAAAACATTGCGGATGGACGATGGAGTGAAAAAAAGAAAGACCGCATTCTTAGCAGTCGTGTCAAAGGAACAAAACTGTTAGCAAAGTATTTTGCAAAAGCAGATAAAAAGCCGGAAGTTTTTATTTCAGCATCAGCCGTGGGTTATTATGGAGACCGCGGAGAAGTAATTGTTGATGAAGCAAGCAGTGCCGGAAGAGGTTTCCTTGCCGATGTTTGTGTGCAATGGGAAGAAGCATCGAATGCCGCCAACGAGGCAGGTATTCGGGTGGCAAATGTTCGCTTTGGCACAGTTCTGAGTACTGCAGGTGGTGCCTTGAAAAAAATGCTGCTGCCTTTTAAACTTGGAGCAGGGGGTGTTATCGGCAGTGGTGAACAATACATGAGTTGGATAAGTATCAATGATGCCGTAAACATTATTCAGCATATACTGAACAACGACTCACTTCGGGGGCCGATAAATGCGGTTACACCGAATGCAGTCACAAATCGTTTGTTTACTAAGACTTTAGGCAAAGCCTTGCATCGCCCAACAATTTTCCCTTTGCCTGCTTCTGTAGCTAGAATCTTATTTGGTGAAATGGCAGATGAGTTGCTGCTGAGCAGCATTCGTATATTCCCAGGAAAACTGGTTGAAAGCGGCTACAAGTTTCAGGATAACGATTTAAGTGAATCGCTTGATAAATTACTGCTAACACAGGTTTGACAATTATCGTAATAATTTGATCTAATTACTACTTGATGAAGTCGGGTTTGTGATCAAAAGCAGTAATAATTTTTTTCACGCTTATTCGGTCTGTTTCATATAAAATACGGATTTCAAAACTAAGTTTAATGAAACAAAAAATCATTTTTTTATTCCTGTCTGAATAATGTATTTTGTGGTGAAAACAAGTAAAAATGCAATAACATCAAATAAAAGTTAACTTATGAGCAACACATCTTTTCGAGCATTGGTTGTCAGCAAAAATGACGATGATACATACACACGCGAAATTACAGACCGTTCTCTGCAAGATCTTCCAGAAGGAGAAGTTCTGCTTCGTGTACATTATTCTTCCTTGAATTACAAGGATGGACTTTCCTGCATCGGCAATCCGGGAGTAACTCGAAATTATCCTCACACTCCCGGTATAGACGCTTCAGGTGAGGTTGTGGAGTGTTCAGACTCAAGATTTAAGCCCGGAGACTCAGTGGTTGTGACTGGTTATGATTTAGGCATGAGTACTTCCGGAGGATTTGGGCAGTATATTCGTGTTCCCGCTGATTGGGTCGTACCTTTACCGGAAGAATTATCACTTAAAGAAGCCATGATATATGGTACTGCAGGTTACACTGCCGCACTTTCTGTTCACGCATTACAAAAACATGGTATAACTCCGGAACAGGGAGAGATTGTTGTAACCGGTTCAACCGGAGGTGTTGGATGCATTTCTGTAGTGCTTCTTGCCGGTTTAGGTTACAATGTAGTGGCATCAACAGGAAAAATCCATGAAACGGACTTCCTGAAAGGACTGGGCGCAAAAGAAATTATTCATCGCGATGAAGTAAATGATCAATCAAAAAAACCATTGCTTAAACAGCGCTGGGCAGGAGCAATTGACACAGTCGGTGACACGACCCTTGCCACTCTACTTAAAGCCACAAAACAAAGAGGTGCCGTTGCAGCCACAGGATTAGTTGCATCAGCGAATTTGCCAACAACAGTTTTTCCTTTTATTTTGCGGGGAGTGAGTTTGCTGGGAATTGATTCGGGAGAAACACCTATGAATTTGCGCTGTCAAATTTGGAATAAACTTGCCGATGAATGGAAATTTCCTCAACTTGAACAGCTGTCAGTTGATTGTACTTTAGATAATCTTAGCCCCGAAATTGATAAGATTCTTGCCGGTGGCCAGCGAGGACGTGTAGTTGTAAATCTGCATTAACAAACAATTTTTTTTAAAATTAATAAGGAGTAAATCATGAGTGACACAGTTAAATACATCTTACCTGAATCTGAACTGCCGAAAAGCTGGTACAACATTACTTCCGATCTGCCTGAGCCTCCTCCACCTGTTTTACATCCCGGTACAGGGGAGCCGATAGGTCCAGATGATTTAGCTCCACTTTTTCCAATGGAGCTGATTCTACAGGAAGTCAGCTCCGAGCGTTACATAGATATTCCGGAACCGGTGCGGGAGATATATCGCCAGTGGCGTCCAAGCCCTCTTTATCGTGCCAGAAGACTAGAGAAGGCACTCGATACTCCTGCAAAAATATATTACAAGTATGAAGGAGTCAGTCCTACAGGAAGCCACAAACCCAACACTGCAATTGCGCAGGCATTTTATAATAAAGAATCTGGAGTAAAACGCATTTCAACAGAAACCGGGGCTGGGCAGTGGGGCTCTTCTTTAGCCTTTGCAGGTTCGATTTTTGGATTGGAGATTGAAGTCTATATGGTCAAAGTCAGTTTCCAGCAAAAACCTTATCGAAAAGCGATGATGGAAACCTTTGGTGCTACTTGCATTGCATCACCATCCGACAAGACTGAGTTTGGCAAGGCATACCTGGCCAAGAATCCTGATTCTACAGGCAGTTTAGGGATTGCAATCTCAGAAGCAGTGGAAGTTGCCGCAACAAATGATGATGTTAAATATTCTCTGGGCAGTGTACTGAACCATGTGCTGATGCATCAGACAATTGTTGGTGTTGAAGCATTGAAACAAATGGAAATGGCAGGCGACTACCCGGACGTTGTTGTGGGCTGCACTGGTGGAGGTTCAAATTTTGCCGGTTTGATGTTTCCATTCCTTGGTGAACAACTTCGTGGCGGACCTCAGGTTCGTGTAGTAGCGGTTGAACCTGCAGCATGTCCATCCCTGACACGAGGCAAATATGCCTATGATTTCGGAGACACCGGAAACATGACTCCCCTTGCTAAAATGCACACACTTGGTTCAACTTTTGTTCCGCCGGGATTCCATGCCGGCGGGCTGCGTTATCATGGAATGGCACCTTTGATAAGTCATCTGAAGGAGCTTGATTTGCTGGAAGCGTATGCATATCATCAGAACACCTGCTTCGAGGCTGGGGTAACGTTTGGACGTGAGGAAGGAATTCTTCCTGCTCCGGAAGCAAACCATGCAGTAAAGGGTGCTGTCGAGGAGGCACTGCGCTGTAAGCGTGAAGGGAAGTCTGAAACTATTCTCTTCAACCTTTGCGGACATGGCCATTTCGATATGCAGGCATACTCAGATTATTTTAGTGGTAATCTTGAAGACCGAAACTATGATGAGCAGGAACTTGCTATGGCTCTTGCAGGTCTTCCATCTGTTGCTGCCTGAAGAATTGTTTTACAAAGTCTGAGTTTGCACTGTCTTTATCATCAATTGTTGAGGTTCCCTGCATTGGAAATTAATCTTAAACAGATTATCAGCAAATATTTCAAGCTTATTGATTTACCCTGATCAAAGTGCTGGATGTTTACAGCATCACTGATTTATCAATATCTGTTCTGCTTCAAGAAACTTTTCAATAAGAAGAACTCTTTTTGAGCCAAAAACACATCAACAAATATTCTCAAAAATTAACTGCTTCTGAATTAGTTTAGCTATGATCAGTAAACATTTTCATCGTAAATGAGAATCACTATATTGAAAGTGCTAAGACACTTATCTGCATTACTGTGCTTATGGATTTTTTTCATCCCGATAATCCATGCAGCAGAACCTGCATTTGTGCGTGAAAGTCTGCGTGCTCGTGGAATGGGCAATGCTTTTACTGCAGTGGCTAATGATGAAATGCTGTTCTTTTATAATCCTGCAGGTTTGCGTTCAGTAAATTACAATATCTATGAAATATTTGGAGCAAATTTTTCATGGAACGACAACACCATAAATCTGGGAAAATCAAGCAGTAAAAGTTCCACCCTTGGAGATATTGCAGGCAGAAAAATTTATGTTGAGAGTAACCTTGGTTTGCTGAGTCATGTCAATTCCAGATTCGGCTGGTCATTATTTCAAAATGCATTGGTTGACATACAAGTAAGGAATCCTGTATTTCCTTATTTGGAAACAAGAGCATTTTTTCAGGCCGGGCTTGCGGGCGGAATGGCATGGAGTTTCTTTGATTATCAGCTTGATCTTGGCCTGGGGGCAAAGCTGGTGCAAAGAGCGGGAATTGATACAAAGTTTCAAGTGTTTGATGAGGCCATGGTTGAAGCAACTGAAAAAAATACTTACACCAAACTGCGTAAGAAATTTTCTAATAAAGCAGCATTTGCCCCTGACGCCGGAGCCATCTATCACTTTGATGGTGTGCATAACATGGAGCCCCAGGTTGCGATAAGTCTGCAGAATATCGGCGGACTTGATTTTGAAAATGCCGGGAAAGTTCCGATGACCATGAACATTGGGATGAGCACCGAGTCTGAATTAGCAGGATTTGATCTAATTTTTTCCGTGGATTACCATGATTTAACCAACGCACAGAAACTTGTTTCCAAGGGGAATGTAATTTCAGAAAGAAACATTAAAATAGGAGCAGAAATTGGCTGGAATAAATTGTTTAACGGCCACCATCTTTTCTCTTTTAGGGTAGGGCGTAATGGACCTTATAACAGCCAGGGCGCTTCACTTAATTTATTTGGTTTTAAAATTGATTATGCCCGATATAATCAGGAAATCGGCGGATTTTCAGGTGAGCTGATGGATAAACGTACCAGCTTACAGGTTTCACTTATATTTTAATTGCAATCATTATAAAACCGGGAAACCAATGCGAAATAATTCCCTATTGATTTTAGCTGCATTTCTTATCTTGGTAGGCAGCTGCCGCACACAGGGCAGATTGACCTATTTGACATTTGAGCAAAGCTTCAACTACCAGGAGTTGACTTCCTCAATGGAGAAACTAAAAAATCAGTATGACAGTTCTATTCAGCAACAGGTCAGCGCTTTACGTGAAATACGTTATATTTCAAAGCATATTGGGGAACCGGGCAAACGTGAAATGGCGCTGCGTGCAGTAACATTTTTTGCTTTTGTAAGCGACGACGGAGATATACGTGACAGAAGTATTTCACGTCTGCATACGGTACTTGATGACCCTGAATGGCCTTCTCATTTAAAAATCACTGTAATCAACAGCATTGTTGATCTGGTTAAAGGCGAAATGGGTTTTCAGGAAAAACACGACGGAATGATCATGGTTTTTGGTGTTGAATCAGATTTGAGAAAAGATGCATTGAAATTTCTGCTGAACAAATTTGATGACCTCACACATGAACTTCAATACCATACCGTCAGCGCTTTGCACAGGCTCTTGCTCACTGCTCCAACACTGGAAAACTGTCCGGTAAACATTTGTGATGAAGATGTCCGTAAGAACCAGGAGGAATGGAATCTTGGAGTGGAAGTAAAAGTTGCAATTCCGGATAATGCTGACCCCAAAGCATTGGAAGCTGGCGCTTATGGGCCTTTAACCAAACGTGAAACGCTGGAGGAGCGTGAAGACTGGAATGAAGAAATGGGTGAACTTAAATTGGTCGTCTGGGAATGGATTGAAGATGCCCTGGATGATCAAGATGTCCCTTATTTGATTCAAGGCCGATTAATTAGATTTGCCGGAGAAATTGAGCATTTCTCATTAGAGGAAGAAAAGGCAACTGATTTTCTTGAACAAATTTCAGTCTGGGCAGAGAATGAGGATATTTCTGTTGATTTGAGACAACTGCTTGGCGCTTCAAGGGAAAAGGTTCAACTTTATGGATTCCCGGCGACAAAGTCACCGCAAATATCAAAAAAAATGTATGCCGGTATTCTAAATAGTCCCTTAAACTTTTTAGAAACCCATCTTGACGCAATACTGTACCAACAGTTTGAACGTCAAAAAAGCGGCTTTGATCCTGGAAAACCTGCAGCAATCGGATTAGCATTTACTTCTTTTGATGAGACAGACGAAGGCCAGCTGAAAAGGGAAATAATTCTGGAAAACGTTACCGAAGCACTGCAAAAAGGATTATTGATGGAAAGTACTAATCTGGCAGAACTGGTTTCTACTGCGACAGACAATACTCGCACTGAAACAGAGCTTGTGCCATTATTGAAACTTTCCGGGGCTTTGTTTCCTTCATTCGAGGCACAAAATCAAAATCCTCGTCCCTTGTTCGAAAAGCTGCTGGAAAAGGCTGAGGCTGCTGAAACCTTATCGGAGCGCAGACTATATATCAACGCGGTTCTCGATGGGGCTAAGATTTTTCCTGAAGAAGCAAATTTCACCCTTGCCAGTGCAAGTGAACAGGATGTAGTTACAAGTTATCATATTGACTCAACTCTGCAAAAACTGGAATAGACTTTTTAACAGCCAGCAGACCATGCATGAAATGAAACCGGTTAAACAAAAAAGTTTTTTCATGAATTCAATTACCAGAATTCTGGCCATTTTGCTGCTGCAGCTGGCGTTGGTTTCATGCGCCGACAAACAGGATTCAGGACAAAGTTGTGAGGTCCAGCTTGATGAACAAAAGTATAAAACTGTTGCAGATAATACCAATTGTTCAAATTACGAACGGGCCAGCGGCTACCTCGGGCAGGCTGGTGTATCATTTGGAAACTTTCTAAAAAAAGGTGCTTCAGACAACCTGACCAAAACTCTGGGTATTAAAAAACTGAGTTCTCCCACTGACTACACAACAGGGAACCGCGGATTCATCACAAAAGCACTTTGTTTAATTGGCGCAAATACCTTTCTTACATCCAGCCGCTGCAACAGCAGTTCAAGGACGCGGACAACAAATGAACTTGAAATATCAATGTTTGCCAATATTGCTGATTTTCTGTATCTCAATTATGGTGTTCTGGACAATGATTCAAACGGTACTATTTCCTCAACAGAAGGAGAAGCTTTCACAAAATTGAAAACTGATGGAATCAGTGTTGAAGGATTAGGAACAGGATTAGCTACTTATAATAATTTTGAGGTTGTGATTGGATCAAATCATTATGTAGCAAATAGCGATCATACAAAATGTGACCCATACATAGACAATTATACGTTCACTCCAAGTTCAAATACTTCTTGTGCAGCAAGAGCACTTTCACATGGAATATCCATAACAGAAATAAGGCCCATTTTCAAACTGGATAATATGACAGATGTTACAGCCGATGGTGATTTGCTTAAATTAGTTTCAATGGTAAGTGAACTTTCAATGATTTCAACCGCGCTTTCATCAGATTTTGAAGAACTTACAATCAGCTCTGAAAACAGTATCCGAAAGAGTCTTACTGAAGGACTGAGCAAACTTGATAATGGCGCCAAGGATAATAATCCAACTGCAGACCAGGCCTGCCTTGCAGTTACCTTATTTGATGTCATGTTTTTATTGGTTAAAAACGCGTCGGATAACAGCACCACGTCAACCGGGTTAAAAAGCGGCAATCTGATCAGCACAACTGATTTGATAAATGCTGTGGACAGCAGCTTAAGCCTGTTGCCTACAGGAGCTTCTGCTGTAATAAAAGCGCTCCCAATGAAATCAGCAAGAATTGTTTATGCCACAAACAGTCCGGCAACAACACATACAGACTCATACGAGGCCGCAGAAAGCAGTCTCTACAAGGCCATAAAGAATACACGCAGTCTTGGTATTGATGACAGTGTAAAAAGTGATGGAAAAGTCACATTCCGCGAATTAATATGTGTGGCTGAAAACTGATATGCGACAGATTGTTGCTTGTACCTTCCTGTTTTTCCTGCTTTCTCCTACTTTTTCTCTTGCCCAAAACACGCTGCTGGTTTTTTCAGGTGACTTGCGAGGAGAAATAAAACCCTGCGGATGCGCAGAAGAAGGAGACATGGGGGGACTGCTCCGCAGACTCACTTTTTTTAAAAAGCAGGATCCTCTGCATGAGAATCTTTTATATTTTGATTTGGGAAATAATTTTCCAGAACCATCCGAACAGGGCGATCTCAAAATTCGGCTCATTCATACAGCCCTGGAAAAATTAAGTCCGGAAGTTGTGCTGGTTGGTCCAAGTGAATGGCAAAACGGTCAGCACTGGCTTACTCCAGATATCCCTTACCTTCTCAGCAATCAAGATTCAAAATTTAATTTTTTAACTTCAAAAATTATTTCTCAGGGAAACCAGAGTCTCGTAGTATTTGGGTATTTATCTCCGGGTCTGGTTTATCAGAATAAAAACGAACTGCCTGCAATAATGCCTGTCAGTCCGGATTTATTGTCAGAGTGGAAGGAAAAAATTGGAAAAACTTCCCAAAAATTCCGGATACTTTTGTTTCGTGGTATATCAGATGAATTGGAAAAATTCAACAAGTCCGGACTGTTTGACCTGATTGTTACCGGCAGCAACAACAATGATGAATTAAAACAGGTTATGAAAATACAAGGAGGGTCCAGATACTTTCCCATGATCCCAACCAAAGGCCAGGGAGTCTTAACAGGAAAACTGACGCAATCCGGAAAAATCATTCCGGACAACCAGGAAAGTGTCCCGGACGGATTATCAGTTTCATGGCTGCGAGGAGATATTAAAGATGCTCCGGAACTGCTGGAAACATTTCGGAACTATGATTCCAAAGTAAAAGAGTTGTTTTTCAGTAATTTAGCACGAAAGGAAAAACATTTGATAGATTCTCCTTTTGTTGGAAATCAGGTTTGTGCAGCGTGTCACTCAGAGAGCGCTGCAGTCTGGAAAAACAGTCGTCATGCCGATGCTTTTGCCACACTGGAAAACGAAGGTAAACATTTTGATCCAGAATGTCTCGAATGTCACGTGGTTGGACTTATGCCCTGGGCTGCTCCCGAAAATGCTTCTGAAGCAGTCCGAAAATTTGAGGGTGGTAGAGGATTCCTTAGTTTACAGTTAACACCGCATTTAACAAATGTTCAGTGCGAAAACTGTCATGGCCCTGCCAAAGCTCACTTGGCTAACAGCAAAATCAGCCCCGCGATCAAAAACCCTGACTCAATTTGTGCTGACTGTCATCAAGGCAGTCACTCCCCATTGTTTGATTTCGAAAAATACTGGCCCAAAATCAAACACTGATCAAATACTCACTGGGTCAGGTCATCCAGCGGTCACGAGCTGATTTGGAAAGAGCAAGAAGTTCTATTAACTTTTCTTTATCATTGCTTTTAATTGTTTCCTCAAGCCCAGACAACACTTCATTAAAAGCACTGACCCGCGGAAGCAGTTTCTCCTGGTTTTCAAGAAAAATATCTGCCCACATTTGAGGACTAGAAGAAGCAATACGGGAAAAATCCTTTAGTCCGGCACCGGAAAGGCCCAGAGCATTCTGCGACTCATTGCTCGCGATTGCCTGTATGCAGGCGTACGCCAGAAGATGGGGCAGATGGCTGACTGAAGCAAACATCTGATCATGCGAATCTGCATCCATTTCAGACACTTCCGCGCCCAGTAATTCCCAAAATTTTCGGACAATCTGAACTGCATCATCGTCCGTATTTACAACCGGAGTAAGAATGCAGCGTTTTCCTGAAAACAAATTGTCCTGTGCCGCTCCCGGACCAAAATGTTCTGAACCGGCAATTGGATGTCCTCCAACAAAAAGGATTCCATCATACTCAGGAGAACACATCATGTTCAGAAGTGGAGATTTTACACTGCCTGTGTCTGTTACAATTGCTTTTTTGGAAATATGAGGAAGAATTTGAGGAAGAACTTCTGTAAAGGCTTTTACCGGGACAGCCAGCAAAACTAACTCTGCCTCAGCAAGTTTTTCGTCAGGCGAACCGGACAGGTAATCAACTAATTTCCTGGAATTGATTTCTTCGTGGTATTCAGCGTTATTGTCGTATCCCAGTATTTGCCGGGCTAATCCGAGGCGTCGCACATCTTTTGCGACTGAGCCACCAATCAGTCCCAGCCCCACAATGGCTATTGCTCCAAACGGGGGGTCTCCTGAAGCAGACATTTCTTAAGCTGAGCTTGTAGCAGCTGAAGTTCCCCCGCGCGGAACTAATTTAGTCAACAGAACTGCCACAGGACTAGCCACATAAATTGAAGAATATGTCCCGATTAAAATTCCTACCAGCAAGGCGAAGGCAAAATCGTGAATGATTTCACCGCCCAGTATAAACAAGGCCAGAACAACCAGCAGAGTGGTTCCGGAAGTAATTAATGTTCTGCTCAATGTTTCCGTGATGCTCAGGTTGATTGTTTCCTCTATGGATTTCTTGCGGTATTTCCCCAGGTTCTCCCGGATGCGGTCAAAGACGACAATAGTATCATTCAGCGAATATCCCACCACAGTCAACAATGCAGCAACAACAGTTAATGAAAATTCTTTCTCCAAAATGGAAAAGATCCCTACAATAATTAACACATCATGAACCAAAGCTACTATCGCGCTGATTCCCTGGCGCCACTGAAAACGAATTGTTATGTACAGCAGAACCAGCCCCAGTGCTATCAGAATCGCCTGCACCGCGCTGATTTTCAGTTCATCACCCACTTTCGGTCCAATTGATTCAATACGGCGTATTTCTAATTTTTGATGTTGAGGCTCAAGTATTTTGCCTAATTCTGCAGTCAAATGCTCGCCTGTTCCAAGCGGACTGTCAATTGGAAGTCCAAGCAGTATTTCCTGATCAGTGACATCACCAAAAGTCTGAAGAACCACATTCTTCATATCATGTTCGGCAAACAGTTTCCTCAGCTGATCAAGATCCGGCTGAGATGTAAACTGAATCTGCACATTGGTTCCTCCTCTGAAGTCGATACCGTATTTTAACCCTTTATGTAAAGCAATCGACACTACGCCTGCCAGTATGAGTACAGCTGAGATGATTGCCGCAATACGCCGGTAGCCGAGGAAATTTATAAACTGACCTTCTTTAAAATTTATAAACTGCATTGTGTTATTGTTAGCTGAAAAACTGTTTCTGCATCATTCAGATACTTAGTGAACGCAATTTTGTCCGTCTCAAATAAACAAAATCAAAAAAGAAACGAGTCACTACAATTGCTGTAAACATGCTTGCAATTATTCCAATGGAAAGTGTTACGGCAAAGCCTTTGATAGGTCCTGTGCCAAATTGCAGCAGAGCCAGTGCGGCAAAAAGTGTAGTGACATTCGCGTCCAAAATAGTACGGAAAGCTTTTCCAAAACCTTCCTGGATGGCAGCTCTTGGGTTTTCAGTCCGTTTGATTTCTTCTCTTATTCGCTGGAAAATCAAAACATTTGCGTCTACTGCCATGCCGATAGTCAATACGATTCCTGCCATACCCGGAAGGGTTAGTGTGGCTCCAAAGGCTCCAAGAACAGAAATAATTAATATAATGTTGAAAATCAGTGCAACTGCTGCAAAAACTCCTGCAAGACGGTAATAGACAAGAATGAAAATTAAAACAAGGACACTGCCGATCAACAATGAATTCAGCCCCTGATCTACTGAATCTTCTCCGAGGCTTGCTCCAACTGTACGCTCCTCCCTGATTTCGATGGGTGCAGGTAATGATCCGGAGCGCAGAACAATCTTTAATGTATCTGCTTCTTCAACAGTAAACTGTCCGGAAATTGAGGCTTCTCCTCCGGTTATTGCTTCACGTATAACCGGGGCAGACTGCACTTTATCATCCAGCACAATTGCCATGTTTCGTCCCACGTTTCTACGCGTGATTTTGGCAAACTTGTCCGCGCCAATAGAATCGAATGAAAGTGAAACATAGGGCCTGTTATCCTGGGGATCAATACGTACTCGTGCGTCCCTGATAAACTCACCTGTCATCAGGATTTTCTTCTCCAGAACATAAGGCCTTTTGGAAATAAGTTTGTTAGTTGTCTTGTCCCAAACCTCTTCATATTTGACAACTTCTGAAATCCTGTTATAGCTGTCAGGAGTGGCATTATTATTAACCAGTTGAAACTGTAGAACTGCTTGAGGACCAATCAGTTCAATCGCACGATCTCTGTCTTTTAAGCCGGGAAGCTGGATTACAATGTTGTTTTCGCCCTGCTGCTGCAATGATGGTTCACTGATGCCCAGGCTGTCTATGCGGTTGCGCAGTACTTCAAGCGCCTGACTTACAGCGTTTTTACGAATAAGCTCAGCTTCCTCCGCCCTGAGTTTCAGAAAAGTCAGATCATCCTGTTTATTCTGATCAAACTGCACCAGAAAACGATCATAAGGTGACTTCTTCAAATCTACTTTTTTTCCTGACTCCATCTCTACAATCAAGGAGTCAACAGTTTGACGCACCTCAACAAAATCGACCTGTTCATCAATCATCAAATCTTCAAGTTCTTCTGCAGTACGGCGAAGAATTTCTTTGACCGCGTCATCAGCTTTAATTTCAATGTCAAGGTACATCCCTCCTTGTAAATCCAGGCCAAGATTAACCTTATTTTCCACAGTCTGTGGATCAACCCCTGTTTGATACGCCCTGTAGGTTGGAAACACGTAATATAGAGCGGCAAGCAGCACAATCAGGATGATGCCACCTTTTAGTTTAATGTCCATGATTATTGATTAAAATATGCTGAGTTCAAGATAGGGCAGGCAGAAAAATAATAAATCAGATTACAGTAATTTAGTTTGAAAATCTGGAAGACAAAGTAAAACTCCTTTTTCAGGAAAAATATTGTTCATTTTTTAATCGTCTGTTTTTTTCTTTTTTGCTTTTTTTCCCTTTTTGTCTTCTATCTCTTCTTTTACCTCTTCATCATCAATGTCACCTCCGGCTTTTTTGTCTGTCCGGGCAACCTGTTGCCTCTCTAACTGAATTTGAACCTTGCTGGCAATCTCCAAAGTAACCCTGTCATCTCCTACTTTGACGATTGTTCCAAATATCCCACCGTTGCTGACAACTTTGTCACCCTTTCTCAGACTGTCCACCATTCTCTGGTGCTCTTTCTGCTTTTTTTGCTGAGGTCGGATTATCAGAAACCAGAATACTCCAAGTATTAAAACAAGTGGAATAAACTGGAAAAAAGGACTACCCGAGGCTGAGTCAGCTGACTGGGCATACGCGACTGAATAAAAAGGAAACATTATTTATATCCTGTTGAAGTGAATCAGATTGTTTAACCGTAGAAGTCTATCATTAAAGTGAGAATATTTCACGTCAAAATACATTCTTTTTAAAATATTTCCTTTTGAAACAAAATAATTTTACATAAAGAAGCTAGTTTTTTTCTTTCAATATATTGAAATATTTGAAATTATTAAAGCATTATATGAATTGTCTTAATTATCTTAAATATTTTTAGACTCCTTAGATTGTCCTTGGATGCAGGTGGGCATACCAGCGAAATTCAAGTTTTTTGAAGAGCCCGACAATGATGAAGGTCACACAAAGGTAAAAAAAGCCTGCAGTGATAAACGACTCAAAGGGCACAAAATATCTGGAATTCACAATTTTTGCCGCGCCAAACAGGTCAACAATGGTAATCACACCGGCAACCGCGCTCCCATGAAGCATGAAGATAACTTCGTTGCCATAAGCCGGAAGGGCTCTGCGAAAAGTCCCTGGAAGAATAATACGCCGATACAGAGTTGTTTTTGACATCCCACAGGCGCGTGCAGCTTCAATTTCCCCAAAGGGAGTTTGCTCTATTGTTCCTCGCAGTATTTCAGCCGTGTATCCTGCAGTGTTGAGCGCGAAGGCAATAAGCGCGCACCAGTATGCTTCCTTGAATACAATCCATATAACACTCTCACGGATGGCCTCAAACTGGCCCATTCCATGATAGATCATGAACATTTGCACCAGCAGCGGGGTGCCTCTGAAAAAGTAGATGTAACTTTTTGGAGGAACACGCAGCAAGATGTTTTTTGAAGTGGCAAGCAGAGCAATGGGCAGGGCCAGAAAGAAGCCCAGAACAAGTGCCATTAAAACCAGTTGAATAGTAACCCACAACCCCTCAAAGTACAGTGGAATGTTACTGAAAATAACTTCGTAGTCCATCATGCACTCCGTACACCTATGCTGAAACGGCGGTTCACCCAGCGAAGTCCAAGATCGGAAACACCTGTGATTACCAGAAACAGCATGGCTACAACAAGGTAGAAGGTGAAAGGCTGACGGGTGGCGCCTCCGGCCATTCCGGCCTTGAAGACCATGTCCTGCAAGCCGATCACGGAAACAAGCGCAGTGGTTTTAGCAAGCACCATCCAGTTGTTCCCAAAGCCGGGCAGGGCATGCCGCACCATCAATGGCAGAGTGAGCCGCAAAAACACCTGACTGCGCTTCATTCCAAATGCATAGCCGGCCTCTATTTCTTCTTTTGATACTGCAAGGATACCCCCCCGAAAGGTTTCTGTCATGTATGCGCCAAAGATGAACCCAATGGTGAGGGTGCCGGCGACAAATGGACTGATGTCAATGTATTCCCACTCAAGAGCATAGCCGATATCATTCACCAGCATCTGCCCCCCAAAATAAACAACTGTCATTAACACCAGGTCAGGGATACCTCGGATGATGGTGGTGTAAACTGTTGCCGCTCCGCGGGCAAGCCGGTAATTTGATAACTTGGCAAGGGCACCGATCATACCCAGCACAACTGAAATTACCAATGAAAGCAGTGCCACCTCCACGGTCAGCAGCATGCCCTCCAGAATCATTGGGAAGTAGCCGTGCAGGTTGAACACTGAAGGTTTTGAATGGAGATTTAAGGAATCGCCGCGAAACAGTAAATGTCCCGCGACGATATCAAAGGCAGGTTTAGTTGCCGTAAATGTCTATATTAAAATACTTGTCGTTGATTCGCTTGTATGTACCATTGGCACGAATCGCGTCAATGGCATTGTTCATCAACTGATGGAGTTTTTTGTCACCTTTGCGCATGGCAATACCGGCGCCTTCCCCAAAGTATTTCGGGTCAGTGTAGTTTGGCCCCACAAATTCCCATCCGCTGCCTTTGTCTGTTTTCAGGAAACCATCATCCATGGCGATGGAATCTGCCAGCAGTAAGTCCACCCGACCGGCGACCGCGTCAAGATAGGCTTCGTCCTGAGTGCCATAACGCTTGATTGTAACTGAATCTCCAAACTCCGCAGTAATGAAGTTGTCATGTGTTGTGGCACGCTGAACAGCCACTACTTTGCCCTTCATGCCGGACTTTGAAATAGCAATTCCGGAACCCTTTTTGCGGGCAAACTTTGCTGGTGTGTTGTAATACTTCTTGCTGAAGGCAACTTTCTTCTTGCGTTCCTCAGTGATGGACATCGAAGCGATTATGCAATCATACTTGCGGGCCAGCAGTGCAGGGATAATTCCGTCCCAGTCCTGGGGAACCAGTGTGCAGGTTGCTCCTATTTCAGCACAAATCGCTTTGGCAATATCAATATCAAATCCCACCAAAGTACCATCAGCCTGTACCGAGCTGAAGGGAGGATATGCACCTTCCACCCCAACACGTATTTTTTTCCACTCCTTGGCAGAAACAGTCGATACCAGTGTAAACAGAACCAGCATGGACATAATAATTATTTTTTTCATAGTATTTCTCCATTTGAAATTAAAATGACCGGGATAATAGAAAAAATATACCCCAGCATTAAGTCTTAATGACTTGCTCTGTTTCGACATGTTTGGAAACAAACTGTCGAAACCGATCTGAAGAGGGGTTTTTGAATACTTCAGAAGGCGGCCCCTCTTCTTCAATACTGCCTTCATGAAGGAAAACAACTCTTGACGAGACATCCTCTGCAAAACCAATCTCATGCGTGACCACGATCATGGTTCGCCCTTCTTCGGCAAGATTCCGCATCACCTGCAAAACTTCTCCCACCAGTTCCGGATCAAGCGCGGAAGTCGGTTCATCAAAAAGCAGCATATTCGGTTCCATGGCCAGTGCTCTTGCGATTGCCACCCGCTGCTGCTGACCTCCGGAAAGGTGAGCTGGATGGTAATGCATCCTGTCGTGAATTCCGACCTTATGCAAAAGGGCTTCTGCCCTTTCAACAGCTTCATTTTTTGGTATTTTGAGAACATGCACCGGAGCTTCGATCACATTTTCCAATACCGTCATGTGTGACCACAGATTGAACTGCTGAAAAACCATTCCCAGCCGAGTCCGGATTCGCTCCACCTGTTTCATGTCTTCCGGAACAGTGACTCCGTTGCGATCCTGCTTCATACGGATCAACTCACCGCGCACATAAATTTTGCCGCTGGTGAGAGTTTCCAGCATATTGATGCAACGCAGAAAAGTACTTTTACCGGAACCGCTGGCCCCCATCATTGCGATTACATCACCTTCATGAGCTTCCAGTGAAATGCCTTTAAGAACTTCATCACTTCCGAAGTACTTATGCAGATCATCCACAACAAGGGCAGCGTCGCCGTTATTCAAAATATCCTCTGATGATGCAATTCCTGATTAGAACAGTCCGGAATTGAATTAACAATTTTTACTGGATTCAGGAAGAACTGGAAAAGATTCTCACAATTCACCAATACATCATAACTCAATATGGAGAATAGTAAAGCAATTTAACAAGTTAGGCGGGGGTTAGCAAAAGGTTTCTGGAAAAACAAAAAAGAAAATTTATTTTAATTTAATGACTAGTTTGCTTTTATTTAACTGAGGAAAGAATACTCAAAATTTTCAGGCTGAGTTCCAGTCAAGAACAACTTTGCCTGAATTGCCTGAGAGCATCGTTGCAAAACCTTCCTCAAAATCATCAATGGGAAAGCGGTGGGTGATGAGGGGTGACAAATCAAGTCCGGATTGAACCATTGCAATCATTTTGTACCATGTTTCAAACATCTCGCGACCGTAAATACCTTGAATTCGCAGCATTTTGAAAATAACTTTATTCCAGTCAATATCAAATCCTGTAGATGATAAACCGAGTATGGCAATCTTTCCTCCATTATTCATTTTATCAATCATGTCCCGGAAGGCTGGTGCGGCCCCGGACATTTCCAAACCGATGTCAAATCCTTCCTTCAGTCCAATTTTCTGCATCACTTGCTGCAAATCTTCCTTCTCGGCATTAACCACATATTTTAGTCCTATTTTTTCAGCTAGTTTTAGCCGTGCAGGGTTTATATCAGTAATAACTACTTTTCTAGCTCCTGCTCTTTGGACAACCAAAGCCCCCATGATGCCGATTGGTCCGGCGCCTGTGACAAGCACATCTTCTCCAACACAATCGAAAGTTAATGCCGTGTGAACAGCATTACCAAAAGGATCGAATATAGCAGCAATTTCATCATCTATATCTTCCGGAATCGGCACAACATTGTCTTCCGGAAGTCTCAGATATTCAGCAAATGCTCCCGGCAAATGAACACCAATTCCAAGTGTGTTACGGCACAGATGCCCCCTCCCTGCTCTGCAATTCCGGCATGTTCCACAAATGATATGTCCTTCTCCGGAAATTCGCTGTCCCACAATGTACTTTGTAACTGCCGTGCCTGTTTCCACAATTTCACCAAAAAACTCGTGTCCCACAACCATCGGTACAGGAACAATGTTGGAAGTAAATTCATCCCAGTTCCATATATGAATATCTGTGCCGCAGATGGCTGTTTTTTTGACTCGCACCAAAACATCATTTGGACCTGTCTCAGGAACAGGAACCTGTTCCATCCAAAGTCCCGGTTCGGGCTTGGCTTTTACTAAAGCTTTCATTGTTTTATTCATTTGATAATCCCAAGTTTGTGTCCAACTTTTTCAAATGCCTGAATTGTATGCTCTAAATCTTCTCGACTGTGCGCGGCAGACATTTGAGTTCGAATACGAGCTTGTCCTTCAGGAACAACAGGGAAGGAAAAACCTATTACATAAACACCTTCATTCAGCATGAGTTCAGCAAACTTTTGAGCCAGTTCAGCATCACCAAGCATCACCGGAATAATCGGATGTCCTGCTCCGACAAGTGTAAAGCCAAGGTTTGATAATTCCTCCCTGAAAAAAGCCGAGTTTTCAAATAATTGCTGCCGAAGTTCCGGACGAGACGCTATAATTTCAAGAACTTTGATTGATGTTGCGGTGATTACGGGCGCTAATGTATTGGAAAACAAATAAGGCCGTGATCGTTGACGCAGCCATTCCACTATCTCTTTTTTCGCACTGGTGTACCCTCCGGAGGCGCCCCCGAGCGCCTTGCCAAGCGTTCCGGTTAAAATATCCACTTTGTCTGAAACACTGCAGTATTCCGGAGAACCGCGCCCTCTTTCGCCCATCACCCCAACAGCATGGCTATCGTCAACCATCACAAGAGAATCATATTTTTCCGCAAGATCGCATATTCCTTTTAGGTTGGCGATAATGCCGTCCATGGAAAATACTCCATCCGTGGCAATTAGTCTAAACCTTGCGTCTGACGCTTCTTTCAAACATCTTTCCAAATCCCGCATGTCGTTATTCTTGTAGCGAAAACGACTCGCTTTACATAAACGCACACCATCAATGATGGACGCGTGATTCATGGCATCTGAAATTATGGCATCTTCCTGCCCCAAAAGTGTTTCAAACAATCCCGTGTTTGCGTCAAAACATGAAGAATAAAGAATCGTATCTTCGGTCCCAAGAAACTCTGATATTTTTAATTCCAATTGTTTATGCGAATCCTGTGTACCACAAATGAAACGAACAGAGGCCATCCCATAGCCTTTTTTGTCAAGTGCGTTTTTTCCTTCCTCAATAAGTTCGGCGTCATCAGCAAGTCCCAGGTAATTATTTGCACAGAAATTCAGTACATTGTCTCCGGGGAATACTGAAATGTTCCCTGATTGCTGAGAAGTTATGATACGCTCAGATTTATATAGTCCAGCGTTTCTTACAGACTCAAGTTGTTCACTGAGATTGTCGTAAAAATATTTACTCATGGTATCTGTAATTGTTGTGAATCATTTCTCTCAAACATGATGCAGTTATCATAACTATGAAAATGGCGACCCTTAATTTCAGTCACTTACAAGTTTATGGATTCCCGATCCCTGATCAGGTCGAAGACAAGATTCTCGGGAATGACATTTAATTAGGATACTATCACACAGAATGAATCAAGTTTAATTTGAAAGCGTGGGAGTTGTATTTTTGTTCAAATGAATTTGCCATGAAACACTTTCTGCAGATATTTCGAAAACAGCTGTGGCCAGTGTAAACGCATAATCGTCAACACCATCATTGGGACGGCGATAGATGGAAAGTCCTTTTGAGCGATGATGGAAAAGAATTGATTTGGCATCTGCAGAAGTTGATTCTGAGAGCAGTTTTTCAGACATTTGCTGTCGAAATTCAGAAGAAGCAGTCACAGTTTGCGAAACTCCGTAAAATTCTTCATCCAGCAAATGATTGGCATGTGTGGTGGGAGAATCAATTTTGTTGACCACACAACCGCTTGGGGGCGCTTCAACCGAAAGCAAACTCGGCCCTGACGGTTGACCGAGAGAGTGATGAAACCCTCCTGCCCTGTCCCTGCGTTTAAGCAGCATCAGTGCTTCTTGCATAGTTTTACAATCTAAAATTGCTCGGCAGATGAAGTGGCGTGGAACTCCGGATTGAAGATCATCTGTCCGGATATTATTGATAGTTTGAACCAGGCCATGAGCATTAATTGAGAAAGTATGTCCAGGCAGCATACCAGGATAGTGAAAGGCAGAGAATTCCTGACCTTCTACCGGATGTACGGTGAGCCAGCTGCAATGACCATTCAGTTCCGGTGGTCCGTCCTCGTTGTGGGCAATAATTGCGTTGTTTCCATTGTCAGCAGGATAAAGAATTGTTGTGCAGCCTTCCGGTACATTTTCAGGAGATTCCGGAATTGAATCTTCCAATAAAGGCAAATCACCGCGACAGTTCCAGATAAGCAGTGTCTCATAATCAACCTGTGCACCTTTTGCCATGCCTTCTAGTTCCAGAACATATTCCGGAAAAACCTTTCTTGCTGCCGCATCAAGCCCTTTCAAATAATTGCTCCCACTGTAAACTTGCTGAGCAGCTTTAAATTCAAAAAGTTGCAAAATCTGCTGATGAATAGATACCGCGTCCTTTTGGCCAATAGCAAAACCAATTTCTTCCGGGGTCCCGGAGACATGAAGGGTTTCAAGTTTTTCCAATGATTTATGTAGTCCAGGGATTTGAGTAAGCAAATGATATAGCGAAAAAATTAATGCTTACCAAACTGATTATTAGCTGCCTGCGCTGGCTAAAACAGAATTAAGCAGCACATCTGCTCCTGCAGCAACCTGTTCAGGTGAGGTGTTTTCTGCTTCATCGTGACTTAGTCCGTTATCGCATGGAATAAATATCATCCCTGTAGGTGCAACGTCATTTAGATAACAGGCGTCATGTCCTGCCCCGGAAACAATGTCTCTATGACTGTAACCAAGCGATTGAGCAGAATTCCTGACAATATTGATACAGTCCTGGTGAAATTCAACGCTGGGATTTATTTGGACAATTGAAAACTCATTCTCAAGACCTTCAGAAGAGCAAACAGTATTAACTAAATTTTTCAGATCCTCATTGAATTGCATCAGCTTTTCCTGATCCGGATGCCTTGTATCTACTGTGAAGAATACTCTGCTTGGAATTGTATTTATTGAAGAAGGATAGGTTTCCAACCGTCCAACTGTACAGACTGCAGTTGAATGTTTTCGAATGATTTCACGCAGTTCGGTAATAATTATGGAAGCTCCCATCATTGGATCCCTGCGGTAATTCATGGGTGTAGTGCCTGCATGTGAACCTTGTCCGTGCAACGTGATGTGATTCCAGACTGCTCCCTGACCTCCTGTTACAACACCTATGCTTGTGTTTTCATTTTCAAGCACAGGTCCCTGTTCAATATGCAATTCATAATAAGCATTGATCGGAAATGTTTCACAGGGGACAGATCCAAGCTGACCTGTTCGACGCAATTCATGTTCAACAGTGATACCGTCAGGATCCTGGTTTGCATATATTTCCTCCTGTTTCAAAACTCCCGCAAACACTCCTGATCCCATCATGGCCGGGGGGAAACGGGCGCCTTCTTCGTTGGTCCAGACTGCAACTTCAATAGGTGATTTTGTTTCAATCCCATAATCGTTTAATGATCGAACAACCTCCAGCGCTCCCAGCACCCCAAGAATTCCATCAAATCTGCCCCCAGAGGGCTGCGTGTCAAGATGGCTCCCGGACAGGACTGGAGGTGCATCCGGATTCTTTCCATTACGACGGGCAAATATATTCCCCATCGTATCCTGACGAATAGTGCAACCTGCTTCTTCGACCCATTCCCGGAAAAGACTTCGTCCTTCAATGTCTTCATCTGTAAGCGCGAGTCGCCGATTCCCTCCACGTTCTCCCGGACCAATTTTTGCCATTTCCATCAGGGAATTCCAAAGTCGTTCCCCATTTGCTTTTAATTTCATTTCATCCTCTTTTAGTAAATCCACACCGGACATTTATTCAAGCAGCGCAGATTGAATTTTGATTTCAATATCAATCTTGTTGTTTGTTAAAGGGTTTCAAGTCTTTCACTATTTAGAATAAACCTCAAATGATTACAGCCATAAATCTGAGCATGCCTTATTAGCAAAAATAATTCAGGTTCACAGAGGGTTGATATCTGGTAATTTGATGGTATTTCAAACAATTCCTTCATGATTCACTCCTTCATAAAAAACAGTTCCAATTTGAAGAACCTCAAAATTATCAAATTTGAAAGGATTGTCTCTGGGAAAACCAATGAAAATGAAGTTATTCAGGAAAACTCAAAAATTTTGTTCCTGTAACAGGATTCACTGAGGAGACAGGGCCCGGTAAATCAACCCTGCAATTTCACTCTCAAGCGGAAATGAAAGCATCCCCATCACCGTGTAACCCAGCAACCAGGGCATCAGGTAAAACCGCAGCATGTAAAAAAACCAGGCGACATAGAGGGGAATCAGAGCAGGCAACAGAAAGCCCGGAGTGACTGGAGCAAAAAAACGGAGCAAAGGATTGGTGGAGCGGACAAAGAAACGCATGAAGAAAAAGGACGAATCTTCAGGAAGAAAAAACCCCATCGCCGTTCGGCCGATCAATGTCCACATCACTACCCCGGAGACATAATCCAAGGCAATGACCCAAAGCGGAAAAACTTCCGACACAGGGTCCATCGATACAACTTAATCAAGGAGTTAAATATTTTCCCGGGGCAGGAACCCCGGGAAAAATAAGTTTTCTGGATCAGTGAGTTGCCGCAAGAACGGTTTCACCCTTCGGAATTCTGACTGCATCAACCATTTTCTGGGTTGCTTCATCAGGTTCTTCCGTAGCAAGGCTGACAACAATCATAACCACGAGGTTAACTGCACAGCCTATGATACCAAATCGGAGGTGATCAATACCTATCCAAGGCTCCATTCCTCCCCAACGTACCATGTAGAGATACCAGGTTCCTGCAAGGAATCCACACAACATTCCAGCTATGGCTCCTTGACGATTGGCACGTTTCCACCAAACACCCAGAACCAGAGGAAAGAACAACCCCGACATGGCAAAGTCGAAAGCCCAGGCGACCGCACCAAGGATGCTGGTCAATTTCAGACTCGCAACAAAGGCACCTGCGGCACCAAGGACTACGAGCAGAACACGGGCGACGACCAACCTTTTCGCAGTTTCTGCAGTAGGATCGATGATCTTGTAGTAAAGGTCATGGGAAAGAGCATTTGCAATTGCCAGCAGCAGTCCATCGGCTGTTGACATCGCGGCTGCCATTCCACCAGCAGCAACAAGTCCTGAAATTACGTAGGGAAGTCCTGCAATTTCGGGGGTCGCCAGGACCACGATATCCCCACGCATAAAGAACTCGTTGATTTGCAGTATTCCATCCCCGTTACTGTCGGAAATTGCTAGAAATTTGACTGCACTCCATTTCTGGACCCAATCAATGGCATTCACTTCGGCAATTGCTTTACCAATAATCCCTGTTGCAAGGTTCGGATCAAGGATCTGAAGCTTGGTAAAGGTCGCCAGAGCCGGCGCGGTGAAATACAGAAGGAAGATGAAAAACAATGACCATCCTACTGAACGTCTGGCACTCTTCACCGAAGGGGTGGTGAAGTAACGCATAAGAATGTGCGGAAGTGACGCCGTTCCGGCCATCATACAGAAAGCAAGGGTCACGAATTTCCAGGACGCCATTACACCGCCGGCCGCTACGAATGGCACAGTCAGCGCCTTGAGGCCGGCAAAAGACTCCGTTGGTTTAAGCACCCCTACCTGATGCAGTTGCTCCAGTTCCGTGACTCTTTGCACCGCATCACCATAAACCAGTTGCGGGATAACTCCAAAACCCTGTTTGTTAGACATCCAGATAACCGGAATGAGATAAGCGATGATCAGAACGATGTACTGAGCAACCTGAGTCCAGGTCACAGCCCTCATCCCACCGAGCATAGAGCAGAGCAAAATACCTAATAATCCAAACCAGACTCCAACTTCAAAAGGAACCTGCAGGGCCCTGGATGCAATAGTTCCGGTCGCATTGATCTGTGCTGTCACGTAGGTGAAGGACGCCACGACCAGAACGATCACGCCAAACAAACGTGCCAGATTTCCGCCATAACGCGTTCCAATAAAATCCGGTACCGTATAGCAGCCGAATTTACGCAGATAAGGTGCCATCAAAGAAGCCACCAAAACATAACCACCGGTCCAACCCACCAAAAAGGCGAGATATCCATGACCGCCAAAATAAATGCCGCCGGCCATTGCGACAAAAGAAGCTCCGGACATCCAGTCCGCTGCTGTAGCCATTCCGTTGAACAAGGACGGAACCTGACGTCCAGCCACGTAATAGGCTTCCACTTGCATTGTCCTTGAAAGCCAGCCGATTCCCGCATAAACACAAACGGTAAATACGATGAACAGAATTCCAATCGTTTCGGCGCTTAAGCCCATCTGTTCAAGGATTGCCATCAAGATGATGAAGGCAACAAAACCGCCCGTGTATAATCCATATACTTTAGGCAGCATATCAATAAATGACTTTTTTGTTTGTTCCATTCTTCTCTCCTTTATTCCTCTTCTGCTACACCATATTTATCATCAATCTTCTCCTGCTTGATCGTTAACACAACAATCAGGAGAACAAAGATGGCTAGAGAACCCTGTGAGGCCATGTAAAAGCCGAAGGGCCATCCAAAAAATGTAAATGAGTTAAGGGAATCCGCGAAAAAAAAGATTCCCATCGAAAAGATGAACCACAGGATTAATATCCATGTGGTCAGGCTGCGTGTTTCAGCCCAATGTTGTTCAAGTTCACTCATGAGCGCTCCTATCTGGTCTCTATCGGACCAAGGCACGATGAAAACCTCCCGCCGATCCATTTCTGCAGGAGAATTATCACCACTTGTTACAAAATACCCCCCCAATGGTATTTGAATTAAATTACTAATACAACAGTTTTATGAAAAATTTTGTAAATATTGTTAAAATGGCATTTATGCGCTTATTCCATGTAAATTATCAGATGAAATGTTAAAAAGATTGTTAAAACCTGTACTTCCATTAATGAAATTTTTAGGGAGTCAAAATCGAATTGACGAGCTTGAATCCCTAAAGTCTTTTGTTTCAAGCCGCTCCAGTTATGTGGCGCAGGTCAGTCTTTATGGATACCTTAAAGCTCGTGTCGGTACGCGGTATGTTTCTCTGATCAAGGATCCGCTTTTCGCATCCTCGATGAAAATCGCGCGTAACCGGATTTTTTTGGTCTGCCTGATGGATTTGACCCTTCATGTGCTGAAAACAATTCATGTCCGAAAACAACAGCATTTTCAAAATTTAGAACTATTTGCCAGTCATTTTTTTATCCAAACCCTGGCAAAAGTCCCTGAAGAGGTTTTTGAAAGCCTGGAACGCGAGGAAGTCATCCTGGAATTTGATAAACGCTTGAGTAGATATAATTGGTCCGGTTCTGTTGATTCACATGAATCTTTTTCCGGAAGCCGATCTGCACTGTTGGAATGGGCGCCTGTTGTGGAAGAATTCAGAATCCAGGACGAGGAAATCGTCTCGAATTCGATTCATTTCAAATGGCTGCGGGTCTGCCAGGAATTTGAACAACTGACGGACTTTGAAAAGATCAGGCTTGATGCGGACCCAGATCTACCTGATCCAGAGGAAGAAGTTCCGGTAGGTTCGTGAAAGACCCGGAATTGGGGTCATCCTCCAATGTTCGAGTCAGATATGGGTGAGAATTCCCAACCGATGAACCCTTCAAATTCCGTAAGTTTCCCTTTCTTCCGCAGTCTTACTCAACTACTCACCCAGAATGCCTCCTTCAGATCGGTAAACTCTGAAGATGATGAAGGTTTCTCCTTTTCCTTCTTCATCATATTCAAAGGTTTAATCTTACAAAAGGAACAAATGAATTTAAATAAAATTTCAGTGCATCCTTTATGTAGAAGTAATGGTCAGAATTTCCTCAGCAGTTGTTAAACCGTGCAGAATTTTATTCACACCATCACGCCGTAAAGTGATCATTTTTTCCTTCAATCCCTGCTTTTTTATTGACGCAGAATCGCTGTTTTCCAGGACAGTGTTTTTGATGCCATCACTCATTTCTAATAATTCGTGAATCCCTATCCGTCCACGATAACCGGTTCCACGGCATTTTTCGCATCCTTCTCCTTTATAGAACTTTTTCCCTATTTTCCGGAAGCTTTCAGCGTCAATCCCCAATTCCCGGAGTTGTTCCGGATGCGGTTTGTAACTTACTTTACATTCCGGACAAATACGACGTACCAGTCGTTGGGCAAGCACACCGATTATTGTTGATGAGACAAGGAATGGTTCAATACCCATATCAATCAGGCGTGTTATCGTGGCAGGCGCGCTGTTGGTGTGAACAGTGCTGAAAACAAGATGCCCGGTCAAAGCAGACTGAATGGCAATTTGCGCGGTTTCAGAGTCACGCATCTCTCCTACCATAATAACATCAGGATCCTGTCTCAACACCGATCGCAAAGCGTTTGCAAAGGTCAAACCGAGCTTCGGCTTTATTTCAATCTGACTGTAACCCGCAAGCTTGTATTCAACAGGGTCTTCGATGGTGATTACATTGCGTGCTTCATGATCAATTTCAGCCAGTGACGCGTAGAGCGTTGTTGTTTTTCCGCTGCCTGTGGGACCGGTAACAAGTATGATTCCACCGCTGCTGTGTACCAAATTCTCATATGGTTTCAGTATGTATTTTGCCAAACCCAGCTGTCGCAGATGCATCAATTTTTCATCCTGATAAAGCATCCTCATCACAATTTTTTCGCCGTGCACAGTCGGCGCTGTTGAAACCCTGATGTCAATTTTTCTACCCGCAATCAGCACCATTGAGCGTCCATCCTGGGGCAATCCTTTCTGGGCAATATCAAGTCTGGACATAACCTTGACGCGATTTACCACAGTCACATGCACAAGACGAGGAAAAACAGTTACTTGCTGCAATACTCCGTCAATACGATATCTGACAACCGAATCGCGTGGAGTTGGATCTATGTGAACATCGCTTGCTTCCTCTTTTGCCGCCTGCCAAAGCAGACTGTTTACCAGACGTTTAATTGGTTCTTCATCGGTCGCGTCCAATAAATCTTCCGGTTCCTCTACCGCCAGAATATTTTCATACGTTTCTTCTGAATCCAACTGGTCCACTGCTTCCTCAGTGGAGACAGAAGATTCGTCATAAGCACGATTAATCAAATCCAGCACTGCCTGCTTGTGTGAAAGAATCGGTTCAATGTGACACTTAAAATGCCTGGCCAGATCATCCAAAGGCTGTGACAGTGCGGGATTTTCAATGGCAACTTCCAATTTGTTTCGCTCTTTCTTCAGCGGGAAGAAGATATTTCTTTTTGCGTAACGTATCGGAATGAATTCAGTAAATTCCCTCACAACCGGAAAATCATTAAAATTCTCCCTGTACTCCAGTTCGTAATAGGATGCTAAAGCCTGTTGAAATACAGCTTCACTGGTGACTTTATGCTTAATCAATGCTTCTTTCACTCCGTCGGTGTTTTCACGGTAAGCCAGCATTTGCTCATGCAGCGGTTCCAGTGAATCCGGAGACATTCCGTACCTTTCTACTAATATTTCAACAACCGGGTGGTAGTTATTCATTTATAATTTTACTTCCGGATCAGCGTTTCAGTTCCAGGGTGATTGTTGTTTCACCGTCAATTTCCTTCAAAACAACCAAATTTTTAGCTATTCGCTTTACGTATACTTCATCCAGCCACTCTCCCTGCTGTACGAAATACTTAACTTTTTTTTCATCAATAAAAGCATAGCGACCTTCTGAAGTTTCAATAATATCCTCCAATTTCAGCATGCGGGATAATTGATCAGTTCTTGAAAAAACGGCTTTTTTTGGGGACGTTTTCTTAAGAGAACCTTTTGAAACTTTTGTCTGCTTTGGGACTTTCTTTTTTACAACCCGGGTTTTCTGCTTGTTTATCGATGGTGATTTAGAGGCCACAGAAGCAGATTTAGTCTGTGTTTTAATTACAGGCAGTAAACTGCGAAATGGATTATGTTTAGAATCTTTGGAATCTGTTTTGGCCGGAATGCAATCAGGTAAAATAATTCCTGAGGTTATAAAAAAGTAAAGTAAGACCGAAGCCCATAACCTTGTTCTAATAATCATAGTTTTTTCTTGGTTGCGATCAGTCCTAGTCTTTTGTATACCGACAAAATCATTTCAATTTTCAACTTTGGATCCCTCGATTCAGGGGTTGGATTTTCAACATGAAGCTTTTCCAGTACCAGCAATCTAGGGGCCTGTTTCAATATCTGCAGAAATTGCTGCAGTTGCACATATTTACCATTCAATTTCAAGTGAATATCCAAAGACTGATACAATGCTTGTGGGGTTTGTTCCTGCAAAGTTTGTTCTTCGAATATCAATCCATTATTCTGGATCGCTTTTGTGAGCCAGCGTAAAAGTTCCGCTCGCTTCCACTGAATTGGAAGCAGCTTTGTCAGAACACTTTCCCGCTCCTGCAAAGACTTACTGTCATAGACCTGTTCAGCTTTGATGTTGGCTGCTTTGACCTTTTTCAGGCCATTATTTATTTGTTCAATCTGGGCAAGCAATTGCTTTTGCCGATTCAATTCCGGAGCTAAAAAAAAGTTATGATACAGCAGAACCGCCAGCACTGCCAAAAGCCCGGCCAGTATGAATTGACGAATCCGTACACAAAAAAAATCTGTAAAAGTAATATTTGAACTTGGGTCTGAAGTCATGGCTCTCTTACTGAAAATTTCTTAATAGCGATTTTGCATGACTATTCGTTTCCTATAAAAAATGAATACTAAAGCAAATAACAGAAGCAGTATAACTACTGAAATGCCTGCATATTGGAGGGAATGAACAGGGACATTGCTGATCTTGAATTTCAGTTGATTTGAATCTGACACCTTGCTTTTCCATGCCAGAAATGTTGTTTCCTGCATGTTTTGTTTTCCAAAAAATATCAGCTGTTCGGACTTAATTTGCAAATGTCCTTCAGGTGTGAAGACAGACACTTTATCCAATGAATGGTTAAATTCCCTGTACATTGTCAAGCTTCCAAACCAGACAGCAAGATTATACTGAAATAATATCTGTGTGTTGCCAGGCGGGAAAACATGATTGATTACTAATTGACCACTTTCGATACTATAATCTATCGCATCTCCGGCTTTGCTTTGAATCATGTGGAATTTTTCCATTCCCTTTGGAAGTGTATGAACAAGGGGGCGAGGTCTTGTATCAATTCTATCTGAAGAGGTATTATTAAAAGACAATACCTCTGTCACTGTGACTGAACTTAAACCGGCTTCAATCACGAGTGAAACCTGGATAGTTTCCAGTTTGTTTACATCTGTGGAAATACCAGGAATAACAATGTCATTTTCCACGAATGTCTCTCCCGGTTTGATAAAAAAAACATTTGAACTGTATAATTTCCCATCTACTCGAGTACCCAGTTGATAGCCTGCCTGCAAATCTGCATTGACATTAGTAAATTCAAACTCCCCCTTTGTATTTGATTTCACACGGCCTTGTGGACCAACCGGTGTTACCTGACCTTCAGGATTCAGCACCAATTTCAATAAAACAACATTTAAACCTTTTTCAGGCATCTGATCAGCTGCAGGCAATCGTACTTTGCCTTTAACAGTAATGTTATTAGACTTTGCCTGATTTTCTGAAAAAACCAAATTGGGTATTGACAAAGAAAAAAGGATGATCGCAATAATTTTGCAAATAAGTAATCCTTGAAGATTTTTCCTGTGATGACGATGGCAGAAAAAAGCAGTTTTTGTTCCTGAAGCCTTTATCCTTTTCCCAAGCTGTTTCATCCTTGCGAAGCCTTTAGGGATTTAAGATATTGTGCAATCTCTTTTGCTTTTTGTTCAGCAACTTTTTGAATTTGTTTTAATTTTGCAGGCGAACGTGCTTTGGCAGCCAGCCGATAATGCATTAATGCGGAATTCCAGTTTTCCTTGCTATGATACAATGTCCCCAGTTCAAAGTGTGTCTGTACGTAAAGTGAAGATGTTTTTGGAATTTTCCTTCCGGACAGTTCTTTTAACCTCTTCAATGCAATATCCGGTTTGTTCGCATCACGGTCCAGTTTAGCCACCCAATATGCCGCCTGCAATTCCTGGGAAGTGGAACCTCCACCATCTGAACGCAAAAGCCATATTCTGGCATTTTTTGTTTGTTTGAGATTGAAAAACTGATGGTATCCTATCAGGTAAGCGTAAGCACGATACTCTTTCTTTGGACGGGTGGATTTCTTGAGAGCACTGTAAGCACGCTTGTATATATACACTAGAGAATTATAATCTTTTGTACGTTCATAAAGACGTTTCAATTCCCCAACTATTTGCAAAACAAGATCAATATTTTCATCAGGCACCTTCTTGAGCGCCCTTCTGTAGTAGCCTTTTGCACGTTTATAACCTCCTAATTTTTCGGCAGCGTAACCCTGGTCAATCTGAGCTTCTAAAGTGAGAGTCTTTGGTTTATTATAATGTGCAAGAAGAGCATAGGCATCAAGTATCCCATTATATTTTTCACTTCCGGATTTCTGGTTTTCTGCAAAAAGCAGAAACTGAAAATTTTCGTCATCTAATTTTCTTTTATTAGCTTTAACCTCCTTGTAAATTGCCTGCGTTACTTTAGACCATTCTTCTTTTTCAATCCATTTTTGGAATGATCTTTTTGCAAGAAAGGTTTTGATCTCTTCCTGCTTATTTTTTTCCTTTTCGTTTAGTGGTTTGACTTTCAAGGCACGTTGATAAAACTCAATGGATATTTCTTTTTTTCCCAGCTTCTCAGCGGCAGTGGCCTGGTCTATCAATGCATCCAATGTTTCGGACTGTTCCCTGTTATGTTTACGCAAAAGAGCATATGCTCTCAAGACTCCAGACCAGTTATCCAGTTTTTTTTCCGCAAACAGCAACTGAGAAAAACGCTGATCATCAAGAGTGGCACGGCCTGCCTTCACTTCTGTGCGAATGAAGGACGATAACCCCGCCCAATTTTCCTGTCTTGTCAGTTCCTGAAGTTGGCTTTCTGAGATGTATTTTTGGAGCTGAGCTAAATTTTGTTTGTCTTCCGGAAAGGAATTCTTCCAGCGCTCGTATATTATTTTTATCCTTTCAAGTCGCTGAAAATCCTGCCTCCGTTGTGAAGCAAAAATCCACAGCTTATAATATGGGATTGTCATTGCGGGAGATTTTCTTTCATAAACCCCTTGTAACTCCCAAGTTATTGACTTCCAGTCTTCAAGCTGTTTATGTGATTCAAGCAGCATGCGAATAGATTGTTCACGATATTTGTCAACTTCTCGAATTATGCGGAAATCTGCCCTAGCTTCTTCCCACTTTTGTTTATCAAAGAGACAACTGCCCCGCAAAAAAAGGAGATGCTGCCACTCTTCAACATTTGAATTTTTTGATTTTTTCAGATAACCGGGGTTTTGGTTCAACTCTGAGATTAACTTGTCACATTTCCCCTGTTCATAGTATTCAAGAAATAACTGAGTTTGAAATTCGTGACGATCACCAGCTGCTAATTTTGGATTATTTTTAACTTCATTAAGAAACTGCATGTACTTTTCTTCTGAGGCAGTATCCCGGTAAAGAGCCATTAATGTATGTAAAAGGTCAATATTCCCTTGAAATTCGGGGGCTTGACGAGCATTTTCAAATGCTGCTAATGCAAGAAAAGGCTGCTTAGTTTCAAGATAAAGGTAACCTAACCTAAGCTGGGTATCTGCGAGATGTTCACCAGCCCCATCGGCTAAATATTTTTCAAAGATCTTTATCGCCTTTTTTTTCTGTTTGCTTTCAAGATATAAAAAACCTAATCTGAGCTGTGTTTCAGCAGTATGTTCTCCTCCACCTGAGGCTAGATACTGCTCAAAGTTCTTGATAGCCTTTTTGGGTTGTTTGTTTTCTATATATATTAATCCTAATCTGAGCAGGGTCTGAGCGGTGTGTTCTCCTCCGCCTTCGGCAAGGTATTTTTCAAAGACTTCAATAGCTTTTTGGGGTTGCTTGTTCTCAAGATATAGGTAAGCTAATCTGATTTGGGTCTCGACTTTATGCATTCTGTCACCCTCAGCAAGGTATTTTTCAAAAACTTCAATAGCCTTGTCAGGCTGTTTAGTTTCAAGATAAAGCGAGGCTAGCCTGAGTTGGATCTCGTCTTTATGTTCTGTTTCTCCATCAGCAAGGTATTTTTCAAAAACTTCAATAGCTTTTTGAGGCTGTTTTGTTTCAACATAGAGGTAAGCTAGCCTAAGTTGGGTTTCAGCTTTATGTTCAACCACGTCTCCTGAAAGATATTTACCATATATTTCTATAGCCTTGTTGGGCTGCTGTGTTTCAAGATAAAGCGAGGCCAGCTTGAGTTGAATCTCAGCCACATGTTCAGACTCACCCCCAGATAGATATTGTTCATAGACTTCAATGGCATTTATAGGCTGCTGATTTTCAAGATAAAGCGATGCCAGTCTGAGTTGAATCTCAGCCACTAGCTCATTCTCACCTACAGAAAGATATTGTCTAAAGACTTCAATAGCCTTTTCAGGTTGTTTAGTCTCAAGATAAAGCGATGCCAGCCTGAGTTGAATCTCAGCCACTTGCTTATTCTCACCCCCAGCAAGATATTGTACATAGACTTCAATGGCTTTTTTGGGCTGCTGAGTTTCAAGATAAAGAGAGGCTAACCTGAGTTGGATCTCACCTGCATGCTCTACCTCTTCTCCGGAAAGATATTGTTTATAGACTTCAATTGCCTGTTTAGGCTGTTTGGTCTCAAGATAAAGCGAAGCTAACCTGAGTTGAATCTCACCTATATGCTCTACCTCTTCTCCGGAAAGATATTGTTTATAGACTTCAATTGCCTGTTTAGGTTGTTTGGTCTCAAGATAAAGCGAAGCTAACCTGAGTTGGATCTCACTAACATGCTTAACCTCACCTCTGGAAAGATATTGTTCATATACTTCAATTGCCTGTTTAGGTTGTTTGGTCTCAAGATAAAGCGAAGCTAACCTGAGTTGGATCTCACCCACATGCTCTGCCTCTCCTCCAGAAAGATATTGTTTATACACCTCAATTGCCTTTTTAGGTTGTTTGGTCTCAAGATAAAGCAAAGCCAATCTGAGTTGGATCTCACCCACATGCTCGACTTCACCTCGGGAAAGATATTGTTTATAGACTTCAATTGCTTTTTTTGGCTGTTTTATTTCAATATAAAGTGAAGCTAGCCTAAGTTGGATCTCACTTACATGCTCAACGTCCCCTCCGGAAAGATACTTTTTAAATATCGCTATGGCCTTTTTTGGCTTCAGGGTTTCTATATAAAGATAACCTAACCTGTATCGTGTCTCCTTGACATGTTTTACATAATTCTCTGCAAGATATTTTTCAAAGATTGATATTGCCTTTTCAGGCTGCCGGGTTTCTATGTAAAGATAACCTAAGCGAAAATGTATTTCATCTGCATGAGTTTTGTCACCACTGCTGATATATTTTTCAAAGCTGTCAATAGCATTTTTGGTCTGCTTTGTTTCTATGTATAAATAACCTAACTGATAAAGCACTTCATTCGCATAAGTCTTGTCCTTTGTTCCCAAATATTTTTGAAAAGCAGAAATTGTTTCATGAGGCTTACGTGTTCGCTGTAAAACACCAATTCGATAATAAGCAAGTGCCAAATGCTCATTATCTTCCTTATTAATATAAGACTTGTAATGTTCTACCAGCAAACTCTTGGATTTAAGATCCAATTCCTCAGTTTTTGTATGTTCAATTGCGCCGGCATAAGCCATTTCCGCCCTCCAAAAAGCAGACTCATTAGACCATTCGGAGTCTGGATGTTCATTTACGACCCTGGCATACCACCTTTCAGCATCAACATAGTTTTTAGCATTCTGAAAACCGGCTGCTAACTGGCGTTTTAGATGAAGTACCCTGCTCTGTTCGATTGATTCAGAGTATTGAAGGTATTCATCCCATGCATCTCCAGCTTTGGTTAACTCATCAAGGAACCACCATGCCCGACCCATTAAATACAAACGCTCCATTCGCTGCTTCTTATTTAATGACTTCGGATTTGATTTAAGGAAATGCTGTGTGGAAGCACGATATTCAGGCAAAGACTTCTTCCTGCTTTCTTTACGCAACATTTCCGCTTGAAATGAAGTTGAGTAACCCAGCCAATACTGAGCTTTATCTCTGTGGTTGGATTTGAGGAATTTAAGCAGAAACATTTTTAATGAATTTACTGATGCAGCAAATTCCTTACTTCGTGCCTGTGAAATTCCTTTCTGAAACATGACTGTTTCAAGATATTTCTTGCTTTTTGGATAACTATCTAAAAATTCATCATAAACCTTAACTGCATTAATTAATTTGCCGCTCCTGCGCATTGATTCTGCCTGCAGAAACAACATTTCTTCCCTAGCTGAACCAACTGGAAAATCTTCGAGATAACACTTTGCCGCCTCAATTGATTCTGCAAACAATTCTGTTTCAAATGTCTCTCGTGTTATAGTCAACTGCTCTTCTTCACTAAGACCCCTGGTCCAGCACTGTGCCGCAGCTGAACCTGACAATAAAAAGAAAAATGAACTCAGCAGCAATGCTGATATGCTTCTATATTGTAATTTTGATAGAATCATTTCACTGGTAATTCTGAATAATTACAATAAACAGTTGTATTATGTTTTCATGAGTAGAAGGAAAAGCTTCTTCCCAAGTCCAATAATAAACTGAATTTTGAACAGTCATCCTGTTTTCTGGTTTTTTTGTTGCTTATTTTGTGAGTCTTCGTATCTTAGAATAACTGTGCATTATAGCGTTTCAATGCAAAAAATCCAATCCAGAAGCTGATGAAAACAAGCGGTACAACCAAAATTAAAATTAAAATTTGTGGTCTGACAAATCCAGAGCAAGCTTTGTCCTGTGCAGAACTGGGAGCAGATTTGATCGGACTCAATTGCTGGTCAGGTTCATCACGTTTCATTAATCCGGAAAAAGTCAGGGAAATTGTTAATGCACTTCCGGACTCTGTTACAACAGTTGGTGTGTTTGTAAACAAATCGCCAGAAGCAGTCAACAATTTGATGCGTGAAACAGGAATGGATTTGGCGCAATTACATGGGGATGAGTCTGTAAATCAATGTAATGAATTGGAAGTCCCATGGTTTAAAGCATTTCGTGTGTCCGCGGATTTTAATGTGGAGCAGATTCTACAGTATGGACAAGACACGTTTTTACTCGACGCATTCAGTAAACATCACTATGGAGGTTCCGGTCGAAAAATTGACCTGGAAATTGCAGGTCAGGCTGCAGGGCTTGGCCGTCTGATTCTCGCGGGAGGTCTAACCGCGGAAAATGTTGCGGAGGCGGCAGAAAATGTGAAACCATGGGGGGTGGATGTTTGCAGCGGAGTAGAAAGCGATCCGGGAATTAAAGATATGCGGTTAGTAGAAAAATTTATTAGCAACATTCGGAAAACTGATTTTTCCTGCATAAAAAACTTACTTTAAAGCATGAACAATTCAACTTTCACAACGCAGGGTGGTGTTAAGGTCGAAAAGGCCATTACTCCGTTGGATGCAGACCATGCACTCAACAAAATATTTCAATACATCGACACCCATAAAGGTGCGCTTTTTGTCAGTAATTATGAAGTTCCTGACCGCTATTCCCGCTGGGATTTGGGATTTGTTCATCCGGCGTTGGAACTGATAGCAACAAAGCGTGAGTTTGAAATCAATGCTCTCAATCCAAATGGAACACGACTCCTTAAACTGATTGAGCCTGTTTTAAATAATCATCCCCATCTTGAATCATTTTCTTCAGAATCTGATTCAAATCTTTCTGTGGAAAAGGTTTCCGGAACAGTTAAACAAATGCCTGAATTCTTTCTGGAAGAAGAAAGAAGCCGCCAGCCGAGTGTGTTTTCTGTGATTCGATCAATATTTGAACTTTTCCGCAGTGATGATCCCTATCTGGGTTTGTACGGAGCATTCGGGTACGACCTGGTATTTCAATTTGAAACTATTCAGGCTAAACACAAACGTGATGCTGATCAAACAGACTGTCATCTGTTTCTGCCTGTGGAAATGGTAGTTGTTGATCGACAAAAGGAAGAAGCATACAAATTAGAATATCATATTCAAACTCCGGAAGGCATGACGGAAAGCTGGTGGAACACCGGTACAGAATTCCCTGTTGCCGCAGGTAAGGCTGATGGAAAAATTCACTGCGATCACAAAAGCGGTGAATTTGAAAAGAAAGTTGCAAAAATCCAGGAAGGATGCCGACGCGGCGATTTTTTCGAAGTGGTACTGTCTCAATCATTTTCCACAGGTTTTGATGAACAGCCCTCAAAATTATTTCAACGAATTTGTGAACAAAATCCCAGTCCATACAGTTTCCTGATCAACATGGGTAATGAGCAGCTGGTTGGGGCTTCTCCGGAGATGTATGTGAGAGTCAAGGAAGATCGTTTTGAAACCAGTCCAATTTCCGGAACTGTTCCGGTAGGTAAAGACCCGATGGAAACAGCAGAACTCATTAAAACTCTTATTTCTTCAGAAAAAGAGGAATCAGAACTCACAATGTGTACAGATGTGGATCGTAATGATATGGCCAGAATTTGCCTGCCGGGCAGTGTGCAATTAATTGGACGTCGTTTGCTGGAGCGCTATTCAAGACTTATTCATACAGTAGATCACCTGGAGGGCATTTTAAATGACGACAGAGACGCAGTTGATGCGATACTGACTCACATGTGGGCCTGTACCGTTACAGGCTCTCCAAAACCTGCGGCCATGCAGACAATTGAAAACATGGAGAATTCACCGCGCGGATGGTACAGCGGATGTATAGGTTTTTTATGGTTTAACGGTTTTGTCAGTACCGGAATGACATTACGTACAGTTCATCTTAAAAACGGATTTGCCACAGTTCGCGCGGGAGCAACACTGCTTTATGACTCATATCCGCCAACAGAGGAAAAGGAAACACAAATAAAAGCCTCCGCGTTTTTGGCCGCGACACTCGGCAGTAAACCGCCTGCTGATGAAGAATATGATTTACCTAAATCCGGTGATGAAAAAACCGTATTGTTTGTGGATAATCACGACAGCTTTGTGCACACTCTCGCCAGTTATGTGCGTCAAACAGGAGCAAAAGTAGTCACACTGCGCTCAGGATTTCCCTACAAAATGCTGGATGAAATTGCTCCGGATTTGCTCTTTATTTCTCCGGGCCCGGGATATCCAAGTGAACAAAATGTACCACAGCTTGTAGGCGAAGCACTTAAACGACAAATCCCAATTTTCGGAGTTTGCCTGGGACATCAGGGAATAGCGGAACATTTTGGCGGTAAGTTGCTTACACTTGTGCATCCGGTTCATGGTAAGCCATCCGAAATAATACACAATGAAGAATCTTTCTTTTCCGGACTGCCGAATCCTTTCAGCGCGGGCCGCTATCACAGTCTTTATGTTGAAACTGAATCACTTCCGGATTGTCTGGAAATCACAGCTAAAACTGATGATGGGGTCATAATGGCTATCCAACACAAAACCCTGCCGGTTGCTGCTGTACAATTTCATCCGGAATCTATTCTTACTCTAAAGGACAAGTCCGGACTCCGCTTGATAAACAAAGTAATGACTGAATTGATCGGCGCTTCAGCACAGTAAGAAGAATCAAAAGTATGCAGGGAATATCACTTGAAAAAATAGAAGCTGCCTCGCGTGTTGTTTACGAGGAAATGCAGCCAACTCCTCAATATTGCTGGCCGCTGCTTTGTAAACGTTTAGGCACAGAAGTCTGGGTCAAGCATGAAAACCATACTCCGATTGGCGCTTTCAAAATTCGTGGCGGTCTGGTTTATTTCTCTCATCTAGCGCAGTCTTCTGAAAATCCAAAGGGTGTTATCAGCGCAACCAAAGGGAATCATGGACAATCTATTACTGTTGCCGCGAGTAGATACGGGATTCCCACAACCATCGTGGTCCCACATGGCAACAGCCTTGAAAAAAATGAAGCCATGCGGGCACAGGGTGCAAAACTGATTGAGCATGGTGATGATTTTCAGACTGCACGTGAATTCGCAATAAATCTGGCCAGTGAAAAATCGCTGAAAATGATACCTTCTTTTGATCCACTGTTAGTAACAGGAGTCGCAACATATAGTCTGGAATTGCTTACTGCAGTAAAAGATCTTGATGTTGCTTATGTACCAATTGGTTTGGGTTCAGGTATTTGCGGAATGCTTGCCGTAAGGAACGCTTTAAAATTAAAGACTCAAATAGTTGGAGTTGTTTCTGCACATGCCCGAGCGTACTTGGAATCTTTCAGCAGCAGACGTGCTGTTGAATTACCGGTAAGTACTAAAATTGCTGACGGCCTGGCTTGCCGGGTTCCCGAACAGGCCGCGCTTGAACAGATATGGAACGGTGTTGAGCGGATTGTTGAGGTCACTGATAACGAAATTGCAGATGCCATACAAACATTGTATGAATGTACTCACAATGTTTGTGAAGGTTCAGGGGCTGCAGCATACGCGGCGGCGGTTCAGGAATCGACTAAAATAAAAGGCCTAAAAGTGGCCGTCATTGCATCCGGAGGAAATATCGATCGCGATGTATTTGCCTCCGTGCTTAAAAGGGAAGCATCCTCTTAAAATTAACAGAAGTCCGACAATTTATTTCAAAGAGTGCAGCGGTATTTACCGGGAGGAAGACTGACATTTGTATTTTTATAGAGCGCAAAGGAGCGGTAGTTACTAAAATAGACAATGACTTTGTCCTGACCAACTATCAGCAAGACCGGGGTTGATTCAGCCCAGGGCTGATGAGGAGCGGTTTCGTCAAGATAAGGTAAGCGGCAAAGGTAGCGCACTTCCAGTTCTTTTTCAGAGGGATATAAAAAGCGGGATGATCTGGAAGAATTGCAGCCGGACAAAAATGCTAATGTAATAATTAGCAGCAATACACTCCTGGTAATGTTTGCATATTGTTGAGCCAGCAAATGATCAACATAAAACACAAACATGCGCACTGTTATAAATCAGGCTTAAGATTCAACAACTTCCTCTTCTGCCGGAAAATATAAAATGCGTGAGCAATTAGGGCAATTTTTATGGGAATTGGGGTTTGACATCAATTCATTGATCAACTGTGGCAATAAAACCATGTAACAGCCACTGCAGCTTTTATCTATGATTGCGCAGATAGGAGTTGAAATCCCACTTTGCTGACAACGTTCATAAAAACGCTGTATATTTTTTGGGATTTTTTTCAGCAAGCGTGTTCTGCGAGGCTCCAGCTTGGCAATTTGTTTTTCTGCTTTTTCCTGTTTTTTCAGCAATCCGGAAGTCTCCTGCTGAAATTCAGTATTAGATTCATCAAGTTTGACGTTTATTTTTTCAATCTCTTTTTCCAGGTCTTCCGAATTTATATCCAGTTCTAGAAGTTTTTCTTCCATCACGCCCAAATCCTTGCGGGCTTCCTCTAGCTGGCTTTTACTGGCAGCAAATTCTTTTTCGTTTCGAATTTTAGGCACCTGTTCATTCAGCCGTGAAATAAGTTCTTCCTTTATTATTATATTTTTTTTCAACTCCTCACATTCATTTGCTAAAGCGTTGCGCTCATTGTATTTTTCGTCAAATGTTTTTTTGTGAAGGTTTACTACAGAACTTGCGGTATCAATTTGCTTTTCTAATTGTGACCTGGAAAAGATGAATGTTTGTAAATCACGGTCTGTATCGGCTAGATCAATTAACGGTTGTATCGATAGTGACATGGCAGGCTATTAAAGATTTGTCTTGGCATTAATTTTTGCCTATTCAGCATCTCAAAAAACGATCATTTTCACAAGCCTAATTTGAGGTTAATTTTCTGGAGAAGTGATTTTGGAAGGTGAAGATATTGCAAAATGATGGCTAAACTATCCCTGCTTCTTCAGAAAAGCAAAGATAACAATTCATCATTTTATAAGGAGTCAGGAATAATCTGAATGAAAAAAGTTGCTGCTTATTTCAGGTCAATTGAAATCCTGTAAACGATCCCATCCGGACTTTTACGATTGCTTTCTACAATTTCCTTGTTTTTAAATTCTTCAATTGATTGTAAATTTTTCTTCAGTAATTGGAGTCGATCGTAACTGTCGATTGTTCCGCTGAGTGAAAATCGCTCCGGGGCATATTCCATACTATCCACCTGAAATGGAGCATCTTCACTAAGTAAAGAAGATATGCTTTTCAGGAAGTTTAAATTATTATACTCCCGTCTCTCAAAATCCTTGCTGATGCCAATATATTTTTTTCGCTGCTCAATTTTTTCTTTCAGTTCCAATAGCATTGAGTTTAGCCCAGAAGCAGAAGTTTTTGGTACAGCACGCCGCAGCTCGGTTTGAATCAAACGGTCGCTCTTTGCAATTTCCTGTCGAAGCAGGTCCAGTTTTGTTTTTGTTTGCCAGAAAATACCTGTAAAGATGATAATCATCAAACCAACGGCGACGGCGACAGCTCCGCGATTCCTTTGTAAAAAACGTCGCCACGGAGTACTTTCGTGATAAAGACTCAGCTGGTGAGATTCAACAAACAGTTCTGCCTGATCCCTCAATTCACCCAATACACCCCAATGCTCTCTCTCAAGCAATGTGAGCAGTGATGATTGAGGATTTACCGAAGTCAGTTGACTTGATGACTGCTGATCTTTGCGTATTTTTTCTGATGATTTGTTTTCTGCTGATTCTTCATCTTTAGATGGTTCCCCTTCTGATTCCTCACGCTGTTTTGCTTCTTTCATCAACTCTTCAAGGGTGTCCGGAGTTTTCCCTCCCGTTTGCGGATATAATTTAACAGCATGTGATGAGCGGTCTGAAACTAATTCATTGTTTCCTGATCTTTCAGCAAAGGCATCAGATTCAGGCAGCGGGAAAGAGCGCACTTTGAAAACCACACCGTCCCATTTGATCATCGGCCCCAAAATTCCATGGATTTCAATCTGACTCTCGTAGATATAATTCTTAATTCGTAAATGAAGTGTCAGCTGCGAACAAAGACGGTGCAGTTCCTGTTTCAGTTGAGTAAAAGACTCAATTTTTTCATTGTCCTCATCAGCAAGATCAACGTTGTCAGCATGCTTTACAAAATTTTGCAAAAATGCGGGCAGTGAATTACCCACTGAAGCAAGGTGTTTCTGAAGAATTAACGGAATCCTGTTGGGGAAAATTTTAATCTCATCCAGGCGGCCGTCACGTATTGTGTTCATGAAAGCTTCATCGCCACCAAGGTATATTTGAAACACGTCGCCTGTTTCAGGAAACCGAGTTTCACCGTTCAGCATTGAGCGGTAAAGGGCATGCGCGGAACAATCCACATTCCGAATTAACAAATCACGCTCCAGACAAAGCTTCTGTAACTGCTTCAATCGCTGTTTCCCCATCAGTAATACCAGTGCCTCAGAATTTTGTTCGGACATGGTGTAAACCTGCGTGCTGTAAGCATTTTCAGACAAGTCGCTCATCAATTCTTCTTCCAGCTCATAAGGCAGGGCCTGTTCAACTTTTTTTCGTTCCTGAAAGGGGAAAGTAATTTTGCGAAATGATACATCTTCCGCAGGCAGCAGAAAAGAGATGGCATGATCACGCCATTGCTGCTGATCCAGAAATTCCCTAATCTTTACAGTCCATTGATCAGTTTCCGGGACAGATGTTTCCCCTGAGTCCGAACTTTCAGACTCAGAAAAACCTATAGTGTCTCCGGTTATGAGAAGATCATGGTTTTTTTTGGACAGGCAGAGGCCTTCAATGCAGGTCGAATGGGCAGAAACCAGATAAAAGACGTTTTCCATTTAATAGCAGTTGCTGCTTGAAAGGTGAGGCAAAATGTGAATACAACCTTAACAGAATCAATCAAATTACTCAAAGAATTGAGAACAGCTTTCATTTCAGCTTGTACATGAATGAAAATATCCTCAAAATTCACAAAGCATTTTTCCTTATAAATTCAAGAAACTAATGGAGCAATATCATGGCTAAAATGGAGTTGGAGGTCGGCACATGTCCCACCGGAATTTTACTGGCTCTGAAATCAGTTGATGGCAGGATGCATCAGGTTACTGCCATAGAAATGACTAACGACGAAGCTCTGGAAATTTCAAATCTGATTCAGCAAAGAGTAAAAGAAAACCAGAATGCGCCGGACCCTTCGGAAGTCAACTAATTAACTCATACTTTCAAACAGAAAAATGACGCAAGAAAGCAAATCAGTTTGGAGCTGGGCCATGTACGACTGGGCAAACTCAGCTTTTGCAACCACTGTAATGGCAGGATTTTTCCCGCTGTTCTTTAAAGCATATTGGGCTAATCCTGACCTTCCCACACAAAGCACGTTTTATCTCGGTATGGCAAACTCAATTGCATCCATAATTGTGGCAATGCTTGCTCCCTTTCTGGGTGCAATTGCCGATCAGGGTTCGGCAAAGAAAAAGTTTCTTTTTATTTTTGCTTTTCTGGGAATTGTTATGACAGGAGGTCTTTGGATTGTGGAACAGGGTTACTGGCAGATGGCAGTATTTTTTTACGTGCTTGCAGCCTTAGGTTTTTCAGGCAGTAATATTTTCTATGATTCTCTACTGCCTGGAGTAGCTTCAGAAAAAAAAGTGGATTATGTCTCATCGCTTGGTTTTGCCATGGGCTATTTCGGCGGCGGTATCCTTTTCCTGCTTAATGTTGTGATGTATCTCAAACCTGACCTCTTCGGAATTCCGGACGGTGCAACAGCAATCCGCCTTTCATTTGTTACAGTTGCAGTATGGTGGGCAGTATTTTCCATACCTGTTGCAATTTGGGTAAAAGAACCAGAGATTCATGAAAGTGTCGGGATTGTTTCCGCAGTCGGTTTAGGCTGGAAGCAGTTAACAAATACACTAAAAGAAATTAGACATTTGAAAGTGGTTGGCATGTTTCTGCTTGCCTACTGGTTTTACATGGATGGCGTGGATACAATTGTCAGAATGGCAGTTGATTATGGAGTTACTTTAAAGTTCCCTGACAGCGCGTTAATTACCGCGCTGCTGATGGTGCAGTTCATTTCTTTTCCATGCGCACTTTTATTCAGCCTGCTGGCAAAAAAAATCGGAGTAAAACAATCTGTACTGGTTGGCATCATCGGTTACGGAATCATCACCTTCCTGGCTTATTTTATGAGGGAGATGTGGCATTTATACACGCTTGCTGCATTAGTGGGGCTGTTTCAGGGAGGTATTCAGGCGCTCAGCCGCAGCCTCTACACCCGTATTATTCCGGAAGAAAAAGCAGCAGAGTTTTTCGGTTTTTATAATATGCTGGGGAAAATGGCCGCGGTAATCGGTCCTGCAATGATGGGTACTATTACTTTGCTGACCGGAAATATCCGCTATGGAATTCTCTCTATTCTTGCTCTTTTCATTTTGGGTGGATTTTTCCTGCTGAAAGTAAATATTGAGGAAGGCTCCCGCATGGCGCGTGAATATCTGGCAAAGTAAAATGTGGTCAAATTTTCATTACGGCTTGAATATGAATCCAATGTATTGGACATACTGAACCAGCCAACACAATTTGGGGATATGCCGCAGAGCAAACAATTACTCTGCTGTGGAAGAAATCATTTTTCCTGCCATAGAGCAACTCGTTTTTCATAAGCTTGCCTGGAAATACTGGTATCCTCAATAAATCTTGGCAGCTCATTCAGTGTGAGCGCTTGCGGTCCATCTACCAATGCCTCTGTTGGAGACGGATGGAAATCCACCAGCACCATATTGGCTCCTGCAATGATCCCCTGGGAAGTGGAATGAAGAATATCCATTATACCATCCGGAGACTTCTCTCTTGTGCCCACTGAGTGAGAGGGGTCAATACAGACAGGCATGCGGGTCAGACGCTTTACAATAGGCAAATGCGCGAAATCAACCATATTACGATGAGGAGCATTGAATGATGTTTTCATTCCCCTCAGGCAAAAAATAACCTGATTGTTTCCTTCACTTGCAAGGTACTCTGCAGCGTTCAGTGATTCATTCAATGAAATTCCAAATCCACGCTTGAGTAATATCGGATATGTATGCTGCCTGCCGACTGCTTTCAGCAGTTCAAAATTCTGTGTGTTACGTGTGCCGATTTGCAGCATAACACCGGTTGGATTCCCTAGTTTCTCCAGGCATTGATTGATTTCCTCAATGTGCATCTCATGGGTTACTTCCATTGCCACAACTTTTATTCCATATTTCCCTGCCAGTTCAAAAACATACGTAAGGCATTCCATTCCATGTCCCTGGAACGAATATGGATTTGTACGAGGTTTATAAGCTCCCATCCGTGTACATTCCTGTCCATTTTCCTGCAACGCCTGCATCATTCGTTCAACATTTTTTTTGTTGTCCACAGCACACAAGCCAGCAAAGATTTTAAAGTTTTCCTGATTAAAATGTATGCCGTTGTATTCAAAATCAATGGAGTTGGTTTCTGTTGAGTGTCGACCCAGAATTCTGAAGTCATGTGAAATTCGTATCACTCGTTCCACTGAAGGCAGAGACTCAATTTCTTCACGGTCTATTTTTGTTGTATTGCCGATTAGATAAATTTCAGTCAGGCGCTGTCCCCTGCCTTGAACATGATGTTTTTGCAGGCGAACATCTGGTAAGCCCTGAAGATGCTTCCAGGTGAGTTTATATTCTTCTGACGATTCATCTGTATTTGGATGTAAAATTACCAGCATTTTAAGGATTGATTTCTGTTGATTTGAGGAGAAAAAAGACTATAAAACTGACTAAAATGGTAGATCATCTGCAGCATCACTTACCAGCCAGCCCGGTTTTTCCTCCGGAACAGGCGCAGATGTTTTACTGCTTTGGTTATCTGGAGGGGGAGGCTTTGCAGCGTCCTGTTCAGCAACCAGCTTCCATGCCTGGAGGGTATTAAAATATCTCACCTGCCCCTGAGGACTGGTCCATTCACGTCCTCTTAAATCAAAATGAACTTCTACTTCCTGCCCTTCCTGGAATGAGTCCAGCAGTACGCAGCGGTCCTGCACCATCTCAAATTGCAGGGGCTGAGGGTAGTCCGGATTATTTGCGTATTCCACCACAAATTCACGCTTGCGGAAACGCTCTGAAATTTGAACAGTTTCTGATATTTTTTTTATGATACCCTTGATTTCCATAATTGTTTCAGTGTTAAAGTGACTTATCCTGTTGCGAGTTCGTTCTCCACAAGTGTTGCCCAATACGCTGCTCCTGTTGGAAGAACTTCGTCGTTAAAATCATAGTGAGGACTATGCAGTGTACAACCATGTTCGCCTTCTCCGGGACCAATTCCTAACCATACATAACATCCCGGACGAGCCTCAAGCATATATGAAAAATCCTCCGATGCCATGCTTGGTGTAGGATTTCGCACAACTTTGTCTTCGCCTACCAGATCAATTGCTGCTTTTGCTGAAATATCTGTTTCCGGAACAGAATTAACTGTAGCCGGATAACCATTAATAAAATTAAGCTCACAAGACGCTCCCAGCGCGGCACAGACTCCTTCGGACACTTTTAAGATTCTGGATGGAATTTCATTTCGTGTTTCCGGAAGAAAAGTGCGCACCGATCCATGCATCCTGACAGTATCAGGAATTATATTGTATGCGTCTCCAGCGTGAATCTGGGTCACGCTGATTATTACTGAATCCACAGGATGAGTATTCCGGCTTGGGATAGTCTGCAGAGCATTAACTACCTGTGATGCGGCAATGATGGGGTCAACACACTGGTACGGCATTGCAGCATGACCACCCTGACCTTGTATTATCAAATCAAAAGTATCGGCCGCGGCCATGATCGGTCCTGCTCCTATTCCAAAATATCCTGCTTCCAATCCTGTCCAGTTGTGCATCCCATAAACTGAATCAACAGGAAATTTTTCGAATAATCCTTCCTGCACCATCAATTCTCCTCCGGCACCGCCTTCTTCAGCAGGTTGGAAAATCACATTAACTGTGCCCCGAAACTTTTTACTTGCTGCCAGATACTTAGCAGCTCCAAGCAGCATCGTTATGTGTCCGTCATGTCCGCAGGCGTGCATTTTCCCTAGATTAACAGAAGCATGTTCAAAGGTGTTTTTTTCCTCCAGCGGCAAAGCGTCCAAATCCGCTCGCAGACCAATCGATGGTCCATCACCATTTCTGATTGTTCCAACAACACCTGTTTTCGCCAAGCCCTGATGAACCTCCATCCCAAATTCTTTCAGTTTTTCTGCAACAAAATCTGAGGTGCGTGTTTCCTCATACGCTAATTCAGGATGCATGTGAATATCCCGACGCCAGGCTGTCATTTCATCGTGATATTTATTAATCTCTTTGATTACTGACATTGTTCTCCTGTTTGATGTCAATTATATTGTGATCTGGGCACCGTTTTTGACCACAATAAGATGATTGTTGCGGTCAGCAACTTTGGAAATATCTTCAACAGGATTTCCGGAGACAATCAATAAATCCGCATAATAACCCTCACGAATCATCCCCCGATCCTGCAGATCCATCAAATCTGCGGCATTAGAAGTTGAAATCTGCAAGGCATTCACATTGGTCACGCCAAGATCAACCATGTATTCAAGTTCTTTACAGTTGTCACCATGCACGTTGAAAGGAGTTCCAGCGTCAGTACCCATCGCCATTTTACCTCCGGACTGATAAAACATTTTTATCGACTGATGGTGGCGTTCCCGGACACGTATTGTTTTCTCTACAATGAAATCCGGAATGCCGTTGTCTCGATTGAGAAATATGTTGTTAACAGCCGCCAGTGTCGGTACAAGATATGTCTGTTCTTTCAGCATGGCATCAAGACATTCCTGTGTCATGAAAATTCCGTGTTCGATAGAATCCATACCTGCTTTAACGGCATTTAAAATTCCTGCCGATCCCTGGGCGTGGCTTGCGCATTTACGGTTAAAGCGATGTCCTTCATTAACCCCAACCCTCATTTCCTCCTCAGAATAATGTGCGTCTTCCGGATTAACACCGGGCGTCATCACTCCTCCGGTGGCCATAAGTTTTATTACATCTGAACCCGCATGAATTTGTTCCCTTACTGCTTTCAGAACTTCATCCGGACCATCAGCGACACGCCCAAACGCGTTGCCATGACCTCCCGTCATGCAGATCATCCGGCCGGCTGCCTTAATTGTTGGTCCTGTTTGTCGTCCTGAATTGCAGGCATCCCGCACAGCAAACTCAAGAAAGTCCCTGCCACCTAAATCTCTGATTGATGTGATGCCGCTGCGTAAAGTTTTTTGTGCATTTTCCAGCGCATTGATTACAATTTGACCAGGGCCCAGTTTCAGCAAATGTGACTTCGGATCAGCTTCTCCGCTATAGACAAGGTGCACATGGCAGTCGATCAGTCCTGGCAGCAATGTTCCAGAGGATGTATCTACTTTCTCTCCGCTGTATCCTTCAAATTCTCCAAGCGGAGCAACCCTGGATATTTTCTGGCCGTCAACCAGAACACCATGATTTTCCAGCGTATTCCCGCATCCATCGAAAACCAAACCTCCCGAATAAAGTGTTGCCATCAAAATTTTTTCTGGTGTTTAATCAATTGTTCCATGAAAAAATATCCGAATATATACTAATCCCCTCCACATAAACTTGGCAAGACACTTGTGGTTCTGGCTCTATAGTTTTGCTTTTTGTAGCTTCATAAAACTTGAGATTAAACGGCTTCAAGGTATAAATAGCCTTAATTTCGGATTTAATATATATCCTAAATCCTGCAATTACACATATAGAGAGAAATTTTTGTTAACTTTTTGACAGTGATTTTATAAACAAGTTTTGAAAGTCACCATTTGATCACATTTTCACTCAAACAATTTTGGAAGAGCACTGTTGATGTCCTTAAATTATGTTTTGATCTAAATTCAGGACACAGCTCTCCCTTTGTTTTGAGATCACATCTTTTAAATGTATGATTTATCTGTCCTTAAATAAAGCTATGTCTCTGCCACAGCAACCCAAGCCTGCCACTGGGCATTGTAGAGCATTTTTTCGGGAACTCTCAATTTTTATTGACGAGAGTTGGTTGTCCATTTTCCTGCCATACGGATCAGAAAGGTTCTCATAGTAGCCGCCTCCCGGCGTTGCAGTATTTTATTTGCACTGCAAAGCGCCATCCAGCACAGAGTATTGTATGCAAGTATAGCTGCCTGAAATAAGGCGCTGTCAGCCCAGAAATCAGCAGTTTTAATATGAGCCAGTGCGGTTTGGTTTTTTGCCTCTTCAATCCATGTTTCTGATGTAGCTCTCTGGCCATACTGTTTGTGTGCTTGCCAGGGAGCAAGTTCTCCAGTGAGCACATAACAAAAATAATCGTACTCCTTCATCTCAAAGAGAGTCTTTGCATCTATGGCATCGATTTCTTTTTCCCGGCGCACGGCTACAAACTTTCCGGATCTGCTCCATGTGCCGCATTGGTGTGTAAACTCAGTGCCCTCCCAGCCATGCTGGCCTTTTACTTTTGTCCACTGCTTTGTCTCCAGCAAGCATTTCAGGCCTTTGAATTTGGCCTTGATCAGATAGTCCTGACCTCTCTCTTCGAGAAAATCCAGTAATTTCCCTACAAAAAAGCCGCTATCACCATGAAACAAAATACGGGTCCGTTTGGGAAGATGGGCCAGAAGTTGACGCATAAATTCAACTACTGCATTGGAGGTATGGACGTTTCCGCTTCGAAGACAGCCTTGAAGAATTTCCTTTGTCTCGGCGCAAAATGCTAAAATAGGATGATATGAAGCAGCACCATGTCTATGAGGATTATATCCCACAGAGGTTCCTTGCTGATTGCCATAGACTGTTTTTACTGTGGAATCCACATCAATCACAATACGAGGCAAAACCCCAACCATGCTGCTGCCCTGCCTAAGCGCACTGCGCCGGATATTTGCCCGAATTCTGTGATTGAGGGTTTCCATCTGATTGATGTTTTTCCTGCTGAAAGTACGCAATATTCTCCCAAAGGTGGTTTCATCCGGTATCCTGTGCCAACCTGCTGCTCGGCACAAAACACTGTCGCTCCAAACCGTCACCACCCCAGCCATCGAACGTGCCCCCGCAATAATACCCACCAGAGGCAATAGAATCATGTCCACCGTGTCCTAAACTCCAGTGGCTCCACGCTGATGATCCAGGGTCTGTTCTATCTTTGAGGCAAAACCGTGTTTGTTTATAAATTTAAGTACTGGTATCAAACATGCCTGTGCCGTCAGGTCTCGTCCGCCTTGAACGATCTTTATGTTTTTTAATCAACTTCTGGATGATCTTGTACTATGATTGCTCTTCATGGAAATGGTGACTGGTCAAGGTTGATTGTGTAGTTAACTACTTGACTCTGTTACCATTTTCATGTTTGATTGTCTTCTCTTTGCAGGATTTAGGTAAGAGATAAAAGGGAATCCCTGTTTTAGATTGAAGCAGCAAAAGATGAATGTTATTTATATTCATCCCAAGGATTTACAGACAGAAAATATTTAATTATTAAATTCATTTATGAAAGACAGCATCATTTCTATTGTAGCAATGGAAATCCTGGATTCCCGGGGAAACCCGACTATCCGTACAAAGGTCACGCTGGAAAACGGAATTTCCGGAACTGCTTCAGTTCCTTCCGGAGCATCCACCGGAGAAAACGAAGCGCTTGAACTCCGTGACGGAGATCGGGATCGTTATTGCGGCAAGGGAGTGCTCAAAGCAGTAGAAAACGTGAATCAGCAAATTGCTCCGGAACTACTGGGAATGACTCCAGACAGGCAGGATGATATTGACAGAAAAATGCTCGAGCTGGATGGTACTTCTACCAAAAGCAACCTTGGGGCGAATGCTATTCTCAGTGTTTCCATGGCTGTAGCAGTAACCGCTGCGAAATCACAGCATGTCCCACTGTACACATATCTGGGCGGTGCTGACGGTTTTCGTCTGCCGATTCCGATGATGAATATTATCAACGGTGGTGAACATGCGGACAATAGTGTTGATTTGCAGGAATTCATGGTTATGCCTTCCGGCGCACCTACTTTCCGTGAAGCCCTGCGTTATGGAGCGGAAACATTTCACGTGCTGAAGAAGATTTTACAGACAAAAGGTTATGCCACCAGCGTGGGCGACGAAGGAGGTTTTGCTCCCAATCTCAAAAGCAACGAAGAGGCTTGCGAGGTGATTATTGAAGCAATACAGGCTGCAGGCTATGAACCGGGAAAAGATATTTCACTGGCACTTGACGCTGCTGCCTCTTCTTTTTGCAATGGCTGCTCCTATGTTTTTGAAAAGTCCGGACAGGGAACTAGAACCTCGGAAGAAATGCTTGGATTCTACGGAAGTATGGTTGATAAATATCCCATTGTATCGATTGAGGATCCTATGGATGAACACGACTGGGATGGTTTTTCTGCCATTACCGGAGAACTTGGTGACAAAGTTCAAATTGTCGGTGATGACTTGTTTGTTACGAATACAGATTTTGTCAGGGAGGGTATCAGCAATAAAGCAGCCAACGCGGTGCTGATCAAGCTCAATCAGATCGGAACAGTAACAGAAACAATTGCCACCATACAGCTTTGCCGGAAAGCAGGCTGGAATTATATAATCTCACATAGAAGCGGCGAAACAGAAGATACATTTTTGGCTGACTTTGCGGTTGCCATGGACGGGGGACAAATCAAAACAGGCTCCGCCTCACGCAGCGAACGTATTGCAAAATATAACCGCTTGCTGGAAATTGAAGCGGAGTTGGGCGAGTCTGCAATTTTTTGCAGCTGAACAGAAGAATTTAATGGTCTTTTTCGGAGCCCAATCTGTCATCATTGAACTATTTTAAAGTCCATCTCATACTATTACTATAATCTGTTCCCTGAGCGGAGTCGAAGGGAACTTTCATACGTTATACCGCTTCGACTCCGCCCAATCGGCGGTGAGGGATAAATCATATTATTTTGAACTGAACGCGGCATTAATTAACATTCATTCCCTTGAAAAATAATCCAGAAGAATCCAGACGCATCCTGAAACATGCCGGAACGGTAACATTCTTTACCGTACTGTCCCGTTTCCTGGGAGCAGCGCGTGATTTGGTGATTGCTCATATCTTTGGCGCTGGATGGATTACGGATGCATTTGTGCAGGCATTCACCATTCCAAACGTCCTGCGACGCTTGACAGCCGAAGGGTCGATGACACTTGCTTTCCTACCGCTATACACTGAAATACGTGAAAAAAATGATACTCAGGCCGCAAAGCAATTTGCTGCAAAAACGTTGGGGCTGGTGCTGGGGGTGACAGCTTTTCTGACCGGACTGGGAATAATTTTCAGTCCTCAGCTTGTATACCTTTTTGCGGCAGGTTTTGCTTCAAATCCGGAAAAATTTGAGCTGACTGTACTGCTGACAAGAATCATGTTCCCCTACTTGATTTTTGTTTCACTGGTTGCCTGGGCAATGGGAGTGCTAAACGCGGAGGGTAGGTTTGCAGCACCTGCAGCCGCTCCGATTATTTTGAATGTGGGCATCATAGGTGCTGCTTTTGTTATTTCTCCATTGCTGAAAGAACCGATCGTTGGGATTGGAATCGGTGTGCTTCTTGGAGGATTGGCTCAGATATTAATTCAAATTCCGTCTCTGAGAAAAGTTGGTCAATCCTTTGTCCCTAAAAACTTTTTTAATGACCGGAATATACAGAGGCTGCTGAGACTGCTTGGACCATCGCTTGTTGGCGTGGCTGTTTATCAAATCAATATCATCGTGCTGCGCAACCTCGCCAGTTTCATGCCTTCAGGACAAGTCACGCATTATTACAACGCCAGCCGACTTTCTGAATTGACGCTGGGAGTATTTGCCTTTGCCATCACAACTGCCGGTTTTCCGGAATTAAGCAAGCACACTGCCGAGGAAAACTGGCAGAAAATTCGCGGCACACTGCGCTTTACCATGTCAACAACTTTGCTTGTGGTAATCCCTGCCAGTGTGGGACTTGTCTTTGCCTCGCAGCCGATTGTCTCAATGCTCTATTTTCATGGAGAATACGCATGGAACGATGTTCAGAATACCGCGCTCACACTTCAGGCATTTGCCTTGAGCATTCCCGCGGTTGCTTTGGTAAGATTGCAGACTTCTGTGTTTTTTTCGCTCAAGGACACCAGCACACCGGTTAAAATTTCTTTTGTCAGTATTGTGGTAACAGGGCTTTTAGGCTGGTGGTGGAGTCAAAGCCTGGAAATTTTCGGACTGGCCCTGGGACTAGCCGCAGGGACATGGTTTCAGTTTGTGCTGATGCTTTTGTTTTTGCGCAGGCATCCGGAGTTACGTAAAAATTACTGGCCGCAGCATTCATTACTGCTGTATTTGATTGCTTCCGCAGGAATGGCTGTTTTTACCTGGTTTTTAGGACAGTATGGATTATGGAAGAGCGGGCCTATTCTTGTTTATAACTGGGTAGTGTTTTCAGGTTTACTGGCAGGTTCAGCTCTGATTTACTTGATCCTGCTTTTGCTTTGCAGGGAAGAACAGACGGTGAGAATTGCTGCCCAGCTGAAGTCCGGTATGATAAGCAGGAAAGTTAAACAATAGTCACTTACGTGGCAATACATGAGGACGGCTGCAGACTGTCAGGAATTGACACCCAGCAAATCAAGTGTTGACATGGCCATCACTTTGGCTGCTGCCACCATGTCATCAATCACAATGTACTCATCGGGTTGGTGAGCGAGATCAAGGATCCCTGGGCCGTAAGCAATACAGTCATGCAGATGACCGATACGTGCTATGTGCTTCTGGTCATAGGTCCCCGGAGAAATGACATGTTCCGCCTTTTTGCCAAGGATGTTCTGGATGGCTGAGCTGACTGATTTCACAACCGGCGTATCTGCGTCAGTCATGGTTGGTAAAAACTCCATAATATCCTTGATGTTGTATTTGAAATTAGGACGTGATTCAGCAAGCTCATCCAGCAAACCGATCACCTCCGCTTTGACTTCAGCAATGTCCTCTTCTATCAGGAACCTGCGGTCTAGTGTGAGTCGGCATGAATCCGCAACGCATGGACTGGGGAAACCGTCAAATGTTTCTTCTTCACCTCCATGAATGGCCTGTAGGTTCAGGGTGGATTTCCTGGCCCCTTCAGGAACAACAGGCATCCGGGTTTGTTTTTTGTCAAGTTTTGGAAACAATCTTTTCTCCAGCAGTTCCAGAAAAGCGCTCATGTGGCGAATAGCAGAATCTCCGAGGAAAGGCATTGAACCATGCGCGATCCGGCCCAATGTTTCGACTTCTGCCCACCACGCCCCACGGTGTCCAAGACAAACACGGTCAACATTCAAAGGTTCCGGAATTATTACATGGTCCACCCTTGGTTTGGAAAAGAAACCTTTTTCAGCTAAAAATGCCACTCCGCCATATCCTCCGGTTTCTTCGTCAACAGTTCCGGAAATTTCGATTGCTCCGGGAAACTCAATGTTTTCCTCAAGAATTGCTTCGATGGCAATTACCGCCGCGGCAATACCTCCTTTCATGTCGCATGTCCCGCGGCCATATATTTTACCGTCACGTACATCTCCTTCAAATGGATCAACTGTCCAGCCGCTGCCTGTAACTACAACATCAAGATGTCCGTTAAAATGAACACATGGTCCGGAATGCTTACCTTCCAGTCTCGCGATCACATTGTGACGCGAAAAACGGTCTGAATCTCCCGGAACATCATGAGCACGCTCATAAAGCAGTGAAAACCCCCTTTTTTTCAGCTGATTACCAAGCAGCTCGGCGCATTCTAAATAATCCTCTCCAGGGGGATTGATTGTGGGGATGCGGACCAATTCCTGAGTAAAAGAAATCAGTTCTTCACGTTTTGATTCAATTCTGGAAAGCAGGGATTCTAGCATGGGTTATTAACGAAGTAAGCGGATGTTGGAAATGCTGCTGACATGAATAGCAATTATAGTTGTAAGATACCAGAAAAAAATATTCTGATTTGAGGGAAAAGAAAATGATTAAACGGAAGAAGCTCAAGGCATGATAACGTCACAGAAATGATCAGTGGAAGCATGGAGTCGGTGGCCATTCCAGATAGGGTTCTGAAAGCAGTTAAGCAATATATGACACGGAAATATTTTCAGTCACACTGGCATCTCAAAATCAAAACACTCTGATTCAATTGACATCTCACCAACACGAGTGACCGCACCGCGCATGGTGATGCTGTAATCTTCACTGACAGTGATATCGAGGTGCCCTCCGGGCATATGTACCTCAATTTGGTTATCACATAAACCAAGCTTGTGTACCACTGATGCTGCGGCGCAACTGCTACTTCCGGAAGCAAGCGTGTATCCAGCACCGCGCTCCCAGATTTTTATCCGGATTGTCCCACGGTTGAGTACTTCAAGAAACTGAACATTGATTCGATTTGGAAAATTTGGATGAGTTTCAATCAAAGGTCCTAAGCGTCTGACCTCCGTTTCAGTTTGTACTCCGTTTAGCACCACGCAGTGTGGATTCCCAATTGTGGAGGCGCAGAATGATAACTGCTGACCATCAATGTCAATTGTTTCGTTCAACACTTCCCTGCTTTTTCCAGCAACTGGAATTTTCGCGCTCTGGAAACTTACTGTACCCATCTCCACAGAAACATTTGTTCCGGGACTGTCTACAACTGCGGTAACAAGTCCTCCGGATGTCTTTATCTGAAATGGAGATTGATTGACCAGCTTTTTGTCCCAGAGAAAGCGCGCGAATATTCTCAGGCCGTTGCCGCTTTTCTCTGCAGTACTTCCGTCCGGATTAAATATTTGGAGATTGAAGTGTTTTCCGGATTTGTCTTTATTGCCGACCAAAATGCCATCAGATCCGAGTCCAAAATTACGGTGGCAGATTTTACGAACCTGTATGGTTGTTAGAGAAGTTTTCTGCAAGTCCGGATTTTCGGAATTCAGCACAAGGTAATCATTTCCAAGCGCGTGATATTTGATAAATTTCATTTATTTGAAGGTCATGTGGAAATTTTTTTCATGCCAATATTTACATCTTCGCCAACGAAAAATCAGAATTGAGAAATTTTACGTGCTGCTTGATCCGGAGTAAGAGGTTTGTCTAATAATTCTCCGTTACTGAGCCTCATCACCACACCATCTTCTGTCATGTAAACCTGCATTGGAAGACCTTTTTCGTCCAGCATCTCCAAGGCATAAGTTGCTTCTCCATCCAGCATATCCGGAATTACCCTTACGTTCTCCGGAGCATTCTCGCCCATTTCTTTCCAAAGGGACTTTACTTCGCTGTATTTGTTTTCAAGCTGTTGGAGCTTTTTGTTCAAATCATCTACAGACACAAATTTTTCAAGACTACCTTTCCAGAAAAGGAATAACGATTTAGCTTCAGAAAAAACAAACACAGCATTTTTGCCAATTTCCTGAAGGATGCTGTTTGCAATATTGTCCAATATTTCCGGTGGCGCGGTGATCATCTTTTTCAGGTACTCATTTGACTCCATCAAAGGAATGTCTGATTGAAATCCCTGCAGCATATCTTCCATACTAATGTCTGACAAATCGTTGGGTGCGGGGCTTTTTGCGGTTATTGTTTTTTCTTTTGGTACAAATTTCAGGTGCTTTATTATGTCTTTTTCCTGATGCAGACCCTGATTTTGTGACAAAAAGAAAATGAGCGCCCCAAGCACAGAGAGCATTGCGAATACAATTATTTTCCGTAAACGTCTGGCAGATGCCGATTTCTGTTTGCGAATTTTAGCGGCAGAAGAATTCCGGTGTTTTGTAGCAGGCTTTGTTTGAGTCTTCATTTCTTCCGAAATTATCGGCTCAGGGAAATACGGCTGTAATTCCCGCATGAGCTGATCATTTCGTTTCTGAACAAGTTTTACTCTTTCTATTAACTCGAAACCGTGTGTTTTAAGATAGATTTTCCTGAGTTGATCAACAAGAAATTTTACTCCAGGATGAGTATCATCCTGTGAATTTTCCTGCTCATGTGATTTACCTCCACGAAAGCGCTCACACTGGCGAAGGATTTCCACTTCGAGTGCTTTGGAGCTCACACGCAGAGCATGCCAGCGTTCCCTGGAAAACATTGGAGGAGACTCAGGCGGTTCAATTTCTGTAGCTGAATTATTTAATTCAGTGGTATTCTGCTTTGATTTTTTTGATTTCTGTCTGTTTTTCAGCGCCTGTTTTTTTCTAATCTGAAACAGCTCCCACTCTTTCTTGTAGTTTGTCCAAAGTTTTTTGAACTCAGCCCAGCTGTTACGCAGCTCTCGGTTATGATCAAAAATTCTATTGAATAAAGGAGCAATTTCGGGAAAAGCACGAGGATCTTTCTTGCGGAGAAGTGCTGATAATTTTTTCATCTTCTCCATTTGATTCTCAAGGTGCCGAGACTCCCTGTCAATATGATCCCATTCAGCATTAGTCAAAGGGCGTTTCCAGTGTTCTACAACTGGAAATATCAACAGTTCCATCCTGACTGCATCCACAAAAATTCTGTTTAAATCAATTTTTTTTATATCAGGGACATGTGACTGAATTTGCTGGCGCAGCACTTGCCAGGCTTGCTTTTTTTTGGCGGTTTTATGTTCCTGGTTAGTCAGGATCATAAAATCCTCAAAATGGTCACCTGAGAATGGAGCAATAGTTGATATATTCATGATTATGAGTCAGACAAATAATTTTCGAAAAAAATCACTCATTATGCTTTGCAAAACTCGTACTTTAGTGCGTTCCTCAGAGGAAGACAGGGATAAAAAGCAGGAAAATTATGTTTGACTATCGAACTCATTTAATGTAATATATGCAAAACAGTACTAACTTAGTGCTGTTTCATGCATGCTGTGTCAATTTATGCTTTATTGCAAGCATGGCGCAGGCGAAAATGTCAGATTAGCAAATGTAATTACAAAACACTAAAAAAGGTTTGGTCATGAAATTCAAAGTTGTTTCGTCTAATGTGGACGGTTCAGAATTCTCTGCAACTGACCCACAGGGCAGGATTGAGCAAATGCTTTCCGGCAGTCCGGTATTTCTGTTCATGAAAGGTACTCCTGAGTCTCCTCAGTGCGGTTTTTCATACAAAGTTACAGATATATTGAAATCATGGAAAGTTCCTTTTCAGTCATTTGATGTCCTCTCTGACGAAAGCATCAGGCAGGGGATCAAGGACTATGCGAACTGGCCGACAATTCCTCAGCTTTACATCAACAAAGAATTTGTTGGTGGTTCAGATATTGTGGACGAAATGTCCAGAAATGGAGAACTTGGTGATTTACTGAAAGATGCATTTCCGGACAAGGAAATAACTCCTCCACCGCCTCCGGCTGAAGTTCAGGAAGTTGCTGCTTCGGAAGCGGCTGCAATTTTAAAGGGTAATCCTGAAATACGTCTGCTGGATGTGAGAAGTCCACAGGAACGTGAAGCCGCGTGTATTGATAATTCTGTACTGCTTGATCAGGAACTGGTTGAGGAAATGCTTGGTTCATGGGATCCTGAATCACCAATGATGTTTTACTGTCACATGGGTGAAAGAAGCAGAAGAGCAGCTCAATATTTTACGGCACAGGGCTTTCAGCAGGTTTACAATATTTCTGATGGTATCAGCGGCTGGTCAAGCAGTGTGGACAGTTCAATTCCTCAATACTGATAAAGGAATTTTTTAAAAGCTCATTGTTAATGGAAATGGAAAAGGAGTTGCCCTCAGTTGTTCTTACTGAAAGAGCAGCACAGGTTTTCAAGGAATCCTGCGAGGAAGAAGGCCTGACTCTTCAGGATACTTTTTTGCGTATTGGGGCACGTCCAGGAGGATGCTCCGGATGGAAATATGAGCTTGAATCAAACACTCCGGATGACATTGGACCAAATGACATCCAAATTCAATCACAGGAAGTTTCCGTAATCGTTGATCGTGAAGCGCTCACAGATATTTTAGGGCCAATCAAAATTGATTACTCAGATAAAAATCTGGTTGAACAAGGATTTGTTTTTGAGCAGCTGATAACAGGACATCAGTGCGGTTGCGGAGAATCTTTCACTCCAGTAAAAGATTTGAAGAACGGTTAATTGATGGCCCAGCTTCTTGAATGGCTGGCAGATGCAAGCTGCTTCGGGCTGTTCTTATATAAATGGATCATCATTGCGGCTGTGATAATGACCTGGGTCAGCGCCGATCCACATAACAGCATTGTACAGTGGATCGCTAGGGTAAGCCGGCCCTTATGGGTTTGGTGTGAAAGCTGGATGCCGGTTATGATGTCACATTTCAGCGCCTATGCCTCGATCCTGGTTGTTATCTTTGCGCAGATTGTCCTGCCTGCAGAAATACGCTCGTTGAATCTGCTTGTTCACGGTCTGATTGATGTTCAGGGTTTTTTGCTGCAGAGCGGCGGACACTTGCTGCAGGGCACAAGCATTGTAGTGCAAAGCCTGATGTTTTTTTGTATTTTCATTTTGATTGCCTGGTTTGTGCTGACACTGGTGAATCCCTCTTTAAGCAATCCACTGGTACGTATAATTCATGTTCTTGCTGATCCACTCATAACACCTCTTCAGCGTTATCTGCCTCGTACACGCATAGACTGGTCTCCTCTGGTAGGAATGCTGTTATTCTACCTGATCAGCTCCAGCATTGTTTCTCCAGTGGGTTATTACGGAAGCACGCTGTCATTCCCGGTTTCTATCTGCGTTTACTAAATTGGTGCTATTAGCAATACATATTGTGGCAATTGGCATCGTAGTTGGTGTGACCGCGTACTTTGCTTATAATCTGGGGATAAAAAACGGATTGGATTATAACAGAAAAGAACTTGGGTAAAATCTAAAGATTGAGGCATCTGCAAGTACAGAATAATAATGAAATACAGTTGCAGGCAAATGTGCTACAAATTATCCAGACGCGCCTGTATTGCTGCCGCGTGGGAAAACAACTCTTCTTCTTCAGCAAATCTAATGATTTGCTCTGCCTGGCTTTGCAAACGATGAGCAGAATAACTGATAACAGAACTTGATTTTACAAAGTCCTGCACTCCAAGTGGCGAGGAAAATTTGGCGCATCCTGAAGTAGGCAGGGTGTGATTAGGTCCAGCAAAATAATCTCCTACAGGTTCAGGTGTGTTTGGACCAAGAAAAATTGCACCAGCGTTGCGAACACGGTGCAGGTCATCAAATGGATCTTTGGTCAGGACTTCCAGGTGTTCCGGCGCAAGCTCATTCACCACTTCAAATATTTCTTCCATATCATGAGCCACAATTATTGCTGAACGCCCCCTAAAAGAAGCTTCAATTATTTCTCTCCTGGGCAATGTCGGTATTAATTTTTTTAGGCGAACGGCCACTTTTTTTGCCTGATGTTCTGAAGTAGTCACCAGCAATGCACCAGCGTCAGGATCATGTTCTGCCTGTGAAAGCATGTCTCTCACCAGATACTCAACAGGAATATCATCACGGTCACAAACAATCATAATTTCACTTGGTCCCGCGAAAGAGTCTATTCCAACAGTGCCATATACCTGCCTTTTAGCCTCTGCAACATAAGCATTCCCTGGACCGGTAATTTTGACGACTTTTTCAATTGATTCTGTCCCATATGCCAGTGCTCCTATAGACTGCACTCCACCTACCGCATAAAGCTCCTTAATACCTGTCAAAGCTGCTGTAGCCATCACTAACGGGTGAGGTAATCCGGAAGGTCCCGGAGGTGAAACCAGCACAATTCTAGGCACTTCCGCAATCTGGGCGGGGATGGCATTCATCAGCAATGTTGAGGGATAAACCGCACGACCGCCGGGGATATAAATGCCTGCACTGTCAACAGGTGTAACTTTCCAGCCTAATATTGTTCCATCCTGACTGAAATCCAGCTGACTGTCTGTTTTCTGGCGCTCATGAAAAATCATTATATTATCTGACGCTTCCTGTAAAACGTAGTACAGCTCTTCTTCCAGGTTATCAAGAGCTTCCTCCATGGCAGACTCAGGGACAAGCCATGATTCGGGGATTACCTTGTCAAATTTTTCAGTATATTTTTGTAAAGCTGCGTCACCGTTTTTACGTACATCAGCCAATATTTCCTGAACAGTACCTGAAACGTCAGTTTTAGCTTCACTTTCAATTGATTTTGAAAATGAATCAAAACCTTTATGAATTTTGACCTGCATTATTACTCTGAAAAATAAATTGATTTTCTCCAGTTGCGAGCTATTTCAGGATTTGATAACAGAAAAGAGTGTGGGGTTGATATATAAATCAGGCAATCATGCGTTCTGCTTCCTGAAATTCCACTGAAACAGTTTTGGAAATTCCAGGATCTTCCATGGTAACACCATACAAAATGTCTCCAATTTCCATAGTTTTTTTGTTGTGAGTGATGAGAATGAACTGAGCATTGTCAGTCAAACTTGTAATGAGTCGGTTGAAACGAACTATATTTACATCATCAAGCGGAGCATCAACTTCGTCCAGCAAACAAAACGGACTTGGTTTGACCAGAAAAATTGCAAACAGCAGGGAGATTGCGGTCAATGCCTTTTCGCCTCCTGAAAGCAGATTGATATTTTGCAGTTTTTTCCCCGGAGGCTGCGCCACGATATCAACTCCCGCATTCAAAATGTCTTCTGATTCAGTCAGCAGAAGTTTTGCATCTCCGCCCTCAAATAAGGAGCCAAAAACATTTTGAAAATTGTCATTTACCTGATCAAACATTTCTTTGAATCGGCGTCGGGATTCTATGTTGATATCCTTAATGGTTGCTTTCAAATCATCCATTGCTTTCTGCAGATCTTCGGACTGTGTTTGCAGAAAATTCATCCTTTCCTGCAATGCTTCATATTCTTCCGGGGCAGCAAGGTTCACTGCACCCATGGCGTTCAAACGCGCTTTAAGTGAACGCACTTCCTGACCCATTTTATTATGATTAGCAGTTTCAACATCAATTTCCGCTAGTATAGCTTCAGGAGTTTGTTCGGTAATCTCCTGCAGTTGCTCCTCAAATTTTTCTCGTTGTATTCGGAATTCAGTAAGTCTAAGTGATTCCTGATGTGCTTCACTTACAGTGTTATCCAGCAGACTTTGCCGTTGCTGAAGTTTTTGAGAAAGTAATGTTTGTTCTTCGATTTTTTGTTCCTGAAGAAGAATTTCTTCATCCAATTTCAGCTTAATGTTTGATCGATCTTCCAGCATGCCCTCAAAAGATTGATCAATTTCCGTAATCCGTTTCTGACTGTTATCTATTCTAAGATTGCCTTCAGCAAGAGCAGTTTGGAGCTGTTCAAGGCGCAGAGAAGTTTCTTCACATTCCCTCTGCAGACGTGACTCTGTTTCCAGCATATTTTTTTGCTGCTCTGTTGCTTCAGTTAAAGAAACTCGATGGGCAAGTAATTTCTCAGCTGTTGCATCCGACTGACTTTGCAGTTCCTGCATCCGCTCCTGTAAATGACTGGTTTTTGTTTCCAATTCTGATCGCTCGTTTCCAAGAGTCGAAATTGTCTCCACCGCAGTTTTTTCCTTTATCCGGGATGTTTTAATTTCCTCATGGATACTTTCTGAATCCTGTGAAAGTTGTGAAACAGATTGCTGCATGCGGCGTTCTTCAAGCTGGTGATGTTCAAGTTCCTTGTTTCCGCTCAGCAAAGCAAACTCCAGTTTGCGAGATTCTTCTTCGCTTGATTCATGGTCTGCTTTGAGGGTCTCATATTCCTGCTGAAGGATTTCCAATTCTTTTTCCAGCTTATTAATTTTGCTGTTCAGTTCACCAGTGTATTTTTCAACATCACTTATTTCCTGCTGGCGTTGTAGAAAACCCAATGATCCGGACTGCACCGTTCCCATGCTGACTGATGAATTTGACAGTCTAATTCCTGAAGAGGATATCAACTCAAATGGAGCTTCCGGCCAGTAGTTTTCGGATGCGTTCCAAAAGCTTTCTTCGTCTTTGAGTAATAAAAAGCGTGAGAAAAACTTTGTCCCCCACTCCTGCAGAGGTTCTTGGAAATTCATAATCTCAGGAAGGCTTATTCCTGAATTATCCATGGCTTGTGTAAAAGTTGCTGGACGGTCCAGGGCCACGAACTGCAGTTGCCCAAGTTCATTTTCAACGCAAAACGTATTTATCTGCGCAAGCATTTCCGCCTTTTCAATAACAACACAATCCAGTACTTCAGCCAATACAGGAGACACTTTATCCAATTCTCCCGGAGGGACTGAAATGTAATCCGCCAGAAGTCCGGATACGCCAAACTGCTTCTTTTTTGCAGGATCATCATGCATCAACTGCATGAATAACTTCACACTGTCTTTGAATCCTTCATAATGGGACTGTATTTGCTGCAGTGACTCGATGCGGGATTGAGCGGTGTTTTTTTGATAACGCAGATCTTCAAGGAGTTTTTCTTCTTCAATTATTCTGGAATGCAGTTCTTCAATATGACTTTCAAGTTCAGTAAGCTTATCTGATAATTTATTTTTCTGCAGGTTTATGCTTTCCATACGCTCTTCACAGTCAGTGACCTGAAGAGTTGCTTCCTGAAGTAAATTTCTGTGAGATTGTTCCTGGTCCTGAAGACGCTGTTGACGTTCAGCAAGATTTTCCAGCCGTTCATCAAGGAAATTCTTTTGATTTGTTTGATTAGTCAATTCTGTGTGTACATTCAGCAGTCTTTTTTGCAGTGCAGAAGATTCTTCAGTTGCGTTTTGTAACGCGTTGTTTTCTTCAGTACGTTTTTCTTCAATACTGACAAGTTGCTCCTCCATGCCGGTCAAACTATCAGAAAGTTCTTTCAGTTTTGTCTGTATGTCAATGTTTTCTTTTTTTCGCACATCCAGCCGCAGTTTTTGTTCCGTGAGTTCAGACTCATGATTCTTCAGCTGTTCGTTTACATTTTGAAGGTTTTGTTTTTCCAGTTCACGTTGATTTTCTGCTTCCTGTATATTTTGTTCTTTTTGAAAAAGATGTTCGCGTCGCTCTCCTAACTTTTTTTCGCGTTGTGTCTGTTCAAGCTTCAGATTCTCCATTTCTGTTTCAACAACAGACTTTTCATTTTGCAGATCTTGCTGCTGCTGTTGATGGCCGCTTACCAAATCCTGGGTTTTCTGTTCATTAAGTCCTTCCTGACGCCAGCTTAAACTAAGATGCTGACGCTCAAGCATTCCACATTGATCTCTGAGCTGCAGATACTTTTCCGCCCTTTCGACATGCTCACGAAGTCCTTCCTCCTGCTCTGCAAGCGCTCCCAGTACATCATTTACGCGCAGTAAATTTTGTGTTGTTTCATCAAGCCTCTTTTCCGCTGTTTCGCGTTTAAAACGAAACTTCACAATACCGGCAGCATCGTCAATCAATGTACGGCGTTCGATAGGTTTAGCACTGACAATTTCTCCTACTCGTCCTTGCTCTATGATTGAGTACCCTGTGCCGCCAATGCCGGTGTCCATAAATAATTCACGTACATCTTTCAACCGTACCGGAGTCTTGTTGATCATATATACGCTTTCGCCGGAACGGTATAGCCTGCGTGACACCTCGATTTCTGTGTATTCCGTAAATCTATCCAGAGTATCCCCTTTTGGGTTGGAAAAGGTCAGTGTTACTTCAGCCATGCTTGAGGGTTTCTGAAAGGAACTTCCTGCAAAAATCACTTCCTCCATGGAGCTTCCTCTTAAGTGTTTTACACGTTGTTCGCCAAGCACCCAGCGAATTGCATCGACTACATTGCTTTTTCCACAACCATTTGGTCCCACAACAATCGTGATACCGTTTTGCTTAAACTGCAAATTTACGGGATGGCAAAATGATTTGAACCCTGAAACTCTTATTTTATTGATTCTCACAGCTTTTTTTAAATATTGATTCCAATGTATTTACAAGCAGATTCCTGAGAATATTTTACAATTTTCAGTTATTTCTTACAGAGGCTTTGCCACTGCAATAATTATGCTTTTATGGGCAAACTACGCAACTCTTTGCGATAAAGTTTCCAGTTAGGATAAAACCTGTCCATCAGAGCTTTGAATTTGTTATTGTGGCTCGCTTCAAGCAGATGCACCATTTCATGTACCACAATGTATTCCAGACATGCATGAGATCTTTTTACCAGTTCAAGATTGAAACGAATTTTGCGGGTTTTTGGGGTACAGCTTCCCCATCGGGTTTTCATACTGCGAATTGAAAAACGCTCTACAGAAACATTCAGAATTGTTTCCCATTTTTTGACAAGTGGTGAAATTATTTTGGTGAGCTGACTGTGATACCATTCATGCAAAACTGAGCGTCTTTTGTCTTCATCGGCTCCTTCAGGTACATGAAGTAATATTTCATTATCAGTTAGTTGTACGAATGGGTGCTCGTTTTTCGCCTGTACTTTTAGTTGATAACCGCAGCCCATGTAGTAGTGAATTTCCTGATTTATATACTTGTATGATTCAAGCACATTTTTACTTATCCGCAGCCGCTGTTTTCTGATCCAATTAAGTCTGGAAAATGCAAAGTCATGAATAATTTCATTTTTTGTATGAAACGGTGCTGAAATGCGCACAGTACCGTCAGGAGGCAAAACACGCAGATGAAGATTATTGATTTTCTTTTGAATCACTTCTGCTTCAATTTCTTCAAGCTTAAGTTTTGTTTTCATCCCTTGTTTTATCATTACACTAAAAAAATGCATATTATCATTTGATTACAAAGATAATAATGATGATAAAAATTTTCTGACCGTTTTATCAGACATCATTGTTATTTGGTCAAATATTTAAACATGATGTTTAAGTCATCCTGGTATTAACGGTTTGTGCGTTTTGACAGATAAAAGAATGACCTTTACAGGTCCGAATTTTTTGGAAAGGATTTGAAGCGGCGACTTTGAATTCCAGGTATTGGCTTGTCTCCCCAGGAGTTAACAAAAACAATGATTTATCCTTTGTCAACATCATGGTAAGGATGGATAGGATAACCGAAATAAGGCAAAGTCAATGAGGAAGATATATGTTGATTATGGGGGAATCCGGGCAAATTTATTACTGTTTCAGTTATTTCTTTCAACCTTTGAAAAATGATTACGCAGCACGAACGGATTTCATGCGGATATTTTCAATTCTCACTACTTATAACTCTATTTTTGCAAAATCTAAAAGGGGATATCATCCTTAATGTAATCATCCTCCTGTTTGGACTCCGGGGTATTAGAATCAGGCTTAGAGGAATAATCCGGATGCGCGGCAGAGTTGTCCGTATAACCGGAAGAGACACCTGACTGTGCGGAACCAGAATCAGACATCTTTGAATCAAGGAACTGCATTGTTGTTACTACAACTTCTGTTTTGTAATGCTTCTGTCCCTGTTGATCTTCCCAGTCTCTTGTTTGCAACCGACCCTCAACGTAGACCTGAGATCCTTTTTTCAAATAAGACTGAGCCAAATCAGCCAGTCTTCCCCATAGTACAAGGCTGTGCCATTCTGTACGTTCCTGTTTTTCACCTTGTTTATCTGTCCAGTAATCGTTTGTAGCAATGGTGGCATTGGCCACAGCGCTGCCGGATTGTGTGTAACGTATTTCCGGGTCTTGTCCCAGCCTGCCAATCAACATAACTTTGTTAAGATTTGCCATGTTTTCTCCTCTCAATTGTTTTGTAGTATGATCTTATGTTCTAACGTAAAGGAGTTAATAAAGAAAGTGCTTTTTTCAGTCTGTCCTCAAACCCCATTTCTATGCTTCCGGATTCCCGTAAAACAGGCAGGATTTCTTTGTCAGAGTAACCAAGGTTTTTTAATGCGGAAAAAACCCCATCGATTTCCTCAGCAGATGAAACTGATCCGGTTTCTTCATTCTGCACAATTCCAGCTTCAAATCCGGAAATTGGATGCTTTTTAAGCTGGTCGTTCATATCAAGACATAACTTTGCCGCAGTTTTTTTCCCAATTCCTGGTACCTGACTAAAAACTCCGGTGTTGTTTTGTTGAACTGCATCAATCAATTGACGCGGAGAAAGTGCTGAAAGGACAGCTAAGCCTGTCTTCGGCCCAACACCTGAGGTTTTGATCAGCATTTCAAACAGTTTTTTTTCCTCTAAATTCTGGAAACCATACAATGAAATGTCATCTTCTCTGTAATTGGAGTAAATATGCAGTGAAAGGAATTCTTCCTGCGAATATTTAGCTGAAAGTTGTAACGGTACATGTACTGCGTAACCAACGTCTGCAGAAGTTTTGAGAACAATAAAATTCTCTTCTGAACGGAGTATGTATCCTTCAAGGTAGGCAATCATGAAGCAGCATTAACAGTATGTGTTTTTTCCCATTAAATCATCAAATCAAAAAGAATTAATATGGGATCTCCATAAGTGGGCATGTGTGAGAGCAACAGCAAGTGCGTCTGCCTGATCTTCCTGAAGTCTGTCCTGTATTTTCAACAGAATCCTAACCATGTGCTGAACCTGACTTTTATCTGCGCGCCCCATGCCGACAATAGTTTGCTTAACTTTGAGTGCCTGATATTCGTAAACCGGCAATTGACGTTCTGAAAATTTCAGCAGAATAACACCACGGGCATGTCCTAAAGAAAGTGCTGACTGAGCATTTTTTGCGTAAAAGATTTTTTCTATTGCTCCGCAATTCGGATTAAGTTTTTCAATTAATTTTTCCAATTCACTGGAAAGCATGAATAAACGGTCTGGAAGGGCATCTTTTTCATTCAGTTTTATGAAGCCACTGGCTAAATGACGGGACTGGTTTCCATCATGTTCAATAAAACCGTAACCGGTTTTCCTGCTTCCAGGATCAATACCTAAAATGCGCAGATAATCAACCAAGTTCTGCCAATACGCTTTCACTAATGTCAAAATTGGAATGCACGCTCTTTACATCATCATCATCTTCCAATAAATCAATCAGTTTTATTACCTGTTCAGCTTTTTTGCTATCGTCAATTTCAATACGGGTTTGTGGATCCCATATTAATTCCGCGTTTAACATTTCAACATCCATTTCTTCCAGGTAGGTTCGTACGGTATCAAAATCAGAAGGAGAAGTAATGACCTGAAATGTATCAGGATTTTCAGTGTTAATATCTTCCGCTCCGGCCTCCAGGATTAATTCAGTTAATCTGTCTTCATCGATTACAGACTTATCAACCATAATTGAGCCGAGCCGGTCAAACATGTATTGAACAGAATTAGCTGAGCCAAGATTGCCATTACATTTTTTAAAAGAACTTCTTACAAACGCGATAGTTCGGTTTCGATTATCAGTCATTACTTCTACAATAATCGCGACATTATTCGGACCATATCCTTCATATATGATTTCCTCATAAATCGCTCCATCCAACTCGCCAGCACCCTTTTTGATTGCTCTATCAATATTGTCTTTGGGCATACTCTGGCTTTTAGCATTTGCAATAGCAGTACGTAAGCGGGGATTTGCCTCCAGATCGCTTCCTCCAAGTCTTGCCGCAATTGTGAGTTCTTTAATCAGTTTCGTGAAAACTTTTCCACGTTTTGCGTCCTGTGCAGCCTTTCTATGCTTGATTGTACTCCATTTACTATGTCCGGACATGATGATAATCTTTCAAAAAAATATGATTTCGTGCTTTGATTTTTGGAATTTATTAAGATTTATGACTACAGACTTACAGAAAACTCTGATACTGAAATAATACATACACACTGTAGATATTTCAACAATTTGATGGGCTCTTCTGGAAGGACAAACTCTAATAACACACTGATTTTTGGAAGACGTGCTCTAACCAAAAGTCACTGCGGTATTGCTGTAATTTTTTATATGGAAAAATGACAGGCGTGATTTTGTTTCGGATTCAGGAGACAGATCAGGAAAGGATATTATTACAATCATTCCTTTGTTTCCGGCTTAGAATCTGACTCATCAGGGGTGTCAGATCCTGCACCAGGACTGAATTCGTCCTGAGTCGCTTTTACTTCAGGCTGGTCATGCACTTCTTCCGGATTTTTTTCAGAATCATTCTGCACTTGAGAAGTTTCTGCCTTACTTTCTTCTTCTACTGCTTCTTTTTCAGTGTTATCATCTCCTTCAGCAGACTCTGCTTTTAGTTCACTTTCAACAGTATCCTCCGCCCCAGCATCCTGCTGAACACTTTCATCATTTGATTCATTTTCGGCAGTTCCCTTGGCCTCAGCATCCTGCGGAATGTTTTCAGCAGATTCCTCTGAGGCAGCATCCTCCTGAGAATTTTCCTGAGTCAATTCCTCATTCTGAATTTCTTCACTGACTTCTTTCAGCACAGTGCTTTCTTTTTTCTTCTGTTTTTTCTTTGCACCTTTTTGCGATTTCAAATCACTTAAATTGTCTCCTACACTTCCTAACAGCTGTAAGATTGCCATTTCAGAGTTATCACCTAATCTGTTTTTTCCCAGTTTTATTATCCTGCAATATCCTCCTTGACGGTCTTTGTAGCGTTCGGCTAATTCACCGAAAAGTTGCCCCATGGCATCCTTGCTTTTTACATAACTCAAAGCCTGACGGCGTGCATGCAAGGTTCCTCGTTTCCCCAAACCAATCATTTTTTCAAGAGGTTTGCGTACTTCTTTTGCACGGGCCAGAGTGCAGGTAATCTGGCCATTTTCAATAATGGAAGTGACCATGTTCCGCATCATGGCAAGCCGATGTGCTGTAGTTACTCCTAAGCGGTTTCCAGCTTTTAAATGTCGCATTTTATTTTATTAACCGTTTAGTTTTCGTGTGGGTTGTTTGCGGGATCAAAATTATCCAGGGTAGTGCCAAAAGCCAACCCCATATCTGTCAGTATTACCTTGATTTCATTCAGTGACTTCCTGCCGAAATTTTTTGTTTTAAGCATTTCCTGTTCGGTTTTCTGAACAAGATCTCCAATGGTTTCTATCTTTGCGTTTTGAAGGCAATTAATCGAGCGCACAGACAACTCAAGTTCGCTCACACTTCGATACAAATTCTCATTAAGTGGTTCGTCTTCCACTTCTTCTTCTGGCTCATCTATTATGCTGCTTTCATCAAAGTTAATAAACACATCCATATGTTCTTTGATAATTTTTGCCGCGTAAGCCAGGCTGTCTGTAGGCTTAACGGAACCGTTTGTCCATAATTCAAAATTCAAACGGTCGAAGTCTGTTTTCTGATCAACTCTTGAATTTTCAACTTCATAGTTGATTCTGCTTACAGGTGAATGGTTTGAGTCCAGAAAAATTGTGCCAACCGGCAATTCCACCTGCTGATTATCTTCTGAGGTGACATAACCCTTATTGAAACGTGAATACATTGTGATGCTGATGGTAGCGCCTTTTTGCAATGTAGCCAAAGTTAAATCTGGATTTAAAATTTCTGCTTTTTCAAATGTTGATATGTCTCCGGCTTTTATTTCACATGGCCCTTCCCCGATGAGTTCCAGTTCAACAATTTCATCAACAAATTGCTCTATCTGAAGTTCCTTGATATTGAGGATTACCTGAACCATGTCCTCAACAATTCCGGGAATATTGGTAAATTCGTGAGTTACTCCGTCTATCTGCACCGCGAAAACAGCAGAACCTCTGATCGAAGAAAGAAGAACACGTCTTAAAGAATGACCTATTGTAATGCCAAACCCGGGCTCTAATGGATCAAGTGTGAACTTACCGTAATCGGCTTTTAAGTCCTCCGATTCAAACTGAAGCTTTTTAGGCTTAGCGATCGACATCCAGTTTTTAGCAAAATATGGATTTTCGTCAGTCGTCCCTTCTTCAGCGTCAGGATCTGTTTCTATAGCTGTGAGATTGTTGTTTTCCGGAGTTATATTTTCATTCTCCGGATCTGTAGTTTCTAAAGTTTCATTTAGTTCAGTCATCTGCATTCCAGTTTAGTTTTCCGGTGTTAATTCAGTAACAAATATAAGAACTGCGCAGGTTATATTATCTGGCTGACAGTTCCGGTGTAATCACACTAATCAGATCCTTCTTTGTTTCGGTGGTCTGCATCCATTATGAGGGACTGGTGTGATATCGTTGATTGATGTAATACGCATATCTTCAATAGCAGAGATTGCACGAAGTGCTGACTCCCGTCCTGAGCCGGGTCCTTTGACAAAAACATCAACGCTTTTCATTCCGCAGTCAACAGCTTTTTTTAATGCATCATCTGCTGCAACACGTGCTGCAAAAGGAGTGCTTTTACGGGAACCCTTGAAACCGTGTGCGCCTGTGCTGGACCACCCAATAGCGTTTCCTTGTGTGTCTGTAATTGTCACAATAGTGTTATTGAAGGTCGCCTTGATATAAATCCTGCCCTGTTCAACGTTTCTTTTTACTTTTCTTTTTTTTACCTGGGCCATATAGAGATTCTGCTTAAAATTTTATAAAAATTTATTTTTTCTTACTTACTGCCAATCTGCGCGGACCTTTTCTGGTTCTTGCGTTGGTTTTGGTCCTTTGTCCTCTTACGGGCATATGCTTACGATGTCTCAAGCCTCGGTAGTTGCCTAAATCCATCAGTCGCTTAATATTCAAACTGATCTCGCTTCGAAGGTCTCCTTCAACCTGATATTCTTTCTCAATTATTGTTCGGATCTGATTTACCTGTTCATCACTTAGATCACTTACTCGCACATTCTTATCGATCTTCGCTTTGCTTAAGATATCATTGGAAATCTTTCTGCCAATTCCATAAATGTAAGTTAGTCCAATTTCTACTCTTTTGGAATTTGGAAGATCAATGCCGGAAATTCTTGCCATCAGTTCCTTTTTTAACCCTGACGTTGTTTATGTTTCGGATTCTCACAAATCACACGCAAGACCCCTTTTCTTTTAATGATTCTGCAGTTATCACAGATTTTTTTTACAGATGAACGTACTTTCATTTTCTTTTAACAATTTATAAACGGAGCGCGGCAGATCTCATTTGTCGGCGCTTAGTTTTTTTCATGAAGCCGTCATAATTCTGATTAAGCAGAAAGGCTTCAATTTGATTTACCAGATCCAGACCTACTCCAACCACAATTAAGAGTGCTGTTCCTCCAAAGAAGAATGGTATATCAAAAAGATCAAACAGGATATAAGGTACGAGACATACTATAGCCAGGTAGGTTGCCCCGCCAAAAGTCAATCTTGATAAAACTAAATTCACATACTCTGCAGTTTTTTTCCCCGGACGTATTCCGGGAATGTAACCGCCATGTCTCTTCATTTCTTCTGCGATCTTCACCGGGTTGAATGTTATTGCGGTGTAAAAGAATGCAAAGAAAAAAATCATCAGTGCAAACAAAAAATTATATAGCATTCTTCCTGGAACTAACTGACTGCCAACAGCTTGCACCCATGGAATTGTGATAAAGCCAGTGATAGTTGCCGGAAAAGCCAGAATCGATGAAGCAAATATCGGCGGAATAACACCCGCAGTATTTATTTTCAGAGGAAGGTGTGACGACTGACCTCCGTACATACGGTTGCCCTGCATTCTCTTCGCGTATTGTACTGGTATTTTCCTGTAAGCAGTTTCAGCAAATATTACCAGGAAAATTACAACTATCATTAATAATCCAACTACGGTAAGTACCAGAGGTGATAATACATTGTCCTGAACAAGACGAATGGAATTTAGCACCGCGCCGGGAATGCCTACAACGATTCCTGCAAATATCAGTAAGGAAATTCCATTTCCAATTCCTCGTTCACTTATCTGCTCTCCAACCCACATCAGGAAAGCTGTTCCAGCTGTCAATGTAATCACGGTAAGGGCCCTGAATGCCCATGGACTTAGTGTGGAAATTACTATTGGCTGTCCGTTAGGCGCCGCCATGCTTTCAAGTCCAACCGCAATGGCAAATCCCTGAATTACACTGAGAACTATTGTTCCGTATCTTGTGTAACCTGTAATCTTTTTGCGCCCTGCATCACCTTCTTTTGATAATCTTTCCAGATAAGGAAATACAGCGGTCATCAATTGTATAATGATTGAAGCACTGATGTATGGCATCACGCCCAAGGCAAAAACAGTCAAACGTGCTAATGCTCCTCCGGTAAACATATCAAAAAACCGCAGGATAGAGCCCTGTTGCGCTTCAAAAAACGCTGTCAACGCTGCTCCATCAATTCCCGGGGTTGGTATATGTGCCCCCAGACGAAAAATCAGAAGCATGGCCAATGTGAAAAAAATTCGCTGCCTGAGTTCTTCGATCCGAAAAATGTTCTGAATTATGTTTAACATCAAAGACGCACTAGGCTAATTTGATCACTTCTCCCCCGGCTTTTTCTACTGCTTCTGCAGCATTTGCGCTGGCCATATCAACTTCAATTTTAATTTTTTTGTTAAGTACCCCTTTGCCCAGAAGCTTCACCGGTTTGTCTTCTTTTTTTATAAAGCCCAAAGCCTTTAGTTTTGATTTATCAAGATGACTTCCTGTTTCAACTGCAGGAGAATCTTCAAGATTTTGTAAATTAATCAGCTGGGCAATTTCTTTGTTAGGACTGGTGAATCCAAATTTCGGTAGTCTTCTGTTAAGAGGATTTTGTCCTCCCTCATAACCCCGTTTCTGTTTATATCCTGAACGGGATTTTGCTCCATTCTGACCCCTTCCGCAGTTCTTACCCTTGCCACTGCCAGGACCGCGTCCAACACGTTTTCTGCGTGCGGTTTTGCTTGAAACAAGTTCGTGAAGATGCATTTCTAACCTTTTAGTTTTTTATTCTACCGAGTCAATTCGGACAAGATGATTAATTTTCTGGATCATTCCTCGAATTTCCGGAGTATTTTCCAGGACAGAATTGCTGTTTATTTTCCGAAGTCCCAACCCACGCAGACATGCTTTTTGATTTTTTTGTGATCCAATACTACTTCGAATCTGTGTCACTTTTATTTTCTGAGCCATGTTTAGTGCTGACTTATGTAATTGATGTCTTTGCCTCTGGCTTTAGCAATCCATTCGTTACTTCTTAAATTATATAAACCATTAAGTGTTGAGCGTACCAGATTATTTGGATTTCTGGAGCCTAGACACTTAACGCTGATATCCATAATGCCTGCTGCCTCCATGACCGCACGAACAGCCCCAGCGGCAATTATACCGTGTCCTTTCTCTGCCGGTTTCATCAAAACTTTTCCTGAACCAAAGCGACTGGTGGTAACATGCGGAATTGATGTGCCTTGTATATGTATTTTTTTCATGTTGACAGCAGCCTGTTCAACAGCTTTACGGATTGCTTCCACAACCTCGTTTGCTTTGCCTAGTCCAAGACCGACCTTGCCTTTACCGTCACCAACAACCACCAGTGCACTGAAACTGAACCGCCGACCGCCTTTGACAACTTTTGCCACGCGGTTCACACGAATTACTTTTTCAATTAATTCATTTTTTTCGGAATTGTTTTCTGCCACTTTATACTTTATTTGGTTATTTTGGAGATTAAAATTTTAATCCTGCTTCTCTTGCACCTTCAGCCAGGGACTGAACACGACCGTGATAAACAAAACCGCCGCGATCAAAGACAGCTGAAGAAATGGACTTATCAAGAAGTTTTTTTGCTATATCAGCTCCAACAGATTTCGCTGCATCCTTATTCCCACTGTATGTTTTTTTCAGAGACTTTTGTATGGTCACAGTGGAAGAACATGCCAGTGTGCCTCCCATGTTGTCGTCTATTGCCTGAACATATATATGACGTGAAGACCTGAAGACAGCCAGGCGCGGACGTGATTCTGTTCCGTGAATTTTTTTTCTTATCCGCCTGTGTCTTGTTAGTCTTCCTTTCAGACGAGCTGCTGCGTTATTCATTTCAGTGATGCTTATAATTTAAATTTTACCGCTTTTTCCTGCTTTACGTTTTAGCTTCTGACCTTCAAACAGAACACCTTTCCCTTTATATGGTTCAGGTGGTCTAAACTTTTGTATTTCTGCAGATACTTGACCCAAAAGCTGCTTATCTGAACTTTCAAGAAGTATTTTCGTGTTTGCATTTACTGCTGCAGTAATTCCTTCAGGAAGAGTGTATTTAATAGGATGAGAATGACCCAAATTCAAAACCAGTTCTTTTTGGCTAACCGCTGCTCTGTAACCGACACCAATTAAGTTGAGCTGCTTTTGAAAACCCTGAGTAACACCTTGTATCATATTATTTATAAGTTTCCATGTTGTGCCGATCATTGCCGTTGTTGACTGTCCTTCATTTGAAGGAATCACAGATAGTGTCTCATTTTCAATTACCAAATCCACTTCCGGATGAGTCTTCAGTTCCAATTCTCCCTTTGGCCCCTTCACTTCCAGCAGCCTGTCATTGAAGGCTACCTTTACATCCTGCACCAGTTTGATTGGTCTTTTACCGATTCTTGACATTGTCTGATATTATTAAATTCCAACTATCGCACATTACAAAGCACTTCACCGCCGATATTATCCTCTCTACATTGTCGATCGCTCATAATTCCCCTTGAAGTTGAAAGGATGGAAATCCCTTGTCCATTTAGTATTGGTTTGCAGTCTTTCCCTTTTTTGTAGAGACGAAGTCCGGGCTTGCTGATTCGAGTAATCTCGCGAATTACCGGCAAATTATCCACATACTTCAACCATATTCGCAGTTGAGGGAATTTCCCATTTTCATCCAACTCCCAGTTCACGATAAAACCTTCTTCCTTCAAAACCTTTACTATGTTGAGTTTGATTTTGGAAGATAACAGAACAAGGCTTTCTTTTTTCCTCATATTCGCGTTGCGGATTCGTGTTAGCAGGTCCGCGACCGGATCACTCATGGACATAAACTAATCTTTTCTATCAATATTATTTAAATTACCAACTGGCTTTTATTACGCCCGGAAGTAGTCCGGAATTTGCGTGCTTTCTGAAACAAATCCTGCACATGCCGAATTTTCGCAAATATCCTCTGGGACGTCCGCAATATGCGCACCTGCTGTGTTCTCTAACTTTAAATTTTTGGGTACGCTCGCATTTTGCGATCATTGATTTTTTTGCCATCTAAATTACTTTCTAAATGGGAATCCCAGGTTTTGAATCATTGTAAAACTCTCATCATCAGTAAGTGCACTGGTAACAATTGAAATATTCATGCCGCGTACATGATCCACATCATCAAACTCGATTTCAGGAAATATCAGTTGTTCCTTGATTCCTATGTTATAGTTTCCGGCACCATCAAAGGCTCTGGGTGAAATTCCCCTGAAGTCTCTGATTCTTGGCATTGCAATGTGTAGCAGTTTGTCAAGAAATGTCCACATTTGTTTATTACGCAAAGTTACCATGCATCCAATAGGCATGCCTTCACGCAGTTTAAAGGTAGCAATGGAACGTTTTGCCCGTGTAACAACAGGTTTTTGTCCGGAAATTGAGGCCAGCTGCTTGCAGGCAGTTTCAATTGCTTTGGGATTTTGAATAGCTTCTCCCAAACCTATGTTTAAGGTAACTTTTTTAATCGCAGGGATTTGATGCTTGTTTTTATACTTGTACTTCTCCTGCAAAAGCGGGACTACTTTTGACTGGTATGTTTGTAACAAGTGACTCTCTGACATTATCCTAATACCTCCCCGGATTTTGCACAGATTCTGTTCTTTACACCAGCGTCACTGGTTTGTATTTTCACACGCACACCTCTTTTTAAAGTTGGATTGTATAACTGAACATTTGAATAGTGAACAGGAGATTCTACCTGGATCAATCCTCCTTGCTGATTTGCCGGATTAGGTTTTGTGTGGCGTGTTACCGTATTTACTCCCTCAATCAACACTCGCTCGTTTTTCCAGTCAACATTCACAACTCTTCCGGTACGTCCTTTTTCTTTTCCGGAAATGACTATCACAGTATCGTCACGACGAATTGTTGGCCGTCTTTTTTTTCTTTGTTCAGTTTTCATTGTCCAGTATTTTACAATACTTCCGGGGCCAGTGAGAGGATTCTCATGAATTTTCCGGCACGTAATTCGCGTGCCACTGGTCCGAAAATCCTTGTACCTACCGGTTCACGTTTTGCGTCTATTACAACAGCAGAATTTTCATCAAATCTGATATAACTGCCGTCAGGACGTCTGAATTCTTTTTTTGTACGAACTATCACTGCTCTTATTACATCTCCGGATTTCACTTTAGAATTAGGCAGAGCATCTTTGATGGATGCGACAATAATGTCTCCTACTCTGGCATAACGCCTTTTTGATCCTCCGAGTACTTTGATGCACATCAGGCGTTTTGCGCCGGAGTTATCAGCAACTTCTATGATACTTTGTGATTGAATCATTGTACCCGCTTATACAGTCGGAAACGTTTACGCTTACTCAAAGGCCTGCACTCAGCAATTTGCACCATGTCCCCAATTTGGCATACGTTCTGCTCATCGTGCGCTATGTATTTTTTTGAGCGTTTGATGGTTTTTTTATAGATTGGATGCTTTATTTTTCTCTCAATCTTCACAACAATGGATTTGTCCATATTGCTACTGACAACAACCCCGCTTTGTAGTTTAAGCTTACTCATTTCATTTAGACTCATCTGAATTTTGCTGCTTTTTCTCTATCAATACTGTGTTTACACGAGCTATGTTTCTACGTGTTTTTTTGATCATGTTGACATCAGCCAACTGCCTTGAAACATGCCCACAGCGTAAACGCAAATATTCTTCTTTGAGGTCATTTCTTTTTGCTTCCAGTTCATTAACAGGAAGTGCTCGTAACTCGGTTGCTTTCACAGTACTGCGGCCCTTTTGATAATTTTTGTTTTAACTGCCAGTTTGTATGCGGCTAAACGCAAGGCCTCGGAAGCAATTACTTCAGGAACTCCATCTATTTCATACAGCACACGCCCTGGTCGCACAGACGCAACCCAGGTATCAACCGCACCTTTGCCTTTCCCCATTCTGGTTTCAGCAGGACGCTTTGTGATCGGCTTGTCTGGAAAAACTCTGATCCAGGTTTTACCGCCACGTTTTAATGTTCTTGCAATTACTCGTCTTGCAGCCTCAATTTGACGTGTTGTCAGGTATCCTCGATCTGTAGTCTGCAAACCAAATGAACCAAAGCTCAATATGTTACCGGATTGAGCATTGCCCTGCATTCTGCCGCGCATCTGTTTGCGGAACTTTGTTTTTTGAGGCATTAACATAATTTGTTTCTCCTAATTTTGTGCACGTCTTCCGCGGGATTTGCCAAAATCTTCTCCACGGTATACCCACACTTTTACACCAATAATACCAAAAGTTGTGTTTGCTTCAGCCACACCATAGTCAATATCAACCCTTAAAGTGTGCAGTCGAACCTGTCCTTCACGTATCCATTCTGTTCTGGCAATCTCTGCTCCATTCAAACGTCCTCCAACCATCACTTTACAGCCTGCAATGTTCATCCGCATTGCTGCCTGAATTGAGCGTTTTACTGCTCTTCTGTAAGCAATTCTGCGTTCCAGCTGGCTGGCAATATTTTCTGCGATCAGAGTTGCATCTATTTCAGGACGCTTAATTTCCTTTATATTTACAACAACCTCATGATTGTTGCGCTTATTGAGTTCGTTTTTTAATCTCTCAACTTCATCACCTTTACGTCCAATAATAATTCCAGGACGGGCGGAGAAAATATTTACTTTTGTCTTTTTGGCTGTACGCTCAACTTCTATTTTCGAAATTGCAGCGTGTTTCAATCGAGCTTTGACGAATTTTTGTATTTCCAGGTCCTGTTTCAACTGGCTTGCATAATCTTTTTCTGCAAACCACTTAGAGTTCCATGTTCTGGAAATTCCAAGTCTCAGACCTATTGGATTAACTTTTTGACCCAATGCTTTCCTTGTAATTCATATTTCTCCTTAAAAAAGGGACTTAGTTGAAAAAGTTTAATTAATCACCAATTTCCAGCGTTATATGGCTGGAACGCTTTTTAATACCGGATGCGCGCCCCATGGCTCTGGCACGGAACCGTTTGAGCGTACGAGCCTCATCAATGAATGCTTTTGTAATCCTGAAATTATCCACATCAGCATCAGGATGGTGCTGGTCGGCATTTGCCAAGGCAGACTGTAAAACTTTCATAACAGGTTCTGCCGCACGGTTACGCAGAGTACTCAACAACGCCATTGCCCGTACAACATTCTTACCCCTGATCAAATCCACAACCAAGCGTGCTTTTCTGGGAGTTACTCTTACATTTTTTGCAGTTGCGTGAGCATTCATTATCTTTTTGCCCTTCTATCGCTTTTGCTTGCGTGTCCCCGATATGTTCTGGTAGGCGCAAATTCGCCTAATTTGTAGCCTACCATTTCTTCTGTGATAAAAACCGGAATAAACTTGTTTCCGTTGTGAACGGCGATATTGACTCCAATAAATTCAGGTAAAATTACTGAACGTCGAGACCATGTTTTAATTAATCTTCTGTCATTTGTCTGTTTGGCAACAGAGATTTTCTTCTCAAGATGGGCATCAACAAATGGCCCTTTTTTTAAGGATCTGGGCACAGTTTACTTTCTCTTCAAAATATATTTATCAGTGTCTTTGCGTTTTCTGGTCTTTGCCCCTTTTGTAAGCATACCCCATGGAGTTACAGGATGACGACCTCCGGAGCTTTTTCCTTCTCCTCCACCATGCGGGTGGTCAACAGGGTTCATAACTACACCTCTGACAGTAGGACGATGACCCAGCCAGCGATTTCTGCCTGCTTTTCCAATTTTAATATTCATATGCTCGGTATTACCTACTGTGCCGACAGTTGCCATGCATTCACTTCTTACTTTTCTAATTTCACCTGAACGGAGTTTAATCTGTGCATAGCCTTCACCTTTTGCCATCAATTGGATTGCTGCACCGGCGCTGCGGCCTAATTGTGCTCCTTTCCCCGGACGCAACTCTATGCAGTGAACCATTGTTCCAACAGGGATATTTTTCAGAGGCAGAGCATTACCGGGCTTGATGTCAGATTTTTCTCCTGAAAAAATAACATCACCCACTTTAATTCCATTTGGTGACAATATGTACCGTTTTTCACCATCAGCATAATGCAGCAAACTAATTCGTGCACTCCGATTAGGATCATATTCCAAAGAGGCAACCTTTGCAGGGATATCATGTTTGTCACGGGTAAAGTCAATGATTCGATACCGGCGTTTGTGGCCTCCGCCACGATGTCTGACTGTTATTCTTCCGTTATTATTCCTTCCTCCTTTTTTCCTCAGAGGAGCCAACAGACTCTTCTCCGGAACATCAGTGGTGATTTCCTCGAAAACGAATCCGCTCATGCCCCGCCTTCCGGGCGAGGTAGGTTTGTGAAATTTAATTCCCATAATAATGTTTGGCCTGCTTATGCTCCTTCGAAGTATTCAATTGTATCCCCCTGCTTGAGGGTAACCAGTGCTTTTTTCCAGCTGGACTTATATCCCTGGTAACGTCCCATGCGCTTCTTTTTACCGCGGACATTTATTGTCCTGACATTAAGAACAGAAACCTTAAATGTTTTTTCAACACAGTCCTTAATCTGAATTTTATTTGCTCTTGGATTCACCTCAAAAGCGTACTGATTTGTTTCTTCTTTCAGAGAAAGTGTCTTTTCAGTCATTTTCGGTGCTCTGAGCACATCAAAAATAATCATTTGCTGAATCTTTCCACAAATGCTTCAATAGCATTTTTAGTGAATATCACTTTGTTGTTTCGCATTATTTCATACACATTCAGACTCCGGTGACTTAGAACGTGCACGTCAGGAAGATTTCTGGATGCAAGACGCAGATTGTCTGAAACCTGATCTGTTACAATTAAAACTTTAGACGGAAGTTTAAAATCTGACAGCAGATTTTTCAGATTTTTTGTTTTATGATCATTTAGTACGAGGTCATCAAGTACGATTATTTCTTCCTGTCTGATTTTTTCCGCGAATGCTGAACGTGCTGCAAGAAGCCTTGTTTTTTTGTTCAGTCTGAAAGAGTGGCTGCGTACATGCGGGCCAAAAATTGTCCCGCCATGACGACGTAAAGGAGATTTAGCGCTGCCGGACCTGGCACTTCCGGTACCTTTTTGTCTGTAAAGTTTACGAGTGCTGTATGCGACTTCACCTCTGTTTTTTGTGGAATGCGTGCCCTGTTGCTTTGAGGCTAAAAATTGACGTACAATTTCTGAGACAACTGTTTTGTGATAAGGAGTCTCTGTAATTGAATCATCAATTTCAATATCTCCAGAGGCTTTGTTAGTTTGATCTACAGTTTTTAATTTTGCCATGACTGCTCTTTGACTTTACTGAACTTATCCTTCCTGTTTGATGGCAATGTCAACACCAGCAGAAATATCAAGGCGCATCAAAGCATCTATCGTCTGTGGTGTTGTATCCAAAATATAAAGCAGTCGTTTATGAGTACGAATTTCGAACTGCTCCCTCGACTTTTTGTCCACATGAGGAGAACGCAAAACTATGTAGCGGTTCTTACGTGTTGGAAGTGGAATCGGTCCAACTATCTCTGCACCGGTTCGCTTAACTGTATGGACAATTTCACTTATTGTTTTATCCAGTAGCTTATCGTCGTAAGCCTTGAAACGGACTTTTATCTTTTGTTCCATCAAATCGTCAGGATCTTCTATTCAATAACTTCAGTCACAACGCCGGAACCAATGGTTCTTCCACCTTCTCGAATTGCGAAGCGAACTTCTTTTTCCATTGCAATTGGACTGATCAAATCGATGGATACTTCCACATTGTCTCCAGGCATCACCATTTCAATTCCATCTGGCAATGTTACTACTCCGGTTACGTCAGTTGTGCGGAAATAAAATTGCGGACGGTAATTGCTGAAGAACGGAGTATGTCTCCCCCCTTCATCTTTATCAAGCACGTAAACCTGACCTTTGAACTTAGTATGCGGTGTAATTGTGCCGGGCTTACAGATTACTTGTCCGCGTTCAATGTCTTCACGTTTTACTCCCCTCAACAGAAGGCCGACATTATCCCCTGCTTGTCCCTGGTCAAGGGATTTACGGAACATTTCCACTCCGGTAACAGTTGTTTTTTGGGTATCACGTATGCCGGTAATCTCAATTTCCTCACCAACTTTTACAAGACCACGTTCAACCTGTCCGGTTGCTACTGTGCCACGTCCGGAAATTGTGAAAACATCTTCTACAGACATCAGGAAGTCTTTGTCGAGATCCCTGATCGGTTCCGGAATAAAACTGTCAACTGCTTCCATCAATTCTTTAATTGCCGCGAAAGCTGGATCATTTGAATCAGTAGATGTACTTTCCATGGCTGCCAGCGCAGAACCTTTGACAATGGGAGTATCATCACCGGGGAAATCATAGGAATCAAGCAGTTCACGAACTTCCATTTCTACCAGTTCAAGCAGTTCTTCATCATCAACCTGATCGACTTTGTTCAAAAATACAACAAGGTGCGGAACATTGACCTGACGAGCCAGCAAAATATGTTCACGGGTTTGCGGCATGGGGCCGTCAGCGGCTGATACAACAAGGATTGCTCCATCCATCTGTGCAGCGCCGGTGATCATGTTTTTAACATAATCAGCATGTCCGGGACAATCTACGTGAGCGTAATGTCGATTCACAGTCTGATATTCAATATGAGCTGTAGCAATGGTGATTCCGCGTTCTTTTTCTTCCGGAGCGCCGTCAATCTCATCGAATTCTTTTGCATCAGCAAGTCCATCCATCTGCAGTACTTTTGTAATTGCTGCAGTCAAAGTGGTTTTACCGTGGTCAACATGCCCAATTGTACCAACATTGACATGCGGTTTTGAGCGTTCAAATTTTTCTCTAGCCATTTCTTCTCCTGTTTAAAAATATGTTATGTCTAATTAGTACTTTCAGTTTAAGCTGACTGATTCTCCTGTCAGAGCCTTTCTTGTTGATTCAGACACAGATGTATAGTGACTGAAATGCATAGTATATGATGCCCGCCCCTGTGTGAGCGAACGCAGCCGGGTAGAGTATCCGAACATCTCCGCTAACGGTGCTTCCGCTAAAACAACCTGAATCCCACCCTGCTCCTCCATTCCACGAATACGTCCGTGACGAGCATTCAGGTCTCCGATCACATCACCTGTGAACGACACAGGTGTTACAACTTCTATTTTCATTGAGGGCTCAAGCAAAGTCGGTTTTGCTTTCAGCGCTCCCTCACGGAGTGCATTCACACCTGCAATTGTAAATGCTACTTCGGTAGAGGATTCATCCAAATATTCTCCCGCAATCAGTGAAACTTTTAAATCTATCAATGAAAATCCCGCCAGGACTCCATTGCTCATTGCGTTGCGAATACCCTGCTCCAAAGCTTCAGCAAACAGTGTCGGCAATTCCTCGTCGGATAAATTATTCTCAAACTCAAAACCACCACCGGCACCAAGAGGCTCAAGGCTTATTTTGCAAAACGCGTATTGCTCTTTTCCATCAAGCTGCTGTTCTACGCGAATTTCCGAATCTGCTTCTTGCGTGATCGTTTCCCGATAGGCAACTCTCGGAGTTCCGGCTTTGCAGGCTACTTTAAACTCGCGCTGCAGACGATCAACAATAACTTCCAGATGAAGCTCACCCATTCCGGAAATGATGTTTTGTCCTGTTTCAGCATCAATTCTGCTCCGGAACGAAGGGTCTTCCTGCATCAGACGCTTGAGAGCCTCTTCAAGCTTATCCTGATCCAGCTTCGTTTTTGGCTCAAGCGCCTGGTCAATTACCGGTTCCGGAAACTGAGTTCTTTCCAGAACAATCGGGTTCTCCTTTGGACAAAGCGTGTCTCCAGTGATCAGGTCCATTCCAACCACTGCCCCGATGTCACCTGCGCTTAATACTGAAACGTCTTCACGCTTATTAGCGTGCAGTTTAACCAGATTGCCGATCCTTTCATACTTGCGCTTACGGGGATTATAAGCGGATTTGCCAGACTCAAATAATCCTGAATAGACTCTAACAAAAGTCATCTGGCCCGCAAACGGATCACTGGCCACCTTAAATGCTAAAGCACACAATGGTTCCGACGCTGAAGCATCACGGCTAACAACTTTTTTTGTTACCGGGTGATCACCATGCACAGGAGGAATATCAAGCGGTGACGGCAAATACTCTACAACTGCGTCAATCAGTTGTTGAACCCCTTTGTTCTTGAAAGCGCTTCCACATAATACAGGAGTGATTTGCCCACTAAGTGTAGTGTCACGTAGTACCCTGACAATCTCACTCTGCTCTACTTGCTGCTCCTCAACTATCTTCTCAAGGAGTCCGTCATCAAACATTGACAGATGCTCCAGCATCTGCAGGCGGCCTTCTTCAGCCTCGGGTTTCAATTCATCCGAAAGTTCTTTCCTTTCGTACTCCAGTCCCCAGCCTTCTTCTTTGAAGCGAAGCTCCTGCATGCTTATCAAATCGATTACACCCTCAAATCGATCCTCAGCACCAATAGGCATTTGTATTGCCACTGGATTCGCGGAAAGCTGCTCATCAATTGAGTTGACAGCATTCTTGAAATCCGCACCTACACGATCCATTTTATTGATAAATGCAATACAGGGAACGTTGTAGCGCTTGGCTTGCTTCCAGACTGTCTCGGACTGGGGCTGCACTCCTGCCACAGCGCAGAGCACCATCACTGCTCCATCCAGCACTCTTAAAGACCGTTCGACCTCCGCGGTAAAATCTACATGACCTGGAGTGTCGATTATGTTCAGTGTGTACTGCTGCTGATCGGTCTCCCACAAGCAGGTTGTTGCCGCAGAGGTAATTGTAATACCCCTTTCCTGCTCCTGCTCCATCCAGTCCATTGTGGCAGAGCCGTCATTGACCTCACCGATTTTATGTATTCGACCGGTGTAAAAAAGTATGCGCTCAGTTGTTGTTGTCTTCCCGGCATCAATGTGTGCCATGATGCCGAGGTTGCGCCGATGTTTAAGATCAACAGTTTTTGCCACGTTGGTCTATTGAATTGGGCTCTGATATTTTTCAGCCAAAGCCTGATCATTTACCAACGGTAATGCGCAAAAGCTTTGTTAGCCTCTGCCATTTTGTGCGTGTCTTCTTTCTTTTTAATTGCACTGCCCTGGCTTTTTGATGCATCAATAAATTCATTTGCCAGTTTAGCCCGCATTGATAAGCCGCTTCTGGAATTTGCGTATTGAATAAGCCAGCGTATTGCCAGTGACTCACTTCTGTTGTGACGGACTTCCATCGGCACCTGATATGTTGAGCCTCCAACTCGTCTGGATTTCACTTCGACTGAAGGCATTACATTATCAATGGCTGCTTTAAAGATTTCCAGAGATGTCATTTCTGTTTGGCGTGTTGAAATCTCATCCAAAGCGCCATAAAATATTTTTTCGGCAACACTTTTCTTCCCGTTTTTCATTAATGAATTAATGAATTTGCTGACCAAAATTTCTTTAAATTTCGGATCAGGTAAAATCTCTCTCTTTATTGCCGATCTTCTTCGTGGCATACTTTTTTAACTTATCCTTTTTTTACGCCGTACTTTGAACGAGCTTGTCTACGATCGTTTACGCCTAATGTGTCCAGGGAACCACGTACAACATGATAACGCACCCCAGGCAGATCTTTGATTCGTCCGCCACGTATTAATACCACTGAATGCTCTTGAAGGTTGTGGCCGATTCCCGGAATATAACTCGTAACTTCGATACCATTGGTTAATCGAACACGGGCAACTTTACGAAGCGCGGAATTAGGCTTTTTCGGAGTTGAGGTGTAAACCCGTACACATACACCGCGACGCTGCGGACACCCCTGTAATGCAGGTGTATCTTTTTTGGTTAATTTGCTTCTTCGTCCCTTGCGAACCAACTGGCTTAATGTAGGCATTATCTATAAAATTGCTTTACTAGTTTAATAAAACTTAAAAAACCAATCCGCCAATTTAACATTGATTCCTTCATTCGTCAACATATAAAATGATATTTCTGCGAAAAATTTCGAGCAATAAAAAAAATGTGGTATTTTGAGTTTGTATTCCATGGCCAAAACAAAATCACTATCATCACATTAAGTACATATCGAACAAAGCTTGCTGAAAAAATACTATCCAATAATCTCTGCTTAAATAATGTCAAATCTGTTCTACCACTAACATTTTAAAATATGACAGAACATACCTATACCAACAAACTGATCCATGAAAAAAGCCCATATCTTTTTCAGCATGCCCATAACCCGGTAGACTGGTATCCATGGGGCAGTGAAGCCTTTGAGAAGGCGAAAGACGAAGATAAGATGCTGTTTGTCAGCATCGGCTATGCAACCTGTCACTGGTGTCATGTGATGGAACGCGAATCGTTTGAAGATCCGGATCTGGCAGATTATCTGAACTCTCATTTTGTGCCTGTAAAAGTAGATCGTGAGGAACGTCCGGATGTTGATAAAATTCACATGGACGCGCTGCATGCAATCGGGCAGCAGGGTGGATGGCCGCTGAATATGTTTGTTACACCGGAAGGGAAGCCTGTTACCGGCGGAACTTACTTTCCTCCAAGGCCAATGCATGGACGTAGATCATTTGGTGAACTTCTGCGGACATTGGTTTCAGTCTGGGAAAATGAACGCGATAAGATATATTCCACTGCAGATCAAATTACATCTCACTTGCAGCAAAAAGCTGTTCCGGCTGATAAAGAACATCCGGAACTGACTTGGGAGGCAGAAGAACAGACTGCTGCCCATTTCAGTCAGACCTTTGATTCACAGCATGGAGGTTTCAGCCACCAGCCTCAAAACAAGTTCCCTCCCAGCATGGGATTGATGCTAATGCTGAGACACCATCATAGAACAGGCAATTCTCATTCTCTGGAAATGGTGGAAAAGACTCTTCAAAAAATGTTTGCCGGAGGAATATATGATCAGCTTGGAGGAGGGCTGAGCCGTTACAGCACTGATTATGAATGGCTTGTTCCACATTTTGAAAAAATGCTGTATGACAATGCACTGTTTGTCTGGGCTTTGACAGAAACATTTCAAATCACAAAGAATCCTCTTTATGAAACTGCAGTACGAGATGTTCTGGCATACATTAAGCAAATCATGACATCAGCAGAGGGGGCGTTTTATTCTGCTGAAGATGCGGACAGCGAAGGTGTAGAGGGGAAATTCTATCTCTGGTCAAAAGCGGAGGTAATGGAAATTCTGGGAAATGAATCCGGAGAACTTGCATGCGCTTACTGGGATATTACTGAACAGGGAAATTTTGAGGGCAACAGCATTCCGAATCGTCCGCGGTCTGATCATGAAGTTGCTGAACAATTCCGGATTACTGCTGAAGAAATGCATCAACAGCTCCGGACTGCGCGTCAAAAGCTGATGGCAGTTCGTTCCAGAAGGATTCGTCCATTGCTTGACAACAAAGTTTTGACTTCCTGGAACGGCTTAATGATCTCGGCATTTTCCAGAGCAGCCCGTGTTTTCGATGATCAGGATTTTGAAAAGACAGCCGTAGATTGGTGAGGCGCGTTATCTTGCCTACCTTTGTGATTACGCGCAGATGACAGTGGCCTGCCTGGATCTTTATGAAATAACTTATGATCCGGAATGGTTCAGGAAAGCACTTGAATTATCAAATGAAATCAACCGCCTTTTCCGGAATGAAAATGGCCCCTTTTATGACACAGGTACTGATGGTGAAGTTCTGCTGACACGCAACGCGGAAGGATATGATGGTGTTGAGCCCTCAGGAAACAGCAGTTTGGCAAATGCTTTTCTGAGGATGTATTCTTATGGTCTTGGTCACGAATATATCAAAGACGCGCAGCGAATATTCGGTTGTTTCAACCACATGCTTAATCAGGCAGGTGTCAGTTTTTGCTCAATGCTTTCCGGACTGCATTTCAGCCTGTCTTCGCCAAAAGAAGTCGTAATCGTGGGAAGACGCGGAGAAGAAGAAACGGAGGATTTGCTTGCAGAGGTGCGCAGAGAGTTTCATCCAAATACAGTCACAGCTTTCGTTGAAGAAGGTGAAGACAATCTGACTGAAAAAACAATACCTCTTACTTCCGGAAGAGAGATGGTGAACGGCAGAGCGACCGTTTATGTTTGTCAAAACCAAAGCTGTCAATTACCTGTACATACAGTCGAAGAGCTGCGCGAACAACTGGCTTGAGGGCTTCCCTGATTTGGACTTCAGATATTGTCCATATTTTCAGTGCTCAAAAAATACAATCTGTGGTTTTTTAACCTTGATAAATTATCAACCCAAAGGTTCATTCAGTTCAATCGAATATCCATCCGGATCTTTGATGAAGGCCAGAATGCGGGTGCCCCCTTTCATTGGAGATGGCTGCTTTGTGAATTCCACGTCATGCTCTTTCAGATATTCACTTGCGGCATATACATCTGAGACCTTTATTGCCAGATGTCCCCAGGCATTCCCCTTTTTGTAGTCCTCTTCCTGATCCCAGTTATACGTTAGTTCCAGGACAGTTCCCTCATCCTCTTCTGTATATCCTATAAAAGTGTTTGTGAACCGCCCTTCCGGATATTCCTTTTGGCGAAGTACTTTCATTCCCAGAATTCTTGTGTAAAAGTCCAGACTTCGCTCTAAATCTCTCACTCGAAACATTGTATGATCCAATTTAAAATCGGGCATATGCATTGTTTTATCAGTCATTTTACATTTTCTATTTTGGGTTGTTGGTTTAAAGCCGGACGAATAGAATCGGCGACCATTTCCTGAAAACTCCTTACAGAGGATTCCCAATGAGGTGATAAAAACCCTCCTTCACTGGCCACTTCAGAGTGACGTCCTTGCTGAAGACGCTCACACATTTCATGGTCTTCTTTGTGCACATCGTGCCACAGCTTTCTGATCTTTTCCACTGTTTCGGCACTATTGTCGGAATCCTTGTGTTGATAAATAACTCTTTTCTGACAGGTAGTCTCCGCCGATACAGGCTGGTTAAAATGCACTCCAATCTGGTCCGGGAAATAAACACCAAGCACAAAGTTTGGAAATAGAGTTAAGTACCTTGAACTTACACTCAATGTGTCATTTTTTGCCTTATCCTGTTGTTCCTGAGTTATGTCAACTGCGCTTCCTAGGCAATGTCCATCACTGACTACATAGTGATCAACCAGAGGCTGGCTTGTAGTAGTTTTATGCACAAACTGAACATGATAGGGTTCAATAAAATTTTCCATCAACAGCTTCCAGTTAGTTTTTATTTCACCAAACTCAATGCTTGCTATCGGAAAATAATCATCCAAATCGATTCCTTCCAATTGTTTCTTCAAGGGATCGATGAAAGAATCAAATGATGGACCGCTTCCACTTAAATTTACAAATATCCAATCATAAAACTTTCTACATCTTACCTCTCTAAGGCTTTGGTTTTCCAGGCTGAATTCTTCCGGCAGTTCAGTCTTACCGCCACCAAAGAAAGGAACTGCCAGCAATCGGCCATCCAAATCATAGGACCATCTGTGGTATGGGCAGGTTATCAGTTTTTTGCAATTCTGAGGTTCATTTACCAGTTTAAGGTTTCGATGCAGACAGACATTGTGAAAGGCCTTGATTTTATTGTTTGTGCTGAGAACTAGAAGTAAGGGTTCCCCTGCAACCTGTATTGGCATAACATCCCCGACTTTGGCAAGTTCATGCGCGAACCCGACGAATGTCCAGGACTTCGCGAATAACAGGCTTTCTTCCAATTCAAAAAATTCATTACTGAAATAGGCTGTAGAGGGGAGACCATGCAGCACTTTGCTTTTTTGGTCAAATAATGAAAAAAAATCTGCGCCCATTAATTCAGACATGATCATTCCGTCAAATACCAGTTTCCCTTTGGAATAAAATTAATTATGTCAATTGTTGACAAAATTTGCAATAATTGCGAATATAGCATTATAATATCATTAATTTTATATTTTCAATAAAATTTATTCATATATTTTTCGATTTCGTTAATTACATAAAAGGTAAATATACAGTTTTATCCCATTAGCGATACGCCGGTACTGGATTCGCCGCATGATGATTTGAACAGAAAAATCGTGTACATGCTGCAAAATGATGGTCGGCTGCCATACAAGGACATTGCTAAATCTCTGCGTGTTTCAGAAGGAACTATTCGTAATCGTGTACAGAGAATGAGAGAAGCAGGCGTGTTAAAAATTGTAGCCTTAGTGGATCCAATGGCCATAAAATATCAGGCCGACGCAATGCTTGGAATCAAGGTTGCCTCCACTCACACTCCTCGCAAGGTCGCGGAACGCTTATCAGAATTTAATGAAGTTGTATATGTTCTTTGGGTTTCAGGGAATTTTGATCTATTAGTTGAGGTGGTTTGCGACTCAACAAAAAGATTCCAGCAATTCCTCGAACGTCAATGTTATGCTTCTCCGGATATTGACCAATTTGAAATCATGGCAGGAATAGAAATGTTTAAGAATCAGTTTCTTTTGAAACGACAGGTGCAGTGATCAATAAATTTGATTATTAAAAACCACTAAATAGCATAAATGTAACATGAACCAAATTTACAAAAGTAACTTCTCCGAAGCTCTCCCCGATCCGAAACGGGCTGCCGAGGAAAAGAAAAGACTGGAAGCCGTCGGGGTCAAGTACATCCTCTCGTGCTGGATTGACCTGCTGGGGGTGCCCAAGACCAAGCCCGTCCCGATCAGCGACTTTGAACTGTTGTGCCGTGGCAAGGGACCACAGTTCGCGGTTCACTCAATCTCCTTTGTTCCGGAATTAGGTCCAGCGGATTCGGACCAGATTCCGGTGCCTGACCTAGACAGCCTCGTGATCTGTCCGTGGGACAAGACCTGCGCGTGGATGTTTGCCGATCTATGGTGGGAAGACCGCCCGTACAACCTTTGCCCACGAAGTGCCCTCAAGCGCGTCGTGCAGAACACGGCAGAGCAGGGCTATGCGACTTATGCCGGAGTGGAGCCGGAATTCATGGTGATGAAGTGGCAGGACGGGCAACCCGTCAAGGCCTTTGACAATGACCCCAAGCCCGGACAGGGATTGCGTCCGCGCCGCCAAGCCTTCGGTTACGACGTGGAATACTCAATTGACTCGATGGGCTTTTTGGGGGAACTGATTGACATCATCGAAGGCTTGGGCTGGAACCTTCATGATGTGGTGGCGGAAGGGGCGTATTCGCAGTTTGAGCTGGATTTCCACTACACCGATGTGTTGGGGATGGCCGACCGTCTGGTCTTCCTGCGGGTGCTGCTCAAGGAGGTTGCCAAGCGTCACGGCATGTTTGTGACCTTCATGCCCAAGACCACCATCGGTGACTGGCGTTCCGGCGCTCACATGAACACATCAATGCAGCCGATTGACAAACCGGGGGTCAACCTGTTTGAGACTGAGTCTGGAGGCTGGGCCGATCCGGTCTATGGGGCTGTGGGCGGACTGCTGCGGCACGGCGGAGCGCTGACTGCCATCGCCTGTTCGACGGTGAACTCATACAACGGCCTCGTGCCCAAGGTCGGTGGCTTCGAGGGCGGCACCGTGACCTGGGCACCCACGCACATGACCTACGGCTACAACAACCGCTCAGCAATGCTGCGATTGCCGCAGAGTCGCTTCTGCATCGAGAACCGTGCTGCCGACATGTGCATGAACCCGTACCTTGCGCTCGGCATGACCGCCGCCGCCATGACCGAAGGAGTGGTCAACGGCTACTCCCCCGGAGAGCCTCTGAATCAGGATTTGTACTCAATGAGCGAGGAGGCGATTGAAAAATCCGGTGCACAGCGTCTGCCACGCAACCTGCTGGAAGCGATAGAGATTTTGCGTTCCGACGAACTTGCCCTCACCGTCCTTGGAGACACGATGATGGATTCCTACCTGCGTTACAAAGTAGATGAATGGGAGCGTTACCACCAGGCAGTTACAGACTGGGAAGTGGAGGAGTACCTGAGGCTCTATTGAGAGAGATTGCATGAAACTGGATCAATTCAGCCAAGGCGCCTTCGCCGGATACGAAACCCGCTTGTCGGATCAGCCCGATGCGGAATTGACTCAGGTGGGGCCGGGAACGCCGTGCGGGGACTATCTGCGGCGCTTCTGGCATCCGGTTTTTCTCGCCAGGGATTTGAAGGATTTGCCCGTGGCCCTGAAGATTCTCGGCGAAGAACTGGTGTTGTTCCGCGACCTTTCCGGAAAACTCGGACTGGTGCATCAACGCTGTCCACACCGACTGGCATCGCTGGAGTACGGCAAGTGCGAGCAGCGCGGCATCCGCTGTTGCTACCACGGCTGGCACTTCGACACCGACGGCACCCTGCTCGACGCCCCCGGACAACCGCCGCACCTCAACGAACGCCTCAAGCGCCGCATCCGGCTGGGAGCCTATCCGGTGGTCGAGTACAAGGGGCTGATCTTCGGCTACATGGGGCCAATCGCGGAAATGCCGGAGTTTCCGGTGTTTGACGCAATGGCCTTCGAGGATATGGAAATGGTGCCCTACCAAGCGCCGTTCCGCTGCAACTGGCTTCAGGTGCTGGATGCGATTCTCGATCCACTGCATACCAGCTTCCTGCATTCCAACATCGGGCGTGTGCAGTTTTCAGAGGGCTTCGGCGAAGTCGGGCAGATGGACTTTTTTGAAAAAGACAATTGGTTGCTGGGCGTGAACACCCGCCGTGTGGGCGGGCATATCTGGCTGCGCGTCAACGAACTCGTGCTGCCCAACTTCACCCAAGCCGGAAGTGCCTTTGCGGCGGACGGAACGCAACGCCGCCTCTACGGGCGCAGTTCCTTTACGCGCTGGGTGGTTCCGGTGGATGACGAAAACACGCTGGCCATCGCCTGGGCGAACTTCGGGGAGCGCGGCGATCCCCCGGAATGGAACACGCCGGAAGGGCCGGAAGTCATCGAGCAGGGCGAGGTGTTTGACCGCACTTGCGAGCAACGTCAACGCTCCCCCGGAGACGCAGAAGCCACCGAGGGCATGGGCCGCATCACCGTACATCAGAACGAAAACCTCGTCAGCAGCGACCGGGGCATCACGCTAATGCGCAAACGGCTACGCGAGCAGATCCGGGCGGTGCAAAAGGGTGAATCTCCGGCGCGAGCCTCTGCAACGAACTCCGGTGCAATTCCAACCTACGGCGGGGACACTGTGCTGCGTATTTCCCGCGAGGATACTCCGGACGAGTCGGAAACCCTTAGCCAACTCGCCCACGAGTTTATGGAAATGCAGTATCAGGCGGACGACTTGAATGAGGAGGAGCGGGTGCGTTTCGTTTGCGAAAAACTGACCGAACTGGAAACGCAGGCTGCTGGGTCGAGTCATTCGGAATAAGTTTTGTAAACCCAGCTTACTCTTCCCCTCACCCCGGCCCTCTCCCCGTGGGAGAGGGGGGACCGCTTGCGGTGGGTGAGGGAAAAAGAAGGTATTTTCAATGCTTATTAAGAATCACTATAACCATCTTTAAATAGCAGCGTTATGGCCATCTATGAATACATCGTTGCTTTCACAGCGATTTTGCTTGGTCTGGCAACAGCCAAAATACTTCATGCCTTGCCGTATGTGTTTTCAAAAAATCAAAGAGATTGGACTCATTCATTTTTGTTTGTGAACGTGATGGTCAATCAACCTCTTACGTGGTGGGCGACTTGGGCGTATGCAAAAGTTGAAACATGGACATTTTTCACATTCATGTTGGTGATCTTGATGTTTGCTTTCAAATTATTTACTTGCTGATCAAATCGCATCCACTAATCCGGAAAAAATCATCTCATGGAAGGAACATTATTTCCAAATAAAATTCAAATTTTGGTTGATCCAATTATTGACATCTTTTGCTGCGTTATCGATACAGTATTTTGTGCTAGAAGTCCCACCGAATTTTGGTTTATGGGTTGCATTTATACAATGGTGGGTTCATATTGCGATCGGCATGTTCACTAAAAACGAGAGACTGCTTTTCTACTCAGCCTTGTTTTTCATGTCTTTTACTCTGATAGCTCTTTCCGTCATTATCAATGAAGCAGGAAGTTTAGGATAAGCAAATGACCGACAAGCTCCGCATTCACATCAAGAACAATCACGCCTCGCCGGACACCTTTCCGCCGACGATTGAGGGGGAGGAGGTCTTCACCATCACCGAGGAGCGGTTTCAGACGGCATGCAAGCGTCATCCTGCGGTGGCCGAGCAGGTGGAGGCATTCATTGATTGGGATTTGGAGCATTTCGCCGAGTCCATGCAAACCACCGAGGTGCTGGTCACCTGGGATTTCCCGACCGAGCATCTTGCCGAGGTTGCGCCCAATCTCAAGTTCATCCACATCATCGGCGCAGGCGTGGAGCATCTTTGCCCGATGGATTGGGTTCCGGAAGGCGTGCAGGTGGTCAACAACCGGGGGGTTCACGCCGCCAAGGGGGGCGAGTTCGGCTTGATGGCGGTGCTGATGCTCAATAGCCAGATTCCGGCCATTGTCGAAAACCAGCGACGCGTTCACTGGGAATCGCTCTACTCCAGTCCGGTGGTGGGCAAGACTGTGGTGGTGATCGGGGTCGGCAATATCGGCGGGGCCGCCGGACAGCAGTGCGCCCGGCTGGGCATGGAGGTGATCGGCATCAGCCGGCACGGAAAACCCGTGGAGGGCTTCAGCGAGGTGCGGACTCCCAAAGCATTGCCCGAAGTGTTGCCGCGAGCGGACTTTGTGCTGATGGCCACCCCTTGGACTCCGGAAACCGCAAACCTGCTCGACCGGGAAATGCAATCCCGGATCAAGCCTGGAGCGGGGATCATCAACGTGGGACGTGCGGGAACGATGGACTACGACGCGCTGGTGGACCACCTCAACAGCGGGCACTTTTCGGGCGCGATCCTTGACGTGTTCGACCCGGAACCCCTGCCCCCGGACTCCATTTTATGGAAGACCCCTAACTTGATGGTCATGCCCCACATCTCGGCGGATGACGGCAACACCTACGTCGAGATGACACTGGACCTTGTGTTCCAGAACCTGAAGCGACTGCTCAACGGACAGGAATTGATCAACGTCGTACGCCCGGAATTAGGTTACTGAAATGCCAGCCGAATTGCAACACTTCCGGCTCGGAGATGTGGAACTGCTCTCCGGACAAGTGCTTCCGGATGCAATGCTGGCCTATACAACTTACGGTGAGTTGAGTCCTGACAGAGACAATGTAGTTCTTCTGCCTACGTTTTACACGGGAAGTCATATCCGCAATGAAGGATTTTTCGGTTCCGGACGTGCCATTGATCCGGCCAGGCATTTCATCGTCTCGGTCAACCTGTTCGGGAACGGCTGGTCGTCATCGCCGAGCAACGCCGATCCATCCGTAAAGGGACCGCGCTTTCCGGAAGTTTCGCTTTACGACAACGTCAAGTACCAGCGCCGTCTGCTGACTGAAAAGCTCAGAGTCGAACGCATCCGGCTGGTGGCGGGCTGGTCGATGGCGGGGTGTCAGGCGTATCACTGGGCGGCGCAGTATCCGGAGATGGTGGATGCCATTTTGCCCTTTTGTGCCTCGGCCCGTACCTCGTCGCACAACTTCGTTTTTCTGGAAGGAGTGAAAGCCGCACTCACGGCGGACCAGACCTGGGCGGGCGGACACTACACTTCTTCGCCCGAAGCGGGCCTGAAGGCGTTTGGGCGCGTTTACGCTGGCTGGGCCTTTTCCCAGACTTTTTATCGGGAGGAGCTGTACCGGAACTTGGGGTTCGATTCCGTGGAAGCCCTGCTTCAGGATTGGGAGCAGGATCACCTGAACTGGGACGCGAACGACCTGCTCGCCAAGCTGCGGACCTGGCAGACCGCCGACATCAGTGCCAACCCGGCCTATGGAGGCGATTTCGAGCGGGCGCTTGGCAGCATCACCGCCAGGGCCATCCTCATACCGTGCAGCACCGACCTCTACTTTCCTCCGGAGGACAACGCCATCGAGGCCCGCCACTTGCCCAACGCGGAGCTGCGAACCTACGACTCTCCGTGGGGCCACTGCGTCGCCTCGCCGGGCAACGACCTCGAATTCACACGATTTCTGGATAAAGCCCTTTCAGAGCTTTTGTAAAAAGGTTTTAGCTGAAACAGTTGATGACTTTTTCAGTTTATTTTGATATTTTTAATGCCGTTTAATTTATGAATCACAATCTGATGAATAAGTAATAAGTTGTCATTTTGACCATATACATCTTCATCAAAACTAATTTTTTACTAAAGACCCATAAAGGAAAGGATAATTTGTGGCTCCGATAACTATGGATGGTTTTCAACGCGGTTATATTGTTCCAATAGGCGGCGCGGAAGAAAAACTAAAAAACCCCTTGATTTTGCAAAAGTTTGCTAATCTCTGTGGAGGCAAAGACGCACGGCTGGCAATCATTCCTACTGCGTCTAAACTCAAAGGAGCAGGACAGCATTATATTGATATTTACCGTGATATCGGAGTGGATCAAAGTGTTATTCTGCCGATTGAAGAGCGTGCTGACAGTGAACGTGAAGATTATCTGCGTGAACTAAAGCAGGCCAGCGGTATCTTCATTACCGGAGGAAATCAAGTACGTCTTTCCACTATTATGGGAGGCACTGCAGTGGCTAAATTGATCCGGCGCAGAAACGCCGAAGGTGTGCATTTTGCCGGAACTTCCGCGGGCGCGGCTTTTATTCCGGAACACATGATTGCCGGAGGCAGGAACACCCCTACACCCCGGGAAGGAGGCGTAATCTTAGCTCCAGGGCTGGGTTTAACAAATCGGATTGTAGTGGATCAACACTTTCGTCAAAGAGATCGTTTAGGCAGACTTCTTTCCGCGGTGGCCTACAATCCGTTTACCATCGGTATCGGAATAGACGAAAACACTGCCACCTTTATTGATCCGGACGGCGTGCTGGAAGTTGTGGGATCGGGGGCGATAACAGTTGTTGACCCCAGGGAACTGTCTCATTCCTCAATGGGCTCCAAACCCACAGGAAAACCGATCAATTTAATCAATTTACGATTGCATCTTTTAACCAAAGGTGCAAAATACGATACTTACACGCGGCAGGTTTTTCTTGAATGAATTCACACTAAATTATTAACTTACTTTTCAGCGGGTTAAATGAAGATCATTTCCACCAATGTTTATCATGGTCCTAATTTATACGCGCATTTTCCTGTAATACGGCATGTGCTGGATTTAGGCGTGTTGGAGGAATGGCCGTCCGCCCGACTGGGGAAGGAATATATTGACCAGCTTGTTGAAATGCTCCCGGGTCTGTCTGAACATGGATGCTCATACCGCACTGCCGGTGGATTCATACGCCGCCTGAGTGAGGACGAGGGCACCTGGATGGGACACATCATGGAACACGTTGCTTTGGAACTTCAGGGTATTGCCGGATCTGATGTGACATTTGGACGTACTCGTTCTACCGGAAACTATGGAGAGTACAATATGGTGTTTCAGTATATGCAGCGTGATGTTGGATTAAAAGCAGGCGAGCTGGCTTTAACTCTGCTGATGCATCAGCTTCCCGATGAAGTCAAAAATCAGTTGGAAATTCAACCTCCTGAGGACTTTGATTTTGAGCAGCAAAGAGATTCTTTCATCAGTTTTGCCCAACGACATGAACTTGGTCCAAGTACAGCCTCTTTAATCAATGCAGCAAAAGAGCGGGATATTCCTTTCTTGCGGCTAAACCGATATAGTCTGGTGCAGTTTGGTCATGGAAAATACCAGCGCCGGATTCAGGCAACAATTACCAGTGAAACACGCCAGATTGCAGTTGGCATTGCCGGAAACAAGGAAGAGTCGCATACCATTCTTTATGATCTTGGTCTGCCTACAACCATGCAGAAAATTGCTTACAGCAAAGAAGAAGCAGTTAAAGAAGCAAAAAAGCTTGGATTCCCAGTAGTTGTCAAACCTCTTGACGGCAACCACGGACGTGGAGTTTCAATCAACCTGACCACTGATGAACAGGTTAAAGTGGGATTTCGTGAAGCGCGAAAACAAAGTGCAAGTCGGGCTATTATCATTGAAAATTTCGTTACAGGATTTGATCATCGGATGCTGGTGGTCAATGGTGAACTCGTTGCTGTTTCAAAGCGTGTTCCCGGACATGTGGTGGGTGATGGAGTGAAAACCATTGAGGAACTGGTGGAAATAGTCAATAGCGATCCCCGGCGTGGAATTGGTCACGAGAAAGTACTGACTCGCATAATATTTGATGAGCAAGCTAATCGTCTGATGAGAGAATTCGGTAAAACAACCGAAACTGTTTTAGCCAAGGATGAAGTATTTTACCTTCGTTCCACTGGAAATCTTTCGATGGGAGGCACGGCGATTGACATGACGGATTCGGTGCATCCGGATAACAGGGAAATGGCGGTTCGGGCCATCAAGTCAATTGGACTTGATGTCGGCGGAGTCGATTTTCTGACCGAGGATATCACTCAATCTTACAAGGAGATTGGCGGGGCAATTGTTGAAGTAAACGCAGCGCCGGGATTCCGGATGCATGTTGCACCAAGTGAAGGACAGCCGCGGGATGTTGCTGCACCGGTAATGGATATGCTTTTTCCTCCAGGCTCACCAAGCAAAATACCAATTGCAGGGATAACAGGCACAAATGGGAAAACCACTACTGCCAGAATGCTTTCGCATATCCTGAAAACAAGCGGTCATATAGTAGGAATGACTTCAACTGACGGTGTTTACATTGACGGACATTTGACTGTTAAAGGGGACATGACCGGAGCTGTTTCTTCTCAGATGGTGCTCCGTGATCCTTCAGTGGATGTTGCAGTAATGGAAGTGGCACGAGGTGGAATGATTCGAAATGGCATTGGATTTCAGAATTGTGATGTTGGCGCCTGTCTTAATGTTTCTGAAGATCACCTTGGGCTCAGGGGGATTGACACTATTGAACAGCTGGCACGGATAAAGCGAATCCTGATTGAAATTGCTTCAGATACTGCTGTGCTGAATGCCGATGATACTCTCTGTCTGGAGATGGCAAATCATACCAAAGCTGAAAACATTTGCTATGTCACAATGTCAGTCAATCATCCGCTTGTCAAAGAACATATCCGAGCTGATGGTCGAGCCGTTGTGTTGGAAAAAGGTCTTAATGGTGAAATGATTACTCTTTATGATAAAGGCGCGCATATTCCGCTTCTCTGGACACATCTCATTCCAGCCACGATGGAAGGTAAAGCGATGTTGAATGTTCAAAACGCCATGTTTGCTGCAGCACTCGCGTTCAGCATGGGGAAACCGTTGGATGATATACGGCATGGACTGCGCACATTCAACACCACATTTTTCCAAGCCCCGGGCCGACTCAACAATTTTGATGAACACCCTTTCAAAGTCATTCTGGATTACGCGCATAATCCTGCTGCTTTGCGTGGTATGTGTCAATTGGTAACTCGTCTGGAAACTTCAGGAAAAAATCTGTGTGTTATTGCCATGCCCGGAGACCGACGGGATGAGGATATAATCGAAGCAGCAAAAACTGTTTCAGGTGTTTTTGATTATTATATTTGCAGAGCAGACGATGATCGTAGAAAGCGTGGTTTTGACGAAGTTCCCCAGATGCTGCGGAAAGTTTTACTGGAGAATGGTGTGCCTAAAAAAGCAATTGAAGTGATTCCAGATGAAGTAAACGCAATTCAACGTGGATTGACTCTTGCTCAGCCTGGAGACATGCTGATGGTGTTTGGAGATAACCTTACTCGATGCTGGAAGCAGATTATCAACTTTAACAAAGATGTGGAAATTCCTGAATCCCCTCAGACAAGTAAACCGAAAACGGATGATACTATTGTGGACTTTATTGAACCATTTACTTTAGGAGAAGGACAGCGTCTGATTCGGGATGAGCGAGGTGTCCGTCTTGAAGAGGGGGAAGAATCTGACTGAATAATTCTTAATATTTAATTACATGTATCCCTGATGAAACTGATTCTTGAAAGCTGCCGTCACTTAACTGGTCCAAGTCTTTATTCCCACATGCCGGGAACAGTGCTCGATGCCTCAATTTCAGGAATCACGGTTGATGAAGTGGTGGAATGCTGGCAGGAAGAAGTTCAAATGTTGAGAGAGGCTGTCGGTTGGAAACAAACCCCATTGCTTGTTCGCAGTACTCAACCGCATGGAGCAAGCCTTGCCTTTAATTCCTCAATTGACGCAGTTCTTTCCGCAACCGAGTTAAATAAAGCAGCATGGAACAAAACTGTTGCCAGACTTACCGGTGATGCAAAGGAAGATTTTGATGAAATTGTTGTTCAACTCAAGGATCGTATTCAGAAAGAAAGTGATCCTGCCTTACTAAAACTTCATGCAGCAGCTAAAGTTCATGGACTGCAATTACTGGCAGATGATGAAGCTGTTACGCTCGGACTTGGCACAGGCTCAAAAAGCTGGCCTGCCGGGAAGCTGCCTGCTCCGTATGGTATAGACTGGAATGCCATCCACAATGTTCCCGTCGCCCTGATCACCGGAACCAACGGCAAATCCACCACAGGCCGTTTGCTTGCTTCAATCGTCACTGCTGATGGAAAGGTTTCTGGACAGACATCAACCGACTGGATTCAGGTGGGTGAGGAAATTCTTGGTGAAGGTGATTATTCCGGACCGGGAGGCGCCCGCGCCATTCTGCGTGATAAGCGTGTGGAATTTGGTGTTTTGGAATCAGCACGGGGTGGGATGCTGCGCAGAGGTCTTGGAGTTACTGAAGCACAGGCTGGAATTATAACCAATGTTGCAGAAGAACATCTGGGACAATATGGTGTTCACTGCCTTGCTGATCTGATTGATGTCAAATTTACCATCCTGCGTCCTCTTGAGGCAACCAAAGGAACATTGGTTCTGAATGCAGATGATGCAGGACTTGTCGAATATGCTAAAAAAATAAACCATACGTTTTGCTGGTTCAGTATGGATGCTGAATCTGCCGTATTGAGTGAACATCGGAATCAAGGTGGCGAAGTCTGTTATCACGATCAAGGAAAAATTTATTACGCGAAAGGTGAGTCAACTAAATATTTGCTTAACGTGAAAGAAATTCCCATCACTTTGAATGGTGCAGCAAGATATAACATAGCGAATTGTCTGGGAGTTATTGCACTGGCCAAAAACCTGGGTTTTAATGATGAAGTTATTTTGAAGGCATTAAGAGAATTTCAGGGAGATATGAAGGATAATCCCGGAAGGGGCAACTATCTGACATTTCCGCTGCCGAAAGCCAATTGTTCAAACGATTCCCAAAAGGATCAAACCTTTCAGGTACTGATTGATTTCGCACATAACGCACATGGTCTCAATGCTGTGTGTGAGACTGTGAACACGCTTAAGGCCAAACGACGTCTGGTCGTTGCCGGCCATGTAGGTAGTCACAGTGATGAGGAAATACGCGAGATGACCAGAGCGGTTACAAAAATAAAACCCGTTTATTTTGTATCCCCTCAAATGAATGAATTTTTAAGGGGAAGAAAGGCCGGAGAGATTCCCATACTTGTTCATGATGAATTAAGGCTGCAGGGATTTGAGGAAGAGGAAATAGCTTCTGCGGATACCTCACTTGAAGGAGTGAAGAAAGCTGTAAAGCATGTCCAGGCAGGGGACTTACTGATGCTGGTCGGACTGGATCAGAGAGATGAAATCATAACCTTTCTTAATGAACTTTGATTGTTAAATATTAACTGTTCTGTGCCTGCTTTACACTAATTCTTTTACTGTAAAATCCCCGCTACAAAACCATCTTTCAGAACATCATGTCAACTCAAGACGTTATAAATTATCCTGTAACACTGGCACCTCCGGACATCTTAAGCTATCGTAAAAGCAATACCGGAGTAGAATACATTCATCAATTTGATTCCGGAAAGCCGGGGCCAAATGTTATGATCAGCTCGGTAGTGCATGGCAACGAGTTATGCGGTGCCATTGCCGTGGACCATCTGCTGCAAAACAATGTTCGACCACTGCAGGGCAAGTTGACTTTAGCATTCATGAATGTGGATGCATATCTCAGTTTTGATCCGGATAATCCTTCTGCATCCAGATATCTGGATGAGGATTTCAACCGGCTTTGGACACATGAAGTGCTGAGTGGAAACCGTGACAGCGTTGAGCTGCGAAGGGCACGTGAGGTTCAGCCTGTACTTGATACTGTTGACCTATTGCTGGACATCCATTCCATGCAGACTGCTACAACACCTTTGATGATGGCCGGACCTCTTGATAAGGGACGTAAGTTCGCCAAGCAGCTGGGTATCCCGGAAATTGTGGTAATGGATTTTGGACATAAAGCCGGAAGAAGGATGAGGGAATATGAAGGGTTTTCTGATCCGAATAGTCCCAAAAACGCTTTGCTGATTGAATGTGGACAGAACTGGGCACAGAGCAGCGCTGATCTGGCAATTACTGCGTCATGGCGATTTCTTTGTATGCTGGGAATGGTTTCGGAAGAAATGGCAGATCAACACTTACGGGTATATCCGCAGACGGAGCAGCGCTTCGTTGAAGTTTCCGCTCCTTATACCATTAAATCTGGAGAGTTCAGTTTTGCGGAGCCTTATGTGGGGCTTGAAGAAATTCCCGTTGAAGGAACTGTCATCGCCAACGATGGAGATCAGGCAGTAAAAACTCCATTTGACAACTGTGTGTTGATAATGCCTTCCCGACGTCAATTACCGGGTGACACTGCTGTACGCTTTGGGAAATTTTTATAGAAGACAGAAGTATGGGTTCCCTGTCTTTTTCACTGACCCAGCTGCAATATTTTGTAAAAGCAGCAAAGACGCTCAACATGACACAGGCCGCCCGGGACTGTCATGTTTCTCAGCCCTCAATTTCCGGAGCCGTGCACCAACTGGAGGATGTTTTCGGAACCATTATACAGAAAACCTTAGACCGCTCAGGTTTGGCGCGGTATGCTTACAAAAGCATCCTCTGAGTAAAGCCGCAAAAGATTTCATGCAGTTTTGCCGGAAATCGGTTTCGCAGTGGATGCCTGACCTAAAGTAACTACTCAATTATTAATAAACTTGCACATGAACCCTCAGTCACACACCAAGCCAGTTGATCGTACCAAGTGCCCTCTTTGCGGCAAATCCAACACCTGTGGCCGCGAAGCCGGTCTCGACCATTGCTGGTGTGCCGAACTTGTCTTTCCACGAAATTATCCACAAACCGTGACGTCTTGTTTTTGCAGGAGTTGCACAGAAAAGATGCTGGAACAGGAACGGGATACTGCACAAGCCTCTTCTTAACCGAAAAGTCCTAAGCCATCAGAAATTCTTATAGCTTTATCAGATAATAATATTTTACACTATCCGTAAATTTACTTAGTGTTTTAGAATCATTTTCTTAAGGCCTCAAAATAGCTTTGGACTTTAAGGGAACCTATATAAAACTAAAACCTGTAAAATACAATGACTTCAGTACAAGAAACTGCTGCGCAGGAATTCCTGTCAGGAATGCGCATTGCGGCCTCTGGAGTAACTGTTGTTACGGCCAACGGCGAAGGGGCCACAGTCAGTGCGATGAACTCAGTCAGCAGTGATCCGCCTTCCCTGCTTGTCTGCCTGTACAAGGGAACACGTACAGAATCCGCTATTGACAGAAAAAGAGGTTTCTGTGTGAATATCCTTGGTGAATCTCATTCAGCAATTGCCCGGGTGTTTGCGGGAATGCAACAGGCGGAGGAACGCTTTCCCAAGGATCAATGGATATCCTCACCTGTTACAGGATCTCCATTGCTGAAAGACGCGGTCGCGAGTTTCGACTGCGAAGTTGACCAGCGTATTGACTACGCCACCCACACCATCTTCATCGGTCAGGTGCGCCATTCCCAAGTCAGGGATCACGCACCCCTGATTTATTCCAACTGCAATTTTCACGGTTTGGGAAAACTCCCTGCTAACACCACTTAATTACTAAAGGATCAACATGATACGCACCGGAAACGAATACAAAGAATCCCTGCGTGATGAACGCAAGGTCTGGATTGACGGCGAACGGGTAAAGGACCTGTCCACACATCCAGCCTTCAAACCAATTATTGACATACGTGCCAGGATGTACGATATGGCACACGAAGAACAGTACCAGCAGCAGCTTACATATCAGGACGATGAAACAGGCGAACTCAACACTGTCTATCACAAACCCCCTCACACCCGTGAAGACTGGTACGAAAAAGATGTGGCGCTGGACGCGTTAATGCAGGATATTGGCGGAATTGTGATTCGTGTAAGCGATGAAACCGTTGGAGAGATGTGGTCGCTCTTTGACGGGCAGGATGTACTGAACGAGGTGGACCCGCAGTTCGCGAAGAATATCGAAAGGCACATCATAAAGACCACCAGGGAGGATCCATTTCATGTCTCCGCAAATACTGATCCCAAGGGAGACCGCTCAAGACTTCCTCAGGAACAGGATCCGGACATGCTGCTGCATGTGGTCAAAGAAACTGATGCAGGCATTGTAGTACGAGGGGCAAAATTCGAAACAGCCGCGGCCTACTCTAATCAGGCATTCGTTAAGCCGACCATTGGAGGCTGGGCCGGAAACGAAAAGCTCTCGGACTATGCTGTAAGCTTCATCTGTGAAATGGGGGCACCGGGACTTAAGCACATCTGCCGCACAGGATTCGCGGGAAACTCATCCATAGAGGATTATCCGCTGGCCAACCGTTTTGATGAAGTTGACACATTGCTTGTATTCGACAACGTGCTGGTTCCATGGGAAAACGTGTTATTTTACCGACATACCAGCGCCGCAGCATTTATTCGCGCAACACTCCACCGATACAGCGCATATCCATTTGTACTTCGCATCCGCTACATGGCTGACATGATGATCGGCGCTGCTCTTTTCAACGCCAGACAAACGGGTTTGGACAAAAACCAGGCAGTACGGGAGAAACTGGCAATGCTGGCCTGCTACCGTGAGGGGATCAACGCCCACCTTACCGCATCAATTGCCCTTGCGGAAAAAAGTCCTGGGGGCTTGCTGATGCCTAACCAGTCACTGCTTTTCACAGGAAGGGTACATGCTTGTACACGCCTTCCGGAAATGATGCACCTGGCACGGGAACTTTGCGGGGGACAGATTTGCGTAACTCCCAACCACGCAGCTTTTCAGGATCCGGAATCCGGACACTGGCTGGAAAAGTTCTACAATGTCAACGAAAACTGGGTGGCTGACGACCGCAGAAAACTGCTGTCGTTTGCTCGTGATTTGCTAAACTCAGACTACGCCGGGCACAGACTTACTTTCCAGTTGTTTGCTCAGTCACCACCCTTCAATCACCTCAACGCGGTTTACAACAACTTCGATTTCTCAGGGCCGCTGGATTTTGTGCGTAACGCAGCAGGATTGTCGGAAAATGTGATGAAGTGACAGCAAGTAAAATGTTTTAATTCAGACTGATTTTGATATAATCGACACTATCCTAAAGGAGAATGAATGACTCACGAACGAATCAGAAAATTTAACACCAAAGATACCTATCCCGAACAGAATCTGGACAATGACCTTTGTCAGGTTGTACGGGCGGGAAACATGGTTTTTTTACGCGGACAGGTCGGTTCAGATTTTGAGGGAAATATTGTCGGTATCGGCGATCCGGAAGCTCAAACTGATCAGGCAATGAAAAACGTAAAACAGCTGCTTGAAGAAGCTGGAAGCTGTCTTGAGCATGTCTGCAAAATCACAGTCTATCTTACCGACAGGGGTTACCGGGATCAGGTCTATCGTACAATGGGCAAATGGCTCAAAGGAGTGTTTCCCGTTTCTACAGGTGTGGTTGTGTCCGGGCTGGCAAAACCGGAATGGCTGATGGAGATTGACGTGATTGCAGTGATTCCGGAGGAAAAATGACTCTGTCTATTGCCGGACGCTGTCCGGAAACAGGTATGCTCGGCGGAGCAGTTACCTCTTCCAGTATCTGCGTAGCCAGTCGCTGTCTTTTCACTCGTGCCGGAGTGGGAGCCGCGCTCACCCAGAATGTTACAGACCCCAGTCTGGGAGATAAAATGCTAAGTCTGCTGGCATCCGGAATGGATGTCAATGCGTCTGTTTCCAGGGTTGTGTCTGAGGCAAATCATATTGAATGGAGGCAGCTCGTGCTGCTTGATGCCGGGGGCCGTTCCGCAATCCACACCGGAGAAAAAGTATTAGGAAAGCATTCCACTGTGCAAGGCAATCAATGTGCTGCTGCGGCAAATCTTCTGGCAAATGAAAATGTACCACAGGCCATGGTCACGGCTTTTGAACAAAGTTCCGGACACCTCGCACACAGGCTGATCTCTGCTCTGGAGGCAGGAATAAAAGCAGGAGGTGAGGAAGGTCCAGTGTATTCTACCGGAGTTCAGGTTGCCCAAACCGTGTCATGGCCGATAGTTGATCTTCGTGTTGATTGGGATGATGATCCTATTTCCAGGCTTCGTACAATCTGGAATGAATATCAGCCGCAGCTTGAACCTTATCTTACCCGCGCCCTCAACCCTGAAGATGCACCGTCTTACGGAGTTCCGGGGAATCCGTAATTTGGTATTAGGCTGCAAACAACGACTTGAAAACTTAAATCTTGGAGGAAGTATGAGGGCGAATAAAATACCAGATGGCTATCATACGGTAACTCCATATCTGCTGGTCCACGAAGTATCTGCGTTCCTCGAATATCTGGAAAAAGTCTTCAGCACAAAGGAGTTACGGCGAACAACCTTAGCGGAAGGAGTAGTGCATCATGCTCGTATCCGGATTGGTGATTCTGTTTTGATGATTGGAGAAGCTGGAGATCACCAGCCAGCCGTTCCAACAGTTCTTTACATGTATGTTGATGACGTTGATGAGACTTATCAGTTGGCTCTGAAGCATGGTGCAAAATCATTAAGAGAGCCTGCGGAACAGTATTATGGCGAGCGAAATGCTGGGGTGGAGGATCCGTTTGGAAATCAGTGGTGGTTTGCCGTTCACCTACAAAATGTTTCCTTGGAAGAAATGGAGAAACGGGCGAATGAAAAATTTCATGTGCCCAATACGAAATAGCAAGGATCATGCTTAGCCAAACGCAGATTGGAACCTTTTGGGAGCAGGGCTTCGTGCTTGCGGAAAACGAGGCCACGCCGGAGCAGCTTCAAGCCAATCTGGAACTGCGCCCGCAGTACGAAGAGGATTTGTTCTTTGAGCTTCAGGGACAGGCTACCGCCGGGAAAGTGTAACCCTCACAGAGTTCCTCCATGCCCGCAGACGATCATTACCAAATTCTGTTTGAGCCGGTGAAAATAGGCCCGGTGATGGCTCCGAACCGCTTTTACCAGGTACCGCATTGCAACGGCATGGGCTACCGTGATGTTTCCGGAATGGTGGCCTTGCGGGCCATCAAGGCCGAGGGCGGCTGGGGCGTAGTCAACACTGAGCAGGTTGAAATACACCACACCTCCGAAATTACGCCTTTTATTGAATTGCGGATTTGGGATGACCGGGACCTGCCTGTTCTTTCCAGAATCACAAATGCTGTCCATACATTTGGTTCATTAGCCGGAATCGAACTGGCATACAATGGCATGAACGGGCCAAATATGTATTCCCGTGAGGTTCCGCTCGGACCAAGCGATCTTCCTACGTTAACATACACCAGTGATCCTGTGCAGGCGCGCGCAATGACAAAACGTGATATCGTGGACCTAAGGCGCTGGCATCGCAATGCAGCTCTCCGTGCCAAATCTGCCGGATTTGATATTGTTTATGTTTACGGCGCGCACGGTTTTGGAGCTCCGCAGCATTTTCTTTCGAGACGCTTTAATCATCGCACAGACGAATATGGAGGAAGCCTGAAGAACCGGGGTCGGTTGCTGGTGGAACTAATTGAAGATACAAAGGATGCGGTCGGTGATACATGCGCGGTAGCCTGCCGAATCGGTGTGGATGAGCTGATTGGTACTGATGGCATTCACATTGAGGAAATGCTGGAACTCTTCAGCGATATCGCCGAACTTCCTGACTTGTGGGATTTGACTCTGTGCGACTGGGACATTGATTCACGTACTTCCCGCTTTGGGGAAGAAGGCCACGAGGAACCGTTTGTGACCGGCTTCAAGCCTCTCACAACCAAACCCGTAGTTGGTGTGGGGCGCTTCACCTCACCGGACGCAATGGTTTCGCAAATTCGACGCGGAGTGCTGGATCTGATCGGCGCGGCGCGTCCCTCTATTGCTGATCCGTTTTTGCCCAAAAAAATTGAAGAAGACCGTTTGGAGGACATCCGGGAATGTATCGGCTGCAATATTTGTGTTTCCGGAGACATGACAATGTCACCGATCCGCTGTACCCAGAATCCGACGATGGGAGAAGAATGGAGGCGACGCTGGCATCCTGAAAAAATCCAAAGCAAAGGTCACAGCAAAAGTGTGCTGATTGTAGGTGGAGGACCATCCGGATTGGAATGCACACGTGCGCTGGGGCGACGTGGATACAAAGTTACACTGGCTGAAAAATCGAACGAACTCGGCGGGCGTGTTACACAGGAATCCCAATTGCCCGGCCTTGCTGCCTGGAATCGTGTGAGGGATTATCGTCTGGGGCAAATTCGGCAGATGGACAACGTTGAGACTTATCCTGGAAGTGAAGTCACTGTTGAGGATATTCTGGAATTCGGCAGTGAACACGTTGTACTGGCCACCGGTTCAAAATGGAGGCGTGATGGTGTAAGTCGCCATCATCTGCTTCCACTGACTTTTCCGGAAAAACTTGTTTTTACTCCGGATGATATTTTTGAAGGTCGTGTGCCAAGTGGCAGGGTGGTGGTTTACGATGATGACCATTTTTATCTTGGCGGTGTAGTCGCGGAATATTGCCGGAAAAACGGCTGTGAGGTTACACTTGTCACTCCGGCGGCGGTTGTTTCTTCCTGGACCATGCACACCCTGGAGCAGGAAATAATTCAGGCTGATTTGTTAAAAAAAGGAATCAAAATTATACCGCATCATTTCATCCGACCCGGAAAAGAAACTTATCCGGAAGCTGTTCATATTTATACCGGAGAATCAACTGTTATGAATTGTGATGCTTTGCTGCTGGTAACCGCACGTTTACCCAATGCTTCACTGGAAACTGAACTTGGGATGATGCGTGATTCCTGGGGTGATGCAGGGATCAAGAGTGTTACACGCATTGGTGATGCCCTTGCACCGTCAACCATTGCCGCAGCCGTATATTCCGGACACCGTTACGCACGGGAGCTGGATGAAAAAATTGATCCGGACGCAGTGCCGTTTGATCGTGAGTTGACAAACATTGCTCCGGAACCGGACTGGAACACATTCTGGCAGGAATAATTTACAAAATGGATTATTGAAAAATGTCAATCCCGCATAAATGGGAATCCAGGAAAATAAACAAAAACAATAATTGAGTTAAAATGATCACAATATATTCAGATAAGCATCGACTGCGTAACTCCAAAACTGAACTATACGGCGGCCAGCTTGTACCACCATTTGAAAATCCTTCACGTGCCGATATAGTTTTGGAGAGAGTAAAGAGCGAGAATCTTGGTGAAGTTATCTCTCCCAGGGAATTTGGTATGGAACCGGTTTTGGCGCTGCATGATGCAGGATTTGTTGAATTCCTTCAAGTAGCCTGGGAAGAATGGACCAAGACAGGCTACAAAGGGGAGGCAATGGCCAACTGCTGGCCCGCACGACGAATGTCACAGCGTGTTCCTGATTTTATAGAAGGTAAGATAGGTTACTATTCACTGGCCAATGAAACCTCAATCAGCAAAGGTACATGGGAAGCCGCTGAGGCCAGCAAGGATGTGGCTCTGACAGGAGCAGAATTGATATTGAGTGGAAATGAAAACGGAGTTTTCTCTCTCTGCCGCCCACCAGGCCACCATGCCGCTTTTGATATGTTTGGCGGATATTGTTTTTTGAACAATGCCGCAATTGCCGCACAATGGTTCAGGGACAACGGGATTGACAGAGTTGCAATACTGGACATTGACTTTCATCACGGAAACGGTACACAGGATATTTTCTATCAGCGGGATGATGTTCTTTATCTCTCGCTGCACGGGGATCCACGTGATGCATTTCCCCATTTTTCCGGTTATCAGGAAGAAACAGGTCAAAATACGGGTGAAGGCACCACATACAATTGGCCACTGCCTCCAGGGACACAGTTCAATAAATGGTGTGATTGCCTTAAAGAAAGCCTGGCAAAGATTGATCAGTTTGAGGCTGAGGTGATAATAGTATCTTTAGGTGTGGATACATTTGAGAAGGACCCCATCAGTTTTTTCAAACTCAAATCTGAAGATTTCCTAACCATCGGCAAGTTGATTTCTGATTTGAAACTTACCACACTTTTTGTGATGGAAGGAGGATACGACATCAAGGAATTGGGTGTCAACGCTGTCAATGTCCTGCAGGGTTTCGAGGAATAGAAGTTTCCCTTAACAGGCAGATCTTCTTTCGCTGTTAGTTCAGTTACTATCAATCCATAGTTGCAATAATTCAATAAGTGTATCACGGATGAGAACGGTAAAAGTTGCAGTAACTCAGATGGTGTGTTCTGAAGATCATGCAGAAAACATTGATAAGGCTGAAAATCTTATCCGGCAAGCAGCAGGACAAGGTGCAAATATCATTTTGCTGCAGGAATTGTTTGCAACAAGGTATTTCTGCAAAGAGCAGAGTCCGGAATATTTTGAATGGGCACTTCCTTTTGAAGAACATCCTGTTCTTCAAAGAATGAGCAGTTTAGCGAAGGAATTGAATGTTGTGCTTCCGGTAAGTTTTTTTGAACGATCAGGTAATACATTTTTCAACTCGTTGACCATGATCGATTCTGATGGTCAGCAGCTTGGAGTTTACCGAAAATCTCATATCCCGGATGGACCGGGCTACATGGAAAAATTTTACTTTGCTCCAGGAGACAGCGGATTTCGTGTCTGGGAAACACGTTTTGGAAAAGTCGGTGCCGGGATTTGCTGGGATCAATGGTTTCCGGAAGCAGCACGCGCAATGGCCCTGCAGGGTGCGGAAATCCTTTGTTATCCAACTGCGATCGGTTCAGAGCCTCATAATCCTGAATATGATACCTGTCCGCATTGGACACGAGTAATGCAGGGCCACGCTGCCGCAAACGTCGTGCCTGTAATGGCATCCAATCGTATTGGTCTGGAAATAAGCAGGGCAGGGAATAATGGTCCCAGCTGTGAAGTGACTTTTTACGGGTCGTCTTTTATTGCAGGACCAACTGGGGAATTAATTGAACAAGCCGGGCGTGAAGAAGAACAAATGCTTTTTGCGGAATTTGATCTTGATCATATACAAAAAATGCGTACAGAATGGGGAGTTTTCAGGGACCGCCGTCCTGAGCTTTATCAGACCCTTTTAAGTTTAGACGGGTCCTGATATAAAGGATTAATCGGTAACATCTTGACTTCGAGAATCTACATTATGCTGAGCCAAATACAAATTGATCACTTTTGGGAAAAAGGTTTTGTAATTACCGAAAACGGTGCTACGACGGAGCAGCTTCAAGCTTTGTCAGAGCAGCTTGATAAGTGGATTGAGGAAAGCCGTGATCATGATAAAAACTACGGAACAATGTCTGACGGCAAGGCACGGTTTGATCTGGAGGCCGGGCATTCTGCTGAAAGTCCAAAGCTAAGACGTGTGGCCAATCCTGTTGACATTTCTGATGCATATTACGATGTGCTGATCAATGGAGTAATTCCTGATATGGTGGCTGACTTGATCGGTCCGGATGTCAAGTTTCATCACTGTAAGCTCAACATCAAGCTGCCCGGAATGAAGACACGGGTGGACTTCCACCAGGATCATATTTACGATCCGCACACAAATGATGACATGGTGACGGCACTGCTGTTATTGGACGAAATGTCCGAAGAAAACGGCTGTTTGTGGGTGGTGCCTGGAGCACACCGAGAACGCTACAGTCACTTTCAGGACGGGAAATTCACCGGCAAGGTTGACCCCAGGCTGAACGCTCAACTTGAAGATCGTTCCGTACCGATAACAGGAAAATCCGGAGATGTTTGTCTGATGCATACCTGGATGGTACACGGAGGTCCTCCTAATCTTTCAGACAAACCCCGTCGGATGCTGATCTGCGACTACCCAGCCGCGGATGCCATTCCACTTACTCCCCCGATGGTGCCGTCGATCTACAGCCATCAGGTTATTCGCGGAAAGCCGGCGAAGATAGCCCGGATGATTCAAGCCAATCTGGAACTACGTCCGCAGTACGAAGACGATTCTTTTTTTGAGCTGCAGGGGCAGGCTACTGCGGGGAAGATGTAACTGGTTAAAATGAAGACCTCGTTTTTAATTCCTGCAAAAGCGGGAATGACATCTTTTATACTATTTCATCAATTTTATATGCTTGATAAATGCCTTTGAGTGTCTGCCGTTGCTTTTTCCAGTTTTTTGTACATCCACCTCAATTCCCAGTGCGGAAACAGGAGGCTGTTCCTTACCGAATAATTCCTTGAATTTTTCTTCAAGGTTTATCTCAGTGACAATGGTTTTTGCAGTGCTTCCGTCGCATGGTATGCAGAGATATCTTCCACCTTCCTGCCAGTAGTTTCCATAATATACCTGATCAGGTTTTTCTTTTTCTCCCAAGAAAAAACTTATGAAGTACGGAAGATCCGGAGCAAGGAAAAATCCACTGTCCAATTTTTTGTCACCAAAGAAGATCATAAATGAAATTGCTTCGCGAGTGTTCCTTTTTTTGTCTTTTGGCCCGCTCCAGTCAGCACCTTGTGGATATTGATCCACCCCCCATTCGATGTGTAATTTGGTCACATCCTGTAAATAGTTTCTTTTGTCAAATTCCCGCATCATCACACCAAGCTCATCTTTTGTGGGTTCAACCACAAGTTTTCCGTCTTCGAAACGAAGATTCATATCGTCAATATCTTCACGGAATTCCCAGTTGATTTTTTCAAACCATTCCTTGACATTACCTGATGCAGAAGTGAAATCCAGTTCATAAATTGTTTCCGCGTGGACTGAAAATGAAATAAACAATAAAACGATAATTGCGGTTATTGTTTTATGTATTTCAACTGCGGGGAATCGTTTTTTCTTCATGTTAACTGAAGTACAATGTCCTTGAAAAATTTTTACGCATCCGTTCAAAACCAATTTTTTCCCAATTTGACATCACCATAATTATTTGACCACAAGTTTTCAAGATTATTATTAAGCTTGTTAGCTGTGAAATGTTCATATCTTTCCTTCTTTCAGTAGTCAGGATCAGAAAATGAATTTCTTAAAGTATATAAACTTTTCAGTGAGGCTTAACAATTTGTCAGGTTGAGTACTTTCTAATTTGAACTTATTTTCACTGAGGAATTCTTTGCAGATATAGTGATTATTCTTTTAATTCCGCTTCTAAATCTTTCACTAGTCGAAATCCCTGAACATCCTGCCACCATTCCACATCTGGCGGGTTATCTCCGCGGTTATGAACTCGCAACCCTTTGTGCCAGCTGTACCAATGCCCTCCGCGGGTTACTTTAGTTGTGCCTGTTACTGGCCCTTGCGGATTATGTGTGGGAGAAATCCTGTAATAATCCCATTGATACCAGTCACAGCACCATTCTGCCACGTTTCCTGCCATATCAAATAATCCATATCCATTTGGTGCAAAACTGCCCACAGGCGCTGTACTGTAACTCCATTCATCCTTCCAGTCTATTTCTTCAATTTTTACAGTTTTGTATTCTTCATCTTCTTCCCAGTACCTGTGGAAATTAGCATCATTTTTCGTGATATAATTCCCCCATGGATATCTCTGTCCTTTCAGCCCGCCGCGCGCCGCGTATTCCCACTCAGCTTCAGTCGGCAGGCGTTTCCCTGCCCAACTGGAATAAGCGGAAGCCTGGTGCCAGTCAACATTCACCATCGGATGATTGTCCTCCGGTGAAACAAAATATTCCTGCCATACAGACCAGTCATATTCGTAGCCTGTTTCTTCCAGGAATTTCCTGAATTGACCAACTGTGACTTCGTACTTGTCCATATAGAAACTATCCACTGTCACTGTATGCACAGGGACATTATCATCTCCTGCTTTTCCGTTGGGGTTCCCCATTTGAAATGTGCCGCCGGGGATTAGAATCATTTGGTCATCCTGCTGATCAGCAAACGGGTCTGGTGTAAATTCCCATTTTACAACATCTGGAAGCAACAAACCATGAAGGAATGTTCCTCCATTCCCCCGAATCCAATCTGCCTGGACGTTATACAAAGACTCTCCGTCATAATTTCCCTTCCATTCAATTGTTCCATTGTCATAGTCTGTGTGCATGCGGGATGTGAAGATGACTCGGCCATCATCAACTTTGACATGGTATGGTCCTGACTCCTTTGAAGAATCATTTTCCGTGGTCAGTATTCCAAACTCAAATGTTAATGTTGTGGTGCCTTCAAACAAGCCAAGCCACCCCTCGGCTTTTATTAGTCCATGAAATGATTTTCCTTCCAAAGACAAAACAGCATCTTTATCACCAGCCTGAATCTGTACACTACAGCCGAGTAAAAGCGTCAGCGCTGCAATAGTTTTTTTGAGCTGGAGCAGTTGTTTATTCCAAATTGAAAAACACATAAACTACTTCCGGATGAAGAATAAAGTTTCTCAGTATTTAACCGGATGTGTCCGCGTTCATTCTATTGTGAGGGGGATACTTGTGCATCATTTTTCAAGGAAGATACGGTTTCATTGTCTTCGATTGTTTCTATTTCTTCCATTGGATCCGGGTTGATGAAAAACAGGTGATACCCCGGAAGTGTTTTGGTGGCAACTTCAATTTCCTTTTTGAGCAAGTCACTGGTTATTCTCCGGCGTAAAATGCTTTTTCGTTTTATCGAAAACAATTCCAGCTCAAGATGGCCAAATGTGTTTTTTAATTCAGAAAGCTGCTGATATTCAGCATTATTTTCCAGATAATCTATAATCAGACTTTCTCTTCGGGGGGAATAACCGCTGAACACTATTGTGTATATTTCCCCAATCTCGCCGGCATTCTGATAAAAATGGTTGATATGTTCAGTTGACTGAAGCACATTTTCCAAAGCGGCCTGTTTACCTGCTGTCCCCAGCAGTTTCTGCCATAGTTTTTCTTCCGGATTCATTAGTGTTTTTTCGATTCCCATAACGGATGTTGCCGCAATCTGTTGTCCTGAAACAGTATCAAACACACTGAAACGCACAGTTGATTTGACTTGAAAAAAGGAGCCGTTCAGCATGTGACGTTCTCCGGGAATCATTTCCATGATTACCAGTATTTCCACATTATAATTCAGTGCCAGCGCAGTCAGAATGTCCACAGGCCGCCAGTCTATTATATCCTGATCAAGAGCACGGTAAATCTGCTTCATGGTTTTCTGATTTAACGTCCTGAAACCTTCTTCGGCAAATGTTTTCTGCACCATCGCAATTGTTTCCTGCACAGCTCTGTTTTCACGGGACAATGCCTCAGCAGTTTGGCCATGGTAAATCACCATCAGCATTTTGTAACCCATTCGGTCGTGTATCATTCCCAGCTGCTGTAATTTTTTCAGAATTTTTTCTTCATCAACATTTGCCTTGATTTGGATTTCAACGTATTTTTGCTCCAGATCAATGTCCTGATTGACAATTTCGAAATCAATGATGAATTTTTTATTAAAGTTGTAAATCTGTTCCTTAATAACTTGATAATTTTGGTTGATAGTTTTTTTAACCAATAATTTCTCCACACCTTTTTTCACTGAGTTAAGTTGAGCATTTCTAAGCGCCTGTTCTTTTGCCTCGATTTGGTTGTTGTTATATATTTTTGTCAACCCCATGACAAATATTTCCTCTGCCTGTACAGGATAGACAAGCAGTGAGGTTAGAATCACAAAGTTAAACAGTAATTTCATTTGAACACTAGCTTTTGATCTTGTGACATTTGTGCAGTAAAGCTTAAAAAACTTCAGTGTTTGGAATGTAAACCGAAATCAGGTTTCAATCAAGACTAAGGTGTTTTTAAGCTTGCCGGCTGAAGTAAGGCACCATCTGGAGGAGGGAGTTTCGCAGCTGTCTCAACGGTACGTCCAATCAAAGTATCAAATGGGTTGTAATCACCGATTATATGTTGAATATCAATCCATGACTGAGAATATTTTTCATCAGGATTATATGCATTTGCCTGTGCAAAATGGTATGCCGCAAGTTCCAGTTCATTACGTAAATGATATACTGCGCCGATATTAAAATGAGCAGCAGCTAAATTCAAACGGTCTATTTGTTGAGTACTGCGCGAGTGTGCTTTAATAATTTGCGAATATCGTTCAAAATCCTGGTTTGAAATCAGTCCCATCAGCACAACATCAATCTCCTCTGATGAAAAAGTTTTTCCATGAATTTCCAGCAAAGGCCGTAAGGTGCTATCCGGCAAATTGGCTTTTTTGAGTCGTGTATAGACATTGTCTGTGAAAATAAAACTCTCTGATTCAGGATAAGTTCTAGGTTCAAACAGCACATAGTTCCAGCCTTTCAGCGCCAGGTCATACCTGCCGCCTGTGGCATAATGATTGGAGCGCATAATTTGTGGATGCCCAAAATCCAAAAATCCCATTGTCCATGGTACAGGCTGACTTCCTTTTTCTAAAACAACAATTCTCTCAGTCGGTTCAGGATTGATCCTGTATAAAAATTTCTGGATAAGCAGTTGTGCGAGACGCACCATTTCGTCAATTGTTTCCGGAATCAGCATTATGCTTTCTTCACCAACATAGCTCTGTTTTAAACTGGCATTTTCCTGATTGATGTAAAGAGTTTTATCTCCTGCAATATTTGTAATTTTAAAGGCTATTCCCAAATCCAGCGTACGATGAATTGAGCGTTCAGTGTAAGGTTTTTCCACAAACTCAAAGGTGCGGGAGATAACATTAAGTCCGGTAGGATTCTCCTTCAACACCTCTTTCTCTACCAAACTGATATGGGTCTGCTGCTGCACTTCTTCCTCATCTTTGACAGAATAACGCAGTACTTCGGCGCTGATCAGCGCGGCTTCTTTTTTTTCGTTATCCGGAAAGACCGCCAGGTATTTAATCTCAGGCAGTTGATTGATTTCATGTATCAAGATTGTGCCGAACAACACTGACTGCTCACCTTTGAAATTTTTTATATATAGTTCATTGATGCCGGAAAGCGCTTTTGGTGAAGGGGGAATTTTATGCTGAATCTCAGTTACAGAGCATCCGGACTGAAACAGCAGTAATGATAAAATCAGCGGAAGAAGAAAGAGTCGGAGAATATTAATTCTGAATACAGAGTTCGGAAACCTCATATTATTCAGAGCTAATATCGTTGACAGTGTTTTGAAGATTTTTGTTCTGATCAATGGTCCATGTATCCAGCGCCGCGTCATCGTCAAGGTTGCCCCTGGCAGTGGCGGTGAATGAAGAACTGTCACCGCTGATTGTGAAGTTGTAGCGCGCACTTTCTCCGCTTTCCAGTTCAACATCAAGTTTGCTGAGTGAATCTGCGTAAGTCTGATTGGTTGCAAAATAGATTTTCTGTGCAGTATAAATGGCGCTGAGGCTGACTTTTGCTTCAGTCTGTTTTGAGCGTTGAAGGTAGCCTTCCAGGCTGGGGTAGGCGAGTGTTGCCAGGATTCCGATGATCACAACAACAATCATCACTTCCAGCAGGCTGAATCCACGGCTCAATCTGCTCGCTGTGGATCTCATGTAAAATGTGACGCCATCTATCATCGCCTTACTTCAAAATATTAATGCGGGAGACAGAACTAATGGTCAGGCTATTGTTTCCAAATAAATATGTCGAGCTTTTTTGATAAAGCCTACAGCAGAGCCTGAATGGACGACGAGGCAAGCTCAATAATCTTGTCCGGAAAAACTCCAAGATAGAGCACCGCCACAGCTGTTCCAATCAGTCCGGTTAAGGCAAATCCGGACGATCTACCGGACAAGTCGGCGCCTTCCGGAAGCGCTCCCTCACGCATGTACATGAACATTACAACCCGCAGATAGTAATATGCTGAAAGCGCGCTGTTGAGTATTCCGATTACAGTCAGCCAGACCCATCCTTCATCTAATGCAGCGCTGAAAATTTGAAGTTTGCCGATGAATCCCCCTGTCAGAGGCAGGCCGATCAATGAAAACATAAACAAAGTCATCAGCAGTGCCAGAAACGGATTACGCTTACCGTAGCCTGCGAGATCATCGTAGTTTTGGGGAACACTCCCGGAATCACGTATGGTTAAAATACCAAATGCCCCGGTACCCATCACCGCGTAGGCACATGAATAAAAAATAACTCCGCTGATGGCTGAAGCGCTGCCAACCACCACCGCCACCAGCACATAGCCGGCATGTGCGATTGAGGAAAAAGCCAGCATGCGTTTTACTTCACTTTGACGCAGCGCCATTAAATTGCCGACAGTCATTGTCAGTACTGCCAGTATCCACAAAAGATTTTCCCAGTTTGCATCATCTAGCGGAATTCCGGTCAGCAAAACGCGCACAAAAACAGCAAAACCTGCGGCTTTTGCTGCGGCGGAAAGGAAACCTGTCACCGGGGTCGGGGCACCGGTGTAAACATCAGGAGTCCACATGTGAAAGGGAACAATGGCAATTTTAAAACTCATTGCAATAACAACCAAAGCCAGACCGACAATTACAAGCGGATTATCCGCGCCTTTTTGCTGAACTTCAGAAATTATGTCTGGCAGCAGCGTACTTCCTGTCGCGCCATAAAGCATGGAAATTCCGTAAAGCAGAAATCCGGTGGAAAACGCGCCCAACAGCAGATATTTGAGTGCGGCTTCATTGGACAGGGCGACCTTGCGTTTAATGCCGACCAGGATGTAGCTGGAGATTGACATTATTTCCAGACCGATGAAGATCACAAGCAGGTCAAGTCCGGAAGTCATGAACATCATTCCGGAAACAGCAGTCAGCAGCAGTACGTAATATTCCCCAAAATTCATCTCATTTTCGGCAATGTAGTGTCGCGAAAGAAACACTGTCACGATCGCCACACTCATGTAAATCAACTCAAACAGCACCGAAAAATCATCTGCCACAACCGTTCCGTAAAATCCGGTAATTTCCCTGCCATGCAGCTGTACTTCGGAAATAATTGCCAGCAGCAAGCCGATGATGGTGGTTATTGCTAAAGTGAAGGCTCGTTCTTTATGCGGCGCGAACAAATCAACCAGCAGAACTGTACAGGCCGTCAGTAGCACAATGATTTCGGGAATTATTGGAACTAAATCAGCTAATGTTATGAATTCTAATGGAGTCATTCAGTTATAATTTATTCGTTAATTAGTTCATTGTCGGAAAATTATACTGTGCTCCGGATTTGATTCCGGCAGGCCAACGCGAAGTAATTGCCTTGAGCCGCGTATAAAAGTGAATTGTTTCCGGACCATAAATATGGTGAGTACCAAAAAGTGACTGCTTCCACCCGCCAAAACTGTGGTAACCGACAGGCACAGGAATCGGTACGTTTATTCCCACCATGCCTACCTCAATTCGGCTGGCAAAATCTCTTGCGGCGTCACCGTCACGAGTGAAAATAGCTACGCCGTTTCCGTGCGGGTTGCCGTGAATCAGGTTTATCGCGTCTTCATAATCTTCAGCGCGAACAGTGGAAAGCACCGGCCCAAAAATTTCTTCTTTATAAATATCCATTTCAGGTGTTACCTGATCAAACAGCGAACCCCCAATGAAAAATCCTTTTTCGTAACCGGGAACTGTCAATTCTCGGCCATCTACCAAAAGGTCAGCGCCCTGGTCCACACCGCTTTGCAGCAATGAAGTGATTCTTTCCAGACTTTGTTTTGTTATGACTGGTCCCATTGCCGCTTTGCTGTCATCCGGAGGACCGACAGGCAGTTCTTCAACCAAAGGAACCATGCGATCCATCAGGTTTTCCGCGACATTATTCCCAACCGGAACAGGAACAGAAACCGCCATGCAGCGCTCCCCGGCGGAGCCGTATCCGGCACCCATCAGCGCGTCCACTACCTGGTCCATGTTTGCGTCCGGCATGATCACCATGTGGTTTTTTGCTCCGCCCAGTGCCTGAACCCGTTTGCCGCTGCTTGCTCCTCGGGAGTAAATGTATTTTGCTACAGGAGTTGAGCCTACAAAACTTACTGCCGCAATGTCCGGATGATCCAGTATGGCATCAACAACAACTTTGTCACCCTGCACTACGTTAAATACTCCGTCAGGCAAACCTGCTTCCTTGAACAAATCCGCAATTATGAGTGACACACTGGGGTCTCTTTCGGATGGTTTGAGGATAAACGCGTTTCCGCAGGCAATCGCGTTAGGAAACATCCACATCGGTACCATTGCCGGAAAATTGAAAGGCGTAATCCCGGCAACTACACCTAGCGCCTGTGGAAAGGAATACATATCTATCGACCTTGCAACCTGTTCACTGAAAGTTCCTTTCAACAGGTGTGGAATTCCGCATGAAAAATCAACTGCTTCCAGTCCCCTTGTTACCTCCCCCAGGGCGTCTTCATGTGTTTTGCCATGCTCGCTGCTGATGGTGCGTGCGATTTTGTCGGCGTTTTCCTCAATCAGACGTTTGAAGCGAAACATGACCTGCGCCCTCATCCCCACAGGAGTTTGTGCCCATTCGCTGGCAGCTGCTTTAGCCACTTCAACAACTTCATCAAGATCTTCAGAACTTGACAGTATAACCTGTCCGGAAACATCACCGGTAGAAGGATTAAAAACATCCTGGAGTGTCCCGACATTCTGGTTTGATCGAGAGCCTCCTACATAGTTCCCGATTATGTTACTCATATATTCTCCTGTATTTATTGTCTGATAAATGCTATTGTTAAACGCACTAATTCTAGGAGAGAAAGTCTGGCGAATCAAGTTTTTTTGCTTTTGATCACAAATGATTCCTGCATAAATCTCCGTTATGACAGATCAATAAATTACATGCATCATGATGTCATGTTCGCGGACAGATTGTTTATAAAATATTTTTTTCATCACAGATATACATGACTGAAAATAACAAAACCACTGAAAGCCTTCTCAAGACTTCTCTGCATTCCTGGCACACAAGAAATGGAGGAAAGATGGTTAATTTTGGAGGCTGGGATATGCCCCTGCAATATGGGACCGGAATTTTAAAAGAACATCTAGGCACACGTCGTTATGGCGGTTTATTCGACGTGAGTCACATGGGACGTTTCCGGATTCAGGGTAAGGACAAAATCCCTTTTCTTCAGCATGTACTTACCAACAATGCTGAGTCGCTGGAACCCTGGCAGGCACAGTACACCCTGATTCCCAACAGTAACGGAGGGTTATATGATGACGCCTACCTCTATCGTCCTGGAGATGAGTATTTTCTGGTAGTTAACGCTTCAAACAGGGAGAAGGACTGGGATCATTTGCTGCAGCAGGCAAATGACTTCGAAGTTTCAATGAAAGATGAAACTTCACAGATTTCGATGATTGCCTTTCAGGGACCTCTTTCCGGAAGGATTCTGGCCAGGCTGATTGAAGACGGAACTATGCCGGAAACATTTCGCAATAGTCTCTCCGAGGTCACACTCCTGGGAACCAGGGTCATTGTAGCCAGAACAGGTTACACCGGTGAACCGCTCGGTTTCGAACTCTTCATTCCATCTGAAAAGGCAGAGGAGGTTTGGGAGCATATTTATCAAGCAGGAAGTGAAGAAGGTTTGGTTGCAGCCGGACTTGGTGCGAGGGATACACTACGTCTGGAAGCAGGCATGCCGCTTTACGGACATGAGTTTGGCAATGATCCGGAAGGCAGAGAAATACCTGCCTTTGCTTTCCCCCTTACGTCAGTGGCGGTTAGTTTTTCACGGCGGAAAGGTGACTTTGTTGGTCGTGAAGCTCTGCGTGCTCAGTTTGAAGAAATCCGTAAACTTCGTACAGGACAGTATGAGACCTCTGAAATCCTGCCCAGACGAATCTTGCCGATGGCACTAACAGACAAAGGCATAGCTCGTCAGGGCGATCCGGTCTTTCTGAACGGTACTAATGTCGGCATGATTACAAGTGGAACCATGGTGCCTTATTGGAAATTCGGAGGAGAGGGTGCCACAATGAATATCACTGACGAAAATGACCGCAGGGCGCTGGCACTGGCATATATTGATGCAGAAATTCAACCCCAGCAGCAGCTTGAAGTCGAGGTACGCGGGCGACGACTTAGCTCACAGCTGGTGCTATGGCACGGCCGATCCGAAGCACCTCCGTATTTTCGTGCAATTCCAATAAGCACTGAAGCTGATACAGCAGAAACTTCTGCAGCCATTACAAGTGAGAAAGTCTCTTTGTTATTGAAAAAGAGCCTGGAAAACCATGAATGGCGTCAGCAGAACTGCGTCAACCTTATCCCCTCTGAAATGACACAGTCCTCTTTGGTCAGGCTTCTGCAGATCACCGATCCATGTGGACGCTACGCGGAACACAAGGAACTGCTTGCTGCATTTGAACAGGAAGTATTCTACTACCAGGGGACAGAATTCATTGAGTGGGTTGAAGAAAGGCTGGTCGATGAAATGTGTCAATTTCTTGGCTGCCCGCTGGTTGAATCCAGGATGATCAGCGGACAGATGGCAAACATGACAGTTTTCAGCGCACTGGTTGATTTTCGAAACCGCACAGAACGCCGCAGTGAACCCGCCCGTATTCCTCTGGTGATGAACAATCACATTGGCAAAGGCGGTCACCTGAGTTCCCAGCCGATGGGGGCCCTGCGTGACTATGTGGCAAAAAATCCGATAACAGAGAAGTATGCGGTGATAAACTTCCCTGTACTCAGGGATGACCCTTATTGCATTGATCTGCAGGAAACAGCTGAACTGCTGGAACGTTATGATCCGGAACTTATTATTCTCGGCAAGAGCATGATTCTGTATCCGGAACCGGTGGAGGCCATCTGTAAGATTCTGGAGTCAAAACTTGTCAGGCCTGTGGTGATGTATGACATGGCACACGTTTTGGGATTGATAGGACCGCACTTTCAGAACCCATTTGCTGAAGGAGTAGATATTGTCACCGGATCAACTCACAAAACCCTGTTCGGCTCACAGCGTGGACTAATCGGGGCGGCGTTTCAAGAAGAAACTCCAGAATACGAACTTTGGCAAACCATTCAGCGGAGAGCATTCCCCGGTGCAGTCAGCAACCATCACCTGGGCACGCTGCTCGGAATGCTGATGGCTTCTCTTGAGATGAATGCCTTTAAGGATTCCTATCAGCCACAGGTGTTGGCAAATGCCAAAGCCTTTGCTAGTGCACTGGCTGATGAAGGAATTAAGGTACAGGGAAATCCTGAGCTTGGCTATACCCAGACTCACCAGGTTGTAGTGGTTGTGGGTTACGCCCAGGGCACGGTCATCGCTGAGGAACTGGAAGCAAGCAACATCATTGTCAACTACCAGGCTATTCCTTCTGATGAAAGTTTTACCTCCAGTTCCGGCCTGCGCATGGGAGTGGCCGAAATGACACGTTTCGGCATGAAGGAGGATGACTTCAGGGAATTTGCCACACTTTTTGCTGAGGCCGTTCACGGAAGGAGTGTGGGTGATGAAGTAGCCCGGTTCCGTAAACGCTTCCTTAATCTGCATTACTGCTTCGATCAGGATTATCCTGAGGATGTTGAAGCACTTAAAAAACTTTTTTGATACATTAAGATTGGTATTAGCTTTCAACAAGACAGCACGGGGTGAACAATTCAACCTTGTTTAAGGCCTTGGTTCTTATTGAAGTATAATTAGTGGATTAGGACCTGAGGGGTGATTACTATGACGGGGCTTTTACTTATCCAACTTTAACAAGCATAAAATAATCAGTATTATTTTATTTCAGCTGATTCCTGAATTGCCTGCTTGAGAACCTCATAATTAAAATCGTCTCTTTTGCATGCATCAAGAATTACCTTCTCCCGCCTGATCATCAGATCAATGGCATTCGGCAAATCCTTTGCGAGCTCCGCAGGAATGACTACGGCGCCATGCCGGTCGGCATGTACTAAGTCATTGTGCTGAACTTTCATACCGAAAATTTCTACGGGTATTCCTGTTTCCTCTACCCGCACATACGCATGGGCCGGCCCTATTTTTCCTGCAAGCACCTGGAATCCCGGAGCAAGCACATCAAGATCCCGTACCGAGCCGTTGGTCAAAACACCTGCAACTCCCAGCGCGTTATGAATGTTTGTATTCACCTCTCCCCAGAAAGAGCCAAAACCGGGAATATCATCAATATCCTGGATCACACTCACACAGGGGCCTGTTCCGGAGGACACATATTGGTAATAAGCTAAACTTCGTTCACGCTTTGTGTTTGGATCAACTTCAGTGGATGAGCGGATGGTTGCTGTCCTGGCATAACCCACAAGCGGAGGAAGCGACGTGTCAGCGCAGACCAGCTGTTCTGTAGTAAAACCGCTGGTGCGGAAGCTGGAATCAAGCAGTTCCAGTGAATTCACGATTGTCGGCGTGTCGTATTTCCTGAATGTATCAAGCAGGGTTTGAGGGATTTGTTTCAAGGTTACATTTAAAAGTGTTAAAGTAGTTTTACCTGCTGTGATCAGACAGCAGTCCAGCCCCCGTCAACCTTGATGGCTGAGCCGGTCACCATTTTACTCATGTCAGAGGCAAGAAACAGCACTGCGTCTGCCACATCCTCAGTCTGTCCTACATGTCCAAGCGGAATGCGGCTCAGGACATAATCACCGAATTCCTTTTCTGCCAGGAATGGTTTTGTCAGTTCTGTCTCAACAAAGGTCGGGCAGACAGTATTTACCCTTATTCCATTTTCTGCCAGGTCCAGCGCCATGCTTTTATTGATCCCTTAATTCCAGACTCAAGCATTCCCTTTGCAACAACCTGTGCCACGAAAAAGGCTGATTTAACATTAAGGTCAATTACCTTATCGAAACTCTCTTCCGTGACATCGCAGAAATGTTCTGGAATATTGCTGCCCGCGTTGTTCACAAGTATGTTGAAAGGGCCATGATTTGATAAATTATAAACTGCTTCCATGGACAGAAGGTCTGCCGCGTAAACCGAGGCTTTTCCTCCGGATTCAATGATTTGATCCAGGACCTTTTCCAGTTGTTCTTCGGAGCGCGCGGTCAGCACAACTTCCGCGCCCACCGAGGCCAGGCATTTAGCACATGCTTTACCTATACCCCTGCCGGCACCGGTAACCAGTGCACGCTGTCCGCTTAACTCAAATTTTTTTTCTTCTGTCACGTAGCTTCTCTGCTGTATCTACGCACCCTGAGATCAGCCTGTTCCTGGTGTCCGGCAAATCCTTCAAGCCTGCATAATCTTGAACAGTATTCTCCTACCTTCACACTGGCTTCGTTGCTGAGGACTTTCTGGTAGGTACAGGTCTTGAGGAATTTTCCAACCCACAGGCCTCCGGTGTAGCGCGCCGCTTTTAAGGTGGGCAGAGTATGGTTTGTGCCGATCACCTTGTCTCCATAGGAAACATTGGTACGAGGCCCAAGGAAAAGCGCGCCGTAGTTTGTCATGTTCTCCAGGAACCAGTCATCCTTTTGGGTCATTACCTGCACATGCTCAAAAGCAAGTTCATCAGCAATCTCCAGCATTTCATCATAAGAATCAGCCACGATTATCTGTCCGTAGTTTTTCCAGGCCGGTTCCGCGGTGTCACTGGTTGAAAGCGTTTTCAGCTGCCTTTCCACCTCCTCAAGAGTGTTCCTGGCAAGATTCATTGAATTTGTTAAAAGGACTGCAGGGGAAGTCGGACCATGCTCTGCCTGTCCCAGCAGGTCTGTGGCACACATTTCTCCATCAACCGTTTCATCCGCAATTACAAGAGTTTCGGTTGGTCCGGCAAAAAGGTCAATACCAACTCGTCCGTACAGCTGCCTCTTGGCTTCTGCCACATAGGCATTTCCCGGTCCAACCAAAATGTCCACGGGTGGAATGGATTCTGTCCCCAATGCCATGGCTGCAACTGCCTGGACACCTCCAATCACGAATATATCGTCTGCCCCTCCAAGATGCTGGGCCGCAACGATAGCATCAGACGGACGTCCTTCATAGGGAGGAGCACAGGTAATGATTTCCTTTACGCCGGCCACCTTTGCTGTTACAACAGACATGTGGGCAGAAGCAACCATCGGGAACTTTCCTCCTGGTACATAACTTCCAACACGGTTGGTGGGGATATTCCTGTGCCCAAGAATCACACCCGGAAGCGTTTCCTCTTCAACGTCTTTCATGGAATCCCGCTGTATCTGGGCGAAGTTCCTGATCTGCTCCTGAGCGAAGCGGATGTCCTCTATTGTCTGTGCATCAAGCCGCTCTATGCAGGACTGTATTTCTTTTTCAGTAAGTCGGAATTCATCAGGAGACCAGTTGTCAAATCGTTTCGAAAGCTCCCTGACTGCTGTGTCCCCACGCTTGTCAATATCTTCAAGCAGTTTTTCTACCGTCTCACGTATTTGTTTCTGGGCTTCGTCCCGTTGTTCTTCTGAAATTGCTTCCTTTATCCAGTTTGCCATAATTCTCCCTATTTTATTGAACGATTTTTGTACTTAATTTATTGTTAACCGGTTTATCGATGTATTAACTCATGGAATAGCTGCTGATTTGCATCCATAGTGAGATCTCATCAATCGCATTATATTCCCTTACAACCAAACCTTCCTGCATTTCAGCATGGGTCATGGCCATGATTACCACTGGAGCACCTGTTGGTTCGCCGAAACTTCCAAATCCGGTATGTTTAGCGGAATAGCTCCAGCGCAAAGCAATTCTGGTATTTTTACCTTCCTCCTCATTGACAATCCAATGATGAACCCTAAAACTTCCTTTTGGGAAAGATTTAGTGTAGCCTGTGAGAAATTCAATAAGCTGATCACGGCCATAAATAACTTTTTCTTCAGGAGCATGAATCTGGCAGGCCCTGTTGTGTGATTTTTCCAGAATGCTGAATTCTGATTGCTCCCATATGGCTTGGTAAGTTTGAGCAAGATTTTTTGCTGCTCCGTTAAGCGGGCCTGAGTCAGGAGGTCCTGTCCAGCGATTAACGTATTCCTCAGCTGTAGGAACTTCACTACCTTTCTCCTTAAGGTTTGAAATCAACTGACGTGCGAATTGATCTGGTTCGAGTCCTATCTGTTTTACAATGGCGGATTGATCTCTAACCATCCACTCATCAATCACTTGGTTTTCCCTGCAGATGCAATCTGCGATGACTCTGTAAGTAACTTTTGAACTGTTTGGAGATCCGTAAAATCCGTCGCCAAGATGTGTTGCAGTACTAAGTATTCTGTGTGAAGAATAAAATGTTCCCGGAAGATCCTCAGATCCTATCACATCTTCTCCCAGCAGCTGCCTGTCAGGAAACATCTTCAGTGTATCCCAGGTGGAACTGATTACATCTTCAACACTGTATGAGACGCTTGTGGGGGTCTTTACAGGAGCCTTTTCACCATAATAATCCCTGATACGTTCCACTCCGCGTTCCTCCCAGATGCGATAAGTAATCTTGAGGATGTAATCCTTTAAATCCTTAAATTCAGTTTCAAACCCTTTCATTACATTACAACACAGGTATTTTTTTCATCCTTTCATCACACCATGATTTAAACCGCCGAATATCTGACACTCGAAGAACATTATTTCGAGACCACATTACCGGAATGATTATTTGCCTGAAGTCCTCAAACCATTGAGTAGTCAACAAGTTCTTTATGAAAATTCAAAAATTTACATCAAATTATTAATAAACATGATGTTCAGCACTTTATGAAATCAGGATGGAATAGAATTAATGCAATTCATAAAATGCAAATTCGTTGGGCTCTGATGCTTCAGGAAAAACGATTATAAGGCTTGTGATGAGTTCTTGTTTGTTTGATTAAGGTTATATTCGAGACAACTGGATCCCACATGAAATTTTACTAATTCCTGAACAAACCACGCATTTTGATGGTTAATTTTTTTAAAGTAAAATTTCTATATCTACTGCTTCGAAAACATCGTAATCTAGTTGTTTTAGCATATCAATTAGATCAACAAATACCCAATTTTCTACAAGAACGTCTCCTTCTCTTCTCCACCAATCAGAAACACGACAAGTAAATTGTTGTCCCTTAGCTTTAATTCCTAGCCAATCCTGACATAAATGCCCACCATGTGAGGGCCAACCACCTGAAGCAACGAAATTTCCTTCAGCAAATCTCGCAAAATGGCCTTTAACAGCTAAATCAAGCTTTGATCCTTTTTCACAAGTCATGGTTGTAGAAGATTTACGATAGGGATCAAAAACACTTTCATAGGGTAATTGAAAACGAGCAAAACCATCTACACCTATATAACTTCCATAGCCTGATGGACCATACCACATCATATTTGGGTGCCAATATTTTCTCCAATATTGTTCTTTGGTATGAAGATTTCTAAGCATTTCTTCAACCATCACAAGGCTGGTTTTAGTTTCTTCTGAATTTTGCGCTTCTAATATAATCCCATCTGAAGTTATTGGACCAGGAATAAATCTTTCATCCCCCAAACTTTTTGTAAGCAATGGCCATTTTCCAATTTGGCGCAATAGATCAATAAAATCTAAAAAAATATATGTTTCGATAGCCTGGCCATTTTGCATTCTGTGAAACTCGCCATATCGTAAATACGTCAACTTTTTATTTGCTGGAATTCCCATCCAATCCTTTGCAAATGTTCCAACATAGTGACCAGAGCCTGTCACCCATTCTTGATTATTGGAAATTCCAGCAAAAATAATATCAGTTCGTCTATATAAGTTTGGAAATGCAGATAACATTGGGCTAAAAATTTTTTTTAAGAGTCCTTTTCCTCCTGTGATTTCGTTAATGGGAGCAACAACGTTAATTTTTGCTTCATTGTTAAAGAATTGATGAACGGCATTACTTAGCCCATCTTCTGTAATATCCAATAGATCATTGGAGAATTTTTTATATATTATTTTGTTTTCTGAAATCATTTCATTCACCCTTTAACTGCACCAGCTGTCAATCCACTTATAATTTGTTTTTGAAAAAACATAACAATCATAAATAAAGGCGCTGTTGCGGAAACCACTGATGCAACTGCCCACATCATATTTCCTTCATGTTGATTAGTGCCTAAATAACTCTGAAGTTTGGGTACCATCGTATGGTTTTCAAAACTAAGCAGCATTGCTGTGACAGTGAAATCGTTGTAGGCAAGCATCAAACTGAATAATCCTGCTGTTATTACCCCAGGCCACATGACAGGCATTATGATATATCTGAATGCTTGAAAATGTGAGCACCCATCTATCATTCCACTTTCATCTAGTTCTTTTGGAACGGTTTTAAAAAAAGAATATAATAGCCATAAAGTGAATGGTTGATTAATCGCAACAAGAACGATAATTGTTGTTGGAAGGATTCCCCAGATATTCAGTTGAAAAAATGGGAATAAATATCCTGAAACAAGTGTAATATGTGGCATAGCACGAAAAACAAGTGCAGTTATTAAAATCCAGAAAGCATATCGATAAGGTGATCGTGAGAGAGCATAGCCGCCGAGAGTACCTAGAAATAAAGAGATCGTAACAACAAAAAAAGTCACAATTACTGTATTTCTTGCGGCATACCAAAATTCTCCTTCAATCCAGGCTTCTTTATAAGCATTCAAAGTGTAACGTCCACCAGTTTCAATAATAGTGTTAAAACCTGAGATTACGTACCACCAATCTGATCTTGAAAAAAAATCCTCACGAACCTTGAATGACCCTAAAAAAGTCCAGATGAAAGGGAAAGCTGCTATTATGAGCCAGGTAATTATAAATATGGTATTTATAATTAATAGTTTTCTGGATTTAATGTCTGCTAAAGTTGCCATGTTTTTTCTTATCTTGTTTCTCCAAACTCACGCCATGTTTTAATTAGTACCGGAGTTAAAAGTATTCCAACCATGATGATAGTTAAAATAGAGGTTGCAGCAGCAGAACCAAAATTCATTACCTCAATATTGCGTAGATCATTATAAATTAGCCATGAAAATGATTGAGCGCTTGCCTCTGCACTAAAACCAAGTATCGGCTCGAAAACTCTGATATTGTCCATCATTGAAATAAGAGCAATAAAAACTGCCACTGGAAGCAAATGCGGAATAACGACATATCGAATTCTTTGAATGCGATCTGCACCATCTATTATCGCTGCTTCTATGGGTTCTTGCGGTACTGTTTGAAGAGCAGCATAAAAAACAATAAAGGCAAAAGGAGCATGGTGCCATATTCCATAAGTTATTAATGTAATCCAGGTAAGTGTGGTTGAAGCTTTTAAGGATAGATAAGGATCATTGAATAAATCCTGAATTGTTGATCCAATAATGCCTTCAGCGTCAATCATCCAGAATAGTACCAGAGAACCCATCAAAGGAGTAACAATCATTGGCAGGATTGTTGCGAAAATAGTCGGCCCTTTTATCTTCAGTGTTAAAGCATTGATGCTCAGTGCTAAAATAAAACCTAAACATATGACAAAAGGTGTAACAAATAACGTATAAGTTAGTGTAAATGTTAATGCCTTATAAAAAGGTAAATTAAAAAAAGTGCTTGAAAACTCCCTAAAATTTTTTGAATTGCTCCAACCTTCATACAATTCTTTAAATGCCAAATGATTTCGATCAATGTAAGTTTCTAAACCGTTAAATCTTCCTAAAGGCTGTTCTTCATTTAAAGCAGCATACGCTTCAATATCCACTCCGACCTCTTTTTTACATCCAAATGGATCACATATCTCAATTTCAATTGTAGGTTTTTGATGTTCAATGAAAAGTGATTGAACAAAAATTGAAACAATTGGGATAGCAATGAATAAAACCATTGCTATGCATGTAGGAAGCATGAACCAAAAAAATGTTTTATGTTTCACCTATGCAGCTTTATGAGAAATTTAAATTTTGAAATTGGTTAAACCCTTAATGACAGCATCGTCACCTTGCAACCTTTGCAGGAGAATGTACAGGAATAATGAAGAGGATACTTGGTAGATGGGTATCTGCCAGGGTATTATAGCACCTGAGTTGTAGTTCAGAAAGAACTGCGTTTCCAGTAATTTTTGATGAAAACTGACATCATGAACTATGTCAGGTCAGAAAAAGTGAATAAAGGTGGGAAAAAATTTTTCCCACCTTTATGAATATATTGATTTAGAGGAAACCTTTTTCCTTAGCTTTACCTATATAAGCAGCTTCAACATCCGCCAGGGCTTGTTGAGCTGATTCTTTGCCTTGAAGGAAATCAACTATTTCAGTTCCAAGTGCTCCATGCATAAGTGACATGTGAGGCAGCATTGGATATGGTTTTGCTCCCATTTTAGCCGCAGCAAGAACTCCAACTGATTTTGGACCAGGTGTAAATCCTTCCACCAGCCAAACTGCCTGATCTGCTGCGTCATTTGCCATTTTCTTGGAAGTTGCAGCATGAACAAGTACTTTAAAACTGTCTTCGGCATCTTTATCTGACCTGTTTGTGGCTAAAGTGAAGCCGTCCCACCATAAAGTCGCAGCAGGAATAGACCCTCCGCCAACAGTTGCCGGTGCTGCTAATTTTGTTGCAGCAGTTATTCCCGGATCACCTTCATCATCAAGCAAAGTACCTGATCTTGAAGCCCATAATGTCATAAGACCAACCTTTCCTGATTCCCACTCAACTTTGATAGCCTCTGAGTCGTGAGTCAGGAAATCAGGGTTGCTGTATCCAGCAAGTTTTTTTAACATCTTAAGTGTTGCAATTCCTTTAGCGTTGTTGATATTTGGCTTTGCAGAACCAGGCTTGAAAAACTCGCCACCATGACCTAAAAACATGTTTACAAATTCTTCTCCTAAATTCCATCCTGCTTTATAAGCTGCAGCATATGGATTTAGCAATTTGCCTGAAGAACGCATTTTTTCTGCTGCTGCTACTACTTCTTCATAGGTTTTAGGTACAGGAATACCAAGTTCATTTAAAATATCTTCACGGTAATATAAATGCTGTGTATTGGCCATAAAAGCAACAGCCATCACTTTACCATCAATGGTAATTAGCTGTGATTTTTGCAAGCCTTTTCCGTGTTTTGCAACCAAGTCATCCATTGGTCTGATTAAACCTTCATTCATTAAAGGTACAATAGAACTGTTTGCACCAATTCTAGCTGAATATTCTGCAGGATTAGCTGATAGAGCTGCCATTGCAAGATTGCTATGTTCAGATGTATGATTCACCTTGAAATCAGCACCTGCTCCTGCACAATCTTTTGCAGTCGCAGTGTATGTCCGTAACGCAGGGAAATCATTAGCTAAGATATTTATTGAACCACTGGTGTTACCACAAGCAGCATAGGTTGTCTGTCCTAATAGAAACATTAATGTTGCTGTTAGGGTTATTTTAGATAGCATTTTCATTATCCATCTCCTTTATTATGGAGGCTTAACTTAATGTCTGTCCCCCAATGATTAATTGATCTGAACTGTTTATTACAAACAATCCCGTTGTATCCAAATTCCCCTTTCATACGAAGGGTACTATCGGGCTGGCCAACATGATATACATACGTATTCAATCAATAAAACATATTTATTGAATAAAATAACAATTTTCGGTATATATATTGGTACAGGATATAATTACATACGTATTCATTCAATGCAAGAATAATTTTAAAAAAAGTAAAATATTCTTATTTGATCATGTATAAGCTTAAGCACCAGCCTATCAAAGAAAGTAATTGTGGATAAACAAAGCAGGCATAAAAAGCTGATTGCCCCATTGAGAGAGGCAATGTATGATTTCAGCGAATCTGGAGTCTTCAAAGAGATGAATAAGCTGTTTGTTCCAAACGCCCAGATGCACCTTTGTCATCCATTGGGATCAAGGCAAGGATCAGAGGCTTTCTACAGTAGGGTATATGCTCCCCTTTTTATGTCAATCCCTGATCTTGAAAGGCGTGATTATATTGTAATCGCAGGACCGACTACCGGAGGGGCAGACTGGGTTGGATGTGCTGGGTATTATACTGGAACATTCTGCAAGTCATGGCTTGATATCCCCCCCACAGGGCATCAGGTTTCCATGAGATTTCATGAGTTTTATCGTTTCGAGGAAGACAAGGTAATAGAAGTCGAGGCGGTTTGGGACATTCCGGAAGTCATGATGCAGTCTCGTGCCTGGCCGATGGCACCAAGTCTAGGACGGGAATGGCATGTACCAGGCCCGGCAACACAGGACGGGATTGTACAGGGACCTTATAAAGAAGCAATAAGCACAGTCACCTGCCGCCATATCACTGAAATGCTGACAGCTTTGAACAGACACCCTTCTCAGGGAGGTCCGGAAGTGATGGAACTGGAAAAATACTGGCATCCCAAAATGAACTGGTATGGTCCTTCAGGCATTGGTACCGGGCGGGGTATTTCAGGCTTCCGAAATTGGCACCAGATTCCTTTTCTGGCTGCAATGCCAGACAGAGGGCAGTATAACGACCAGGTGACCAATCACTTTTTTGGAGATGGAGATTACGCAGGCGGAACAGGCTGGCCTAACATGATGCAGACCTTGTCTGAAAATGGATGGATGGGTATTGCTCCATCCGGAAAAAGAATAACTCTAAGAAGCCTGGATTTCTGGAGGGTTGAAAAAGGCCTGATCAGGGAAAACTGGGTTCTGATTGATCTTCTGGATGTCTTTCAGCAGATTGGGGTTGATATATTTTCACGCATGAGAGAGTTTAACAAATCACGTCATGGTTTTGATCCTGAAACCGGGACTGCACTGAGATAACTGTTTGAGTATGAGTAACAATCAGGAGAACAAAGCACTCCTACTGCAATATTACGAGAATATGGAAGCGGCAAATGCAGCCAGTGTTGAAAAGGTTTTAAGTTATTATACTTCACCAGATTTTCAGTGGTTCGGAGTCTATCCGTTTAACGAGCAGAATGGAGCATCAGCAGTTGCTGAGGCTTTCTGGAGACCTTTTCTGACATCATGGTCACATGTGCAGAGACGTCAGGATATTTTTCTGGCAGGCACCAGCGAGATTGATCATACCGACTGGGTGATAAGCATGGGACACTTCATGGGTTATCTGGAAGCAAGCTGGCTTGGTCTTCCTGCCAGTAATAAAATTGTTTTTCTGCGTTACGCTGATTTCAACTGTATAGAAAAAGGAAGGATTGTTAGGAGCAGTTTTTTCTGTGACCTGATTGGATTGATGCTACAGCTGAATATAAATCCTCTTCCTCTTCAGACTGGCGCATCATTTATCTGTCCGGGTCCCAGGACTCATGATGGATTATTGTTTGAAGCTCAGGATCCAAAAGAATCAGCAAAAACTCTTTTACTTGTTAACAGTATGATAGGAGACCTGGATAATCTGAATAAAAGCGGGGATGACTCTCCTCCTCCTGAATCGCTTGCAGAAACCTGGCATGAAGATATGATCTGGTACGGACCCGCAGGCATAGGGGCTTCATACACAATCAGACGCTACCAGCAACAGCACCAGTATCCCTTCAGAAAAGGACTCAAGGACAAAGTTTTCAATGGTCACATCTGCCGTTTTGCTGAGGGGAATTATGCCGGTTTTTTTGGTTGGCCAAACCTGACTAACACTGCTGTTGGCGGATTCCTTGGATTGCCTGCCAGCGGGGTAGCAGCTGATATGAGGGTTGTTGATATCTACCGCCGACAGGGAGAAAAGCTGGCTGAAAACTGGGTATTGATTGATTTGCCATGGTGGCTGAAACAGCAGGGACTTGATATCTTTGAGCGCATAAAAAAAATCATAATTTCGTGATTCAATATTAAAAGAATCTATTGAATCAATATTCCGAAACTCAATCCACCGCTTTATTTCAAGTTGTTACCAATTTTATTGGTTCCAGTAAAATAGTTGATTATTCTTTGATCCTTTGAAGTTGTAGGTTTAATTCTCTAAAGCCTGTTCGATATCTTCAATTAAGTCCTCTACCGATTCAATTCCAACTGACAGACGCAAAAGCCCATCTACCAAACCTAATTTTTCTCTCCGTTCAGGTGGAATTGCCGCATGGGTCATTGATGCAGGATGTTCAATCAGGCTTTCAACTCCTCCAAGACTAACTGCAAATTGAAACAAATTGCAGCGTTGAAGTATTTCATCTGCTCGCTTAAGACCTCCAGCCACAACTATTGTTATAATTGAGCCGTACCCTGACATCTGGCTCTTTGCTATTTCGTGTCCGGGATGATCTTTGAACCCTGGATAGTTAATAGATTCAATCCCAAGTCGGGATTGGTTTTCGAGTAAAAAGTCTGCAATACGCTCTGCATTATAGAAATGCCTTTCCATCCGTATTGGGAGTGTTTTTAAAGATCTCAGCAATGTTGCACAATCTTTGGGGCTTAAGACTGAACCTAAAGCATTTTGAAGAAATCGGAGTTAATCAACTATTTCATCCGGAGTATTACCTGAAATAGCCGCAACACCGGCTAACAAATCCGAATGACCATTCAGGAATTTGGTGGCTGAATGAACTACAATATCTATCCCATATTCAAGTGGTCTCTGGCAAAATGGCGAGGAAAAAGTATTGTCACAAACGCTGATTACATTGCTAGATTTGGACAAAGCAGCAATTTTTTCCAAATCGACTATTTGCAATAGAGGATTAGATGGTGTTTCAAACCAGAGCATTTTTGTTTCTTCTTTAATTGCATTTCGTACTAAATCCAAATCAGAAAAATCTACAAAACTAATTTGATAACCGCAGGATCTCTTTCTCACGTTTTCAAAGAGGCGATATATTCCACCATAAAGATCATTGTGAACAACAAGATGTGAACCTGCATCAATTAATTCGAGCACAGTGGCAGCTGCTACCATACCGGAAGGGAAGGCAAACGCCGCTTGCGCTCCTTCTAAATCCGCAAGGCATTCCTCCAAGTTCAAACGGGTTGGATTAGCAGTCCTCGAATACATAAATCCCTTATTCCGGCCAATGCCTTCCTGCACAAAAGTTGATGCGGTGTATATTGGCGGAATGACTGCTCCTGTCTGAGGATCTGGAGCCTGCCCAGCATGAATAGCTCTTGTATTAAAATTTCTTTTTTTGGAGGCCATGCTTACTCTTAAAAATCAATATTTGGGTTTGATCTGATGGTCTCAATGGAATGGTTCCTCCTCGCTGTTTCGGCTTCGATGAGCCAGAATGAAGCAGAGCAATGTTGCTCATTTCAATTCACACATCCAAGGAGGAACCATTCCATTGAGATCATCTGATCTAATAAAGGAAAAATTATTCTTCAGATACATTAAAGACATCTCCAACCGACCGTTCAATAAATTATCTAAAGCTATGTAACTTAGATAGAAATCCTTGAAGACCCCCGTATTACCAATTCCCCCATTATTACTTTATGATTAGGAGGTTTTTCTGGTGTATTTATTCGCGAAATTAGGTCTTCAACGGAATCATCAACCATGCTTTGGACTGGCTGACGAACAGTGGTCAGGTTGAAACTCGGCCATGAAGCCATAGGTATATCGTCAAAACCGATAATTGATACATCTTCTGGAACCTTCATGTTCATAGCACTTCTGATGGCATCAAGCGCACCAATTGCCATTATGTCGTTAGCGCAGAATATAGCATCCACTGGATCCGGCCTGTCAACCAGACGGACCGCAGCAGCATAGGCATCATTATAATTGTAATTGCCAACTTCCTTGAGTGCCTTCACACCGTTTTCAACCATAATTTCCATAAACCCTTTTTCTCTGTCAATGCTGGTGGATGTATCCTCATTCCCTGCAAGAAAAGCGGGGCTTTTGTGTCCGGAGTCTATGAACATCTGGCCAACCAATCTCCCTCCTGCAACATTGTCACAACAGAACCAGCTCGCGTTAGAGTCCGGAATATATCTGTTAAATAGTGTTAACGGTGTTCCCCAGCGCTGGCATTCAAATGCCATTGCTGAACTCAAAGTAGCGGCAGTAATTAGAATTCCATCAACCTGATATTCAAGTAATTGTGGCAGGATATCATCCAGATTCTGATCTCTATGAACTGAAAACAGCATCACCTTTTGACCATTCTGCTGAAATTTTCTGCTTAACAGATCAAGCACTTCAGGATAAAAAGGATTTGTGGTGACGTTTGAAATGACGATACCAACAATATTTGATTTTTGAGTTATCAGACTGCGGGCCATGGCATTAGGCTGATAACCGATTTTATTGGCGATACCCAGTATTCTCTCTCTTGTTTTTACTGCAACAGGACTTTCCGGGGAAAATGAGCGTGATACAGTTGACTGGGAAACGCCGGCAAGTTGAGCAACTTCAATAGAAGTGATTTTATCTTTTTTCTTCATGTTTATTCTAAGTGTCTCATCAGAAAAGATGATCCATGAGAAATGTATGTTAACGCATTCGAATGTCATTCACGCTAAGCGGGAATGAAAACTTTTTATTCGTCAATTTAAAATATTTAAAATGCCTGAAATCAAATCGTTAACAAACGTTGGAAAATGATCATAACTTAAGTTTGCATAGGTATGCAAGTTTTCGTATAATGAAAAAAAATAACACATCAAATATTTATAGATAGTGAAAATTACAATAATAAAATCTGCAGATGCAATTGCAACTGATTGATTCACACCATCACCTCTGGGATGTGGAGTCTTTGGAATATGGATGGCTCAGGCAAATAGGCGCTCCCAAACCGTTTGGTGATCCGACACCAATACAAAAGAATTATCTGACAAAAGATTTTCAGCAGGATGTATCTCACGCTGAGGGTTTAGAATTTATCGGGTCAGTTCATGTTCAGGCCGACGGAGCACTGCCTGATCCAGTAACTGAAACCCGCTGGCTGAGTAAACTAAATCAATCAAGAATACCTGCTGCCATTGTCGGTTTTGTTGATCTTTCTCAAGAAGACGCTGAAAATGTGCTGAAAAGGCATCTTTCATTTCCTGAGTTCCGTGGTGTACGACAGATTATCGGAATGCTTGAACAGCGTCCGGATCTATCCTTTACAAAAGAACACCTGCTTAGAAAGCGCAGCTGGCAGGAAAACTTTGCTTTGTTGCAGAAACACCAGCTCAGTTTCGATCTTCAGCTTTATCCGGAACAGATGAAGGAATCAGCAGAATTTCTGGCGAGTTTCCCGGATGTGCCAATAGTGATAGACCATGCTGGAAGTCCGTACGATCAGACTGATTCAGGGCTTAAATTTTGGAGGGAAGGTCTGTCATCACTTGCTGATCTGAAAAATACCTGCATAAAGCTGTCTGGATTTGGAATGTATGACAGGAACTGGTCATCCAAGACATCTCTTGTAATTTTTGAAACAATTCTTGAGTTGTTTGGGGCGCAGCGCATCATGTGGGGCAGCAATTTCCCGGTTGACGGTCTAATGAAAACGTATAAGTTCTGTGTCGAACAGCTGTTAAAATGGATCTCACCACTTCGATCTGAAGACCAGCGTCTTATTGCTTCTGAAACAGCAAAAAAGTTTTATCGCATCACTGAATAAACAGAGCGTTAAACTGTAACAAGCAAAAAACATTTTTTTAATTAAACTGATTATGAAATTAAACAAAGACAGGATCCTGACCACCCATGTGGGAAGTCTTCCCCGCTCTGAGAAGGTGTTCAAACTAATCTTCGCAAAAGAAGCCGGAGAAGAACTGGATAAGAAAGAGTATGACAAAGTAATCGCTGATGCTGTTAAAACAGTTGTGGTAAAACAAGAACAGGCTGGAATTGATGTGGTCAGTGATGGAGAACAAAGCAAGATTAGTTATGCAACCTACATCAAAGACCGCTTGAATGGATTCGAAGGAGATAGTCCCCGACGCACACCAAAAGATCTTGAGGAGTTTCCAGCATTTTCATCCAGGGCTTCAAAATCCGGAGGTGTCCCCACGTACTCCCGTCCGCAGTGTACAGGTCAGGTTTCAGTCAAAGACATGGAGCCACTTGAAATTGATCTGCAAAATTTCCGTGTGGCACTCAAGGAAAGTAGTGCTACTGATGCATTCATGAATGCTGCTTCCCCGGGGGTGATAGCACTGTTCCAGCCTAATCAATATTATACTGATCACAAAAGTTATCTCTACGCCCTGGCCGAAGCAATGAAGGTGGAATATGAAGGTATTGCCAAAGCAGGCTTTCTAATTCAGATTGACAGTCCTGATCTTGCTTTGGGTCGTCACGTAATGTTCAAAGACAAAAGCGATCAGGAATTTATATCTATGATTGAACTGCACATTGAAGCGCTTAATCATGCTTTGGAAAATATTCCTGCGGAACAGATTCGGCTGCATGTCTGCTGGGGTAATTATCAGGGGCCACACCATTGTGATATCGAAATGAAAAAAATACTGCCTTCCGTTCTGAAAGCAAAACCTCAGGCGCTTTCTTTTGAAGGATCAAATCCCCGGCACAGTCATGAGTGGACAGTATTCAGAGATACAGATATTCCGGAGGATAAGATTTTAATTCCGGGAGTGCTGGACTCAACCACCAACTTTGTTGAACATCCTGAACTGGTTGCTGAACGAATTTGCCGATTCGCTGACATCGTTGGACGAGAACGGGTAATTGCAGGCACTGACTGCGGATTTTCAACTTTCGCCGGTTTTGGAACTGTTGACGCGGAGATCACCTACACCAAACTTGAGTCACTTTCAAAAGGTGCTGAATTAGCGTCAGAAAAACTCTGGTAAATAAAAATATTTTTCATAGTTGTAATGTTTTTTCTTTGCAGTCAAATATGAAATATTTACACAAAATCAAAATATAGTTTTTTCCATGGAAGATCGCATTGTCCGTCGTAGTGAAATGGTTCCCTGCCGGAGTGCCTTTATTGATACTTATACCCCGGGCAGCCATCTCAAGGATAATTTCAGCATAATCGGCCCCGGTGTTACGGAGAATCCAGAGCAGGTAATTAATATCAGTGAACCTCATGGGTTCAATTTTGGAGCGGCAGGACAGCCTCCACGAATCAAGAACTCACTGCACAGTCACTTTACTTCGGAAGTATTCTTGATACATGAAGGAACTTTTGAAATCTACTGGGGGCTGAATGGCGAGAATCACAAAATTATCAGCGAGGGTGATGTGGTTTCAATACCTACTCATTGTTTCAGGGGATTTGAAAATGTTGGGGACAAGTATGGGTTCCTGTTCGCAATTCTTGGAGGAGATGATACGGGCGGTGTTGAGTGGGCGCCGCAGGTATTTGAAGCCGCAGAAGAGCATGGCCTGGTTCTGCTAGAGGATTATGGAGTCTGGGATACACAAAAACAGCCCGTTCCGGAAGGATCAAAAAGAATCATGCCAATGAGCTGCAAGCAGGCAGAATCATATGACAATTACACAGCTGATGAAATGGAACAGAGGATTTGCCGTAAAGATTCACTCAATCCTCTTGAAGATCATCCGCTAAAGCATAAGAAATTCGGATGTATTGAGTTTCACAGGCTGATCGGAACAAGTGATGCCATGATTCCCGGAGGAGATGGGTTTGAGTTGCTACTGCATAAGGCAGTTCCTGGAGGTGGATACAATACCCACAGCAGGCTGGAAAAAGAAGTGTTAGTCTCTCACAGTGGCAGCTGGAAGATTAGCTGGAGGGATGAAAATAATAAAGGAAGCTTTGTACTTGAACCAGGGGATCTGGTTTCAATTCCGAATGATATTGAAAAATCAATTGAGCTGGTCGGAAATAAAAATGGATCATTATTCTCCATCATTAACAGTGATAAACCTGCCCTCCCAGTGTTTGGTTATACAGATGGGCGAAGGTAATCATTTTCTTGATTCCAATAATTCCGGACGATCTCGCCTCTTATGCTGGTTTATGCATTGTGAACAAAAGTTGCTGCTGTATCGTTGAAAACAGCATAGTGCAAAGTATTCGTAAGTCTTGAACTTCAAAATAAATTACAACGCGATCACAGTACCATTGTTGATCAGCAAGTCAATTTCCTTGTCGTGGTAACTATATTCACTAAGCACCTCTCTGGTGTGTTCACCCAGCAGTGGGGCACCATGGGTTACTCCTCCGGGGGTCGCTGAAAACTTGACGGGAGCACCAAGTGTCTTTACCAGACCCAGTTTAGTGTGCGGAACCTCTGTTACCATCTCACGGGCAAGTGTCTGGGGATCACGGTGCATTTCTGCTACGTCAAGCACTGGACCGGCGGGTACTCCGGCCGCTTCAAGGCGACTGAGCCATTCATCACTAGTGCGAGTCAGGAAGATTGGTGCCAGCGCACCAGCCAGTTCGAAACGGTGGGTGATGCGGTCATGGTTGTCTTTGAAGCGTGGATCCTCACCCAACTCAGGTGCCGCGATGAGGTCAAGAAGCTTGAGCCAGTTGGCCTGATTGGCAGCGCCAAGTGTGATCCAGCCGTCGGAAGTTTCGAACGCCTCGTAGGGCGCGTTGAGAGGATGTGCTGAGCCCATCGGGCCGGGTGAAGTACCGGAGGCCATTGCAATTGCTGACTGCCAGTAGGTGTGTACGATACCAGCTTCAAAGAGCGAGGTATCTACACGCTGTCCCTTGCCGGTCTTCGCTCTTTCGATGTAGGCGGCAAGCACGCCCATGGCGCCAAGTATGCCTGCAGTAATGTCAGCCATCGGCGCACCGCATTTAATCGGCGGGCGACCTGGAGCCTCGCCGGTGATGCTCATCAGCCCGCTCATACCCTGTGCAATCAGGTCAAATCCTCCGCGCTCGGCGTAGGGTCCGGTACGGCCGAATCCAGAGATCTCGCAGTAGATCAGGCCGGGGTTAGTTTTTTTCAGGCTCTCGTAGCCCAATCCAAGGCGCTCCATCGTGCCCTTGCGGTAGTTCTCTATGACTACATCTGCCTTGGCCAGAAGGCGACTCAAGACCTGTTTACCGTCCTCAGTCTTCAAGTCAACCACTATGCCGCGCTTGTTGCGGTTCATCATCATGAAAGCAGCCGATTCACCATCAATATCAGGCGGAAGGAAGCGGCGTGAATCGTCTCCTGCAGGCGCCTTCTCGAGCTTGATTACGTCTGCGCCCATGTCAGCAAGCATCAGACCGCAGCATGGTCCGGCCATGATATGCGCAAGCTCGATTACCCTGACACCGTCCAGCGGTCCCATCTCAACTCCCCTTAAACTCAGGTGATATTTTGTCGAGGAAGGCCCGGTAGCCGATGCGGAAGTCCTCGCTGTCGTAGCAATCCAGCGCTGCTTCGATCTCTTCTTTACTTAGTGGTGCCGGTTCAGCGAGACGCCTGAGTGCCTGCTTGTGAAATCGTGCGGTAAGCGGAGCGCCTTCAGCGATACGCTGTGCTGTGGCATAACATTCAGCCTCAACTTCGTTGTCAGCAACGATGCGGTTAACCAAGCCCATTCGGAACGCTTCGTCAGCTCCAAAGTGCTGGATTGACCACAGATGCGCATGTCGCAGAATGCAGCCGCCTCCAGCCCGCCGCCGATGCATATCCCCTTAATCAGAGCCAGTGTCGGGTGTCGGCAATTTCCGAGAGCGTCGATAGTGTTTTCAACTGTTGAGTTGTAAGCTCGCGCCTTGTCACGGTTGGCGCGTTCGGTTTCAAACTCTGAAATATCTGCGCCGGGCGAGAACGCCTTGTCTCCGGCTCCACGCAGCACAATGCAGCGCACATCGTCGTCTGTCTCGAGCTCATCGATTGCATCACCCAGTGCGATCCAGGTTGCCTTGTTGATCGCATTCAACTTTTCCGGCCTATTAAGCACCACAGTGACAATCGGGCCATCACGTTCTATCAGGACAGTTTTAGATATTGCTTCAGTTTCCATAGAATAGATCGACCAGGCTGAGCGCGGTGAACGGAAGGTAGGTCACCATCATAAGAAGAGCAAACAGGAGGCCGATAAAGTAAACGTTAATCTTGCTAACCTCCCAGATGTCAGCCTTGGCAACCGAGCATGCTGTAACCAGAACACTGGCGACCGGCGGTGTCTGCTGGCCGATGCCAAGGTTGAGAGTAACGATAATGCCGAAATGCACTGGATCGACTCCGACCGCGTTGACTACCGGCATGACGATCGGGACGATCAGTATGATTGCCGCAGCAGAGTGCAGGAACAGTCCTGCGATCAGGAAAAAAACATTCAGCAGAGCCAGCACAGCCCACTTGTTGTCAGTAAGTTCGATGATTGCTGCTGCCAGTCTTTGCGGAACCTGTGCTTCGGTTAGATAGGTGCCGACCAGGGCTGAGGCTGCGACCAGCAGCATTACCACTGCGGTCTGCACGCTGCCTTCGACCATCGCTTCTCGCAAATGCTTCCAGGTCAACTCACGGTAAATGAAGCTGCCGATGAAGAGTGCTGCAACAACAGCAAGCCCTGCGCCCTCGGTCGCTGTTACCAGTCCACCGAAGATACCACCCAGGATGATAACCGGCATCAGGAAGGCCCAAGCTGCGTCCTTGAAGGAAACCCACAGGTGGCTCGGGTTGAATGCCTCCTCTACCGGATAATTGAAGCGTCGGGCGAACCAGTAGGCAAGCAGCATCATCAGAAGCCCGCCCAAGACACCGGGGACGATGCCGGCGACGAACAGCTTAACCACAGAGCTTTCGGCCATCACCGCGTAGAGGATCATTGGGATTGAAGGCGGGATGATGACCGCGAGTGTAGCCGATGAAGAGGTAATTGCTGCCGCGAATGGACCTGGATAACCCTTGCGCTTCATTGCTGGGATCAGGATCGATCCGAGTGCTGCTACATCGGCAACAGCTGAACCCGAAATCTCAGCAAAGAACAGTGAGGTTGCTACGTTGACCATGGCAAGACCCCCGCGAATGAAGCCGATCAGTGCTGAAGCGAATGCAATCAGCCTGCGTGAGATACCGGAGGTATTCATGATTGCACCGGCAAAGATGAACAACGGGATGGCTATCAGCGGAAACTTGGTTGCTCCATCGTACATCACCAGTGCCACGTTAGCGAGCATGCTTGTTCCCTGATCGACGAGGATTGCGACGACACCGATTGTACCAAGCGCGATGGCGATCGGCACATTGATCAAAACCAGAACGAACAACAGAACGAAGAACAGAAAGATAGTCATTGCTCGACCTTGGGTGGTGAGTCATCTACGCCGATTTTTTGACCCGCGCGTGCCTCACGAATCAGCTGGGGGAGTACTATCAGCTCTGCAATGATAAACAGGACTGCACCGATCGGCATCACAGATTTGGTCAGCTGGATCGGTACTTCGGGCAGACTGACAAGGTAGTCTCCGGCAAGGGCGTAATGAACCTGAACGCCTGTCCAGGCAACGACTACGAAGAATGCGATTACGATCCCTTCGGCGAGCAGCACCGAAACCAACCGGAACCTTAGCGGTAATTTGTTGACTAAACCCGGAAATCCGATATGGGCACGCTTTAACGCTGCAAGGGCGGCACCGTAATAGGTTAGCCAGACAAGCTGTACTGAAGCGACCTCGTCATACCAGGCAAATGATGAACCCAGCTTACGGTAAATAACAGCAAGCACTACGACAAGGGCGAGGCTGATCAGCAGTGCGATCGTTATTGTCTCAAGCAGTCGTTCGAAAACAGAGCGCAGACGTGACTCGAAGGCCATTTGTTAGGTCTCTGTGAGGAAAGCTGCCCCGCCTCCATGATGGGGGGCGGGGCGTATCTTCGGTTGGATCAACGTTAAGTTGAAGTCAGTCTGCCAGGCTTTGCGCCTTTGCGACCATTCCGGCACCACCGTCCACCGAACCGGCATATTCATCATAGATCGCCTTGCTGGCGGAGATGAACGCGTCCTTATCGGCGCTGTTGACAGCCATACCTCCGGCTTTCAGATTGGCTAAGAGCTCAATCTCAAGCTCGGCGGCCCTTGAATAGACAAACGACTGCATCTCACGTGCAGTTGCCTCAAGTACAGAACGTACATCACCAGGCAGCGTAGCCCACTTCTTGGAGCCGACTGTGACGTATGCCGGCGTATAGACGTGACCGGTCAGTGTCAGATACTTCTGTACCTCGTGAAATTTTGCGCTGTGAATCTGTGCAAATGGATTCTCCTGTCCGTCCATGACTCCCGTCTGCAGTGCAACGAACACCTCAGAGAAAGACATCGGCGTCGGATTAGCGCCGTAGGATTTGAACATCTTGACACGCCATTTACCTTTCGGTGTGCGTAGTTTGATACCCTGCAGGTCTGCAGGCACGTCGATTGGCCGAGTGTTATTGGTAATGTGACGGAAACCGTTCTCCCATACACCTATTATCTTGTAACCCTTTGCGGCAACGAGGCCTGAGAGTTTGGGCCAGAAGATATCATTGATGATACGTGCACCATGGCTTCGGCTTTTAACCATGTAAGGCATCTCAAAAAGTCCAAAGGCGTCAATCACTGAGGACATAACTGTTGAGGGCAGCGAGAAATCCACCGTACCCAGTTTGAGTTTCTGCAACAGTTCTTTGTCCTTGCCCAGCTGGCTTGCACCGAAAACGGTGACTTTTGCTTTGCCGGCCAGGCTTGCGTTTGCGCGGCGCGCAAATTCATCCGCCGAAATGGCGAACAACGAGCCTGGTGCGCCTACGTGTCCAAACTTGAGATTTACAGCTTGGGCTAAGGCCTGGCTCGCCACCAGCACAGTGAGGGCGAACGTGAGAGTGAACATTTTATTAATTATACGATGTTCCATTTGATCTTCTCCTCCTTTTTGCGACGAATAATTCGTCATTGGTTCATACAAAACCTTGCAAGCACCTCTTCAGGGCAAGCCTGTAAAGGCTGCTGACCGGTGCGGTACAGAATTGTACCGATGCAAATTAAACCAGCTCTCTAGTTATGAAACTTGCACTTATACACTACTGTAAAAGTAATGTCAAGCGTAAATGTTGAAAATCTAAAAAAAGATGTATAAGCCAGCACGACAATTGTTCACCTTTGGGGTGATGGAATTGGTAAGAACAAGCACAACTGAAACGTCGGCGGTTACTGGTTTCAATGGCATAAAAGCGGCACAATTTATTATTTAATTAAGGCGGAAAAACTGTAAGTAACTGATTTTAATGGCGCGGGCGGAAGGGCTCGAACCCTCAACCCTCAGATCCGAAGTCTGATGCTCTATCCAATTGAGCTACGCCCGCGACGGGAAAATATGTGGAAGTTATTATTGGTGTTGCTTCGATCCGGAATAACTGGGGCGAGCGAAGGGATTTGAACCCTCGACCACTGGAATCACAATCCAGCGCTCTACCAACTGAGCTACGCCCGCCATGCAATCAGGTTCATTTCCAGATCTTTAATTAGTACTTAATGAGTAATGTCAGGATTTCAGCAGTGTCATGATAGCTGTAAATACGTGAATTTGCAACAAATTAGTTGCTCAGGGCAACACTTCAACAGCCATCGCTGTAGCTTCACCGCCTCCAATGCACAGGCTGGCCACCCCTCGGGTTTTGCCATATTTTTTCAAGGCGGAAATAAGTGTGATCAGTATCCTTGTTCCTGAGGCGCCCACAGGATGTCCAAGCGCGCATGCTCCTCCATGGATGTTTACTTTTTCCGCAGGCAAATCAAGATCCTTCATGGCAGCCATGGTGACGGTGGCAAAAGCTTCGTTGATTTCATAAAGCTCCACGTCCTGAGCATCCCAACCGGTTTTTTCCAGAATTAATTTAATTGCTCCTATCGGGGCAGTGGTGAACCAGTCAGGCGCCTGCGCAAAACTGCTGTGTCCGAGAATGCGTGCCAACGGAGTTAACCCGCGATTTTTGGCGGCAGCTTCACTCATCATCACCAGTGCTGCTGCTCCATCAGAAATTGATGAAGAATTGGCAGCGGTGACTGTGCCGTCTTTTTCGAAGGCAGGCCGAAGCCTTGGAATTTTTTCCAGATTTGCTGTCATCGGCTGCTCATCCTGTTCAACAACTGTTTCTCCTTTACGATCAGTGAAGGAAACCGGAGTGATTTCTTCTTTGAAACTTCCGTCCTCAATAGCTGTTTTGGCTCGTGTCAGGGAGCGGATTGCGAATTCATCCTGTGCTTCACGTGTAAAACCATAAGTTTTGGCTGTTCTTTCCGCGAAAACTCCCATCAGAGTACCTTTTTCGTAAACGTCTTCAAGACCATCCAGGAACATGTGATCACTCATTTCTCCATGTCCAAGTCTTTGTCCGGTACGTGCCTTCTGAAGAATATAAGGAGCATTTGTCATACTTTCCATTCCACCGGCAACCATGATTTCGTTTGTTTCAGCACGCAAAGCATCATGTGCCATCATTGTTGATTTCATACCTGAACCGCACATCTTGTTGACGGTAGTACAGCCTGTGGAATTTGGAATACCTGCTCCAAGTGAAGCCTGCCTTGCCGGAGCCTGTCCCATTCCGGCAGGAAGCACGCAACCCATCAGTACCTCATCAATATCTTTAGCGGTTACTCCGCTGCGTTCCAGAGCAGCACGGATGGCAAAACTTCCCAGCACAGGAGCAGTAACCTCTCTCAAAACTCCCTGAAAACCACCCATGGGAGTACGGGCCATTCCTACAATAACAATTGGATCATATTCATTCATAATTTTTACTTATTACTATTTTAATTTTGGCAATGTAAATAAATGCTATAGTTCAGCATGTTATGCTTTCATTTTGCAAATAAATTATTACACAGGATTTTCCGGAGGACTATCAGGTAAAAACACCTGAAAAGTTGAACCTGCTGAATTACTGGGAGAAAAGCGCAATAATCCTCCAAGCGCCTGAACAAGTCTGTGAGAGATGGACAAACCAAGACCATGCCCTTCTTTTTTAGTGGTGAAAAGCGGCTTGAATAACTGATCGCGTATCTCAGTTGGGATTCCATTACCTTCATCTTCAATTGCTATCAAAGTATAATTCAGCTCCGGATCAAGATTAGTTCCCGCAAGCTCCCATCTCCCACAGAATCTGGTAGAGACTGTGACAGAAGTATCTGCCGGTGATGCCTCAACCGCGTTCCGGATCAGATTTAAAAATACCTGATGCAGTTTATCTCGGTCAGACTGAATTTCAGGAAGTGATGTGTCAAAACTTCGCTTAAATCTGATTCCGTCCGCAGTGTTGTTTTCAAAACGAATTACGGTATTTAACAGCTCATGAATGTTAAATGCACTTGTCTCTAATGGTATCGGATGAGAGTGAAACAGCAGCTGTTTCAATAAACGCTCTACCCTATCTAGTTCTTCCAGCATCATGCTGATGGAACCGTTTTTGAACTTTGTGTTTTGCAGGTCACGCTGCAGCAGCTGGAGCATGCCTTTGACACCACTGAGCGGATTCTGAATTTCATGTGCCAGTGTCCCGGCAAGCTTCCCAATTGAACTGGCCAACTGCTCTTCAAGTTCTCTTGCCTGAGACTCCTGGATAGTTGTGCTTTCCAGCAGCGTGATTACGGCTTGTTCAATCCTGCCTGATTTGAGACGAACAGGAGCAATTACAATTTCTGCCCCACGCTCCCGCAGTGGTGGTGTCTGCAGCACATATCCTCCAAGACGGCAAACCTTTCCGGAATCCAGAACTTCCCTTATTTTGTGCTGAATCATCACATCTGCCTGAAACAGTTCATTGTTTTTTCTGCCGATCAGACGATCCGTGTCTCGCTGCCAGAACTGGGAAGCAGAATCATTACAATAGACTATCAGCCCTTTCTGGTCAATTGCCAGCACCGCCTGCTGCAAATGATCAGTCATATTTGCTATGTGGTCATTTGAGAGCATCAACTGAATATATTTTATGTCAATAAAGATTCTGAAATTCCAAACATACAATTTATGTTGAACCAACCTCAAGGACAAGTCATTTAGCTTGAAGGCAGTTTTGGAGAAGTTGAATTGTGCAGGTTTGTGTATTAAAATTCAGGAACATTCAAACAGGAATATCTGGTAATGACAAAAACAGAAAATACAGGACCGGTTTACATTCCAAAACAGTCCGAACTGCTCCAGGATGACCCGGGAAAAATGGCAGGAAATAATTCAACTGCGGAAATTTTCCATCAAGGTAAAAACAGACTGACAATGATTGAGGCCTCGGCTGGAACGGGTAAAACTTTTGCTTTGGTGGAATTGGTTTTGGAATTGATGTTTACGCAAAATATACCGCTCAATAGTATTGTGCTTGTAACATTCACAGACAAAGCCACCTCGGAACTGAGACTGCGTCTTCGCGCTAAACTCCGGGAAATATCAAATGCCTGTGAAAATAATAACAATAAGTTTCTGACTGTTCCGAAAGGAGCATATTGGGAAATAAATAAAGTCCGTAAGGATCAAATCAAAGCCGCACTGCTGGATTTTGACTCAGTCCCGATTTACACAATTCATGGATTCTGCAAACGGATTCTGCAGGAATTTGCTTTTGAAAACCGACAGCTGTTTGAACAGCAGCTGATTGATATTAACCATCTTTTCCCGGAAGTGTTTCGAAGATATCTGCGTAGAGATTTGCTTTCTAACAACACTCCGGTTTCTCAGCTTTTTGCCATTTATGTGAAACATACAGAAGGCTCGCTGGAGACTCTTGAAAATGAAATAAAAAATCTGCTTGCCAAAAGAGGAACATTCGTTCCAAACTTCCCTTCATTTGACATTTTTCTGAATGAATTTTCGGAGCGCTGGAAAGTGTTAGTTGAGCGTGATTTAAGCCTGCGAGAAACAAATTCTACAGAACATCCAATCCTTGCCGCATTCAGTGCAACAGCCCTGAATGGAACGGGGAAAAATAATGTCATGCTTAACCTTAAGCTGCTTCTGGAAACACTGAGTGATGCACATTCAGGGAGATCCCTGAATGATCTTTTGCCTGTAATTTTCAATATTGAACTGCACAGGGTAAGTGCTCCAAAATGCAGAAAAAATTTGAGGAACGAAGAAAAGTGGCTCAGTCCGCAAAATTTTCCACAGGCTGAACGTGATTGGATTGAGGCGGTGTCCGATTGTGAGAGGCTGCTGCAGCATCACAATCTAATCGGTGATGGAAAGAAAATATTAAGAGCATGGGTTACACAGCAGGTTCTTGGAGATATACGATTTGAATTGCAGAATACAAAAATGGAGCAGGGGATGTACGACTATGATGACCTGCTGCGACTGGTTGAGGAACAGGTTAAGCACAGTGGCAGGGACAGAAATGTGCCGACTGTACTAACGAAGGTTGTTCGTGAAAAATACACATGCGCTGTTGTGGACGAATTCCAGGACACAGACCATCGGCAATGGAATATTTTCCGGAATATATTTTTGGAAAGTACGGAGCACCGTTTAATAGTGATCGGTGATCCAAAACAGGCCATTTATTCTTTCCGTGGAGCAGACATTTTTACTTATATGCACGCCAGAACATTATTTGAAATGAACAGCGCACGTCTGCCGTTTTCATTGAAAAAAAATTTCCGTTCCACAGAAATATTGCTGTGCGGACTGAATCATATTTTTGAAAGTAATTACTGGCTACCTGAAAAGAAAGGGATTGTTTATCGGCAGGTGGGTTGCGGCAAGCCTGAACTGGAATTTATCGACAAGTCAACCGAACGAAGCGGGGTTCATTTGCTTGAGCTGCTTCCACAGTTTACTGTATCAGGAAAAAAAATTGCCGATCAAAGAAGTCTGAAAAATCCGGAATTGTCTGCTGAATTGCTGAATGCATTATCTTCTTTGAATGGTCAAATATTTTATGGCAAAGAAGATTTAATACAGGCAGTGGAGTCACGGTATAACAATAAAATATCCAAATCTGATCAAAATGCGGTGTTTAAACTGTTCCTTGAGGATAACGCGGAAAAGGCCACTTCAAGATTTGCAGAGGCCATCGCGCAGGAAATTAAAACGCTTTTGAGAAAGGGGCACCCTGGTTCAGAGCGGCCGATATGGAAAAATGAAAAAGGGGAACATCCTCTGCGTGAGCAGGACATTTGCGTGCTTTTCCGTAAAAGCAGCGAAGGTGAAAAGATCGGCCAGGCATTGCGCGGCTTAGGAATTGACTTTGCCTTTTATAAACAAAAGGGGTTATTGTCCGGACGAGAAGCACATGATATTTATTACCTGCTGGAAGCAATAGCAAATCCTCATGATCATTCACGAATTGCAAAAGTCTGGCTGACTCGTTTTTTCGGGGCAAATATACAGGATCTTGTTGGAACAACAATTATTGATTCTGATTTCTCGAATATGCTGCATGAATGGAATATTCTTGCCGAAGCCAGACGCTTCAGGAAACTGTTTGATCAGATTCTGCTTAAAACCAGACTGTTTGAGCGGGAATTGTTTTTGTCCGGAGACGAGAGAAGCGTGTCAAATTACGCGCATTTGTTTGAGGTGCTGATCAGGCAGGTGATGGAGAGACATCTTGATTTAAATGAATTGAGTTTGTTGTTAAAGCGTTTTATCGACGGTGAAGAGGATGCTGGAGAAAATGAAAATTTGCTGCGCCTTGAAAGTGAACGAAACGCGGTTCAGTTGATGACAATACATGCCTCCAAAGGTCTGGAATTTCCGGTGGTTTTTTTATTTGGAGGACTTACAGCAAATAAAAAGGACACTGTTCACTTTTATCATGATGCAGACGAAAAACCTGTAATTGATTTCCTCAGTAAAAATGTTCCTAAGGAATTCAGCTGGCAGGAGGAGGCAGAAAAGCAGCGTCTGCTCTATGTTGCAATGACTCGGGCCTGCGCGCGTCTTTATTTACCCTATGTGGGTTTTATTGAAGGAAATGCCGGACAACACGTTTGTAAGGTCAATGGTGATTATGGGGTTATTAATGAGAGGTTGACAACGCTTGATTCCGGCTCTGCATCCGTTAGGGACAAACCGGCATTCAGTCACAGTTATTGCGGAAAGCCTGTGGAGGATTTGGACCAAACTTTGAAAATTGAAGAACAGCAGAATCTGGTTAATTGGAAAGTTTCAGGACTGCCGGAAACTCCGGATTTATTGGGTGAAACAACAAATGCGGAGGAATCTTTCAGGATGCTTCGACACAATAAAAAGGGTTTTGTGGTTAGTTCCTTCAGTCGGTTGAGCAGCAGGAAAGAAGAACGGCATACAACGGAAACGGAGCAAGGTGTGACTGGTGTTTTGCCTGTGGAAATCCGTACCGAAAATCAGCTGAAAGCACACAGGGAAGTTGATGAAACTATCGATCAGGAAATTGATTCGGCAAATGATTATTCAGGCTCCTCAAACGATGGAGTAAAAAAGGGAGAAACAAAAAATGAAATTCTGCCAGGTGGTATTCAAACCGGCAACATGCTGCATGAATTGCTGGAGCATATTGATTTTAATATTATTCTTGCGAGCAGGTCTGCACAGGACTGGCTGGGGCAGGCACAAGTCCGTGAGCTGATTGACTCAATCCGGGAGCGTTATCAGCTTTCTGCTGAAACTGTGCCGACCATCGCAGAGATAATCTGGAGCACTTTGCGTACTCCGGTCAGGCTGGGAAGTGGTCCGGACGCAACAAAAGTGGAACTTGCTTCCTGTGAACCTTATTTACGTGAAACTGATTTTTATTTTCCAATTCCTGGAAAAGGTACAGTAAAAAACAAAGATACTGACACCCTGAATAATCAGTCTGTAATGAAGCTTGAGGGATGGAATGTTGAAAAGGGATTCCTGCGCGGTTCAATAGACTTTGTGTTCGAACATGATGGCAAGATTTATTTGATAGACTGGAAAAGCAATTTATTGACAGGTTATAATCCGGAATCATTAGAAAAGGAGGTGATGGAACACTATCTGCTGCAGCTGCAGATTTACACATTGGCGATTTCTTACTGGTTTAAGCTTGACGGAAGAGAAAAATATGAAAACAGGTTCGGCGGTGTATTTTATATTTTTCTGCGTGGAATGCCCAACAACGAAGGTGCATATTTTACGCGCCCGGGATGGAATGACCTGCTTGATTATGAAAAACGTCTTAGTCTGGAAAATTATTGAATGAAGAATCAGTGAAAGGGAGATTGCGGTACAGTCAAAAGCTCACTTTTTTGTTTAATGTTGTAACTGCTTCACAAGATCCTGTTTGAGAAGATGTTTTATTGTTCTGTAAGTTTTGAAATCTTTGCTTGCCAGTTCCTGAGCAACCTCCAATGCTCTTGGCATCAGTTTTTCAGGAAGATGTGACTCATCCATCATCCCCAGTTTTTGTGCCTCCTCTCCTCCGATTTTTCTTCCTGTAAGCAGAAGTTCACGCACTGCCTGTTTGTTGGGGAATAAATCAGCCATCAGGTAAAGTATTGGAGACGGTGGAATTTTTACATCAATTTCTGTAAAAGCAAACCAGCCTCTGTCTGCCCTCATCATTCGGAAATCCATCACCGAGGCCAGAAAAGCGCCTCCTGCAATGCAATGTCCGGTGACACAGGCAATGGTTGGAAGCGCAAGCAAAGCCCAGCGTCCGAATACTTCTTCCAACTCCCTGAATGTTCCTTCAAATTCCTCAGCTGACTGAGCCTGTATCCACTCAAAATCCAGGCCGACACACCATGATTTTGGGTCACTGCTGGTAATAACAACAGCAGAGTTTTCCTTTATTGTTTCAAGCTCTGCCAATATCTCTCGATGTGCAGAAAGTGAATCTGTATTAATGGCATTTCCTGTTGAAGGATTATTCAGTGTAACAACGAAAATGCCGTCTTTTTTTTCAATTTCCAGTTCTGACATGATTTTTTCTGATGCCTAAAAAGATTTTACTCTGAGATAGTCTGACAAGCCTATGATGATCCTCCCAGGGTTCTGTGTTTGGTCAAAAATTTTTTACTGATCTTCCTGAAAGGCTTGTGTTAGGATTGAATAATCTTCATCACAAACTCAAAATACTTTTTATCAGATTATAGTTATTTAAAAAATTCTGCCAGAAATAATCCATCGCGTATTCCTTCACAAGGCGATGAAATGAACTGTGAGGTTTTCGTTAACTTTGATGACGTTCATCATTTTATATACAGAATAAATTTTAAATGCTGCTGCAGCTCAGAATTGAAAATTTAGCAACAATCAGGGAACTCGATGTGGAATTCACAAAAGGTTTTTCCATTCTCACAGGTGAAACCGGGGCAGGAAAATCGATTATGATTGATGCGATTATGCTGGCGCTTGGGCATCGCGGTGACCCTGCAATGATACGTACCGGTGAGGAGCAGACTGTAGTGGAAGCAATATTTTCTTTAGCTGAAGATTCAGAGGATATTGGTGAGTTCAACATCCGGAGGGAGCTGGAAGAATCCGGAATTGCCTTGGATGATGAGATTATAGTGCGCTGTGTGGTTGCTGAAATAGGCAGACAAAAGCGATATATAAATGGAAATTCTGTCACAGCAGATTTTCTGAAAAAAATTGGTCGTCAGCTGATCAATATTCATGGACAGCATGACAATCAGTCCTTGTTCCAGATATCTACTCACCTTGATTTTCTTGACGGATATGGACAATTACTTCCATTGAGAAAACAGGTGGAAGAAGTATTCCGTTCTTTGCAGGATGCCCGCAAAGAGCAAAATGAATTTCAGAAAATAATTGCTGAACGAGAATTTCGGTTAGAAGAACTTAAGGTCATTATTGAAGATTTGTCTGAATTGAATTATCAGCCCTCTGAAGAAATGGAACTTCGTAAAGATGAAAACAGACTGACTCATGTGGAAAAACTTTCCATGCTTTTGGGACAGGTCAGGCATCAATTGCAGGAAATGGATGGTTCTGTTCTGGAGCAGCTGGAAATGTCTCGAAAACTGTTGGCTGAAGCAGAACAAATTGATCCGGAATGTTCTGAGATACAGGCAGGAATTGAAACAGCTTGTTTTCAGTTAGAGGATAGTCACAGGGACATACTAAACTATTGCGGAAAGGTTGAAGCTGATCCGCAACGCTTAAGCTGGATCAACGAACGTTTAAGCCGCATCCAGCAATTTGTGCGTAAATTCCGTCTGTCAGATGCGGAAGAGCTTTTGACGCTGCATGAAGAATCCATAAAGGAATTTGATTCGCTGCAGCAGCTTGATGATAATGAACAGCAGCTTGTAGAAAAAATAATATTACTAAGCACACAACTGCAACAGCATGCTGAGCATCTTTCGAAGCAACGTCGTAAACACGCCAGACATCTCGATCATGCAATTGTGGATGAATTGCGGCAACTGGGAATGAATAAGGCCAGATTTGAAACACAAATTGTTTCAGCATCTATGTCTGAAAACAATCAGGCATGCAGCGCAAATGGTATTGATAAGGTAGAATTTTTGTTGTCTGTTAATCCCGGACAGGGAATGCGAAGTCTGGTTAAGGTTGCCTCCGGAGGAGAACTGTCTCGTATCATGCTTGCTCTCAAAACAGTGCTTACTTCACTTGATTCAGTAGAAATTTTGATTTTTGATGAAGTTGATTCTGGAATCAGCGGAGGAGTCGCCGAAATTGTTGGAAAAAAATTACGACAGCTTGGATCACGGCATCAGACATTGTGTGTGACTCATCTTCCGCAGATTGCCGCTTTCGCGGAACATCACTTTCTGGTCAGCAAAGACATGGAGGACAATCAGACTTTCACAAAAATTAATCCACTTAACACAGAAAGTGAGCGTGTACATGCACTCGCAGATTTAATTGGTGGACAGGAAATTACAACGAATACTATGGAATTGGCTGGTGAAATGCTGCGTAGTTTTCAAAGCAAATCACTGATCACAGAAAAATGCTGATTGACTTTAAATATAAGATATTTGTCCTTTTAAAACTTTTTTTCTTAGAGTTATCAACAAAAAACTTGCACACGTAATTTCCCTCCAATAGTTTGAAGAAAGAGACTGACAATACAAAGATAATATGGATTACAAAGCAGGATACTTAAATGGAAAATGAAAAAGACGAAGAAAATCAAGAGCAGGACAATCTGGCAAACAAGCTGCTGAAGTCACGTACTGTGGTGATCTCTCAGCAAGTTGATGCTAAATTAACTTCAAAAGTTTTGAGTCAATTGGTACTGCTTGAGCAGGAAGGTCATGATGAAATGGTAACGGTATTTATAAATTCACCAGGTGGAGAAATTTTTTCCGGATTTGCCATTTTTGATATGTTGAATTTTATTTCATGTCCGGTAACAACTATTGTAACCGGATTTGCTGCCAGCATGGGGTCAGTTTTAAGTCTGGCTGCAGACAAGGGACATCGATATGCCATGCCGCAGGCAAAAATAATGATACACCAGCCGCTGCTGATGGGTTACCAGGGCCGCGCAACAGAATGTGAAATTCAGGCACGAGAAATTCTCAAGACGCGCGATCACCTTGTCAACCTGTATGCTGAACAAACCGGCAAAAGCAGAGATGAAATAAAAAAAGCCCTGGATCGTGATAACTGGTTTACTGCCGATGAAGCATTGGAATATGGTTTAATTGACAAGGTTGTGCATACACGTTCGGAAATTTGAAAGTAGTGCTGATACACAGCAATTGCTGAAAACGGTTTATTATGTCAAACAAAATTATCATCGTTGAATCCCCTGCAAAGGCCCGCACAATCAGTAAATTCCTGGGCAAGGATTATACAATTATGGCCTCAATGGGGCATGTCAGGGATCTGCCGTCGAAAAAGCTTGGATTTGATCCTGAAAACAGCTTCATGCCGCAATATGAAATTTCCAAAGAAAAAAGAAAAGTTGTAGCAGATCTTAAAAAACAAATTGACAAGAAAACTGAAGTTTTCCTTGCAACTGATGAAGACCGCGAAGGAGAGGCAATTTCATGGCACCTGCTGGAAGCTCTTGGACTAAAAAAGAACACCGTTAAACGGATTGTATTTCATGAAATTACCAAGCCCGCTATTATCAACGCCCTTGAAAATCCAAGAGAGGTTGATCAGCAGTTGGTTGATGCTCAGCAGGCACGAAGAATTCTTGACCGTGCTGTAGGTTATAAGCTGTCGCCATTGCTTTGGAAAAAAATCAAACCGGGGCTTTCCGCGGGCAGAGTGCAAAGTGTCTCTGTGTATATTCTGGTGGAACGTGAAAGAGAGATAAGAAAATTTGTTCCGGAAGAGTACTGGAAGATAAGAGCAGAATTTTCAGAATTCTCCGCCGATTTGAAGAAAATCGAGGGCAAGCCTGCCAAAGTCGCAAATGAAACAGAGGCTCGTGCAATTGAAGCAAGCGTAAAGAATGGAAATTTTGTCGTCAGTGAAATTAATGAACGTATGGCAAATCGGAATCCCGGCGCCCCCTTCACAACTTCAACAATTCAGCAGGAAGCTTCACTCAAGCTTGGTTTTTCGGTAAAACGTACAATGGTGGTGGCGCAGCAGCTGTATGAGGGCAATTTTGATATTCCTGATTACAGTGGCGGTCTGATTACATACATGCGTACTGATTCAGTGGCGCTTGCAGAACAGGCGCTTGTTCAGGCTCAGCAGGTTATATCAGATGAATATGGAGTACAATTTGGCTTGAAGGAGCCAAGAAAATATAAAAGCCGTGCTGTTAACGCACAGGAAGCACATGAAGCAATCCGTCCGGTGGACTTTTCTCAATTGCCTGCAAAGGTTAAAGCCCATTTGAGCCCGGATCAGTTTCGCCTCTACAGCCTGATATGGAAGCGTGCACTAGCCTCACAAATGGCTGCAGCTGAAATTGCCCGAACTACAATTAATATCGAGGCTGGAGAAAGGCAAGAGTATTTGTTTGACGCACAAGGTCAGCGTGTTGTTTTTCCGGGATTCCTGCAGGTTTATGCCGGAACAGCTGATGAACGCGCAGATACTCTTAGTGAAAAAGATGTAATCCTGCCAAAAGTAGAACAAGGTCAGGTCCTCACCCTGAAAGATCAGCAAAATCCTGTTAGTCTTGAACAATTGTTTACCAAACCTCCGCCCCGCTACACAGAAGCATCATTAGTAAAAAAAATGGAATCAGAAGGTATTGGGCGTCCCTCCACTTATGCTCCGACCATTTCAACCATTCAGGATCGTGGATATGCTGAGTTAACTGCCGAAAAGCGGCTGAAACCGACTTCTGTTGGTGAAGTTGTTACAGATTTTCTGACAGATCATTTTGCCAAAATTGTAAATCTGGGTTTTACCGCGGAAATTGAACGGGATTTTGACCGGATTGCGAAGGGCGATGAAAACTGGGTTGAAATGATGAGTAATTTTTATCAGCCGTTTAACCAGACTGTTGTTGAAAAAGATAAATCCGTAACACGTGCTGAGGTACTAAAACGCAGGGAATTAGGATCTGATCCTGAAAGTGGGAAACCTGTCAGTGTAAGTATTGGAAGATATGGACCAATGGTTCAGATAGGCACACGCGAAGATGAAGAAAAACCGCGTTTTGCTTCTTTGCCAGGCAGTCTCAATCTTAATGAAGTAACTCTGGAGGAGGCACTGGAATGTTTTGCCTTGCCGCGTGAGCTTGGTAAGCACGAAAACGGAGAGGTGATTACAGTCAATAGCGGACGTTATGGACCTTATGTAAAACTTGGCAAGGATTTTTTCTCATTACCAAAAGGCGAAGATCCGATGAAAATTGAACTGGCACAGGCTATGGAAATTATCCGCGAAGGTCTTGAGAAAAAAACTAAACGGGTTATTCATGATTTTGGTGATATGCAGGTATTAAACGGTCGTTATGGACCATATATAAAATCCGGAAAAAATAATTACAAAATACCAAAAGATGTTGAACCGGAAGGGCTGGATGAAGATTCCTGCAAAAAAATTATTGCAGAAGCTCACCCAAAAGGCAGTAAAGGTGGAAAAAACAAACTCTCAAAAAATGTAACGGCCTGATGAGCCACTCTGAAATAATTGTGGAAACCAGGCCGGTTGGTCCGCTTCAATGCAACTGTACCATTTTAGGAGATCAGGAAAGCAGGAAAGCAATTGTGGTAGATCCTGGCGGTGATGCAGAAATGCTGCTGGAACGATTAGTTGAACTGGATCTGCAAGTGGAGCGTATTATTCATACACATGCGCATCTGGATCATTTTTTGGCATCCGGAAAAATGAAAGAGGCAACCGGAGCAAATCTGGCTCTGCACCAGGATGATTTATTTTTGTGGGATAAACTGGAAGATCAATGCAGGATGTTTGGAATACCTTTTGAGCCGACTCCACCGCCTGATCAATGGCTTGAGCATGAAGAAGAGATTGAGCTTGAAAACGCGCTGGGGAAAGCGCTGCATACTCCGGGACATACGCCGGGTTCAATGTGCTTTTTATTTGAAAGCCAAAACCTGCTTATTGCCGGTGATACTCTTTTCCAGGGATCAATTGGACGCACTGATTTGTGGGGAGGAGATTACAGTAAAATTGAGCAGTCAATTCAGGAAAAACTGTATACACTGGATGAATCAACCAATGTGATTACCGGTCATGGTGAGTCCACAACAATTGGTCGTGAAATGCGCACTAATTATTTTGTTCGTGCGTGAAACGCTGTTCCAGTTCAAGCAGCTGTGTTTTGCGATCCAGGCCCCCCGCGTATCCGGTCAGAGTGCCGTTTTTACCAATCACACGGTGACAAGGAATAATGATGGCAATGGGATTTCGAGAATTGGCCTGACCAACTGCCCGGATTGCCTTGGGATTGTTTAATGACTGTGCCTGCTGCAGATAGCTCCTTGTTTCGCCATAAGGAATCCGGAGCAAAGCTTCCCATGCTGAACGTTGAAAAACCGTTCCCTGTGGTTTTAATGCTAAGTTAAATATTTCCCTTCTGCCTTCAAAATATTCATCCAGCTGCTCGCATGCCGCTTTTAGCAGCGGGTTAGATTGTTGCTTAAAGTCGGTGCAGAACTGTTCTGTTTCGGGATTATTTTCAACGAATTCAGCTCCTGTCAGGAAGCCTTCGAATTCAGTCAGTTTTATTATCCCAAGCATAGACTGAAAAAAACAATAAGCTTCAGAAGGAGGAGCGGTCATACCATGATTTTCAAGACAAAAACCATTTTCTACAGGTTAAATTTTTCTATCAGGAAATCGTCGTATTCATCCGCGATGACAGCGATGCAGGCAATTATCCATTCAAGTTCTTCCGGATCCAATCCTTGGACAGGACGGACATAGCTCAGGATCAGGTGCTTGTTACGAATCCCAAAGCTAACTCCTTTAAGCTTCAGCGTTCCGTTAAGCTTAAGCACATATTCGTTAATTGCGTTGTTTTGTTCCGGATATTGGAAGAGGTTAGACGCGACTACAAGTTCTGCGTTTTCATCCAGGCTGGTGAGGAAAATTTGTACTTTTACTGAACCGCTGATAATCCACCATTCCTGATTACTGACAAAAGCTTTTTCTACATCTTCATAATTATGCAGAAAATCCGTAATCATGGCACTATACTTGTTCAAGCATCCTCCATATTACAAAAGCTGAATTGATGGAAAATGGTGCTTACTACTTACCAGAGTTCCAATTCAAAATCTGACAGTTTATTTTTTTTCTGGAAGATAATTGAGCAATTGTGCTGCTAACCCGGCAAAGATAAATGCCATTACTACACCTGGAATAATAGCAATGAAAAAAATCCAGGGATAGAGAAATAGATAAAAAACCTGCTCAGAAATCATTTCATTTTCCTTTAATATTGATTGTTATTACGGTTTTTAAACCAACTTCATTTCTTTGATTTGCAAATTCAACTGCAGACTAATATCATTATTAACAAATTATTGCAAGTATTTGTCAATATATTTTTATTTTTATCTGGTATTTTCAGCAATTTTTTTCCTGTACTTTGATAACACTAATTAACCCGCATTGCAACAATGAACATCAAAAACACATTAAGGTTTACATATCAAAGTATAAACAAGTAAGTCTGTCGTTTTAACTATTTTATACCTTAACTTCTTTATTGAGCTGTAATTCATGGCAGAAAAACAAACCTCACAATTTTCTCCAGTTCAGGAAATTTTTATTCCAAACATAAAAATCATTGGAGTCGGTGGAGCCGGAGGCAATGTTGTCACCCAAATGGCGGAAGAAAATCTTGACCAGGTTGAAACAATAATTTGCAACACAGATGTCAAAGCGCTCAAGCGCAATAAATCTCATAAGAAGATTGAACTTGGCAAAAAGCTTACACGTGGAATGGGCGCGGGCGCTCGTCCGGAAGTAGGAGAAAGTGCGGCGGAAGAGAGCATCAGTGAATTGAGCGAGGCTGTTGATGGCGCAAACATGGTATTTATTGCAGCCGGTATGGGAGGCGGAACAGGGACAGGAGCGGCTCCAACTATTGCGCGAATGGCAATGGAAAAGCAAATTCTTACTGTTGGAATTGTTACCATCCCTTTTTCTTTTGAAGGCACAAAAAGAAGGGAATCAGGACTGGCAGGTGTGGATCGTCTAAGAGAATTCACTGACACACTGCTGGTCATTCCGAACGACAAACTGCTGGATGCAAGTACACAGAATACGAGTTTCCTTGAGGCTTTTCATATGGTAGATATGGTGCTGATTAATGCTATCAGGGGCATTACTCTTCTGCTAAGCGGCGTGGGAGATATCAATGTTGACTTTGCTGATGTACAGACCATAATGAAGGGCATGGGGAAAGCAGTGATTGGACGCGGTGTGGCAAAAGGAAAGGACAGGGCTATCAATGCCGTAGAAGACGCGTTACATGGATCGCTGATGGAAGATACTGACATCCGTGGAGCAAAAGGTATTCTGGTACATGTAAACGGACCAAAAGACACAAGTGCTTATGAAATACAGGAAGCAATGTCACTCATCGAAGATATGGCGGACGAAGATGTTGAGTTGATCTGGGGCGCCACATTTTCAGAATCAGCAGGAGATGAAGTTGCCATGACCGTAATTGCTACCGGATTAGTCTGATTAATATTTCATTTCCCTTTTTTCAAACTCTGTCCTCCGGATGATTAAAGATGAGCAGAACTCTGATCAAGCTCTATCGGACAGACAACGGTCCCTGTCCTTATCTGGAAAATGGAACCTGGCAGAATATATCCTTCCAGACAAGCGAACTTCCCGCTGACGGCTACACTTCACTTCTGAATCAGGGTTTTCGCAGGAGCGGACTCACCATTTATCATCCTGTTTGTTCAGGATGTCAGCAATGTATACCGATTCGTGTTGATGTGCAGAATTTCTCTCAAAACAGGGGACAACGCAGGACGTGGCGTAAAAACAATGATGTACGGGTTGAACACCATGCAGTGGAATACAAGCAGCAGGATTTTGAACTTTATCGGCGTTATCAAGAGGATTGGCACAAGGCGGATGTTCCAGTGGAAGAGGACGAGTATCTTGATTTTTTGATAGACTCTCCGGTTCCAACAGAAATTATGCGCTACTATCTTGGAGATAAACTGATTGGTCTTGGATGGCTGGACCGTTTACCGGAACTGCTCAGTTCAGTTTATTTTGTTTTTGATCCGGATTATGTCTCAAGGAGGCTTGGCGTTTTTTCTTTACTATATGAAATTGAGTACGCGCGAAAACTTGATATACAGTGGTTGTACCTGGGATATTGGGTAAAAAGCTCTGCAAAAATGAAATACAAGGCAGATTATCAGCCTGCGGAATTATTGCATGATTCCAAATGGATACCATTCAAATCTTACCAGCCGGAAAACACCAAACTATCTGCATCAGAAAATGAATGATTCGAGCAAGGAGTTTACCCACATCAGAAGTAATGATCTGCCGAGCATGGTGGATGTTTCCGAAAAATCTGTTACTGAACGTAAAGCAGTAGCTATGGCACGTATTCATCTGGGTCATGAACTTGCTGAATTGCTGAGAAATTCCGGAAGCACAAAAAAAGGTCCGGTTCTGCAAACAGCAGTAATTGCAGGAATTCAGGGAGCAAAGCGTACTTCGGATATGATTCCGATGTGTCATCCACTGCCGCTTTCCGCGGTGGATGTGGATATTGAACTGGAGGGAGAATATGCCTTAATTCAGGCAACAGCAAAAACCTCAGCACGTACCGGAGTTGAGATGGAGGCTCTCACAGCAGCCTCTGTTGCGGCCTTGACTTTTTATGACATGTGCAAGTCTGTCACAAAAAGCATGAAAATTGAGTCTATCTGTCTGCTGGAAAAATCAGGAGGCAAATCCGGAGACTACCGTGCGAAAGATGCACAAATAAGCAAATAACACTTATTCAGTTATTACTGGAAAGAAACAGCCTGACCAAGGTTGTCTGAAAGCAAATCGGCCAGACACTGGTAAAATTCCTCCTGCTCAGCCCTTGCAAACCAGATGTCCTTTTCCTGCAGGAACTGGAAATGCCATGCGCGCGAATTACCTGCCAGCCAGATTTCCTTAATTGCACGCTGGGTGTTTATTACAACTTTTTTCCCGCTCAATTCAAAATTGACCATCAGCTTGTCCGGTGTGTGGTCGTAGTCAATTTCATCTTCATATTCGTCAAGTTTATCCTCCACTTTCTGGAACAATTCTTCAACTCTCTTAAAATATTCTTTATTTTCCATCGATTTTATTTCATTCAGGTTGATGATGATTTAGAAACAGCATTTTGATGCACCACTTTTAATAGAGACAAATCCAGGTAATGATGTCCACTCCTGAACGCAATGGAATATCCCCGTTGTCCACCAATTCATTGTAATACTGTGTTTTGGATTTGTGAAGTTCCGTGATAAATTCGGACAAATTCCCCTGATTGTCAAAAGCAGGTTGAAATTCGTCAACATAAAATTTCAAGCGCACCTTACCGCCTGTTACTGAAAGCAGCTTTTTATAAAGATGGAAATCCCAGTTCCAATTCAGTCCGGCATCCAGGAAAGCCAGATTAAAAGCAACTCTGTGTCCATAATTTTCTGTATCCGCCAATGTGCCGTCCACATCAAAAATAAGCGCTTCCAGTTTTGCCATTAGTGATTACATATTTTCTGGTTTGAGAAATAATATAAAACGCATATGTATGTTATTACCCAGGTTTTGATAGTCAATGCAAATACATTTTCTTTCAAATTGCGTTTTTTTCCTATTGTTTTCAAAATGAGATACGTCTTTCTGAAGTTTTCAAACAATAACCTCATAACAAAATCAAATGAAACATTTGCTTAAATCAATATTTACATTTTGTTTAATTATTGGAATCTCTGTTTCAGTAAGCGGAGAAGCTCTGGACAATGCAGATTCACGTTTTCCTGAACGTCAGTATCGTCGCTTTCTGCTACCGAATCAGATGAAGGTTATGCTTATTTCGGATCCCACCCTTCAGCGCGGGGCTGCTTCCCTGACGGTTGCTGTAGGCTCAATGAGCGATCAAAAGGAACGATTTGGTCTGGCGCACTTTCTGGAGCACATGTTGTTCCTGGGAACAGAGAAATATCCTGAAGAAGGCAGCTATCAGAAATTCGTTTCTATACATGATGGATTCAGTAATGCCTATACCGCTGATGATCGCACCAACTATCACTTTGAAATTGATCCGGATTATTTAGAAGAAGGTCTTGACCGATTCGCACAATTTTTTCTTGCGCCTCTGTTCAACCAGGAGCTGATTGAAAGAGAGTTGAAGGCTGTTAATTCAGAACACTCAAAAAATATACCGAATGATTTCCGTAGAATAAGGCAGGTGAAACGCAAAGCCTTTGAGGAAGGTCATCCAGCCAGAAACTTTGCTACAGGTACTCTTGATACACTTGCAGGTGTGACCAGAGAGGAACTGATGACTTTTTACCAAAAGCATTATTCCAGCAACCGCATGTTGCTGGCTGTGGCAGGCCCACAGGATTTGGATACTCTTCAGGAATGGGTTGTTCCGCGTTTTGTTTCAGTGAAAAACCTGAACCTGCAGGAAATAAGGGTTCCAGCAAAATTCATGAAACCCGATCCTCGATTTAGACTGATGCGTGTTAAAACAATCAAGGATACACGCACTCTGACATTGATGTTTGCTTTATCACGAACACTTCATTATTACAAAAGTTCGCCACTGGGAATGTTGGGTTTCCTCCTGGGACATGAAGGAAAAGGGAGTTTACTTTCGCTTTTAAAGCGTGAAAATCTGGCCACAGGTTTGTCTGCAGGGGGTGGAGAATCGAATAAATCATATTCAAGTTTTGAAGTAAAAATTCAGCTTACACCAAAAGGCCTCCGGAACTATAAAAAAATAATCCGGAATGTTTTTCAATATTTGAGTCTGCTGCGCAAAACAGGATTACCACGCTATGTTTATGATGAAGTAAAACTGATGTCAGAACTGGATTACAGATTTGCCGAAAAGCCTGAAGGAACATCGCTGGTTAATGTTTTTTCAACACTGATGATGTATTACCCTTTGCGAACAGTGGAAATTGCTCCGTACCTTATTACTGAGTTCAAACCGAGAATTTTTGACAGTATGCTCTATAATTTAACTCCGAAAAATATGCTGGCTGTTTTGGCGGCACGGGATGTTAAAACAAATCAAAAAGAAGAATTTTATGGAGCTGAGTACTCGCTTACATACAGCGATCCAAAACTGGTAAAGAAATGGCGCAATGTCAAAACTCATTCTGCCTTGAAGCTTCCGGAAGAAAATCCGTTCCTTCCGGAAAGCATGGATGTATTGCCTTTTGAGGGCGGCATACAGCTCACTCATCAATCGATTAGAGGACTTGAACAAGAAGGAATCAGTTCTGAATTACTGAAAAGTTTTGAAAAATCGCAGGGCAAAATTTGGAAGACCCTTGATGAGTTGCTGAACTCAGCAGATATACCTTCTCCAGCAGAAAAAACTGGAGAATTAAAAGAGCTATTACGCAAACACACCTTAGGAGATCCTAAGATTATTCAGGATGATGAGTTTGGCAAAATTTGGTTTCAGCAGGATTTTCGTTTTGAAACACCAAAAGCTCAGCTGATATTCCGTATCAATACACCTAAAGTTTATTCTTCGCCAAGAAACGCGGTGTTATCTCAGCTGTACACTGATGCCATCAGTGAAGGGCTGAATGAATTTGGTTATCCTGTCAGGCTGGCAGGTCTGGAGTATGGTATCAATGTGGATAAAAAAGGAATAAATCTTACTTTCAGCGGATATTCAGACAGGATTCTTGAACTGGTGAAAACTGTGGCAGGTCATTTAAAGAAAATCACCATCGATAAAAAAACCTTCAACACTCTCAAGGAAGTTCGCGCACGGCGCTATCAGAATTTTCATTTTCAGCAGCCATATCAGCAGGCATTTTATTACAGGAGTTTACTGCTGGAAGGAAAAAAATTCTCCATCATGGAGTATGAAAAAGAAATCAAGAAAATACGTTTGAATGATGTTAAGAAATTCACTAAAAAATTATTTGAACGTATATATATTGAGGGCCTTGCTTACGGTAATTTGCGTGCTGAACCTGCGCGAGAAGCGGCAGCAATTTTGCGGCAAAAACTTGAGGCAAAGCCTCTTCCTGAAACAGAACGTTTCCGGGACAGTGTTATACAGGTTCCTCCTGGAAAATCTCACGCGTTCACTCGTAATATGCAGGTTGATAATACTGCACTGGTAACAGAAACACAGATTGGGCAGCTTAACCCTAAACTGCAGGCATCATTGCTGGTGATCGACAACTTGCTCCAGCCGCAGTTTTATAATGAACTGCGTACCAGTCAGCAACTGGGCTACATTGTTAATTCAGGCATGACGTTAATGGAGAAAACTCTGGGCTTAATATTTCTAGTACAATCTGGCGAATACGATGCAGAAATCCTGGAACAAAGGATGGATGTTTTTCTCACAAAATTTTACAAATCACTCGAAGACATTCCTGAAAAAGATTTTACAAAAATAAAGAAATCCGTTCTGCACAGTAAACTTCAGAAGACCACATCTGTTTCAAGCGAAGCCGATCGGCTGTTTACTATTGCTTTTGAACGAAACGCGGAGTTTGATTTAAACAGTAAAGGGATCACAGCTCTTGAAGAACTTAAACCGGAGGATATTTTGAGTGTTGTAAACAACTATATGCTGCCGTCTAATCAGCGCAGGCTGATTTTAAGAATGACAGGAAAAAACCATCCGGAAGGAGAGTCAGCGGGAAAACCAATTATCTCAATTGCTGATTTTAAACAGTTGTATACTTGTCCGGAAAACTGTCTTCCCTGATTTCAGACTTCATTTGCTGAAAGAGTATATTTTGATTAACAGAAACGTGTTTATTTTTTATGTGGTATGAACCTTGCGAGTACTTTTTTTGCAGGAAAATTTAGAATACTACAATAAAAAAATACCTGGAAATGAGTACTGAAAACAGAGTTCACCTGGAAATTGATCAGCAAAGGCGTATTGGAATCGCAGATGTGATCAGCATGCTGAAAGGATTGCGCAGCGAAGCGAAAATTAAGATTGTTCAAGCTTCTGACGCGCATGAAGATGCATTTAGATCAAAACGCAGCAAAGGTAACAGTGGTTCCTCCAGGTATGATATTTCCTCCCAGGATTCTTTTGACAAATCTCTGTCTGTAAAAGGAAACACAGATTTGCCGCAAATACGTGAACTGAACGATATTGCCGCTCTGCTGCGAAGCATGGATATGCCTCAAAGCCAGCTATCTTCCTAGATAACTCCTAATACTTTAAGCCGTTTCCTGTAGGAACTTACAGCACTTTCCGGAATTGATATGCCTGCTTCGCGTGCAACTCTGCAAAGTTTTTTAGCAGGATAGAGCGGCTGTTCTCGTAATATTTCAAATAAAAAACTCAGACTATCGGAATCAAGCAGTCTGTGAGCAGGTTCGGCAAGTTCTTCAATTGCATCAAGGCTGATGTTGTAAGCCTGGCCAATTTCCCTCCAGTCATTTTCCTCCAATAAATCTCTGATTTCTTTCTGCTCAGCAAGACTGATTTGATTAAGACTTCTTGGAACTGAAACTCCACACTGTTTACACCAGCGTCGTATTGTACTTTCCTTGACTCCAGCCTCAGCGCTGATATTTTCAACTGATTCACCAGCTTCTATTCTTCCAACCAGTATTTCCCGTTCTGACTCTGTAAAGCGAATGCTCTTTGCAGTCTTTTTGTTTAATCGCGTGGATTCCATTTCCCTGGCAATTGCTTTCACAGCAGAGATTTTCAGATCAAATATTTCTGCCACTTCAGCAATTTTTTTGCCCTTATCCAACTCGATGGCGATCTCGATGTTCAAGAGTTCTTGATTGACTCGATTAGATGTTGCTGACATTGAGTAAATGTATGAAAGAAATATGTTTTTTATCTGCATAACTGCTCACACTAAATGAGGTCTTTTTGAATACATGGTCAAGACATTCTTGACAAGCTGTGCTTCCTTTGCGATGCTGAGAACAAGTATTAAGGGGAAACAGCCCAGGATAATGGATTCCCCCTGATTAAAAGTGTGCTGATACAAAAGTTCTATTTTTGCATCCGGACATTAATTTGTATTTTGGAGTGAGGGTGATGGAGGAAAGTTATAATACAATCATAGAATTTCGCATTATACCTGAATGTCTTGAGAAAATAAGCGACGACGGAAAAGTTTGGCTGGCACAGGCAATTTCGAATATCCTGATTGCTGATAAGCAGCTTTCCCCGGAAGAAAAAGGATACTTCAAAGACGCGATTATGATGGTTGATAATGATGACCTGCGAAATGTATTAATTGAATCAATAAAAAATCGTGAAATTATGGAACTGGGAGAATTTTCAGAAGACCGTGAGTATGCTGGACATATCTTCTTCTTTCTTGGGATGCTTATTGCCGCGGATGGGAAGATAAAAACTTCTGAAGTTAAAATGCTTTCAACAATATGCGGCAAGCTTGGATTCCCACCTGATTCTTCAAGAATGGTATTGCGCTGGGTTACCGAATTGATCAAACTCAACAATAATAGAAATAAGATCATTGAAGATTTAAAAGAAATCAGACCGGTATTTGTTTGAGAGCTTTAGTAATCCATATTGACTTCATAAGAACTTTTCCACGCTGTTTTAAATGTCGATATTAATTTGCATACCGGACACATTTGAGCCGGAATCTTTGAGTTCAGCCTTACTTTCTATTGACTCAAACCTGCAAATAGAAATCGGTCCGGAAAATGTGAAAAATCCATTAGCAGTAGAATTTGCTGTTGTTTGGAAACATCCTGAGGGGCTTTTACTCAATTACCCAAATTTGAAAGCAATTTCATCATACGGGCATGGAGTGGATGGTTTGTTTTCAGATAAGAAACTTCCACAAGACGTACCCGTTGTACGTATAAAAGATGAAACAATGGCTGAGTTGATGAGTGAATATTTACTGGCTGTTGTGCTTCTCAAACGGAGGCAGCTGCTGGAATACGCAAATAATCCGGAATTCAGTGCATGGGGAACTTCCAGACCTCATCCGGGGAATCAAATCGGCATACTTGGTCTGGGATATCTGGGACAGGCAGCAGCGAAAGTATTTTTAAACATGGGGTTTGATGTTGCCGGATGGAGCCGTAGAAAGAAACAAATTAATGGTGTCAACTGTTTTTCAGAAACTGAAGGAATGATTCAGATGCTTAACAAAACTGATTATCTGATCAATTTGCTTCCAAACACTACTGCCACTCAGGATTTGTTAAACACCCAGACTTTGACTCAGCTGAAACGTGGTGCATATATAATTAATGTAGGAAGGGGGCAGACACTTGTGGATGAAGATCTGATTGCCTTACTTGATGATGGCCATTTATCCGGAGCGTGTCTCGATGTATTCCGGACGGAACCACTGCCAGCAGAACATCCATTCCGTAAACATAGTAAAGTACTTGTCACTCCACACAATTCCAGCGAAACTCCTGCTGAATCTGTTGCGCCGCAAATACTTGAGAATTACCGAAGGGCCATATCCGGGAAACAACTATTGAACATGGTTGACTTAGAGCATGGCTATTGATCCATGAATCCCCGCTTTTTATTTTCTCCCCAAATTTCCTGTTTCCTTTTTCTTTTGTTCAGTAGTGTGTGGCTGGTTTCCTGTGGTTTACGGACAGCCCCGAGATTTATTCCGGAAGTAAAATCAAAACCAACATTCTCTGACTTAAAAATACAGCAGCGCGATAATCGAGTACGTTTATCCTGGAGAATCAAACAGACTGAGAGAAATCAGAGATTGATGAAGTTTGGAACAGAGCAGGATGAGGAAGATTATTTCCTGATTCAGAAACAGCTTATTCAACTTAATTGCAGAAATTGTGAGGTGATAGAACTGCCTGAAGAACGGGTGTTATTTAATAGTGACTCATTAGTTCAGGAAGCGAATCAATTTTATTATTATATGGAACTTCCAGAAACAGGCTTATATATACATCAATATCAGCTTAGTCATCGTGGACCTGATAATGAGAATATGTCTCCTGCACAAACTGTAAGATTGAAACTGAGTAATTTGTTTCCAGCAGTGCCTGTGCCGAAACTGGATATTGTTCAAATTGAAGATGAAAGTCAAATTGTACGATTCCCTTTTGGCAAAGTTGTGTTACATAAAAAAACTTCCGTTTCAGGAAAAGAAGAAAAAATACAGCTAAAGGAAATAGGAGAAACTGAAGAATCTGGAGAACTTCCTTTACAAATGCAGCCATTAATCGAGACAAGGGTATTTATATTGAGACTGTCCTGGCCTCAGCAATTAAATAATAGTTTGAGTGGTATATCAGGTGAAGGAGACTCTTTTGAGAATCAGGGACATTATCTGACTCATCTGTACCGTACTGTCAATGAGGCTAAGTGGCAGGAAACTCCGATTAACAGTGTTTCTGCCTCAAATAACTACTACCTGGACAAACTTAAAATACGAATTCCACCCCCAAATCGACCTCATTTAGCAGATACTCATCCGGATATGTTCAACTCAAAAATCCTGTTTTATATTGATTTGTCAGGTGAATATGTAGATACTTGGCGGTATAAAATGAGGTTGGTTGACCGTTTTGGAAATGAAAGTGAAGCATCGGAAACGGTCATCTTTCGATTGCCTGATACCTCTATTTTAGCAAATAGTTTTAGTAAAAAGATTTTGGTTCCTCTCGCTGATTGACCTGTGAGAATTATTTTTAACTTCTTGTTAGCAGTTTTAACTCTTCTAACTTTCGCCTGTACAGAAAACGGTAATAACGTTCAGGAATTTCTGCTCACCGCAGAAAATGTGGATAGTTATATTGATGAGCAGAGAAAAATTGTTGAGAGTGATCAGGAAAACGCGCAAGCAAATTTTAATTTAGCCAGATCATATTATTTCATAAATGAGTTTGAAAAAGCGGAACACTATGCCCGGCGCGCCACGCGTTTTGATCCTATTAATGCCAGATATTATGAAATGCTGGGCAGTCTTGCTTTCGCGCTGGAACGTTATGGCGACGCAATCACAGAGTTAGCAACAGCTGTTAGAATTGCTCCTGAAAGGGTTTCTGTTTATCTGAAACTTGCTGCCACCTATGAGAAAATTGATGAAGATGGACGAGCTGTTTCCTCCCTGGTTCAGGCTCTTCAAATAGATCGGCATTACTCGGAAGCACTGTATCATTTAGCACGTATTAATTTGCGCCAGCGTGAATTTGAGGGTTCATTACAAACACTTGAAACTTTGTTGAAACTGGAGCCGCAAAATAAAGAGGCTCTGCTGATGAGAATTCAGACTTACACTCTTCAAGGCAGCTATTATTACGCGCAAACCCTGGCTGAAGAAATGTTGAATAAATTTCCTGATTACGCTCCGGTCAGGCGTGAGTTGCTCAGAATAAATTTTGCTCAGCAACAATGGCCGGAAGCACAGGCCATGCTCACAAAACTAAGAGCTAAAAATACTCTTTCTCCTGAAGATCAGCTGATTGAAGCATATTTGCTTATACATCAGAAACAAGAAAAAGAAGCCCGACAGCGCTTTGAAGCGATTCTTGAAAAAAACCCCAAAAATGTGGATGCGATCATGGGTCTGGCAGTACAGTTGCTGCGTAAGGGGTTTTTGGAGGATTCACTCAACTGGCTTAATCGTGGATTGGAAATCAACTCTCGACTTGCTAAAGCACATTATTTACGATCCTCGATATTATTCAGACAAGGTGACTATTTGCAGGGAGATCTTGCGATCGCCAGGGCATTGGAATTAGACTCTGCCAATCCATCATATCAGCTTCTTTTTTTACGTAGACAATTGATGAAAGGAGAACTGGTAGTGGTTGAAAAGCAATTGAAGAGGATTCAGGAAAAACATCCATTGAACACAGAGGCTTTGCTGCTTCAGGCTGATTTGTACAAAAGCAGGGGGAATTCGGCTGAAGCAGAAAAACTGCTGAGACAAGCCATCCTGGTTCAGGATTCACCTTCGATACATTTTTCATTGGCCAGGGTGCTGTTTCAGCAAAGCAAGTACCGCTCAGTTTTGGAAGTCACAACGCCTTTAATGGAAGTTCTTTCTGGTAATTGGGAAGTAGTTTATTTACATGCTTTAACTTTAAGTCGTGTAGGACGCTACGAAGAAGCGCTTGGGATAAGTCAGCCATATCTGCAAAGAAAGGAAAGTCAGGGATATGCACATCGTCTGGTTGGAGATTTATTGCGTTATAAAGGGAAGGAACAGGACGCGCAAAAAGTTTATCTCGAAGGACTGGAACAGTTTCCCGGACATCTTTTTCTGGCAGATGGATTAAGCGCGTCATTAACGATGACTGAAAATTGGGTGCAGGTACAGGAACTGCTGGAAACAACATTGGAACAAAGTCAGCGACTGAAAGGGAATCCGCCGATACAGCTCATTTTTCTGGATCGCTTGGCGGTAGCATATCAGCGTCTGGAAAATTCTGAGAAAAAACTTCAAATATTAAGAGAATATCATCAAAATAATGATCCACTTACAGCTGCGCAATTGAATTCACTGGAAGAACAGCTTTTGTTCCCAATTTCTTTGCCATCTCTTGACAAAGCGCTTTCTCCATTATTAATTCCATCGAGGATGAACTAAACAGAAGCTATAAATGAACAATCGGATGGATTCAAACAATAAAAAAAATAAAAAACAAACATCTGCATTTCATGCTGCTGAAGTAATGTCACACGATCTTTCTCTTTTGCGGGGGAAGAGGCTTTCTGCATTTTTTGATGATTCTGAAGTTAAAGGTTTGTTATCAGCAGAAGAGATAGAAAAAAAGGTTCAGCAATTGAAGAGAATTGATGTGGATTCATATATTCAACGTGTAATCAATCCCTCTGAATCAAAAAAGCGTCCAAGCGCCCCGGAAATAATTCAGCAATTAGGTGGCAAAATGATTGCTGAAGAAACAGACGGGCCGCTTTACATGTCCGAAATTGAAATAAAGTTTTCAGGGCAACCCCGCAGACTGGGTTTTATTGCACAGAATCACAAAATACAAAATGGTGTCTGGTACCCAAATCATCACCGTAAGGCGGCAGAAAAAGTGCGCTTTTTTGCTTCACACAGTATTCCATTAGTGACATTCATGGATACTCCCGGAGCTGCCGCAGATGCAGAAGCAAATCTGGGTAACCAATCTCACAGCATTTCATTTTTAATAAGTGAGATGGCAAATTTGCAACTACCTGTTATCGGTGTAGTGTTTGGAGGCGGTTATAGCGGGGGGGCAATTCCATTGGCAACAGCAAATATTCTGCTTTCTGTCAGAGAAGGTGTATTTAACACGATACATCCTAAAGGCTTAAGTAACATTGCGCGTAAATATGATCTGTCCTGGCAGGAGTCTGCAAAACACATTGGTGTTTCCGCTTATGAGCTTCAATCACAAGGGTATTTTGACGGCATCATAGATTATGCTTATGATCAGCCTCATCAGGTAAAAAACATAAAGGATGCTATTATCAGCGCGGTTGAGATAACTGAGAAAAATTCATGTAATTTTTTGTATGATAATGAATTCTTCTTCGACCATTATCGCGATAGTATTTACCATTATCTCAATCCCTCAAAACTACTGATTGAAAGCAACCGTGTAACCGATCGTTCACCAACGGGGACATTGAATATATTTGGTGATGTTTATCGTTTCATGCGTTACCTCAAATTGCGTCAGCGCATTGTCAGCCGATCTATAGAGAATTATGCAAGGCTGAGCTCTCGGAAAACTCCGGTTGGAAAATTACAAGAAAGGTTAAAAAATGAGCGACAGGAAAAATTCCAGCAATGGTACAAAACACCTTTGGAAGTCCGATATCATGAAAAACTTAACAAACGGTTGGAACAGTTTGTCAGCGCAAGAGAAGATCGGGAAAAAGAGCGCGGGAAATTTGTAGCATTTTTTATAGGTGATCCACGAGAGAATTATCAAAAAGCTATAGATGATTTAACCTTGGAAATCCTTCTTTATCTTTATAATTTCTGGATGGATAGTACCTCAGAAAACCTGAAGGAACTTAATGAGCAATTGAGTAAATCCACTCTCCATGATCATGCGCCAGATAATCCGAATTTACTTGATTTACTCAGAACAACTGAAATATATAAGAGCTTTCAAAAGAATTTCCAGAACATACTTCTTTTTGATTTACTTTACAATCAGGTAATAGAAGCACTCCCAACAATAGCTAATGAACTGAAAGGCACAAATCAAATTTCCCAGAAATCCGTGGAACAGCTTTTCGAACAAACTGTTGAGGGAGCTATGGAGGAATTTGAGAAAAACTCTTTGCATCATGAAAGCCATGATTTACGATCCCAGTTTTTCAAGTGGCTTGCAGGTTTTATTGAGCGCAAGGATTGTGATGATGTTTTGGGGACCATCAGTGAATGGAAAAAAGTTGTTTTTCCAAGAATGAGTCCTCCGCTGTTTGGGGTAGTTCGTTATTATTTTTCCGGGCTGCTGCCTTCGCTTTATGCCGCCCAGCAGAATAAGGGACGTTTTCAGGGGAAAATTACTCCACGCAACATTGGAATTAAAGATTTCTGGAATCGGCTTGATCAATCCTATAAGGATTTATTAATCCAAAATCTGCTGAGAGAAAACAAACGAAATATTATCACTCCAAAAAAAGTTATTGAGCATTTTTTCAAAGATTTTGAGGAACTGTATGCTGATAGAATTACCTCTAACCCTGTAAAATTTCCTGGTTTTCGAGATGCGATTGAGCAGGCATTAGAGAATGGGGTAACACCATGTGGTGTGGTAACCGGACTGGGAACATTCACAGGTGATGAAATAACTGAATCTGACGAAGGGAAAAAATCAAAAACCAAAAAAACTAAAACAAATTATCGTGTCGGACTTGTGGTAAGCAATGTGGAGTTTCAAGCAGGTTCTTTTGACATGGCAAGCTGTGAAAAAGTTTGCAGACTGCTTGATGATTGTGCTCGTTTAAAATTGCCTGTGATCTTTTTTATCTCTTCAGCAGGCATGCAAACAAAAGAGGGCGGCGGCTCTTTATTTTCCATGGCCATCATTAATGAACGCATTACCCGATTTGTAAAGGACTTGGATCTTCCGGTACTGTGTTTTGGTTTCCGTGACTGTACCGGAGGGGCACAGGCTAGTTTTGTCACTCATCTGCTTGCAAGAACATATTATTTTTCCGGATCACAAATACCATTTGCCGGTCAACTGGTAGTAGAAAGTCATTTGCCAGCCCATTCTACATTATCAAATTATTTGTCCAGTAATCCAGGAACAATGGATGGTCTTGTAAAAAATCCGTTTGACAAGGGAATTGATGAAAAACTGAAGGAAATTGATCCGCAAATTCCTGTCGGCCAATTCTCAGTGGAAGAGATCATCTCGCGTATCCTGTCAGGTGAATATCAAATCTCAGCAGGTGAAGAAGTCAAATCATATTCCACTCAGGAAAATTTACACACTGGCGAAATAAAACGAATTTTAATTCACGCCCGGGGATGTACCGCTGCCAGACTGATACGAGGGTCACAGGATGCAGGACTGGAGGTTGTGCTGGTAGCTTCTGATCCGGATATGGAAAGTTATCCTGCCAGCTTGCTGAGCGAAAAAGATCACCTGGTTTGTATTGGAGGAAAAACTCCCCAGGATAGTTACTTGAACGGAATGAGTGTAATAAGAATCGCCGAACAGGAGGAAGTTGATGCAATTCATCCCGGAATTGGTTTTTTATCAGAATCACCTCATTATGCACGTATTTGCAGAGAGCATGGATTCAATTTTGTAGGTCCTCGTGCGGTAAATATGGACAGAATGGGGAACAAATCGAATGCGATTGCTACCGCCCGAAGCCTGAATATCCCTGTTGTCCCTGGTAGTGAAGGTGCCTTAATGGAACCTGCGCACGCTATGAACGTGGCTTCAGAAATTGGTTTCCCTGTTCTGATAAAAGCCGCTCATGGTGGTGGAGGTAAAGGGATTGAGGTAGTGAGAGAGGCTGGGCGGTTCCAGTCTACTTTCACTCGTATGTCACAGGAAGCTTTGAGCGCTTTTGGAAATGGGGATTTATATCTGGAAAAATACATTGGTTCAATGCGTCACCTGGAATTGCAGATAATTCGTGACATGCACGGCAATTCAAAATTGCTGGGAATTCGGGATTGTTCCATTCAGCGTAACTACCAGAAACTTATTGAGGAAACTGCTTCCAGAATTCCTACAAAAATCAAGGATCAGCTATATAATTATGCAGAAAAATTGATTGAGGAAATTGATTATGTAGGTGCGGGAACAGTAGAATTTATCTACGATTTGGCAGAAAAAAAGGTGTATTTTATGGAAATGAATACACGTCTTCAAGTAGAGCATCCTGTATCTGAAATGGTTTCCGGAGTTGATCTTGTTCGCCAGCAGTTTGAAGTTGCACAGGGTAATAACATTCGTGATTTGGATTATAAGCTAAACGGACATGCAATTGAATTGCGTGTGATTGCCGAGAAAGTTGAGTTGGATGATAATGGTGAATTATTGTTTGTGCCCGATCCAGGTCATGTGACAGAAGTGTTTTTCCCTGAAAAGTCTAATGTAAGAGTTATTCAAACGGTAACTTCTGGTTCTGTGGTTTCACCTTTTTATGACAGCCTTGTTGCGCAAATTATTTGCTGGGGCAAATCACGCCGCGATGCAATCAACCGTTTACTTGATTATTTAAAACGAGTGAGAATTCATGGTATTTCAACTAACCTTGCTTTGAACCGTGCAATTTTGCAGGATGCGTCTTTTCAAAAAGGAAGTTTCAGCACAGGATTTCTTGCGGATTTTTTCATGCGAATTGACTCACAGAAACTATTAAATGAAGCCCGAAAAGATTCCGGTGCGTCAAAAAGTCCTGTGGATAAAAAGTCCATAATGCTGGAAGGCTCAGATGAACTTAAAGTCTTATCTCCCCAGATGGGCGGCTTCTATCGCGCCCCGTCAGAAGAAGATGATCCGTTTGTCAGTGAGGGTCAGATCATTGACGTAAATCAAACACTCTGTTTGCTGGAATCAATGAAAGTCTTCTCAGAGTTAACGCTTTCGGACTATAAAGGTCCGGATGGCAGTACATTATATCCGGATGATATTAAATACAAAGTAACTCGAGTTATTGCAGAAGACCAAAACACTGTAAATCAGGGCGATTTGCTATTTGTGATGCTGCCTATGGTTGCCTGATCATTTGTCAGCAGTCATGAATCAAACACAAAAAATTACTACCAATATTTCTTCTCCTCCGCCAGCAAGTTTAGATCAAATCCTTCAGCCTGTCTCTTCAGACATAGAAATTCTTGAGTCACAGATATCCCGTGATATAAAAACCGACATCCCTTTGCTCAACAATGCGGCAGAACATATTTTAAGTTCCGGAGGAAAGCGTCTGCGTCCTTCTCTGGTACTTTTAGGGGCGGAGCTGTTTGGAGGTGTTAACGAACATGTAATGCAGGCGGCTCAAGTAGTTGAGTACATACACACTGCAACATTGCTGCATGATGATGTTGTGGATGGCGCAGAAACAAGGAGATCAAAACAAGCTGTATGCAGAATATGGGGAAATGAGGCGAGTGTACTTTCAGGTGATTATTTGTTTGCAATGTCTTTTCACCGAATGACTAAAATGCGCAATTCTGAAGTTTTGAAACTCATGTCGGAGACAACAACAAAGATGGCACTTGGGGAATTGTTACAATTAACTCGTTCATTCGAAACAACAGATGAAGAAGAATATTTAGAAATAATTATTAACAAAACTGCGTGTCTTTTTGCTGCAGCAATCAAAACTGGTGCACTGCTTGCCGATGCTCCTGAAAACTCCGCAAATCAGTTGTATGATTACGGTATGGCTTTGGGGATTTGTTTTCAGATAGTTGATGATGCTCTTGATTATACGGACGAGAAAAAAACAGGGAAACCTGTGGGAGGTGATTTGCAGGAACGCAAAATTACCCTGCCTTTGAGTCATTTGCTCGAAAAAGCAAATCAAGGGGACAGGAAACGGCTGGAAGAGATTTTATCCGGAAAGGAAATTGAAAAATCTCAAATTAATGAGGTAATCAGCATGATGAAAAGTTACGGTTCAATTCCGTACACATTAGCATACTCCAAAAAGTACGCACTTAAGGCTCAAAGCTGTTTAGCTAATTTTCCTGATTCGGCTTTGAGAAACGCTCTTTCCCAAATAGCTGATTTCATTGTTTCACGACAGGATTGAATTAACAGAATTTTTTCATTTTACATTTCCTGCGCGGATGCTGAGTGACGGCTGTAAAGGCTACTCCAGCGGATTGCGCGTCGAGATGCCTCACCGAGTGAAATTAAGATATCCTCAATTTTCAGTGGTTTTTCGAAAAAATCATAAGCACCGCCCTGCATGCATTGTATAACCCGCGGTAAGGTACTGTGTGATGTCATTACAAAAATCTGCATAAGGGAATTCATTTTTTTGATTTCCAGCAATAATTCAACCCCACTCATTTCCCCCATCATAATATCAGTAATCACAACGTGAAAGAAACTTCGCTGCAGTGTGTTCAGCGCTTCTTCGGCGTTCTTGGCGGTGCTTACGTGATAACCTTCTTTTTCCAAAGATTGACGAAGGACCAAAAGAATATTCTCATCATCATCCACTACCAGAATACTTAATTTCGATTCAGTTGTCTTTCCCATTAGTTGTTTTTCAGCTTAAGATTTATTTACTGTTCCTGTAAGTGATCTTAAAAATCCGACACGGTCCTCAGCCTTCATAACGGAATTCCCGATTAGAGCTGCGTCACAGGGGATTTTTAACAGACTTTGGATATCTTCCGGAGTATTAACGTAGCTGGCACTGATCAAAAGTTTACCAGGCTGTTCCTTCCATGCTCTCAGATCCGGATAACGTTCCCACCATTCTGAAATTACCTCAATGCTTCCTTTGTCATAAGATTCGGTAGGATCCTCCGGAATTGCTGCGATCGGCCGGTTATTAATCATCAATATGTCCGGATTAGTCCCAAGTGCCCTTGGCAGTTCATTTTCAACAGAACATTCTACTACTGCTTCCAGTCCGATATTTTTTGCCTCAGCGATGATTTTACCCAACTCTTTCTGCTTGAAATAATATGCCAGTATCAAAGCCGCGCTTGCTCCGCGTAAGCGTCCTTCCATAAGCTGATATGAATTTACTATGAACTCTTTGTGCAACAAAGGCAAAGAGGAAATCCCGGATACTTTTTCCAATATTTCAAGAGAACCTCCAAACCAGCTCTGATCGGTCAAAACAGAAATTGCTTTTGCGCCTCCATCCTCGAAATCCCTGACTACACAATCAGGTTCAAGCCTCTCAACATTTTTACGGCCTGGCGCTCTGGATTTTACTTCCAGGATAAGTGAAATCGATTCGTCATGCTTGCGCAACAAGCGCTTTCTAAAATCCGGAGCTGCTTCAAGTTTATCAATTTGTGTTCTAAGATTTTCTTCGCTAATTTCAGATCTGCGCTGGGCAATCTCTTTTAATTTGAGATCATGTAATCTGTCTAAAAATGTTCTCACTGTGTCAATTTAGTACATTCAATTCAAGGGATAAATACAACACCTGCAGATAGTCAACACATCCTAATACAATCAGCATGCCGTTGAGCAGCTTACGATTCAAGTATTCATTCTTTATATTTTACAGCACTTTTTTTGACATAGCTGTTGATTTTTTCACCTGAATTTAACTTGTTTGGAAGAGTAACTTATATATTTCTCTACAATTAAAATAATTGTTTGTGGTCTCCATATTGCAGTAATACAAATAAATGACTTTATTTAAAAAGAATAAAGAATATATTAATCAATATATTTCAACTACTTAGGAGAAAAAATGAGTGTTTCTCGCGATCAGATAAATGAAGCAATGGCTCGATTTTTAGAACGCGGAGGTTCAATCCGTCGCTATGATCGAGTTGTAGGAGAGCCGATTTTAGGCAGTGATATTTGGATTACTGAAGACACATTGGAACTGATTGAAACGAATGACTCCGATTTTTGGGGTTAATCACATTTTTTTCAGAAAGTTTTTACTTTAGTGTAACGCAGAACTAATCAAGGCTATTTTATTTAGATTATTATAATTAGAACTCAGGAGATGTAATGAGTGTTTCCAACCAAAAAAATAATGATGCAATGGCTCGATTTCTTGTACGACGCTATCAGCAGACTGTATTCGTACCTGTATTAGGTAGTGATACAATTCCCTCTGAGAATACAATAGAGCTTATCAAAACTCATGACTCAGATTTTCTGGGATAAGTGATTTTACAAGAATTTTTTTCAAAATCCGCAGTTTCTCAAAAAAAGAATCTTCTGCTGCAGACAAAAAAGTCTGTATAGGTCATCCTGACCAAGAAAAAATAGCTGAAGTTTCTTGTTCTCTTTAAAAAAGTTTCTACAAAAACGTAGCTGTCCGATTCAGCAATTAATATTGTTGATGTATGGATTTATATGGAACACATTAATCACGTTTTTGGGTCTGTTCCAGCAATTTCCAGCGAATAATGGGGATTTGTTTGAGGATTTCAATATCTGTGATGTTATAGACTTTTACACGTGTAGTTGCTTTTGCGAGACTTTTTCTGGATGTGTTTGAGATCATTTTCTCGCCTCCCCAAAAATCACCTTTTCCAACAACATGTTTTCTTCCGGATTTTTCATCTTGCTGTGAGCTGAGCTCCACTTTCCCTTCGTGAACAAGCATTAACCCTTCATAATCTATTTTCTCTCCTTTTGAGAAATTTTGAAGTGTCATATTTTGCGCAATTTGACTTTGGACAGGAGATGAAATTGATTCTCCAAATAACCATGTCTGCTGCAAAAATTCGGTGATTTCATGTGTTTTTTGCAGCTGTTCTATTAGATTGTTACGATGCACAAACTCTTTGAATAAAATTGCGGGTATCTTGAGAGTTTCAATATGACTTAGGGCTCGGTAAGTTCCACTGCTTTTAAGTCCAAACAGAACCGCCAGATCTCCTATTAATGTACCGCTTGATAACAGGTATCTTGTTTTTTCTTCTGTAGAAAGGAATTCCGCGACACCTGTAAGCACCAGACAGGCATGATTCGGAATTTCCTGATCCTTCAGCAAAACTGTTCCGGGACTGATTAATTCCCGTTTACAATTCAGCAGCATGTGGATTTCACCGTCTTCAACATTTGGATAATATCCCTGTAGATATGCTCCTCCGAATTCAAGCGGATAATCTTCATGACCTTCAATCAAAACATCGGCGCTGCCGAAAGTGACGCCACAACCAATCAACAGCTCGTCATGAGTCAACTTGTGCGCGGTATGGGCTAAAATGATTTTCTCAGATTTGTCATCCTTGAAATCCTCAGCCTTGCCGTGAATAATTCCACCTCCGATATCAATTTTCTTGACTTGCACGGGACTCAGATAATCTTCCCAGACTTTATTCTTTAATTTCTTGCTTATTCCCGGCTCTTTCTTATTTTCCTGGAGCATCTTTTTCAATACATCATGAGAAGCCACGTCTGCTAAATGTGCGTATGTGGCATATCCCTCTTCCCATAGTGTCCGGAAGAACAATATATTTGTTTCAACCGGATGCGGGGAAAATACTGGCTTTACCTCCAGCCCATCAATGTTGTTCCATTCATCAAACTCCAGATCACAAACTTCGAAATATTCTTCAAATGTACTTTCCTTGATAGACATAAGTGAGGACAGCTTCTTTGTAACAGTGGCACGCACCATCTGGGTGGAGTAGTACTTTATCCGGTGATTTGTATGGATAAGGGTAGTGAGACCGGCAAAATGATCATCATGTGCGTGAGTTTGAAAAATTCCCTCCACTTCATTCACATCAACTCCAATGGCATTCAAGGTATGCGAAATGTTCGGACCAACATCGATCAGAAAGATTTTCCCCTGAAAACATATAACACTGGCCATGCATGGACGATTAATATCCCAGCCGTCTCCTTCACCGGTATGAACGATGGAGAAATATTCACGCTTGAAATGATGGTTCTCCAGTTGATAGGGTGTTTCATATTTTTCATTTTTCCCCAGGCTCAAGTCAACTTCTACTCGCTCACCTTTGTAAACAAAATCATAGCAGTTTGTTTTCTTTCTGACGACCTTTACTCCGTTCAGGACTTCCACGGGCTGATGACCAACTATTACGGAATGCAGCAGGTCACTACTTGGACGTATTTCCCCAAAGGCAAAGAACAGTTTTATACGCATCATCTCTTCTGCCTGTTTCTGAGGTATGCCCGCGGCGAGGATGTCTTCAAGACTAGTCAAACCATAGTTCCCCCGGTAAATGTAATTCATTTGTGCGTTAACCACGTTTTCGTGTCCTATAAGCAACGGTTTAGCACCGGTATTGTTGGGATGATTGGGCAGCAGCATACCCTGTCGATAAAGCATCTGAAGTACCGGGAACTCTGCTAAATTAGCAAAGTCACCTTTCTGTACGCTCAGGTCGGAAAGTAGAATAGCATTTGGTCCGGTTTCATTAGTAATTGTTCCATGTGTATGATGGTTCGGACCTGATTCAGAATCTGTTTCTATTATATAGTCATGTATCTTGCCGGCTTTCATCAAGTGTTTTACGCTGTCAGCAGGACAACCGCAGAGGACATATAATTCTGCTTCCGGTACTTCCAGCCAGTAAACACCGGTCGAGATTTTTGTTTTGGAAATTTTGGTCATTGCGGTATTCACAAACACCCGTCGTTAATTATGGATTAACGGTTGGTTATCCTCCGCTGACTGGAGGAATCAAACAATATTCGGCTCCATCAGTAAGAACAGATTGTTTGCTTACATACTCATCCTGATGAGCCAGACGAGTTGATTTTAAAACAGGTGCAGCCTGTGGATATTTTATTGAGAGTTGTTCAATAACCTGTTCCGCGGTGCAGCCTTGCGGGACTTCAAGCAAAATAGGCTCCTCAGAAATTGTTTCCTGCAGCACTGCATAAAAAACCAGAGTGATTTCCACAAATCTATGAAATATTGGAAATTAAGTCAAACAAAACTATCCCCCAGATAACTATGAGGTTTATGGATGCCATAAAAACCGCGGCGCTCCCTGCATCCTTTGCTTTAGCAGAAAGCGGGTGGTGTTCTGTGGAAATCCTGTTCACCGCTGCTTCAACAGCAGTATTAAGCAATTCCACAATCAGTACAAGCAATACGGATCCAATCAGTAAAATTCGCACAATCAATGAAACAGGCAAAAGCACGGCAACAGGAATCAAAATTACTGCAACAGCTAATTCAATGCGGAAGGCAGTTTCATCATACAGTGTGTTTCGCAAGCCCTGCAAGCTGTAACCAAAGGCTTTCCACAAGTGAAGCAAAGCATTCATTTTGCCGGTCTTATGCCCTTAAAGTTGCCTGAAATTCATGTTCCAGACGCCTGATAATTTTATTCCTGATCTTCCCTACCTCATAATCGGTAAGTGTTCTATCTGATGCCTGAAAAGTAAGGGAATAAGCCAGACTGCGTTTCCCTTCATCAAACTGTTCTCCTTCATATACGTCAAAGAGAATCGCGTTTTTCAGCAACGGTTTCCCTGTTTGAAGAATGACGGGTGTGACATTCTCAACAGGCAGACTTGCATCCATCACAAAAGCAATGTCCTCAAAGATGGGAGTGTAGTTGGATATCGACTGCATCTGGTGATTTTCAACTCCAAGCCTGATGATAAAGTCCAGGTCAAGTTCCGCGACACAGACAGGCTGTTCCGGAAGATTAAACTCAGCTCTAATTTTTGGATGTAATTCTCCTGCAAATCCCAAAACATTTCCATTTACCAAAATGTTTGCGCTGCGTCCTGGGTGGCAGGGCAATTCACGGGATTTTTTCCATTCAACACCTTCAATATGCAGAGATGTGAGAAAGTGCTCCAAAACACCTTTGAGGTCAAAAAAGTCATTGTGTCCCACTTCCTGTTCCAGCCAAGACTGAGTATTCCGGACTCCGCTCATTAATAAAGACAACCTCTGAGGTTCATCCGGAAGCATTTTCCCTTTTTGCGGATGAAACACACTGCCGACCTCGAATGTATTCACTTTACCTAAAAATCTCAGATTCGCGCGCGCGGTGATCAAGGCACCGGGCAGCAGTGAACGACGCAGGTGGCTTCGTTCCTGCGAAAGAGGATTTTTTATGGGAATAAAAATTTCTAAATCTACGTTTTTTTCCAGTCGCAAACGTGCTTCATCTAAGGGATCCATGATTGAGTAAGTAATAATTTCATCCATTCCGGAAGCAACAAGAATATCCCGGACACGCTCAGTTCCTTCCAGATTCTGATTGCCATGCTGCGGAGGCAGTTCATCTTTGAGCAGAGTTGGTGTCAGATTTTCGTAACCATAAACCCTGACAATTTCTTCAACAAGATCGGCAGGAATACGAATATCCATACGATGACTGGGAACTGCTATTTTTAAGATTTTCTTTCCGGATACTTTAAAATCAAGCGCGGTCAAAATTTTTGTAATCTGCTCACTGGAAATTTCGATGCCCAGCAGCCTCTCCACATATACAGGATCAAGTTCCAGAGTGATGGTATCTTTGCGGCGTGGATAAAGGTCTCCGGCAGTCTTTTCCAGTGTGCCGGAACCATATTCAACCATCAATTGCGCAGCACGAAGGGCTGCCCGAAGTGTACCTTCGGGATCAACCTGTTTACCGAACCGCTCACTTGCTTCGGTGCGAAGTTTGAGTACCTGAGCGGTACGCCGATTATTGAGAAATTCAAAATTTGCTGCTTCAAGTATAATATTGGTTGTCGCGTCAGTCACCTCTGAATCCCCTCCACCCATCACACCGCCAATCCCAATATGTCCCGCGGCATCAGTGATCATCAGCATATCATCATCAAGTTTGCGTTCAACATCGTCCAGAGTGAGCAGCGTTTCACCTTTTATTGCGCGGCGAATGATAATTTTCGGTTTCCCTCCATTTGCCCGCTTTATAAGTTTATCGTAATCAAAGGCATGTAACGGCTGTCCCAGTTCCATCATCACATAATTGGTTATGTCAACAATGTTATTGATGGGGCGCATCCCAACTCGTAGCAGCCGCTGCTGCATCCAGAATGGTGAGGGAGCAATTTTAACATCACGTATTAATAAGGCAGAATAGCGTGAACAGATATCTGAGTCTTTTATTCCCAGATCAACAAACGGCGGTTGTTCGAGGACTTCCAATTGTGAGACATCAGGGATAACACTCTGATCTAAAGTCTCTTCTGTCAGTGCGGCAACTTCACGGCCTATTCCCAGAATGGAAAGCAAATGGCTGAATCCGCCTTTTATATCAAAATGCAAGATTACATCACCTAAATATTCCTGCAGCAAAGTTCCTACTGGTGCATCTTCAGGAAGTATCAGGATGCCCTCGTGGTCTTCACTGAGTCCTAATTCAAGCTCCGAGCAGAGCATTCCTTCTGATTCGATTCCTCTTATTTTGGCAGGTTTGAGTTTTTTCAGAGGAAGATCATCATGATGTGCATCAATAAGCATGGCTCCCGAAAGGGCCAGGGCAACTTTTGGAGCCAGCCGTGGGAGAGATCCTTCCATTTCCCTGATGTTTGGTGCTCCAGTAACAATTGTAATGGGTTTGTCTGCGCCAAATTCCACATCCACCAGATTCAAAGCGTCAGCATTAGGATGCTTTCGAACCTCCCTGATTTGACCTACAACACAATATTCACCCCAGTTATCGCCGATTTTTTCTATTGTTTCAACTTCAAGCCCTGCGTTTGTAAGGCGGTCTGCCAGCTGGTCAGGGGTAATGTTAATTGAAACAAAATCCCTGAGCCAGCTCAAGGGTGCTTGTATTGCCATATTTTTCCTGAAAAATGTTTGTGACTATAGGTTATTATTTAATTTACTGAAAAAATTTTTCTGTATCATAATCAAAGTTTGATTATGCTTTGACCTAACAAAAACAACTAATACTATGTAATAATAGGATATATTCAGTTTCACTTACTTTTGTTTTTTGTTACTATTGATTCTTCACATTCAGACACCCTCAAAGAATAATCCCCACATTCAAGGTATTATAAAAAATCTAATTTATATGGATGACAATGATACAAATTGTATGTTTCATCACCACAATTCTGGAATAGTAGTTCTTTCAAAAAATTATTATGACTTATAATTACTATGTTTTTATCATTTTCATTCATTATAGTTTTTTTAATTCCTTCAATTCTTTCTTTTAATTCTTCAATCTTTTCATATCTATCTGCTCTCCACATTTGATCTTCATCAGAATCTAAAAGTGAAAAATCAACTTTTTTAAATTTCTCTTCTAGTTCAATTCTATTTCTCCTCTTATTACATATTTCAATTCCTTGTGGGAATTCTTTTATTTTATCTAGAGCAGCAATTCTTACTTTTTGATTATTTTCAAAAATATATTCTGCTGTTTGAAGAGTTCTTGTCAAAGGTGAAACAAATACTATATCGATATTCTTCAATTGTTTTGAAGAACTTCCTAATTGCTTTGCTTGAATTATTCCTTCTTCTACAAGCGGAGAATCGTAAGATTCCTTTAAAAATAATGCTTTCTCACCGATTTTATCAATTAAAACATTGTGAAATGCTTTTCCGTGTCTTATACAAAGAATATTTTTCAATTTATTACTTGATTTGAACAAGTAAACTTGTGATAAAAGACTAAAATAACTATAAAAACTATGACTATAATAGTTTCAGAAAGAAACTGCCTCAAGTTAAATTAACCGATTTCTGATACATATATGATTCTCCAATACTAACCAGTCAAGAAACATAATGAGACAACTATTCATTATCTTCCCAATCCTTCTTCTTTCTCACCATCATTTTGGTAAGTTATATAAAATTACAAATGTAAGTCAATTTGCTCTCCAAATTATTAAGGAGAGGAAGTTCTGTATTTGATTTAGAAGAAAATCTTGTCCAAATTAACCTCAAACAAACTCACTCTTTCCGCTTGCTGTGTCACGCACGGAATGCACGACGGACTTTCATCCAGCGTATACGTGCTGCTACCTATATTAGCCCAACATTTCAGTCTTGGTTTCTCGCAAATTGGGTTGATTCGGGCCGTATACACAGGTGCGATGTGGCTTCTAGAGATTCCTGCTGGAATCCTTTCTGAACGTTTTGGGGAAAGACGGCTCTTGGTGCTTGGGATTATTGGATCAGGGATCGGTTTCTTCGCAGTATCCTTTACAGACGGTTACTACGGAGTTTTGCTGGCGTTGTTTGTTGCAGGTTGTGGAGCCGCTTTCCAACACTCTTTGTGTTCATCCCTAATCAGTCAATCTTTTGGAGAGCCTGAACGTCGCATCGCACTAGGGAGCTACAACGCAAGCGGGGATATCGGTAAATTGACATTCACATTGGTATCAAGCCTTCTGCTCGGTATTGGTGTCGGCTGGCAAACCATCACGCTGGGATATGGTGTGCTGGCCGTTACGGTTGCATTGACTATCTGGATTCTTCTCGGCGCAAAAAGTGCTGGAATATTGTCTGCAATTAAATTGAAAGAAATTGCAGGCAGCAACGGCTGGGGGATAAAGGATAGACTCGGTTTCACAAATTTGGCAGCCATCGTTTTTCTAGATAGTTTGATTCAGGACGGATTCCTCGTATTTATTACTTTCGTAATGATCGAAAAACAGGTTTCAACTGGACTAGTTGCATTCGCTGTGGCAGCAACTCTGAGTGGAGGTATCTGCGGCAAATTTGCAGGAGGTTTACTAGCAGCTCGAATAGGAGTGATCCGATCAATAGTTTTGTTTGAACTGCTAACCGCAATCGGAATCATGCTGGTTTTTTACGCACCGGGGAACATTCCATTTTTTCTCCTACCACTGGTCGGTGTATTTCTGCAAGGTTCATCCTCCATTACATACGGCACGGTCAGTAATCTGGTCCATACAAATCAGCAATCACGTGGGTTTTCAATTATATACACCATTGCTAACTCTGCTTCTTTTGTAGGTCCTGCCATTTTCGGCTTAATCATTGACTCTCTTGGCTTTAAGGTTATGATGACGATAATGGCCACACTGGTTTTGGTTACATTGCCTCTATGTTATCTACTTAAATCGGCATTAGAGAGAATTCAATCTAGCATTAACTGAACAATACAATTTACTAAAAAATCACAAAGTCATTATGAAAGGTAGCCTGCAATAGAGGATGCTGCAATTCCCATTGCAAACCAACCCATCATCTTCTGTGAGCAACTCCCACTAATTCTTCAAAGTCAGACACCTCCCTCTACAACTTAGCCAACTTATTCTATACAGGAATCATGATAGGGGATTTAGGTGTCCATATAGGTGTCCATCAGCCATGATATTCAGTAGCATTCAGTAATACTTGATCAAATCAGTCCATATCCCTACCAAACCCATCAACAAAACTTGTTCTTGATTGTCCTTCTTTGTGGAAAAATTGTTACTATTTTGTTATTAATAATTTATAATACACAATTATATCAATATATTATCTATGCATAACATAAATAAAGTTTAATTATGAATTAATAACAGAACATTCTCTGGAGAAATGGGGGGAAAACGCAAGACAGATCAGTTAACGAATCTGCTTGCATTTCATTCTAATATCCTTGAATTGAGCAGCTTTATGTTTCCAAATTTTTTTGGCGTTCATTTTTTTTGAGACAATGCCTTTTTCTTTGAGTTTTTTAAGATGCTTTCTTTCTCCGGGACTGAGAGGGAGATTTGTCCGCAATTTGACCCAGATGTTCTGAATGAGGAGCGCTTCCTGTTCAAGGGTCATTTCTGGACGTTTTTTTATTTTTCTGATTATTTTTTCAGCCTCATTCCTGCACTTTGTCTTTTTATACTGTTTCATGAACAGTCGGTCTGTGGCATATTCCTGTGCTTCAACAGAATCTGTTCCTGAGAACATAAAAAGCATTAAACCGACGCATATGTATAAGCAGCAAAAGAAGTTAATCTTTTCCCTTTTTAGCTGTTTAAAATGAGTTTTCCTAATTGTCATGAATATAAGATTACCATTTTATACGTGCTCAAGTTTTCCTGATACATGCCGATGTATAGTGCAGCTTGAAAAGTTTATGGTACATGCCATTTTCATCAAGCAAATTTAACACCTTTAGCTGCGGTTATTATATACCACTGAAAAATAATTATTATTCAGATTAAACCGTGATTCAGAATTTTACTTCTTTTAACATGAATTTGGTGACAGGGGAACAAATGACACAAACAGAAAAATTATCAGAAAAATTTAGCAATGCGGTAGGAGTTGATCTCAACAATCAATTTGAAAATCAGGTGTACGGTACAATCATGGAATTGATAGAGTCGCTGGAAAATCAATTAATTGACAATGAGACTAAAGTTGACTATGCGACACATGTATTCGCTAAAGCGCTTGACGAAATGGTGGATTATCTGGAGTCGCCAAGTCTGCTGAACTGAAAAGGATTTTTTCTTTATCCTTTTCAAGACTTTGCCTGGTAAGGATTCAGGCATTTATTTCCTCAGGCTTTTAAGTGTCAACCGCAGGGAATCTGTCAGACTATCAAACTCCTCATCAGACATATTCTGAACTGCTTCAGTAATCTCCTTCATTTTCTTCTTGGTCCAGTCCTTTTTCTGTTCTCTCTTTTTCTCAGTACCCTCCCGTCTTAGTTTTTTTTCTCTTCCTCTGGAGCGTGATTTTACCATTTTATCCTTTTCGGAGATAATTCATTCAGACATTTTATCCACCAGCTGATCGATTTTATTCCTGAATTCATCGTCAACAGTGAAATAGTGACCGTTCTCATCATGCACAGTAACCCCTCTGCTGTGGAAGAGTCTGAGATGTTTCTGAAAGATTCTTATATCCTCTACAGAACATTCCTGCCCACTGTTATCTTTGAGGGTCACTTTGAAGTCGTTCATGATTACCTTTCATTACCACGCAAAGGCGTTTTCATCCAATCTCCATAAATACCAGCAGGCTAAAGATCTGTACGGCTTCCAGATTATAGAATATGTTTCCATTTCGTTTTTAGACGGCAGCTTGTCCAGATTGAACATAATTTTAAATGCTTTTTTAATTCCTAAATCTGTATGAGGCATTACATCCATTCTGTTTAAAGTGAAGATTAAAAACATGTCCACCGTCCAGGGACCAATGCCCTTAATCTGCAACAGCTCTTTTCTGACTTCCTGATCTGTCATTCTATCAAAATCTTTTTGTTGCAGCGAATTTTTCTCAAAATATTCAGCCAGGTTGATAATGTAATTTACTCTTTGCAATGGTATTCCTGTGTTCCTGATCTCATCTTTGTTCAGCTTCAAAACTGCTTTTGGAGACAGCTTGGAACTTTTTGGGATGAGTTTTACAAATCTTTCAAATATTGTATTGGCAGCCTTACCGCTTACCTGCTGAAACACAATTGAACGCAGCAAGGACTTAAAATAATCCTTTCCGGGTTTAAGTTCCGGAGTCCCGTGTTTCCTGATCAAGTCACGCATTTTTTCATCTCTGGTAAGCAAATCTATTCCTGCTTTGATTTGATTTCTTTCAATATGTAAATTCATAAAATAATTATTTCATGTTCGGTGGTATTTTAATTTCAGAACTTATTTATGCTGATTGGTTTCCGGAGGTGGTTGTGGAGACAGATTATCGAACGGAAGTGTTTCAGTGTCTAGGAATGCTGGTTTACTATGGGATGATACTTAATTTTGGTAAGATCTGGAAAAGGATGGGCTAATTCCTGTGGTGGAGACAAGGATACTAATCTCCACTGTTTTACTGAATAAGGTTTTGTTTTTTAAGATTAGTATAGGGTTTAGAAAGAGTAACCTACAGCAAAGAATGGTGTGGAATTAATTGGCTGGAAACTGAATCTCTTCACTCGATCCTCTACATCTTTTCCATAACCCTTATCAGTTTTTAAACTCTCACTTTTTTTGCTTGTACTCCAATAAGACGGTCCAATACCCAGTAAGATGCTTAAATCATTTTCAAAATACCATCCATAACCGCCAACAACATTTAGTCCAAATCCCGAATAAGTATAGGTCGAACCATCGTCTGTAGTAATAACTGAACTACCACTATTCAAAAGGGTTCCGACAAAAAATGAATCACAATTTATGCAATTAAATGCATACGCATAATTTACGCCAATAAAACTATTTACTCCTTTTTCAATATTATCCTGATTTATTTTAGTGGACAATTGTCCAAGATGCAGTCCAACGGCATTTTGTTTGTCCATATTATATGTCAAGGCATGTGCAAAGATAGATGTTCTGAAAGCAAATCTTTTATCTTCAGCAGATTGACCAAACAATGGAGAGGCCAGGAAAAGAAGCAAAATGATGGATGTAAGAAAGTTTTTCATTTTCGTTTTTGGGCAAAAAGGTTATTCATTCTTAGATCATACGAATTTATACGCAAGATAACATCATCAAAAAAACTGTCAATATATTTTTAAGAAAATTTGCTCAAAACTTAACTTATGTCCGTTTGTAAATGATCTTTTTGTTTTTTTGTCAAACTGTTAATTCTCATTGTATGTCAATCATAAATATTTATATCTTATAAATATTCAAACAAGATAAAAATAAGACAGCATCATTACTGCTAAAGCTATAGCAGAAATAGCAATGAAATAGGTAAATTTTAAATCACTTCCCTGTTTCATACATACCTCCTCTGAATCGGAATCCATGGATTATGAGCAAGCTTGGAAACTATTTTCACAAGCTTATCATTGTTGTCGTGTGAGTTCTCAATTTCTTACAAAAAAAACAATAAAATACGCAAATATACTCATGCAGAAAATAGCATTTGTAGATGAACGTAACTCTCATATCTGCTGCCAATTACTTAAGAAAATGGACCCTGCTTAGTGTTCAATTATTTTTAAACTTCATTTACAAAACACTTTCAACTGGATTTGCTGGAAATTTATAGACCACTTTGTCTGATTTTCATAAAAACCTTTTTTAAGCATCAACTAATTAATTATTCTTGATTATTATTGTGAGGCATGATATTAATGTCCCTGCTTTCCTGAAAAAACTGAAATTTGATGAAGAAATGGGGAACGTATGTCAGAACAGAAAGCACCATTGGAAGAAGTATCTCAACTGGTGGAGGAACATGGTGATGTGCTTTACCGTTATGCACGCTGGCGGGTGAACAGCCATGAGGTTGCTGAGGATTTGGTACAATCAACATTCACCTCAGTCTTAAAGGACTGGCAAAGTTTCAGACGAGAATCTTCCGTAAAGACATGGCTGATAAGTATTTTAAGGCATAAATTAATAGATTATTACCGCAAGAAAAAACCTGAATCTATTGAAGACATTCCGGAAGACATAACAATGGCTGCTAAGGCCGCCGAAGAGTCTTCGGAAATGGTTCAGGATGCTGAATCGATCAGGTTAAATCCTGAAGAGATTTTGGAAAATAAGGAATTGCGCCTTACTCTCCGTGAATGTCTGGATAATCTTCAAGAGCGTTTCAGACAAGTTTTTGTAATAAGAGATCTTGAAAATAAATCAACTGAATTCATATGCGAGAACTTGAATATTAATCCAACTAATTTCAGCGTAATTATGTATCGTGTACGCATGCAGCTGAGGGACTGTTTTATAAAACACGGCTTTCCTTCTCTTTTCAAAGATAAATATTAAATTAGTTTGTAAGATTTTATGTGCCCACACGACAACAATCTCAGCGCATTGAGAATGCTTTAATGCTGACTGCTCAAAAAATCAAGGAGGAACTTTGAAATTAATGATCACTTGTGAGGAAACCGCTTCGCTATTATCTGAAAAAATGGATGTATCTCTTTCTCCGACACAACGCATTCTTCTTCAGGTACATATGATGATGTGCCGAAGTTGTGCCGAATTCGGACAACAGATGAGGTCTTTGAGAGATATTTTTCTCGGATTGGAAGGGGCTTCTTCGCAAGACCAGGCAGGCTTACCTGAGGAATCCAGGAAACGCATTAAACAAGCGTTACTTCAATAAAATAATTCTTACAACCATCCCACATAGAGGATGCAAATCAAAAAAATACTGCTGGCAGGCACTGTTGCCTGCATTGCTGCTCTAATCTTTGCGTTTGATTTGCAGCACTACCTGACACTTGAATTTCTTCAGGCCTCCAAATCAATATTCGCTTCATATTATTCACACAATCCAATTCTGGTATTGAGTGCTTATTTTATTATTTATGTTTTCAGCACTGCTCTTTCTATTCCGGGAGCCACAGTACTCACATTGGCTGGTGGGGTTTTATTTGGGTTGTTTTCAGGAACACTGCTGGTTTCTTTTGCCAGCACGACAGGTGCCACACTGGCCATGCTGATTGCCCGGTTTTTGCTCCGTGACTGGGTACAGAATCGTTTTTCTGCGCAGCTGAAAACAATCAATTCAGGCATCCGGAATGAAGGAGGTTATTATTTATTTTCGCTGCGTCTGATGCCTGTAGTTCCTTTTTTTGTGATCAATCTGGGAATGGGATTAACTCCAATCCGGACTTTGACTTTTTTCTGGGTAAGTCAATTAGGAATGCTCCCGGGAACACTGGTTTATGTCAACGCCGGTTCAGAACTTGGGAAAATAAACTCAATTGATGAAATCTTTTCACCAACCTTGATCATATCATTTCTATTGCTGGGCATTTTTCCTTTGCTTATCAAAAAAATTCTGACAATGATTCAAACAAAACGGGAAGTATAAGTACCTGAGTGAGATTTCAACTGCAAAATTCCGATGTGGTTCTAAACATTTGGGATAACTTCAAAACTCAGGAATAATGAATAAAATTGAAAGCATACTGAAACTTTTCCAATTTTTGTAATTTTTAGATTTGCTTTTTGCATTATTAATGTCTAGCCTTTTTCTGAAGCAAAGATTTTCTTGCTTCACACAATTCAGCAACAAGCTGATTCAATCACCTCGATTGTAAGCGACAGAACCCCGAGGCGGCAGGTTATCACCCATTTTTGTCATTGTGATTCTGTTATTCTTGCTGCAGCGTGTTTTTGCTCTTAGCAGTTGATGAATAACACCTAACTAATTAGGAGGCATTATGAAGTATATTTATTTCACATTTTTCCTGAGCGCTGTTCTTGTTATTGGCGCTTGCGCGAAAAAAGAAGACAGCAGCAGTAGCAGCAGTTCGAGCAGCAGTACCTCAAGCACAACCAGCAGCAGTTCTACCTACAGCCGTTCATCCACACCATCCAGTCTTTCTGTATCAGTGCCCGGCGGACTTTCAGCCAGCACTATCAAGACTTCTTCATCAAGAACTTCCGGCGGTCGTTCTGCAGACGCGTATGCCAGTTCAGGTCCATGTCAGAACGTCACTCAAACAGGTGAATCTGAAATTCCTAATAACAAAGTCGCAGTCGGATGTGAAAAACTGGCCAATGCAACTGAACTGCTGGGCAACAGCATCATGATGGGTGATGTGTACCTGAATTTGATTGATTATCTTATTACAAACGAAAAATCATTCAGTACTTCCAGTACTTGCGATGATACAAAAAGTATAGAGTTTACTTCAGCCATGTATGAATCAATGAAAGCCATGGCCACACAACTGGGCATTGACTCCAGCGCCTATTCGGACTGGACAAGCAAATCCGGAACAAAAATTTCATTGGCTTATGTATACAACACATCCTCTGACAGTGATTATGATTACAAGCTTCAGGTGGCAACTGCCTGCGACAATATCACAAACAGTTCCGGAGTAAGTACCTATCTCTGGAACAAGACATCCAATGTGATTGCGGTAGGATTTGAAGATACAGGCAAAAACACAAAAGGTGTGTTTACCTATAATCCAACCGATAATCGCTCGACTTACCGTGTGACGGAACAGGAACAAGTGACCTCTCAAAGCGGAGGCACAGACAACAACACCAACAATTATACCGTCACCATGAAGAACTGTAACAGTACCGAGTCTGATAATACCACCGGTACCTGCGCGGTAATCAAGATCAACCTCTCAATTACCGGCAAAGGTGTGTTCCCTTCCGGCCATGCTAATGCAGGTCAGTCAAAAACAAATGCTGTTGTATACTACGCGGACGGTAAATCGGATGACAGCGGAGTGTATATTAGCGGAACATATTCAGACTATACTTATGCTCTTGATAACCGCTCCAACATGGTGGACAACCATACATGGATTTACGAAGGAAGCTGGAACAAGACCGGCATAACCTACGTCAAGCAGAATATGGACGGTGGATCGTTCAGTACATATCCAAGTACCGAGCCTGACAATCTTACAGTATACAAACAATCTTCATACTCCTCGAGCGCCAACACGGCGACCCTTGATAATTCATCCGCGGTCAGCGCCGGAAGCTATGTGATAGTCAAGGATAATTCCTCGAATCCAAATACTGCGCCTGAAACAGTGATTGGGGTAATTGAGCGCAGTCATGATAACTACACCTCGGACGCCTGGGACAACTCATCCAGCGCCAAGCTTTGGGTTTGGGATCCTGTAGATAAACAATATGAATCTGACAACGCCACTGTCACTCTACAGTAAATTATTTTCTTCTCTGCCTCCCCTCCCTGGGGAGGCATTCCCCCCGGTTTATCCCTCCTTAGTCTTACTCCTGTTATGTATGGTCTGTTGAAGGCATTGCTGCTGATTTCTCTGCTTTTCCTGATAATTGTCCTTCCGGGATATATCTGGAGCCTCATTGACCGTGAATCATACGAAAATTTCCTGCTTCACAGTGTTTCCCCTCTCACCCAAAAAAGCAGGAACAACATCCTGCAGCAGCGTAACTCGTATTGATAAAAGATTTTCAGTGATTTCGTGTCAAAAAAAATTTTGTCTCAAGCATGTCAAAAAACTTTTGATTTTTTATTCTATGTGTTAGCTTGCTGAATTCTGATGCAGAATAAATAATCAACTAAACGCTGAGATATGATTGAAATCATTGACACACACCAGCACCTCTGGGACCTGCAGAGGATTAACCTGCCATGGTTGGTAAATGTCCCCGTTTTGAACCACGATTTCCTGCCTGCAGATTATCTCAAAGCAGCAGAAGATTCCGGCATTACAGGCACCGTTTACATGGAGGTTGACGCGCATCCGGACAACAAGCAACAGGAAATTGAAGACATGACCCAGCACTGTGAGACAGAAGGAAACATAATGCAGGGAATGGTCATTTCCGTGAATCCCGGAGATCCCGGATTTTCTGAATTCCTGGAAAATAATTCAGGGAATCAATTCATCAAAGGAGTACGGCAGGTACTTCACACTCAGGAACAGCCACCAAAATACTGCCTTACTCCGGAATTCATGCAGGGCATCCGTGAACTGGGAAAGCGAGGACTGCTGTTTGATATCTGCGTACGCCCTGCTGAACTTGAGGATGCGGTAGAGCTTTGCCGGAAGATTCCGGAAACAACATTTGTACTGGATCATTGCGGAAACGCAGATCCTTATGTTGTGAACGGCCAGTACAAACAGGACACCAAAAACACTGATTCCACCTATGTTCATTCAAGGGAAAACTGGCAAAACGGAATCCGCGAACTGGGGAGGCTGGAGAATGTCTTTTGCAAAATTTCCGGAATTGTTTCCCGTGCCAAACCGGGTTGGAACGCTGAAACTTTGGAGCCTGCAGTCAATGCCTGCCTTGATGCATTTGGTGAAGATCATGTGGTTTTCGGGGGCGACTGGCCCGTATGTACACTTGGGGCGAGCCTCTCAGAGTGGGTAACCGCGCTGCGTGAAATTGTGTCAAATCGTCCTGTGCTGCTGCAGGAAAAATTGTTTCACTTAAATGCGAAGCGTCTTTATAATCTTGAGTAATTTCATAGTCATTTTATTTTAGAATCCATTGAACTGAAACCTTTAACAAATAAATTGCCATGCTGAAAAATCTTGATCCCTTACTCACACCAGAATTGCTTTACGTACTGCGTGCCATGGGGCACGGTGACGTGCTAACCATTGTTGATTCCAATTTCCCTGCCGATTCTGTAGCAGCTACCACAGTACATGGCCAGCTTTTACGGCTTGACGGAGCAGACATTCCGGAAGCTGCACGCGCAATTTTTTCAGTTTTCCCTCTGGACAGTTTTGTTGATGCTCCTTTACAGTACATGGAGGTTGTGGGAGAACCTGAAACAATTCTTGAAGTACATACTGATCTGCATAAGATTGCGCTGGAATACTCAGATCGTGAATGGAAAATGGAATCGGTTGAACGCCATGAATTCTATGCAGAGTCCCGCAACACCTACGCGGTGCTTGCCACATCAGAACGTCGCCCCTACGGCTGTTTCATGATTAAAAAAGGCGTGCTTGGTCCGGACGGAAAAGTTGTTTAGCTGCTCCGGCATGCTTTCCTTGAAAGTTTACTGAACACTGAGAAATGGAGTTAGGACTGACTGATAAAGTAGTGCTGATCACCGGTGGAGCAAAGGGTATCGGAGCCGCCGCACTGAAGGAGTTTTTGGCAGAAGGCTGCCTTGTAGCATTTGTTGATCGTGATAAAACATCCGGACAGGCGCTGGCAAAGTCTTCAGACTCCAGAGTCCGCTTTATAGAGGCAGATCTAACTTCCCCGGAAGCATGCAAAAAGTCGGTGGAGCAGACAGTTTCCTGTTTCGGAGGAATTGATGTGCTGGTTAATAACGCCGGATTCAATGACGGACTGGGCCTTGAAACTCCTCCAGAAGAGTTTATGATTTCGGTGCAAACAAATCTCCTGCATGTTTACGCCATGACACATTATTCCCTGCCCCATCTGCGAAAAAGACCGGGATGCCTGGTTAACCTTGGCTCCAAGGTTTCAGAAACAGGACAGGGACATACTTCAGCTTATGCCGCGGCTAAAGGCGCGATAAGTGCTCTTACTCGTGAATGGGCGGTGGCTTTGGCACCGGAAAATATCAGGGTTAATTGTGTGATGCCTGCTGAATGCCAGACTGATCAGTACGAGGAATTCTTCCAATCACAGCAAAATCCTGAAGCCCTCCGGAAGGCTATCAGCAATCTCGTCCCTCTCTCCCGGAGACTTACCACTCCGGAGGAAATTGCCCAGACCATCGTTTTCCTGGCCTCGGACAAATCCTCGCATACCACCGGACAGCACATTTTTGTGGATGGCGGTTATACTCATTTCGACCGTGCAGTAGGTCATGATCATGATAAATGGCAATGAGTAAGAATTACCTGATTGGGGTGGACGGCGGTACTGAAAGCATCCGTGCGGGAGTGTTTGACATCTCAGGAAATCCTCTGGCATACGCATCAACAAATTATTCCACCAGGTTCCCTGCTCCAGGATGGGCTGAACAGGTTCCACGAGACTGGTGGAAGGCGCTTGCCGGTTCAGTCCGAAAAGCAGTTAAGGAGTCAGGGATAAGTCCGGAACATATTTCAGCGATGACAGTTGACACCACATGCTGCAGTGTTGTGGCCCTCGACAATTTCGGGGAACATCTACGGCCTGCCTTAATCTGGATGGACGTCCGCAGCGCGAACCAAGCGGAGCAGGTAGTTGACACAGGCGATTCAGCCTTGCGTGTAAACAGTAACGGGAAAGGGCCTGTTTCCGCGGAATGGATGATTCCAAAAGCACTTTGGATGAAACAGAACGAACCCCGGATATATGATCAGGCCTCCACTATCTGTGAGTACCAGGATTATCTTAATTTTCAGCTTACAGGCCGACTTGTTTCCAGCATAAACAATGTCTCAACACGCTGGCATTATGATAATACTGATGAAAAAATTAACACGAAAAGCAATGTTCCCTTGTCTTTGCTGGCAAAACTGGAGCTGGCTGATCTTGCAGAAAAATGGCCGGGAGAGGTACTGAGACTGGGTGAAGTAATCGGTGGTCTGACTCCGGCTGCGGCAGAACACCTTGGATTAAATTCAGGTCTTCCAGTGGTTCAGGGAGGGGCCGACGCACAGATTGGTATGATAGGTCTTGGTGTAGTTAAGCCCGGAAGCCTTGCTTTGATCACAGGTTCATCTCATCTGCAACTAGGATTAAGCGAAAAGGCTTTTCATGGTGAAGGTATTTGGGGGACATACGCTGATGCCCTGCTTCCCGGACTTCACACTGTGGAAGGAGGCCAGACTTCTACAGGTTCCGTTATAAACTGGCTCAAGAATCTTTTTGGTGAATCTGATTATACTGCACTCAATCGAGACGCATTGAAACTGCCCCCCGGATCAGAGGGTTTGATAGTTCAGGAACATTTTCAGGGTAACCGTACTCCACATACCGATCCAAGGTCACGCGGCGCGGTTCACGGTCTAAGTCTTAAACATGGCAGAGAACACATTTTCCGTGCGGCAATCGAAGGAGTAGCCTTCGGCAGTGAATTGATTTTTGAATCAATGCGTAATAACGGATTCTACCCGGAAAATGTTGTTATTTCAGGAGGAGCAACACGCTCCGAGCTCTGGTTACAGACACATTCTGACGTTTCAAACCTACCCATAACACTGACCAAAAACCCCGATGCACCTTTGCTTGGATGCGCAATTCTGTCCGCGGTAGGTGCAGGATTCTACCAGGACATTCCTTCAGCAGTCGAAAAAATGGTACAGGTTGAACGTGTAATTGAGCCCAATGCTCAGACTAATGCTGAATACCAGCCATTTTACGAATCGTACAAAACAAGTTACAGCGAATTAAGAAATATCCGTAAAAATCTTGCAGACTGATCAAAGCACCAAAAAAATTTCTGTTAATATTTCTCTTTACACGGAAGTTTTTGCAGCTTTAATCCTAAGTTAAACTTTCTCTCCTCAATTATTAAACAGGTATTACTCATTGCACCCTGTTATCTGTTTGTATAATACCCTCTGATTACACAGAAATTCTGCCACCATTCCGTAGTTATTAAAATAATTTATTAATATTTTTGTTTTTTTATTTGACAATTAAACAAAATATGTTTAGATTTCTCACATTTTGCAACATTTACCTGCTAAAAGCCGCAAGCGCCTGATCCTTGATACTCTTAAAAAGGACGGTGGGATCAGGATCACTGAACTTGCTGAAAAACTGGATAAATCACGAATGACTATCACTCGTGATCTGGATGAACTTGCGAAAAGCGGACTGTTGTTAAGAGTTCACGGAGGAGCAGTCAGTAATACCAGCACCAGTTATGAGCCTCCATATTTTTCACGAAAAGGATTCAGAAATAAGGCAAAGCAGGCAATAGCTCAGCTGGCCAATGATTTTATCACAAAGGGTAATACACTTATACTGGATGTAGGATCAACAACAAGAGAGCTTGCTCTGCTGCTGAAAAAACGTAAGAACCTGACAGTTATAACCCCAAGTCTGGAACATGCAATCGAGCTTTCGGTAAATTCAGCAATAAAAACTATTGTCTCAGGAGGCATTGTCAGAGTTGGCGAAATGTCGCTTGTTGGACCAATTTCTGAGCAGACGATAAAAGGCTTTAATGTTGACCTGGCCTTCATTGGTGCAGGCGGAGTTGACCTTGAGGCAGGACTGACAGAATACAACATGGAAGACGCCCAGGTAAAGAAATGTATTCTCGAAAACTGTAGAAAAACGATTGTACTGGCAGACGCGGCAAAGTTGGGAGCTGTAACACTTACTAAAGTGATTCCATTGGAAAAGATTGACATTTTGATTACTGATTCAAAATCTGATTCCTCATTCGTGCAGAAGATTAAGGAAATGGGTGTTAAGGTATTCATTGCGGATAAAAACAAAAAAGAATTTGCAGAAGAAATGGAGTTTTAATGATTGATCCTGTTATATCTCTCGATAAAAAAACTGTGGTGGCAATGGTCCATGTACCTGCTTTACCGGGCTCCCCGGATTACAATGCAGACGCAGGGATGAGCCGGATTGTGGACGCGGTGGTCGATGACCTGGAAGCGCTTCAGTCAGGCGGAGTGGATGCAGTAATGTTCGGAAACGAGTTTGACCGCCCTTATGTGCTTAAGGCACCCCCAGAAGGATTAGCCGCACTAGCCGCAGTTGTAGGACAGGTAAAATCAATGATAAAGGTGCCATTCGGTGTGAATTACTTGTGGGATCCTGTTGCAACAATTGCACTGGCTGTAGCCACCGAAGCCAGTTTTGCAAGGGAAATATACACAGGACTGTATGCCTCAGATATGGGGCTATGGGCTCCGGATTGTGCTGGCGCGGCAAGAATACGTTCTTCAAATGGTCGCTCAGACCTGCAAATGCTTTTTAACATCAATGCTGAGTTTGCAACTTCACTGGATAACAGACCTTTGGAAATCAAGGCAAAAAGCGCGGTGTTCTCTTCTAAAGCAGATGTGGTTTGTGTTTCAGGCATAATGACTGGAATGAGTGTTGATCAGTCAGAATTGAGGAAAGTAAGGGAAGCAATTCCCGACACTCCCCTGCTTGCAAACACCGGAGTGACCATTGACAGTGTGAATGATTTATTTGCTATGACAGACGGATGCGTGATTGGTTCACATCTGAAACATAACGGTGACACCTGGGATTCAGTTGATCCGGACAGAGTACGAAAATTTATGGACAAAGTAGAATCAATCAGATGATTAAACCGTACAAGACATGAATGATCCTCGTTGGCAGCAACTGGCAGACATACTGGTCAATTACTCAACTGAGACTGTTCCCGGTGACCGTGTTTTGATCACAATGATGGAAACTGACACCTGGCCGTTAGCAAGGGCAGTTCATGCAGAGGCTGTCAGAGTCGGCGCGCATCCGCATATTGAATTTCAGTCCACTTTGCTGCAGCGTGACCTGATGAAGGAGGGAGACCCAGGTCATTTCGACAACGCACATGAACTGCAGGAAAAAGGGATGTGCTGGGCAGATGTTTATATAGGACTGCGAGGAGCAAGCAATCCCCATGAACTGCATGGAATTGAAGCTGATCGGATTACTGCTTTTCGCAAGTCGCTGGGAAAAGTTTCTGCTTTAAGAACAGAACTGACCCGCTGGGTGCTGGTTCGAGTGCCAAATGCCGCGTTCGCCCAGCAGGCCGGCATGAGTACTGATGAGATGATGGAGTTCTTCTTCAATGCCACACTCCTTGACTGGAAGGAAGAAGGTGCTCGTTATATGGAAATACAAAAGGTGCTGCAATCATCGGAAAGAGTAAGAATAAAAAGCGAGGACACCGATTTGAGTTTAACTACAAATGGACGCAAGTACCTTATTGACGACGGTCATATCAACATGCCGGGAGGTGAAATTTACACTGCCCCCATTGACGACAGCGCTGAAGGTCATATTTCCTTTGAATTTCCCGCAGTCTTCGCCGGACAGTTTGTAGAGGGAATCCGTCTGCGTTTTTCTGGAGGAGAAGTTGTGGAAGCACACGCAGATAAGAATCAGGATCTGCTGCATAAACTGATTGAGATGGATGAAGGCGCGAAGCGCATTGGTGAATTCGGGGTAGGCACCAATTACGGAATCAGCCGTTACTGCTATGATCTGCTGTTTGATGAGAAAATCGGGGGGACAGCTCATATCGCACTTGGAAGAGCATATCCTGAATGCGGTGGTGTGAATCAATCCGCCTTCCATTGGGATCTGATCAAAGATTTAAGACACCAGGGTGTACTTTATCTGGATGGTGAAAAGATGATTGAAAAAGGTAAATTTTTGATTTAATGTATTTTTGTGAGTGCAAAGTAAAATTATTCAGCAAGTCTTGTACTGCCGGTTTGGCAGTTTATTCCCAATCGCCTGGCGGTTGGATTTACGTTTCTGTGAAATTCGCAGGAACATTGTTGAGCACTTATTTGACGCCACCTATGATTTCATGTCATAAGCGCAGTCGTATATTGATGTGCTCGTAAATATAAACAATGGAGAAGCTTATGTCCAAAAAAGTAAAAATGAACCGTCGTCAATTTGTTAAGAAGGCCTCAACGACGGTTGCCGGCGCGAGCGTAATTGCCGCCGGTTCCGGCACAGGAATCAGCATGTTCAGTAACAGTGCCTCTGCCGCAGGCAATGTCAGGCGTGATATCCTGAAAATTCCGGGAGTTGGTAAGGGTTCGCCTACGGATTCAGACTGGCAGAAAGTCGGCGCAATGTGCCTTGAGCCTACAAAGGCACGCGTCTCAAAAGGAGAATTCAATGGAGTTGAATTAACTTTCATGGGATTGAATAACCAGAATCTCCACAACTTCCTGTTCCGGGGTTTCCTCAAGCCCTGGGAGAAGTACACTGGAGCAAAAATTAAATGGATTGACCTTGCACAGGCTGATTATAATGCCCGCCTCCAGCAATCCATCGCCACTGGTACAGTGGATTTTGACATTCTGGAAATGGGTGCGCCATTTGAAGGTGATGTCTGCGGCAAGGGCCTGGCTTCCGAAATGCCTGACTGGGTTAAGGATCAAATTGACATGGATGATTATGTTGGTTACCTGAAAGCCCCGGTCGGTACATGGAACGGTAAGACCTACCGAATTTCAATTGATGGAGACTGTCACAATTTCAATTATCGTGCAGACTATTTCAAGGACTCAGGGTTAGCAGCTGCATGGAAGTCGGAAGGACACAAAGGTGAATGGGGTGTGCCGAAAACATGGCAGCAGGTGCAGGAAGTAAGTAAGTTCCTCAAAGGCAAGAAGGATCCGACCTTTGGCGGAGATGCTTACGGGTATCTAGATCCATGCAAAGGCTGGGGTGGATTCGGTTTTTATTTTCTGGCCAGCCGCGCCACCGCCTACGCCAAGCATCCGGATGATCCAGCCTGGCTGTTTGACGCTGACACGATGAAACCAAGAGTTAATAATCCGGCCTGGGTACGTGCTATTCAGGATGTGATTGATGTGCTGCCGTCTCAACCCGCAAACCAGTTGAATGCTGATCCGGGAACTACTGCGTTTCAGCAGTTCCTGGCCGGAACAGGCTCAATGCTTTCATGGTGGGGAGACGTAGGTTCCATGGCAAAAACCAGCGACGGTTCAGTTGTAGGTGATGTCGTAGGCTTCGATATCCTGCCTGGCTCAGACGATGTCTATAATTCAAAAACCGGCAGGTGGGATACATTGTCAAGTGGTCCGAATTACGCGCCGAACATGGCTTACATCGGCTGGGGCGTGTATGTAATGGCTCGGGTGGACGGCAATTCCAAAAAGCGTAAAGCTGCCTGGAGCGCTGCTGCTCATATCGGAGGTAAAGACATCTCCCTCTGGGCTTCAGCTTATCCGTCCGGATTCCAGCCTTATCGCAACAGCCACTTCAATATTAATGAATGGGTTGCTGCCGGATACGACAGGGCATTTATCAAGTCCTACCTGGAATCTGAAGCAAATTCCTATAATCATCCAAACGCTGCAATTGAACCTCGAATCCCGGGGATTTTTCAATATTACAGTGTTGCTGAGGATGAGTTGTCAAAAATCTTTGCCGGTAAGCATGATGCCCAGTCCGGAGCCGATAACATCGCGGCTGCCTGGGAGAAACTTACTGATCAAATTGGCAGGAAAAAACAGCTTCAACTGTACCGAGCCTCACTTGGCTTGTCATAAGAAGTTAAAGCTGGCAAAAAGTTTGACTGGCGGAATGAATCAAAAACCGCCAGTCTTACTCTATCCGTTTTGATTCACATGGATTAAACAGCTCAACCAAATCCGCTGAATCAGCTTATTCAATTTTCTTCCAAGTATTAATTGTAGATGCCATTTAATTACGTCGGCACGGATCACATTCCTGTTCAACGCAAGGTGCTTGGACGGTCGATTATCCTCATCACAAGTGTTTTATTAGCAGCATTGTTCCTGATCCAGCTTTTATACAAGTCAGACAGCATCACTTTCGGCTTCGAGAATTGGAGACCAATTCTATACATGTATCTGCTTTGGTCAGCAGCCCTTTGCTGGGGAGTACTTCTCATAAAAGGTGAAAGAGGCCAGCGTGTGCTTTTTGTGCTGCCCGCATTTCTGTTCACCATTGCAATGGTGATTTTTCCACTGATATTCAGTGTTTACATTTCACTACACGACTGGAACCTAAGTGCGTTTGAGGGTCAGAAGTTCAGTGGACTGGACAATTTCAGGGCACTGTTGGGTGATGCGTATTACTGGAATTCTTTGCTGAATATGGTTTATTACCTGCTGGCAATAGTGGTTGAATATGCCATTGCATTCGGTCTGGCACTGCTGCTGAATGCCCAGATTGTCGCAAGGAAATTTTTTCGAGTGGTGTTCCTGCTGCCGCTGATGCTTAGTCCTGTAGCAGTCAGCTGGATGATCGGTAAGTCACTGATGGAATACCGCTTCGGACCAGCCGCCGCACTTGCACGTCAACTCGGCTGGGAAACACCCGCGTTTTTTTCTTCCACTGAAATCGCAAGAATAAGCCTGATGATCCTGGATGCGTGGACCTTCATACCTTTTATGATGATCATGCTGCTGGCAGGACTTCAGGCACTTTCAAAGGAAGTAAATGAAGCAGCAAAAATTGACGGAGCAACAGGCTGGCAGCATTTCTGGAAAATCACCTTCCCGCTTATGCTGCCCGTCAGCATAACGACAACTGTAATCCGGATTATTTTTAAATTAAAACTGGCAGACATCGTGATCAATGTTACTTCCGGAGGTCCAGGAGGAACTACGGATACCGTCACCAGTTTCATTTTCCGGGAATACAGGGACCGTTCTAATGTGGGATACGGAACAATGATGGCCGTTGTTTACCTGATTATAATTATTATCCTGATGACACTCCTGCTGAAACAGCTTAACCGCTGGATGCAGAAGGTGACATGAGTATTCTCTCATGCCTGTTATAGCTGATTAATCTGTTGTTATGAATAAAACCTGTTTAAGTTATGAGAAGCCGTGAATGAATCATTTCGGGGAGTGAATATTATTATTTATCGTGTACTGATTTACGGGGGATTGCTGTTCTGGGCATTCATCTGCCTGTTCCCTATATTCTGGACAGTCACCACAACATTTAAAACCGCGGTCAATGTTACGCAGGGTCACTTGATTCCATGGATTGATTTCATTCCAAAATGGATAGGTTTGCGCTCGCTTGGTTTATCTCCGGAAACAATCTTTGAAATTTCAACAGTACGGGATGAATTCCTGAAAAGATTTGTGAACAGCGCAATCACCTCCGTCAGCGCCTCAACACTTGCAGTAATCCTGGGATCACTTGCGGCCTATGGCCTGAGCCGCTTTGAATATAAGCTTGGTTTTGTAAAAAATTCTGACATCTCATTCTTCTTTCTTTCCCAGATGATCCTTCCTCCGGTGGTACTGGCTCTGCCTTTTCTGGTGCTTTACAGAGAGTTGGCACTGCTGGATACAACAACAGGCTTGATCATGCTGTATGCCCTGATGGTCCTGCCGATCGTTATCTGGATCATGCGGGATCAATTCAGTACAATCCCCCTTGAACTGGAAGAGGCAGGACTTGTGGATGGACTCAGCGCCTGGGGAGTGTTCCTTCGCATAGTGCTGCCGATTTCATTTCCGGGGATAGTTGCGGCGTTTATACTCTGCCTTGTATTGAGCTGGAACGAATATTTTTTCGCGGCGCTGCTGACAAGCGCAGACGCAAAAACACTCCCCGTGATGGTTGCCAGCCAGACCGGATCACAGGGAATAAACTGGTGGTCGATGGCGGCTCTTTCCACAGCAGCAATTGCACCGCTGGTGATAATTGGAATTATCCTTGAGAGTTATATTGTCAAAGGACTTTCCACTGGAGCAGTAAAGTGAATTGAAAAAATAAATTCATTTTTCTGCTAACAGCATAATTTTACTGACACAATTCAGCCAAGGAATAGTAAGTATTCTTATAATTATAACAATTTACTCAAATGAAAGAATCACATGACAGGGCGACTTAAAAATAAAAAAACTCTAATCACTGCAGCTGGGCAGGGAATCGGCAGATCAACTGCTTTTGCGTTTGCAACTGAAGGCGCAGAGGTGCTGGCAACAGACATTAATCCTGAGACACTGAATTCCCTCAGTCAGGAAAATCCGAGTATAGAAACACGTTTGCTGGATGTAACGAAACCGGAGGAAATTAAACAGGTTGCGGAGGGATTAGGCGCAATCGATGTGCTGTTCAACTGCGCGGGATTTGTGCATCACGGAACGGTTCTGGACTGCGAAGAAAGCGACTGGGAATTCAGCTTCGATCTAAACATTCGTTCAATGTACCGCATGATTCGCGCATTCTTGCCAGCCATGCTGAAAGCCGGACGCGGAAACATCATCAACATGTCTTCAGTAGCTTCAAGCGTAATGGGAGTGCCTAACCGCTTTGTTTATGGAACAAGCAAGGCCGCGGTGGTCGGCCTGACAAAATCTGTGGCAAAAGATTTCATCACACAGGGCATACGCTGCAATGCCATCTGTCCCGGAACAGTTGAATCGCCTTCACTGCAGGAACGCATCAAAGCACAGGGAGGTGACCCTGAAAAAGTCCGGGCGGCATTCATTGCACGCCAGCCAATCGGCCGTATCGGCACACCAGAAGAACCAGAAGAAATAGCATCCCTTGCCGTTTACCTTGCCTCAGATGAATCCGCCTACACGACCGGTGCAGCCTTAAGCATTGATGGTGGAATGTCAGGATAATAATACTAATCATACCTGAAATTAGCCAATAGCTAAAAAACAGTAAAATAGATATTTTAACCTTTAGATTCGCAAACAAGAGATGTTCAAATTTTAACTGCCGAAGTACAGCAATAGCAAGATAGTTTGTCCAAAATGAATTATTAACTTTTTTGTCATACATACATGATGAATACCTAAAATATTGATACAACCACCTAGTACGTAATTTCCACGAAAGCTGGAATTGCAACTTTTTAGGGGATCATTACTTTTGATTAACTAAAATAATCTTACTAAATATCTTACAGGAGAGAAAATGAAAACATTAAAGGGACCTGCTATTTTTTTAGCTCAATTCGCCGCAGACGAAAAACCATACAACAACATGAAGTCAATAGCAGAATGGTCTGTTTCATTGGGATTTGAGGGAATTCAAATTCCTTCCTGGGAAACTAAACTGTTTGATCTGGACCAGGCTGCAGAATGCAAGGGGTATTGTGATGATTTGTCGGGTATGCTAAAGGACATTGGGCTAAGCATTACCGAACTTTCTACTCATCTTCAAGGACAACTGGTTGCTGTTCATCCAGCTTATGATCAAATGTTCGATGGATTTGCTC